>CAZHST010000005.1:0-114322 GCA_964535215.1 uncultured bacterium
GTGCTCCCCAAGAAGGAAGAGGCAAAGCCAAAGGCCATCAAGGTCGAGGTGGCCTGATTTGTCATCGGGAGGGGGTCCTCCAGGGAAGGAGGACCCCCTCGATTTTCCTTTCAAGGGAAAGGTGAGGCAAGATGCCCCTCTTGGAAAAGATGAAACAGGGTTGGCGACAGCTCTTTGCCAGGCTAACGACCGATCAACGGGACTATCTGGTGGAAATCCTCACAGAGCAGGCCCGGGAAGAGGCTATGGAGGCTGAACGACTCCGGCAGGACGCCAACCAGCTTCTCCGGTTCCCGGAGAAACGTCAGCGACTCCTGGCCATCGCCGAGCGCGAGGCGGAGCACGTCCGACTCCTTCGGGAGCAGATCAGGGCCCTGGGCCTGACACCCCCGGAACCTCCCCCCCCATCTCCACCGGAAGGCCGAACCCTTTGGGAACGACTGGTCGGTGACCTGGAAGCCGAGAAGGAAGATCTGGAGAAGTTCCTGCACGCCGCCTACGCGGTGGATGATGACTACCCCGAGGTGGCAGCCTTGCTCCTTCGGATCCGGGAGGAGGAAGAGGCCAATCGTCAGGAGCTGTTAGACCTCCTGGCCAAGACCGATCCCTACGCCATTGGATAGTCCCGCCCCCGAGGGCTTACCTTTTCAGGCCTTCCCTGCTATTTTTGCCTTGACGCTTGTAGAGCATCTGTATAGGTTTCCCCATGTAAGGATGGGGAACGTTCGCCGATTCGACCCACGAGGAGGGAGTGGAACCTTGAAAGGCCCTTGGCAAGGAGGATTTCGATGGACATCCAGAAGATCGCCGTCTTGGGGGCAGGGTTGATGGGGCATGGCATCGCTCAGGTCGCTGCCCAATCGGGCTTTTCCGTCACTCTTCGGGATATTGATCAAGGGATCCTTGAAAAGGGGCTCAGCATGATCCAGAAGAGTCTGGAGCGGCTCGTCAGGGCAGGAAAGCTCCGGGCAGAAGACACCTCCCAGGTCCTTCAACGGATTGTCCCAACCACATCCTTCGAAGAGGCCGTCCGGGAGGCCGACGTCGTCATCGAGGCCGTTCCGGAGGATCTGGTGCTCAAGAAGCGGGTCTTTGAAGAGCTGGATACGGCCACGCCAGCCCATGCCATCTTGGCGTCAAATACCTCGCAGCTCAGCATCACGGCCCTCGCCGCCGCGACAAAGCGGCCGGAGAAGGTGATCGGGATGCACTGGTTCAACCCTCCCCAGGTGATGCGACTTATCGAGATCGTCAAAGGCGTCCAGACCTCCGACGAGACGGTCCGGACGATCGAGGAGCTGTCGCATCGCTTGGGGAAGGAAACCGTTGTCTGTAAGGATTCTCAGGGCTTCATCACGAGCCGGGTCCTGTCCGCATTCCTGGCTGAGTGTTTCCGGGTCTATGAGGAGGGGGTGGCCTCGAAGGAGGACATTGACAAGGCGGTCAAGCTCGGCTTAAACCACCCGATGGGTCCCTTCGAGCTGGCGGATTACCTGGGACTGGACACGGTGCTCCACGTCCACGAAGGGCTGAAGGAGGCCTTCGGGGAGCGTTTCCTGGTCCCGCAGACCTTGAAGAAGCTCGTCGAGGCAGGGCACTACGGTCGGAAGACAGGCAGGGGGTTTTACTGCTAAAGCCCAATCCTCCTCAGGATCTGCTCTACGGCCGAATGGGGGTCGAGTTCCCGCTTCGCCACCCGTTCAATCAGGTCATCCAGCATCCCGTTTTTGGAGGCCTCTTCCAGGACCAGGCGGGTCAAACGATCTTTTAACAGTTCCAGGAAGATCCACCGGCTTCGCTCCCTGTCCCTCTCCTCTCTTGAGCTGGCAGCTGTCAGGGAATGCCCATGTTCAAGGATTCCTTGAAGAAGCTCCTCGACCCCTTGACCGGTAGTAGCCACCGTTCGATAGATCTTGGGACGAAGCCCTTCTTTCGAAGAGCCGAATGAGAGCATGACCTCCAGTTCCCTGGCCCATTTGTCGGCCCCTTCTCGATCAGCCTTGTTCACGACGAGGAGGTCCGCGATCTCCAGGAGGCCTGCCTTGATGGCCTGGATTTCATCGCCTAACCCAGGAACAGTGACCACGACGGTCGTGTGGGCCGCCTTGACCACTTCCACCTCGTCCTGCCCTACCCCCACCGTCTCGATGAAGATGACCTCCTTCCCGGCAGCATCCAGGACATCAACGATCTCGTTGGTGGCCCGGGCAAGCCCTCCCAGATGGCCCCGGGTGGCCATGCTCCGGATGAAGACCCCCTGATCGAGGCTATGCCGCTGCATCCGGATCCGGTCGGCCAGGATCGCCCCACCGGTGAAGGGGCTCGTCGGATCCACGGCCACGATCCCCACCGTCTTTCCTCGCTTCCGAGCCTCAACGGTCAGGTGATCAACCAGGGTGCTCTTCCCGGAACCCGGTGGACCGGTAATGCCGATCACGTGAGCACGGCCGGTCTGGGGGTACAGAGCCTTTAAGCAGGCGATCCCCTCCGGCGCCCCTTGCTCAAGGAGGGACATGAGCCGCCCTATAGCCCTGTCATCACCTCTTACGATCCTCTGGGCCAACTCCATTGACGTTCCCCCCTTGAGGGATTGCCCAAGGCCTTTTAGGGGACGAATTCCCTCCCCAGGAGATAGCGGGCGATGATCAGGCGCTGGATCTCCGAGGTCCCTTCCCCGATCTCGGTGAGCTTCGCATCCCTGAAATACCGCTCCACCGGATACTCCTTCATGTAGCCGTAACCCCCGTGGATCTGAATGGCCTCGGTGGTGGCCTTCATCGCCACCCGGGAGGCGAAGAGCTTGGCGAGGGAGGCCTCCTTCGTTACCCGCCGTCCTTTATTTAAAAGATCTGCCGCCTTAAGGGTCAACAGGCGGGCCGCGTCAATTTCCGTCGCCATATCCGCCAGCTTCCACTGGATCGCCTGGAAGTGGGCAATCGGTTCTCCGAACTGTTCCCGGCTCTTCGCGTACTTGAGGCTTTCCTCAAAAGCCGCTCGGGCAAGCCCGACGGCCAGGGCCGCAATCCCGACCCTTCCTCTATCGAGGATCTTCAAGGCATCGACAAAGCCCTGGTTCAGCTCCCCCAGGAGGTTCTCCCCCGGCACCTCGGCCTCTTCGAAGAAGAGCTGGGCCGTATCGGAGGCCCGCATCCCAAGCTTACGCTCCCGCTTCCCCTGCCTGAAGCCTTTGGTCTCCTTTTCGACGATGAAGGCCGAGATCCCCCGGCGCCCCTTACCCGGGTCAGTCGAGGCCATCACAATGTAGATGGAGGCCACGGTCCCGTGGGTGGTGAAGGTCTTGGCGCCGTTGAGGACCCAACGATCCCCCTTTAAGACGGCGGTCGTCTTTAAGCTCCCGGCGTCACTCCCCGCGTGAGGTTCGGTCAAGGCCCAAGCCCCCAGCTTTTCCCCCCGGGCCATAGGAATGAGGTACGTCCGCCTTTGACGTTCATCCCCCGCCATGTACAGGTGGTAGCAGGCAAGGGAGTTATGGGCTTCAACGGAGAGGGCAACCGCCCCATCGGCCCGTCCCAGTTCTTCAAGGGCGAGGACATAGCTGATGTAATCCATCCCCGCCCCGCCATATTCTGGCGGGATGATCATCCCGAGGAGGCCCAGCTCTGCCAGCCTGTGGATGATCTCCCAGGGAAACTCGGCCCTCTCATCGTACTCCGGGGCCTTGGGGATGATCTCCTTCTCGGCAAAGTCCCGGACCATCTCCTGGACGGCCCTCTGGGCATCGTTCAGCTCGAACTCCATCACTCCTCCACCTTCTTTCCCGTTTTGAAGCGCTGCTCGGGACCAGGAGGGGCATAAACCTGGATGGCCCGTAACGGCGTGACCTCCGTCGTGACCCTCACCCCGTGTTCGGTATTGGGCGGAATATAGAGAGCCATCCCTCCTTCAATGGGGATGGTCTGGCCGGCGAGGAAGAGCTCACCACGGCCTTCCAGAACGTACACAAGCTCCGCCCCATCATGGGTGTGGGGTGGGATCACCGTCCCCGGGAGGGCGGTGATCAGGCCCATGGATGCCTCCTTGGCCCCTACCGTTTCCTGATCGAGGAGGATCTTTACCCCTCCCTTCCCTTCCATGACGACATAGGTTGGGACGTGGCCGGCCCGGACCGCAAACCTCTGTTCGGCTCCCAAGCGGGCAGGAAGCCCGATGGTGAGAACCGTGAGGACCAGCGCACCACCCACCAACGAACCATACGGCTGCCCCATACCTCCCCCCTTACGTCTCCTCAGCCTCGAACTCTACCAGGAGCTGACCGGGCTCAACCCATTGGCCGACAACCACATGAACCTTTCTGATCCTTCCCCCTCGCTCGGAGCGGATGACATGCTCCATCTTCATCGCCTCAAGGATCAGAAGTTCCTGCCCAACCTTGATGAGATCTCCCTCAGTAATTGAAAGCTTCAAGACCCTCCCCGGCATGGAGGAGAGGACCTCCAGGGGAGCCCTTTCAATGAAAGGCCTAAGGGCCCGGGGAGGAGAGGTTTCCCCAGGGGTGGCCACGAAGGTCCTTGCCCTGTACTCCCCCAGGCGCCAGCGGCCAAGGGTCTCCCAGGGTGAAGAGGGGGGCTTTCCGGCGGATCCACCCGTTTCGCCCAGCCCGGTCTTTTCCCGAGGTCGGTGGGAGGCATCTACGGCCCCGGTAACCAACACCTCTTTCCCGGGCTCCCGAGCCCTGCCCTTCCACCCGTTGAAGTGTTCAGCGACGAAACGGGTATGGATCCTCCCGGCGATGAAGGCCGGATGGTTCAGGACATCGGAGAGGAACTCACGACAGGTGGTGACACCCAGGATCGTGTAAGCGTTTAAGGCCTCAACCATCCGCCGCCGGGCCGCCTCCCGATCCTCCGCCCAGACCGAGACCTTGGCGAGGAGGGGATCGTAGAAGGGCGAGACCTCAAAACCGGCGTAGATCCCCGAATCTACCCGGATGCCAGGCCCTGAAGGCTCCTCCAAGGCTACGATGCGACCGGGGGAGGGGAGAAAATCCCGGGCCGGATCCTCGGCATAGATCCGGCACTCGATGGCATGGCCCCTGGGGCGGATCGCCCTTTGCTGGAAGCCGAGCGGTTTCCCGGCGGCGATCCGGATCTGGGCTTTCACAAGATCAATCCCCGTGCAAAGCTCCGTGATAGGGTGCTCCACCTGAAGCCGGGTGTTGGCCTCCAGAAAGTAGAAGTGTCCTTCCTCGTCCAGGAGGAACTCGATGGTTCCGGCGTTCACATAGTTGGTAGCCCTGGCCGCCTCAATGGCCGCCTCCCCCATCCGTCGCCGGAGCTGAGCGTTGACGGCAGGGAAAGGGGTCTCCTCCAGGAGCTTCTGGTACCGTCGCTGGATCGAGCACTCCCGCTCCCCCAGGTGGACAACGGCACCACGGCGGTCGGCCAGGATCTGAACCTCAACATGGCGGGGGCGCGGAAGGTACTTTTCCAGAAAGACCGTTCTATCACCGAAGGCGGCCTCGGCCTCCCTCCTGGCGGAGATCAGGAGGTCGGGAAGCTCGGAAGGGGTCCTGACGATCCGCATCCCCCTCCCCCCGCCTCCGGCCGCCGCCTTGATCAACACGGGATAGCCGAGCTTTTCAGCCGCTTTGGAGGCCTCGGGGAGATCCCCCTTCGAGAGGACAACCCCCGGGACCACAGGCACCCCGATCCGCTCCATCAGCCTTCGGGCGGTGATCTTGTTCCCAAGGGTCTCGATGGCCTCAGGAGAAGGGCCGATGAAGACAAGCCCCGCCTCCGCGCACCGCCTGGCGAACACGGGGTTTTCAGCCAGGAATCCGTACCCGGGATGGATCGCCTCCGCCCCTGTCTTCCTGGCAGCATCCAGGAGGGCCTCCCCGTTCAGGTAGCTTTCCCTAGGAGGGGAAGGGCCGATCAGGACGGCCTCATCGGCGAGTCGGACATGGAGGGCCGCCCGGTCGGCCTCGGAGTAGACGGCCACTGCCCGGATCCCCAGCTCCCGGCAAGCCCGGATGACCCGGACCGCGATTTCACCCCGGTTCGCAACGAGGATCTTTCTGAACATCATCATGAAAGGGAGTGGGAGAAGACCTTCGAAAACTGATGGCCGATAGCTCTCCTTACATGCGAAAGATCCCGTAGGTCGGGTCGGGGATGGGGGCGTTCAACGCCATGGCAATCCCCAAGGCAAGGACATCCCGGGTCTCGGCAGGATCGAGGATCCCGTCGTCCCAGAGGCGGGCCGTGCTGTAGTAGGGGTTCCCTTCCTCCTCGTACTTCTTCAAGATAGGCTGGACGAAGCGCTCCTCCTCCTCCGGGTTCATTTCCTTCCCTCTGGCCCTGAGCTGGTCCCGCTTCACCTGGAGGAGGGTCAGGGCCGCCTGCTCCCCTCCCATGACGGAGATCCGGGCCGATGGCCACATGAACAGGAGCCGCGGCCCGTACGCCCGGCCACACATCCCGTAGTTCCCGGCCCCGAAGGAACCCCCGATGATCACCGTGAACTTCGGGACGACGGCGTTGGCCACGGCATGGACCATCTTCGCCCCATCCTTGGCGATCCCCCCGTGCTCATATTTTTTCCCGACCATGAAGCCGGTGATGTTTTGGAGGAAGATCAGGGGGATCTTCCGGGCACAGCACAGCTCAATGAAGTGGGTGCCTTTCAGGGCTGATTCGGAGAAGAGGACCCCGTTGTTCGCCAGGATACCCACGGGGTAGCCATGGATCCTGGCAAAGCCACAGACCAGGGTCGGGCCGTAGCGCTCCTTGAACTCGTGGAAGTAGCTCCCATCCACGAGCCTCGCGATCACCTCCCGCATGTCGAAGGGTTTCCGGATGTCCTTCGGGATGATGCCGTACAGCTCCTTGGGATCATAGGCAGGCTCTTCGGGAGGGTCCTGGGGGAGGGGGAACCTCTCAGCGGGCCCCAGGTGCCTTACAATATCCCTGGCCAGCTTTAAGGCGTGGTCGTCATCCTCGGCCAGATGGTCGGCCACCCCGGAGATCCTGGTGTGGACATCTCCACCCCCCAGCTCCTCGGCCCCCACCTCCTCACCGGTCGCCGCCCTGACCAGGGGGGGCCCTCCCAAAAAGATGGTCCCCGTCCCTCGGACGATGACCACCTCATCGGACATGGCCGGAACATAGGCCCCCCCGGCCGTACAGGAACCCATGACCACAGCAATTTGGGGGATGCCCAGAGCGGACATCCTGGCCTGGTTGTAAAAGATCCGGCCGAAGTGCTCCTTGTCCGGGAAGACCTCGGCTTGGAGAGGGAGGAAGGCCCCTCCCGAGTCTACCAAATAGATACAGGGGAGGTGGTTTTCCAGGGCGATCTCCTGGGCCCTCAGATGCTTCTTCACCGTCAGGGGGAAATAGGTCCCTCCCTTGACGGTGGCATCGTTGGCGATGACCATGACCTCCCGCCCATGGACTCGACCGATCCCTGTGACGAGTCCAGCGGCCGGGACCTCCTCAGGATAAACGCCAAAGGCCGCCAAAGGGGAGAGCTCGAGGAAGGGGGTGTTCGGGTCCAGGAGGCGCTCGATCCGATCCCTCACAAACAGCTTCCCCCGCTCCCGGTGTTTCCTTTTGGCCTCTTCGTCTCCCCCCTGCCGGACCTTAAAGAGGCGCTCCCGTAGCTCCTGAACCAGGGCCTCCATATGCCGCTGGTTCTCCTGGAACTCGGGACTGGACGTTTGGATCCCGGACTCGATCCGTTTCATGGGAAAGCCGTAAGCCTTCAGCAAGGGGGGGCTGAACGCTCTCTAATGCTTGACGGGGCCGATCTCCTTCAGCTTCCCGGGGAGCTTCCGTCCCACCAGCTCCTCCGCCAGCTTCGCGCAGGCAACGAGCTTGGGAAGGTCAACCCCTGTCTCGATCCCCATCTCGTGGAGCATCCCGACGAGATCTTCGGTGACCAGGTTCCCAGCCGCCCCGGGAGCGTAGGGGCAGCCCCCAAGCCCCCCCACCGACCCATCCAGGATGGTCGCCCCGGCCTCCAGCGCCCCCAGGGCTGATGCCAGCCCCATCCCTCTGGTATCGTGGAGATGGGGGATGAAGGTGATATCGGGGAACTTTTCAAATAAAAGGGAGAGGAGACCTCTCACCTGAACCGGGTTCGCCTCCCCCGTCGTGTCGCCCAACAGGATCTCCCGGACCCCATGCTCAACCCAGAACCTGGCCAGCTCGATGACCTTCCCAACGGGGATATCCCCTTCGATAGGGCAGCCGAAGGCAGTCGAGATCCCCCCTTCTACCCGGATCCTCGCCCCATCAGCCTTCTTCAGGATCCGTTCGGCCTCCTGGAGTGACTCGGCAATGCTCCTGTTGCTGTTCCGCCGGTTCATGGCCTCGCTGGTGAAGATGGTCGTGCTGACCCGTTCGACCCGTCCGCTGGCAATAGCCCGGTCAATCCCCCTCTCGTTCAGGATGAGGACACAGTAAGTCACATGAGGTTTCCGCTCGATCCTTTCAAGAACCTCTTCAGCATCGGCCAGGGTCGGGACCCATCTGGGATTGACAAAGGAGGTGACCTCAATGTATCGAAGACCCGTCTCCGCGAGGGCGTTAATGAAGCGAACTTTCTCCTCCGTCGGGACAAACCGCTTCTCGATCTGGAACCCTTCCCGGGGCCCCAACTCCCGGATGAGGACTGATCGGGGCAGCCCCCCCTTTACCTTTTCAATCCGCTTAAGGAGATCTCGTTCCAGGTTCGTCTCCATGCCCACCCTCTCGGGACGGGACCGGTCCCCTCCCCCATCAGACCGTTTGCCTGGGCTTCACGTGGGTCTTGACCCATTCGATGATCTGGGTCAGGGAAGCCCCAGGGGTGAAGACCTCCGCAATCCCGACCTCCTTCAGCTTGGGGATGTCTTCATCCGGGATGATCCCGCCTCCGAACACCAGGATATCTTCGACCCCCTTCTCCCGGAGGAGTTGGACAACCTTCGGGAACAGGTGCATGTGGGCCCCTGAGAGGCAGGAGAGGCCGATGATGTCCACATCCTCCTGGATGGCGGCGTTGACAATCATCTCCGGGGTCTGCCGGAGGCCCGTATAGATGACCTCCATCCCGGCGTCCCGTAAGGCCCGGGCGATGATCTTCACCCCCCGGTCGTGGCCGTCAAGACCCGGCTTTGCCAGCAACACCCTGATCTTCCGCTCCCCCTGCATGTTCTGCCGTTCACCTCCAAAGGCGCTTACCTGAAGACCATGCACGTCGAGGTCGCCTTGGCGACCAACTTCCCTTCCTCGTTGGTGACGGTGGCCTCAGCATATGCGATCCGCTTCCCCCGGTAGAGGACCCTGCCCTCGGCGATCAACCTTCCTGAGATGACAGGGCGGAGGAAGTTGATCTTCAGCTCGATGGTCGTAAAGCGTTCATCGTCGTTCAAGAGGCCGGCCACGGCGATCCCCATGGCCGTGTCCGCCAGCCCGGTGGCGATGGCCCCGTGGACGGTCCCTGTAAGGTTATGAAACCTCCCATCGGCCATCAGCTCCACCGCCGCCCACCCCTCGCCATATTTTATCAGCCTCATCCCCAGGGCGTCCATGATGGGCGGTGGTGGCACCTGCCCGTCCTGCATCCTCGCCAGCAACTCCTTCAGCCCCATCGGTCCCGCCAGAAACCCGTTGGAGGGCATCAGATGAGAGCCTGCTCCACGTACTCGCCCCACACCTCCCGAAAAACCCCCATGATCTCCCCCAGGGTGGCATACGCCTTCACCGCGTCCAGGATCTTCGGCATCAGGAGGTCCCTGCCCCAGGGATCTCTGCCCTCCGCAGCCCGCCGGAGCGCGTCCAGGGCGGCTCTGACCTTCCCCCCATCCCTGGTCCTTCGCAGCCGCTCCAGCTTTTCCACCTGACGCTCCCTGGCCTTCTCAGGATCAATGTGGAGGATGGGAACAGGCTTTTCCTCTTCCATAATGAAGTCGTTCACCCCAACGATGACCTTCTCCTTCCTCTCGACAGCCTGCTGGTACCGGTAAGCCGCTTCGGCAATCTCCCGTTGGGGGAACCCAAGCTCAATCGCCCGGACCATCCCGCCCAGCTCGTCAATCTTCCGAAAATATTCGAAGGTCCCCTCCTCCATCCGCGTTGTCAAGGCCTCAAGGAAGTAGGAACCTCCCAAGGGATCGATGGTGTTTGTCACCCCGCTCTCGCAGGCGATGATCTGCTGCGTCCGGAGGGCAATCGTCGCTGCCTCCTCCGTCGGGAGGGACAGGACCTCATCCATGGCGTTGGTGTGGAGCGACTGGGTTCCCCCTAGGATACCGGCCAAAGCCTGGATCGCGACGCGGATGATGTTGTTGTAAGGTTGCTGGGCGGTCAAGGCACAACCGGCCGTCTGGCAGTGAAAGCGGCAGAGCCAGGATCGAGGGTCCTTGGCCCCAAACCGCTCCCGCATGACCTTGGCCCAGATCCTTCTCGCCGCCCGAAGCTTCGCGATCTCCTCGAAGAAATCGTTGTGGAGGTTGAAGAAGAAGGAGAACCGGGGGGCGAACTCGTCAACGTCCAAACCGGTTTGGAGGACAGCCTCGGTATAGGCGATCCCATCAGCCAAGGTAAAGGCCAGCTCCTGGAGGGCTGTCGAACCGGCCTCCCGGATATGGTAGCCGCTGATCGAGACCGGATGCCACCGGGGGAGATGTCTGGCCGCGAAGATGATGGTGTCCGTGACCAAACGCATGGAGGGTTGGATCGGGAAGATGTACTCCTTCTGGGCGATGTACTCCTTCAGGATGTCGTTCTGGATCGTCCCCCCGATCCGTTCGTAGGGTACCCCCTGTTTTTCACAGACGGCAATGTACATGGCCCAGAGGACGGCGGCCGGCGAGTTGATGGTCATGGAGGTCGTGACCTTCCCCAAGGGGATCCCTTCGAAGAGGGTCTCCATGTCGGCCAGGGAATCAACGGCGACCCCACACTTCCCCACTTCCCCAGCCGCCATGGGATGGTCGGAATCGTAGCCCATCAAGGTGGGGAGGTCAAAGGCAACGGAGAGGCCGGTCTGACCCTGGGCCAGGAGGTGCTTGAAGCGCCCATTGGTCTCCTCCGGCGTCCCGAAGCCGGCGAACATCCGCATCGTCCAAAGCCTTCCCCGGTACATCGTCGGGTAGACCCCCCGGGTGAACGGGTACTCCCCTGGGAACCCCAGGTCCTTCAGGTAGTCCATGCCCTGAAGATCCAGGGGGGTGTAGAGGCGTTCAACCGTCTCGCCGGAGACCGTGGTGAAAGAGGGCAAGCGCTCAGGGCTCCTCTTCAACGCAGGGCCAAGGGTCTGCTCCTCCCACCGAGCCTTCTCGTCCACAAGCCTTTGGAACGCCTTCTCCTCAAGCATCCTCGTCACCATCCTTGTCCTTTAAAGGGAGTCAGCCAGAAGCTCTGCCACATCCCTCGCTTTCACGACCTCCTTTTTCCCGGTGACGGCCAGACCATCCTCGAACATCGTGAGGCAGAAGGGGCAGGCCGTCCCGACCACCCCAACACCCGTTCCAAGGACCTCTCCGGTCCGTTCGAGGTTGATCCGTTTCCCCGTCCGTTCCTCAACCCACATCAGGCCACCGCCAGCCCCGCAACAGAAGCTCCTCTCCCGACAACGGGGCAGCTCCTTCACCTGAAGGCCAGGGATGGCCGCGAGGAGGGCCCTTGGGGCCTCATAGATCCCGTTGTGCCGGCCAAGATAACAGGGGTCGTGGAAGGCGGCCAGACCGGTCACGGCCCGTTTTGGCCGAAGCCTCCCCTCCCCCAGCAACTGTCCAATGAACGCCGCATGAGGGATAACCTCGTAGCGTCCCCCGAACTGGGGATACTCGTTCTTCAGGGTATGGAAGCAGTGGGGACAGGTCGTGAGGATCCGCCGGACCTGGTAGCGTTCCAGGGTGGCGATGTTCTCCCGGGCGAGGAGCTGAAAGAGGTACTCGTTCCCGATCCGCCTGGCCGGGTCCCCCGTGCACCTTTCCTCGTCGCCCAGGATGCCGAAATCGATCCCCGCCTGCTGGAGAAGCGTGACCATCGCCCTTGCCACCTTTTGATTTCGTTCGTCGAGGGACGCCGCGCAACCCACCCAGTAAAGAAGGGGAACCGGTCCATCTTTGGAAAGCTCCCTGACGCCGAGCCCCCTGGCCCAATCGGTCCTCCCCACCGCCACCCCGCGATAAGGATGACCCCTTGCCTCCAGGCTCGACAGGGCATCCTGCATTGACTGGGGGAAGCGGGCCTCCTCCATCACCAGGTGGCGTCGCATCTCGACGATTTTCGGGATCGGTTCGATGAAGACCGGGCACTCCTGATGGCAAGCCCCGCAGGTCGTGCAGGCCCAGATGACATCGTCGGGGATGACCTCCCCAACGAGCTTCCGCCCATCCCCCTTCACCAGATGATCCCGGAGGTCCAGGATGACCCCTTTCGGCGAGAGGGGTTTCCCCGTGGCCCAGGCGGGGCAGGCCGCCTGGCACCGGCCACACTCAGTGCAGGCGTAGAGGTCGAGAAGCCCCTTCCACGAGAAATCCTTTACCTCCGAGACCCCCAGCTTCTCCACCTTCTCCAGCTCGATTGGCTGGAGGACCCCTGAGGGGCCCAGAGTCCTGAAGAAGATGTTAAGCGGGGCGGTCAGGACATGAAGGATCGGGAGGTAGGGGATCATCGCGATGAAGGCAAAAGCCAAGGCGGCGTGGAGCCACCAGAGGGTGCGATGGAGGAGGAAGGCCCTGCCGGGATCGAGGCCGCGAAAGGGGAGGGAGGCGATGTACCCGCCGGGAGACCAGACCCCCCATGGATCATGGGTGCCGACGATCCGGAGGCCCTCGATGAGGAAGCCGGTAAGGAGGATCGCAAGGAAGAGCCATAACAGGAGGCTGAAGCGGTCAACCCCGCGAGGCTCCTTCAAGCGTTTGGGCCGCAAGAGGGAGCGACGGAAGAGGGCCATCCCGGTTCCCACCAGGGCCAGGAGGCCGAACAGATCAACGGTCAGGGACATAAAATAGAGGTAAAACTTCCCGGAGAGGGTCGGGACCCCAAAGTAATCCTGAAAGGCGACCAGGGTGGTGGCGATGAAGAGGACGACAAAGCCCCAGGAGAGGGAGAAGTGCACGATACCCGGTGAAGGCTCCACAAGGAGGCGCCGCTGGACGATGACCCCCTCCCAAAAGATCTTCAGACGTTCCTTGAGATGATCGAATCTCTTTTCTGGTTTTCCAATAGTAAGCTTACGATAGATCCGGTAGCAGCCGTACAGGAAGATCAGGGCAAAGGGGAGGAACAGGAGGTAGAGGCGCTGGTGATCTGGAATGTTCCAGTAGATCTCTCTGGAAGGCACCATGGTCCCCCTTCGTCCTCTAACGGGCGAGGAGCTCCTTTAGCTTCTCAATCAACCGGGGGAGGATCCTCCGGTAGTCGCCCACGATGCCAAGCTGGGCGACTTTAAAGATAGGGGCTTCGGCATCCGTATTGATGGCAACGATGGTCTTGGCCCCGGAGACCCCGGCGATATGCTGGGTCGCTCCCGAGATCCCGACGGCGAGGTAAAGATCAGGGCTGATCGTCTTCCCTGTCTGACCGATCTGCCACGAGGTCGGGACCCAGCCTGCATCGGTGGCGGCCCGGGAGGCCCCCACAGCCCCCTTGAGGACCTCAGCCAGCTGCTCCAACAGCTTAAAACCTTCGGGACCTCCCACCCCCCGCCCCCCTCCGATGACAACCTTCGCCTCCTCCAGCTTGACGCCTCCGGTTTCTTCCTTGACCCGTTCCACCACCTTCACCTGGAGCAAATGCTCCGGCAGGTCCAGGTCAATCTCGACAACCTCCCCGTGCCTCCATTCATCGGCTGGGAGAGGCTTAAAGGCCTTCGGCTTCACGGTGATGACTACCGGGTATCCTTTAGGGACGAAGACCGCCATGGCCCTTCCGCCATAGGCCGGTGCGGTGAAGGTGGGCGTGTTGTCGGTCACAGCCACCTCAATGACCTCTGTCACGATCCCCGCTTCCAGGCGATGGGCTAACCGCGGGGCCAGCTCCCGGCCTATGGAATCGGCCGCCAGGAGGATCATCGAGGGGTGAAGATGGCGGCAGAGCTGCTCCAGGGCTGAGAGATACGCCTCGGGGGCGTAGGTCTCGAGGGAAGGATGGGAAGCCGCGGCAACAAGGTCGGCCCCTTGGACAAAGAGCCTTTGGAGATGGGCCGATGTCTCCTTGCCGAGGAGGGCTGCTGTCACCCGCTGCCCGAGCGGTTCGGCCAGGCTCCTGGCCGCTCCAAGGAGCTCCAGCCCCGATTTCACCACAGCCCCGCTCTCCACCCTTGTCACCACCAGGATACCGGCCATCGTTCCTCCTTTAAATAAATTAAAGAAGCTTCAGCTCCCGGAGCTTGAACGCCAGGCGTTCGGCTTGCTCCTCGGGGGTCTCGCCTTCGATCATCTCGCACCTCGCCTCCCTGGCCGGGATGTACAGCTTCTGAAGCTCGACCTTTGAGGACCCCCTGCCAACCCTCGCCTCGTCCAGCAAAAGGTCCTTGGCAGTCCAGGTAGGAATCGGTTTCCGGGCGGCCAGCATAATGTCCTTGACCTTGGGATACCGGGGGATGTTGGTCTCATCGCTGGTGATGGTCGCAAGGAGGGGGAGAGGAGCCTCAACCAACTCGTAGCCATCCTCAACAACCCTCCTCAGGACGGTGCGATCTCCCCTGGGCTCGATCCTGGAAACGAAGGTCACGCAGAAGAGGTCAAGCTCCTCTGCCAGAAGAGGACCCACGGTGCGATGGCCCCAATCGGCCGACTCGCAGCCACAGAGGACGAGATCGACTTGCCCGAGCTTCCTCACAGCGGCCCCAAGGACATGGGCCACTCCTTTGGCCTCCAGATCCTGGAAGGTCTGGTCGCTGACCAGGACCGCCTCATCGGCCCCCATGGAAAGAGCCTTCCGCAAGGCCGTCATCGCCGAGGGCTCCCCAAGGGTGAAGGCCGTTACCCTTCCCCCTACCTGCTCTTTCAGCTTCAAAGCCACCTCCAGGGCATGCTCGTCGTAGGTGCTGATCACCAACCCCTGGCCCTCAGCCTGGACCTGACGCTTCAAGACCGGGTCAATCCTAAACCGGCTGGCAGGGATCTCTGGGTCCAGAACCTGCTTAAGGCATACCACGATGTCCATCGTCACGCACCCTCTCCCCACCTCTGCTTCGACGATCCCTGCGGGAGAGACTACGGAATGATCTCTTCCCCTTCACAGAGGAGAATGGCCCCCCGTTCAAAGTCCATCCACTCGCGAGGGGAACGATCCTTAAAGGGGAGGATGTTCTCTGCCCGCCACCTCCAGGCCTCCTCAAAGGCCTTTCGATCATCAAAGTGCAGCTCGGCCGTCCGGTAGTAACCTGGGGGGCTTCCGTCCGGGGTGCCGATCACCTTGTTGGCCACAATCTTCCTGATCCCCGGGTACCGTTTGACATCGGGGATATGGACTTGGTAGAACCACCGCTCAAACTCCTCAGGGTTGATCCCCTCTTTCAGGTTGTAGATGAGCACAACCTTGAACACCTTCTGCCCCACGATCGCCTCCCCCTTCCAAGACCCCCTCGACGGACCGGGCCTAACCGCCGGTGACTGAAAGCCGAAGGTCCGATTACCCAAGCAGGTGTCTCGCAATCACCAACCGCTGGATCTCCGAAGTCCCTTCGTAGATCTCGGTGATCTTGGCATCCCGAAGGTACCGTTGCGCCGGGTAGTCCATCATGTACCCGTACCCGCCCAAGACCTGGATCCCCTTCACCGCCGCCCGCATAGCCGTCTCCGAGGCAAAGAGCTTTGCCATGGCGGCCTCCTTCGTGTGCCGGACCCCCTTGTCCTTCAAGAGGGCTGCCCGATAGGTCAAGAGCCTGGCCGCCTCGATCTCCACGGCCATGTCGGCCAGCATGAACTGGATGGCCTGGAAGGAGGCAATGGGCCGACCGAACTGGACCCTCTGCTTGGCATAGTCGGATGCCATGTCCAGGGTCGCCTGGGCGATCCCGACAGCCTGAGCGGCAATCCCGATCCTCCCCCCGTCCAAGGTGTGCATCGCTATCCTGAACCCCTCCCCTTCCTGCCCCAGGAGGTTCTCCTTTGGCACCTTCACATTCTCGAGATGGAACTGAACGCACGAAGAACCTCTGATCCCCAGCTTCTTTTCCACCTTCGCTACCTCAAACCCGGGCGTTCCCTTCTCCACCAGAAAGGCAGTAATCCCTTTATGCCCCAGACGCCGATCCAGGGTGGCAAAGACGATGGCCACATCAGCCTCCAGACCATTTGTGGTGAAGTTCTTGGTCCCGTTCAGGACATACCAATCCCCCTCCCTCCGGGCCACCGTCTGCTGATTGGCGGCGTCGGAGCCGGCGTTGGGCTCGCTCAGGGCGAAACAACCCAAGGATTTGCCGCTGGCCAGGGGGGTGAGGTACTTCTCCTTCTGGGCCTCGGTGGCAAAGTGGAGGAGCGGATCACAGACCAGGGAATTGTTCACCGACATGATGACGCCTGTCGAGGCCGAGGCCCGGCTGATCTCCTCCAGGGCCAGGACATAGCAAACATTGTCAGCCCCGGCCCCTCCATACTTCTCGGGGACCACGATGCCTAAAAAGCCAAGCTCCCCCATCCGCTTCACCAGCTCGGACGGGAACAGCCCCTCCTCGTCGATCCGCTGGGCTAAGGGGGCAACCTCTTTGGTGGCAAACTCCCGGGCCATCGCTTGAAACAGCCGCTGCGCTTCCGACAGCTCGAAATCCATGACCCGCCCCCTAACGGCCTTTGAAGGAAGGCTGCCGTTTTTCAAGGAAGGCAGCGACCCCTTCCTCCTTATCCCCGGTGGAGAAGCAGATGGCCTCGGCCTTTGCTTCGATGGCCATCCCCTCCTGAAGGGGGATGTCGAAGCCTTCCTCGATGGCCGCCTTTGCCAGCTTCAGGGCCACAGCCCCTTTACCCTTCAGCTTCTGGCAGAGCTTCCTCACCTCATCCATCAATTCTCCCGATGGAACGACCCTGTTCACCAGACCGATCCGGTACGCCTCGGCGGCGGTGATCCTCTCCCCGGTAAGGATCAGCTCCTTCGCCCGCATCTTCCCCACCAGCCGTGGAAGACGTTGGGTCCCGCCAGCCCCGGGAATGATGCCCAGATTGATCTCAGGCTGGCCGAAGCTCGCCGTCTCGGAGGCGTAGGCGATGTCACAGGCCATCATCAGCTCCAGGCCCCCCCCCAGGGCATACCCGTTGACGGCGGCGATGACCGGCTTGGAGAGCCGTTCAATCTTCAAGAACACCCGCTGGATCTTTTCCATATGCCTCAGGGCATCGGGCCCCGTTAAGCCGGTGAACTCGTTGATGTCTGCCCCAGCGGCGAAGGCCTTCTCCCCGGCCCCGGTGATCACCAGCACCCTCACGGCATCGTCCTTCTCCACCTGGTCAAGGGCCTGATCCAACTCCTCGACCAGGGTCCGGTTCAGGGCGTTCAGGCGCTCAGGCCGGTTCAAGGTGATGGTGGCAACGCCATCCTCCACGGTTAGCCTAATGGTGTGAAAGGCCACCTCCTCCTCCTTAATTTAATTTAGGTATACTTGTAGAAGCCGCGCCCCGTTTTCCTCCCGAGGAAGCCCGCATCCACCATCTTGACCAGGAGCGGGCAGGGCCGGTACTTATCGTCTCCCAGCTCCTCGTGGAGGACCCGCATGACCGCGAGACAGACGTCCAGGCCGATCATGTCGGCCAGCTCCAGGGGGCCCATGGGATGCCTGGCCCCGAGTTTCATGATGGTGTCAATGTCCTTGGTGGATCCCACCCCTTCCATCAAGGCATAGACGGCTTCGTTGATCATCGGGACGAGGATCCGGTTGATGGTAAAGCCCGGGAAGTCCTTGGATTGAACCGGTGTCTTGCCGAGCCTCCTGGCCAGCTCCATCGCCACCCCCAGGGTCTCCTCGGAAGTGACCATCCCCGGGATGACCTCGACCAGATCCATCAGCGGAACAGGGTTCATGAAGTGCATCCCGACGACCTTCTCAGGCCTCCCCGTTAAGGCGGCGATCCTGGTGATGGAGATGGAGGACGTATTGGTGGCCAGAACAACCTGAGGGGGACAGGTGGTATCCAGTTCCTGGAAGACCTGTCGCTTGACCTGGAAGTCCTCCGTCACCGCCTCCACCACGAAGTCGACACGCCGAAAGTCCTTCAAGGTGGTGGTGAGGGTGAGGTTCTTCAACATCCCCTCCTTTTGAGCATCGGAAAACCTCCCCCGCTCCACGCCTTTTTCAAGCCCTCTCGTGATCCGCTCTTTGGCGGCCTTCAAGAATGTTTCATTCACATCACTCAAGAAAACCTTGAAACCTGTCTGGAGGGCGACCTGGGCGATTCCATGCCCCATGGTCCCGGCCCCAACAATGCCAATACACTTGATCTCCATTCCCTCACCCCCTCTCGACGGCAACGGCGACAGCCTCACCCCCACCAAGGCAGAGGCTCGCAATCCCCCTGCGGGCTCCCCGCTCAGCCATGGCGTAAAGGAGAGTGGTCAGGATCCTGGCCCCGCTACAGCCGATCGGATGCCCCAAGGCGATAGCCCCCCCATGGATGTTCACCCGTTCTTCGTCGAGACCAAGAAGCTGCATCACGACCAAGGCGACCACGGCAAAGGCCTCGTTGATCTCGAACAGGTCAATCTCTTCCCGCGTCAGCCCTGTTTTCTTGAGAAGCTTCTTGACAGCATCGACGGGGGCGATGGTGAACCACTCGGGGGCGAGGGAGGCGGTGGCCTGCCCAACGATTCGGGCCAAGGGCTGGACCCCTAGGACCTTGGCCTTCTGCTCCGACATGAGGACCAGGGCCGCCGCCCCATCGTTCAGCGACGGGGCATTTCCGGCCGTGATGGTCCCCCCCTCTTTAAACGCCGGACGGAGCGTGGACAACCGGCTGAGGTCGGCCCGCTTGGGTTCCTCGTCCTCGTCAACCAGGACAGGTTCCCCCCGTTTTCCAGGGACCATGACGGGGACAATCTCTCCCCTGAAGCATCCCTCCGCCTGAGCCTTCAAGGCCCGTTGGTAACTCCTCATTGCGAACGCATCCTGGACCTCCCGGCTGATCCGGTAGGTTTCAGCGCAGAGTTCCCCGCCCATCCCCATGGGCATCTGATGGTATGGATCCCAGAGGCCGTCATGGATCATGGCATCAATTAACCGCCCCCCTCCCAAGCGGTAGCCCGAACGAGCCCGGTCCAAGAGGTAAGGGGCCTGACTCATACTCTCCATCCCCCCCGCCACAACGATCTCCGCCTCCCCGGTCTGGATCGCCTGGGTGCCCAGCATGACCGCCTTTAACCCGGAGCCGCAGACCTTGTTGATGGTCAACGCCCCGACGGAGGCGGGGAGACCGGCCCCGAGGGCGGCCTGGCGGGCCGGGGCCTGGCCGAGACCCGCCGAGAGGACATTGCCCATAATGACCTCATCGACTTGAGCAGGATCCAGGGAGGCCCGCCGGACGGCCTCGGCAATGGCCACGCTTCCCAGCTTCGTGGCAGGAAGGGAGGACAACACCCCTTGAAAGCTCCCGATGGGGGTCCTTGCCGCGCTGACAATGACCACTTCCCTCATCCGTTCCCTCCCGAGACCTGCCTGCCGGCATCGGAAGATCCTCCATCCTTGATCCCGTGGAGGATGAAGGGGATGAGATGGTGAATGGCATCATCCAGGGTGTAGCCTTTGAGGTTCCAGCGCTTGAGCGCCCAAACGGCACAGAGGAGGAGGAGGGAGACAGCGATGAGCCGCGGCTCCTTGATGGCAAACCGGCCCTCCGCAACACCCCGCTCGAGGATCTCCTGGAAGAAGGCGGCGTACTGGCGATCCAGCTCCATGAGGCTCTGGAGGGCCTGCCGGCCCAGGACGTGGGACTCCTGGTACAGGAAAAGGACCTCATCCCGGTACTCGTCGTAGATCCTCAAGGTCTCCTCAAAGGCGGCTCGGAGTTTAAGCTCTGGATCCGCGATCCCTTCCGCTGCTTTCAACATCCGCTCCTGGAAGAGGGAGAGGATCCGCTGGTAGAGCAGGAAGAAGATGTCCTCTTTGCTTGTGATATAGCTATAGAGGGCCCCGATGGAGAGACCAGCGGCCTGGGCGATCTCCCGGACGCTGGTCCGGTGGTAACCCTTCTTGGCAAAGAGTTTTAAGGCTGCTTGACAGATCTGGTCGTGGCGCTTGGCCACCAGCGCTTGATCTTTGACCAACGTCCCGACGCTTCTCGCCATCTGGGGCCCAATTCGTTTTCGAGCGAACGCTCGTTCGTTTGCTTAAGGATAGGCCACCCCTCCCAGGTTGTCAAGGGTTCATTTCACAGGGACAGCCTTTGAGGAAATCCTTGCATTCTCCGCCGCCCACGCTATATTAATACACCTGGATGCTCTCCGAGGGAGGAGCCCTACCCATGATCGAGGTCGAGTCGCTTACCAAATCCTACGGGCCGGTTCAGGCCTTGACGGATGTCTCGTTCACCATCGAGAAAGGGGAGGTTGTCGGTTTCTTAGGCCCGAACGGTGCGGGGAAGACGACCACCATCAGGATCCTGACCGGCTTCCTCCCGGCCACCTCCGGCCGGGTCAAGGTGGCCGGCTATGATGTCTTCAAACACCCCTTGGAGGTCAAACGGCGGATCGGCTATCTTCCCGAGCATGTTCCCCTCTACCCTGAGATGCGGGTCCGAGCCTACCTGGACTTTGTGGCCTCCGTGAAGGGCCTTAAAGGCATGGAGCGGAAGCGCCGGGTGGAAAAGGTTATGGAACGGTGCCGGGTGGAGGACGTGGCCCACAAGCTGATCGGTTCCCTCTCCCGGGGGTACAAACAGCGGGTCGGCCTGGCCCAGGCCCTGGTGAACGATCCGGAGGTTCTGATCCTGGACGAACCCACGGTCGGCCTTGACCCGACCCAGATCATCGAGATCCGATCCTTGATCAGGGAGCTTTCGGGGGCCAGGACCGTTTTCCTCTCCACCCATATCCTCCAGGAGGCAAGTGCCCTCTGCCAGCGGGTCATCATCATCAACCAGGGCCGGATCGTCGCGATGGACACGTCCGAAAACCTGGCTGGACAGCTCCAGACAACAGCCAGGCTCCTGCTTAAGATCGAGGGACCTCAAAAGGCCATTCTGGAAGGGCTCGGGAGCCTTGAAGGGGTTCTCCAGGTTCAGGAGAAGGCCTTCAGGGACGGCGTTGGATCGTATGTGATTGAAACGGAGAAGACGGAAGAGATCAGGAAGACCCTCGCCAGGACGATCGTCTCCAAGGGGTGGGGGCTCTTGGAACTCCGGCCGGCGGATCTGACCCTGGAAGAGGTCTTCATCAAGCTGGTCAGTGAAGAACCACCGGCCAAAAGGGAGGGTCTCCCATGAACATCTTCCCCATCTTCAAACGGGAGCTTCGGGCCTACTTTGTCTCCCCCATCGCCTACGTGGTTCTGGGGATCTTCGCCCTGATCTCCGGCTATTTCTTCTATATCCTCGTCTATTCCTTCCACCTGGATAGCCTTCGGGCCACCATGACCAGGGTCATGCCCCAGGGCCTGAACCTGACCGAGCTGGTCCTTCGCCCCTTCTTCAGGAACACCAGCATCACCCTGCTCTTTCTCCTCCCGATCGTCACCATGCGACTGTTCGCCGAGGAGAAACGGATGGGCACGGCAGAACTCCTCTTCACATACCCTGTGCGGGACATAGAGGTCCTCCTGGGAAAATTCCTGGCAGCCTTTGTGCTTTCGGCAGGCATGGTGGCCTCCCTCCTCCCCTCCCTTCTCATCCTCGCCTTCATCGGATCGGTTGAGTGGGGACCTGTCGCAACCGGCCTCCTTGGCCTCCTCCTTCAGGTAGGGGCCTTCACCGCCCTCGGGATCTTGGCGTCCTCCATGACGGAAAACCAGATCGTGGCGGCCATTTCGGCCTTCGGCGCCCTTCTGCTCCTGTGGGTGATCGGGTGGATTGGAAACGTCGCCGGCCCTCCCTTAAACACGATCATCAGCCACATCTCGATCATTGACCACCTGGACTCCTTCGCCAAAGGGGTCATTGAGTCCAAAGACCTCATCTACTACGCGAACTTCACGGTCCTCTTCTCCTTCTTAACATTACGGGTCCTCGAGTCAAAACGGTGGAGGGGATAGGATGAAGGGCTGGATCGCCCAGCTTGGCCTCGTCCTGGTCATGGGAGGAGGCATCGTTTCCCAAATCAAACCGGGGTGGAGGACAGCGTCCATGGCCATCGCCCTTCTCGGGGCGATCCTCCTCCTCGTCTGGTTCTACCTGGATTTCCCCCGGATCAGGTCCGTGGTGATGAGGCGATCAACGAGGTATGGCTTAAACGTCGCCCTGATGAGCCTCCTCCTCGTCGGGATCATCACCCTGGTTGAAGCCCTTTCCCTCAAGTACAACACCATGTTTGACCTCACCCGGGGGAAGCGCTTCACCCTCTCCGATCAGACGAAAAAGGTCCTCCGCTCCCTGAACAAGGATGTCCATGCGGTGGCCTTTATGACCCCTGACCACCCGGACTGGCAGAGGGCCGAGGACCTCTTCAAGCAATACGGAAACCTCTCCTCCAGGTTCCACTTCGAGTTTGTGGACCCCGACCGGAACCCGGGACGGGCCCGACGGTACGGGATCACGAACTACGGGACCGTCATCCTGGAGACAAAGGATAGGGAGGAGAAGCTGGATCTCCTGGATGAGGAGCGGCTGACCAATGCCCTGATCCGCCTGACCCGTGAGGGGAAGCGGACGATCTACTTCCTGAAAGGGCACGGCGAAGGGGATCCGGAGGATTTCTCGCGTATGGGCTTTAGCGGGGTCAAGGAAGCCGTGGAAAAGGCCAACTACCAGCTCAAAGAGCTTCTCCTGCTCCGGGAACCAAAGGTCCCCGAGGATGCCTCGGTGGTTGTCATCCCCGGACCGAAGAAGGACCTGGAGACCTCCGAGCTTCAAGCCCTGAAGGCTTACGTGGAGCAAGGTGGGAAGCTTCTCATCCTGCTCGATCCCTTCTCGGCCCCATCCCTCAAAACCTTCCTCGCCGGGTATGGCATTGTGGTCGGGGACGATGTCATCGTGGACCGGTACAGCCGCGTCTTCGGCGGGAACGAGCTGATGCCCGTCATCTCCACCTACCATGTCCACCCGATCACGGAGGGTTTCCGATTGGCCTCTCTCTTCCCCTACGCCCGTTCGGTGGACGTAGCCTCCAAGCTTCCCCAGGGGGTCCAGGCGGAGCGGCTGGCCGAGACAGGCCCTTTCCCGGGCAGCTGGGCCGAGACGGATCGGGCCCGTCTCGACCGGGGCGAGGCGACCTTTGACGAGGGGAAGGATCGCAAAGGACCGGTCCCGGTGGGGGTCGTGGCGACCATCGAGTCAAAGGGCGAGGGGGATGCCAAGGGGAAAAAGGCGAGGATCGTCGTCTACGGCAACTCGGCCTTCGCCGCCAACGGCAACCTCCACTTCTCCGGGAACCGGGACCTCTTCCTGAACTCCATAAGCTGGCTGGCCGAGGAGGAGGATCTGATCGCCATCCGACCGAAGGAGATCACCTCGACACCTCTGATCCTCACGGCTTCGCAGGGAAAGCTGATCTTCTGGCTTCCCGTCGTTGTCTTCCCCGCCTCGATCCTGATGGTCGGGGCGGTCGTCTTGATCCGAAGGAGGCGGACCCCTTGAGCCTAAGGACCACCCTGATCCTCTCCGCCATCTTCATCCTCCTCGCCGGCATCTACTACCTCTCCGAGCGCGGTGGGGAGCCGGAGTGGAAGGAAGCTGAGAAGCGGGTCTACCCCTTCACCCAGGATCAGGTGGTTGAACTCTCCCTGGACCGGGGGGGTAAACGGTTGACCGTGAGGAAGGAGGGGGATAAGTGGGTCCTCGTCGAGCCGATCCGGGCCAAGGGGGATCAGGGGGTGATCAACTTCCTGGTTTCCACCCTGACGAGGGCTTCCATCGAACGGAGCCTCTCGCCCGGCCCTAAGCTGAACGAGTTCGGCCTCGACCCGCCCGTCCTTCAGGTAAAGGTAAAGCTGAAAGATGGAACCTCCCCTCCTTCCCTCCTCCTTGGCACGAGGAATCCCAGCGGGCGCCTCCTCTATGCCAAGCTGGAGGATCGGCCGGACATCCTCCTTCTCCCCGAATCCCTGGAGCGAGATCTCAACAAAACCCCCTACGACCTTCGCGATAAAACCCTCCTGGCCTTTGATCGGGACAAGGTGGAGAAGCTTGAAATTTCGGGCCCTGCCGGGGAGTTTACGTTAGGGAGACAGGGGAAGGAATGGCAGCTCCTGAAGCCCCTCCAAGGAAAAGCCGACGAGCGCCAGGTGGATCGCCTCCTCTGGAGCCTGAAGGATGCCCGGGTGAAGGCCTTCGTCGCCAGCGATCCCCAAAGCTTAGGCCCCTATGGCCTGGACCGGCCTTCGCTCACCGTCCGCCTCTGGGAGCAAGACCAGAGGACCCCCAAAGTCCTCCTCCTGGCGAAGGCTGTTGGGACCCCCGAGGTCTTCTACGCTAAGGCCTTCCCGGGGGAGGGAATCGTCACGGTGGAGGCCCGTCTCTTTGATGATCTGAACACGAACCCCTCCACCCTCCAGGACCGACGCCTCCTTTCCTTTGAAACCATCGAGATCAAAAGGCTCGCCCTCCGCTATCCGGACAAGGCCATCGTGCTTGAGAAAGAAGGCGACGTCTGGAAGCTGAAAGCCCCGGGGGAGGGCCAGGCTCGGTCCGGAAAGGTCTCCGCGCTGTTGTTTTCCTTGAAAGACCTGGAGTTCCAGGCGATCCTCTCAACGAAGGGTGAAGGGCTGAAGCGCTACGGCTTGGAT
Source organism: uncultured bacterium (assembly GCA_964535215.1). Lineage (GTDB taxonomy): Bacteria > Methylomirabilota > Methylomirabilia > Methylomirabilales > JACQHM01 > JACQHM01. Next base: position 24,823 of record CAZHST010000005.1, read on the forward strand.
ACCCCTCAGGTCGAGATCACCCTGACGAAGGACGACGGAACCTCCCTCCCACCCCTCCTCCTCGGGAAGAAGGAGAACGAGAGGCTCTACGCGAAGCTGAAGCCCTCCCCGAGGATCTACGCCATTGACCCGAAACTCCTGGAGGAGCTTCCTCAAACGGCTGAGGCCTTCAAAGAAAAATAGAGCCCCCTCAGGGAATGGCTCTTCTTGACAAGGGCCCTCTGATAGAATAGAAGGGATCTAGCCCTGAATATTGTTAGGGCGTTGGCAGGGGCTTTTTGTCAGGAACCGGCAAGAGAAAGGGGGATACCCATGGAACGCCATTGGACCTCGTACTGCACCCTGAGCATCGTCCACTTCATGGCCTTCCCCGAATGCCTGGGCGGGGAAGGGCCGATCCTGGAGACGCTGGCAAAGATCGCCGAGGATGCTTTCTTCTCCGGTGTCGAGGTGGGACCCATGAAGGACCCCGGGACCCGCAAGGAGGCGGCCCGGCTGATCGAGCAGAGCCACCTTCGGGTCTCCTTTGGGGCTCAGCCGGCCATCCTCCTGGGGAAGCTGAACTTGAACAGCCTCGATCCAGACCAGAGGGCTGAAGCCGTGGCCCAGGTCAAGGCCCGGATAGATCAGGCCGCAGAGGTGGGCGCCAGACGGGTTGCCATCCTCTCCGGTCCCGACCCGGGAGCGGCGGATCGCCCGAAGGCGATCGAGGCCTTGATTGACTCGGTGAAGCAGCTCTGTGCCTATGCCGGTGAGCGGGGCCTTGGCATCACGCTGGAGACCTTTGACCGGGACGTGGATAAGAAGGCCCTCATCGGCCCCTCGGACGAGGCGGCCTCCTTCGCCAAGGCGGTCCGGGCCGAGTTCCCGGATTTCGGCCTGATGTACGATTTAAGCCATCAACCCCTCCTGGGGGAGGAGTCCCTCCCGGCGCTGACGCTTCTAAAGGACCATCTCGTCCACGCCCATGTCGGGAACTGTGTGAAGGTGCCCGGGCGGCCAGCCTATGGAGACCAACACCCCCGGTTCGGTTTCCCCGGTGGTGAGAACGACGTGGAGCAACTGACGGCTTTTTTGAAAGCCCTCTTCGCCATCGGCTACCTCAAGGAGCCTCCTGATGCCGATGGGAAACCCTGGATTGGAATCGAGGTCCGACCCCAGCCTGGGGAGTCATCGGCTGCGGTCATTGCCAACGCCAAACGGGTGTGGCAGGAGGCCTGGACCAGGGCGTGAGGAGAAGAGGAGCCAACCCCCACAGGAGAGGAGGGCCAGATGCCTAAGCCGAAGGTGTTCATCACACGGATCGTTCCCGCGAAAGGGATCGAGATGGTTCGCGAGGTCTGCGAGGTGGACTTGTGGGAAAGCGATGATGTGGTACCCAGGGAGATCCTCCTCCAGAAGGTCCAGGACATTGACGGCCTCTACTGCCTCTTGACCGATAAGGTAGATGCCGAGCTTCTGGACAGGGCACCCCGGTTGAAGGTGGTCAGCAACATGGCCGTCGGCTTCGACAACATTGACGTTCCTGAGTGTACGAAGCGGGGCATCCCCGTCGGGAACACCCCCGGTGTCCTGACGGATACGACGGCCGATTTCGCCTTCGCCCTGATGATGGCCGCTGCCCGCCGGATCGTCGAGGGGGTTGATTACGTGCGGGCCGGGAAATGGAAGACCTGGGGGCCGACCCTCCTCATGGGCCAGGACATCCACCACAGCACGTTAGGCGTCGTCGGTTTCGGGCGGATCGGCAAGGGGATGGCCCAAAGGGCTCAAGGATTTGGAATGAGGGTCCTCTTCTACGACACCGTGCCGGTGGACCTGGAGGAGGCGAGATCCGTCTACCAGGCTGAACCTGCCGACCTCGAGACCTTGTTGCGGGAGTCGGACTTTGTCAGCCTGCACGTCCCCCTCACAAAGGAAACCTACCACATGATCAGTACCAGGGAACTCAAGCTCATGAAGAAGACGGCGATCCTGGTCAACACCTCCAGGGGCCCGGTGGTGGACCCGAAGGCCCTCTACGAGGCCTTGAAGAACGGCGAGATCGCCTATGCCGCCCTGGACGTTACCGAGCCTGAGCCCATCCCGCTGGACGATCCGCTCCTGACCCTTCCGAACTGCATCATCGTCCCCCACATCGCCAGCGCCTCGGTGGCCACCAGGACGAAGATGGCCACCATGGCGGCGGAGAACCTGATCGCCGGACTCAAAGGGGAGCGGCTCCCGAACTGTGTCAACCCTGAGGTGTACCAGAGGACAGGTCAGCAAGTATCTTGACAATTTCCTCCCCATTGGGTATCATGGGGCCCTGCATCGGGTCCCAAAACTCTCTGGCAAAGGAGGATCAATGCGGGGGAAGATATTCGTTCTCACGACCCTCTGGCTCTTCGGGTCCGTCCTTGTCATGGCCGACATGAGCCTTGCCAGGGATGAGAGGTTTAGGGCAAGGCTCCGTCCGTGCTGCAGGGACCCTGAGCCGAGGGCCGAAGGGAGGGCGGAGCGCAGGGTCCGGCCCGATAGGCTGCGGGACAGGTTCCGGGTGAATGTCGAGATCCCGATCCCGAGTCAAGGCCTGGGGATCCTGACACCTGATGACGCGCGGGCGGCTGATATCCGCCTGAGCCTGAGTCGGGCTGATACCCCTTACGCCGAGTGCCTCCTCCAGCTTGATGATCCTCAGGAGGTCGAGGATCAGGCTGAGTACCAGGTGGACCTTCGGCGATTGGGATCGTTCCTGCAGCAGAGAAAGGGGACGTGCGACACGGATCTGGGAACCGGTGGCGTCCAGGCAGGCATCCCGGAGATTCAGGAGGGGGATGGGGCAACGGCAACGGTCGTCAAGGACCCGGAGGATCGCACCCAAGACATTGACTTCGTTCAGGGGACCTTCGAGATGAGGTAAGCTGGGGATCCATCGAGGGCCGGCATTGGCCGGAATCGTGAACGGAGCCACCCTGGAGGTTCGAGTTGTTCTCTTGGACACCAGGGTGGTTGCTTTTCGTCTTTAAAAGGGGTCAGGAAAAAATGAAGAAGACCATTGGGTTTATCGGTCTGGGGATCATGGGGAGGCCCATGGCCAAGAACCTCATGAAGGCTGGGTACCCCCTCGTTGTCTACAATCGAACCCGGGAAAAGGCGAGGGAGCTGATCGAGGCAGGAGCCCAGGAAGCCACGGCGCCCAAGGATGTCGCCGCCAGGAGCGATGTGGTCCTCACCATCGTGACCGATACCCCCGACGTGGAGCAGGTCATCCTGGGGGAGGAGGGGGTCATCGAGGGGGGAAGAGCCGGCCAGATCGTCGTTGATCTGAGCACGATCTCTCCCGAGGCCACCCGGCGGATGGCCGAGGAGCTGAAGAAAAAGGGGATCACGATGCTGGACGCCCCTGTGACGGGTGGGGAGATTGGGGCCATCCATGGCACCTTGACCATCATGGTCGGCGGGGACCAGAAGGCCTATGAGGAGGTCCTGCCGATCCTCCAGGCCATGGGGAAGAAGATTGTCTACGCCGGCCCGAGCGGGGCCGGGCAGACCATCAAGCTCTGCAACCAGATCCTCTGCGCCGTGAACCAGATCGGGGTGAGTGAGGCGCTGATGCTGGCGGCCAAGGCGGGGGTTGATCTGAACACAATGCTGGAGGTGACGACCTCGGGAGCTGGGGGCTCCTGGGCCCTGGAGAACCTCGGCCGGAAGGTTGTCGCCGGGGACTTGAAGCCCGCGTTTATGGTCCGGTTGATGCAGAAGGACCTCGCCCTCGTCATGGAGCTGGCCGGGAAACTGAACCTCCCCCTCCCGGGGACGGCCCTGGCCAGCCAGCTCCTCCGGGCCGTCGAGGCTGAAGAAGGCGGGAAGGAGCTGGGCACCCAGGCTATGATCAAGGCCTACGAACGCCTCGCCGCTTTCACCCTCCGGAGGTCGTAAACCCCCACGCTCCCAGGACTCGATCACGGTCCGGATCGCCTTCTCCAGCTTTTCAACGATCCCTCTGGGGATCCCCCTGGGGACGGCGATCCCGCGCCATGAACCGACCGTCCCCTCGATCCCCAGCTCCTTCACCCATCGACCACGGGCTTGCTGGAAGTCCATCCCTCCCCTTTACAGCTAGATCCTCCCCCCGGCGATGGCCGGGACGATGGAGACCTCGTCCCCATCCTTCAGAGGGGTCTCCAGCCCCTGCAGGAAGCGGATGTCCTCCTCGTTCACGTAGATGTTGATGAAGCGGCGGACGTTACCATCATCCCCGCAGAGCCTCTCCCGGATCCCGGCGAACTGGACATCCAGGTTCTTGATCAGTTCCCCGACCGAACTCCCTTCGACCAGGACCTCCCCTTGTCCCCTGGTGAGATTCCTCAACGGGGTTGGAATGCGCACCTTCACGCTCATCGTCCTTTGCACCTCCTGGGATAGTGTTGGATATGCGATGTTCGAGGCTAGTCGCCCACCCTGACGCCCTCGGCCCGGAGCTTCTTCAGGGCCTCATCGAAGGAGCGGATCGTCGGCTGGATCGTTAATGCAGGTTTGAGGGAGCCGGCCACGGCCTCCTGGGTCTTCAAGCCATTTCCCGTGAGGCAGATGACGAGGCTCTCATCGCGGGGGATAATCCCCCGCTCGATCAGCCGCTTCGTTGCTGCCAGCGTCACCCCGCCGGCCGTCTCCGCAAAGATCCCTTCGGTCTGGGCCAGGAGCTTGATGGCCTCGATGATCTCCTCATCCGTCGCGTGCTCCCCACTCCCCCCGCTCTCCTTCACGGCCTTATAGGCATAATAGCCATCGGCCGGGTTCCCGATGGCAAGGGATTTGGCAATGGTCTTCGGTTTCACCGGCCTGATCAGATCGCTATCCTCCTTGATGGCGGTGACAATGGGGCCACAGCCTTCCGCCTGGGCAGCATAGATCTTGGTGGGACACCCAGCGATCAGCCCTAAGGCCGAAAGCTCCTTCAGGCTCTTCCAGATCTTGGTGATGAGGGAGCCCCCGGCGCAGGGGACGACGATGTGCCGGGGGGCCTTCCAGCCGAGCTGCTCGACGATCTCGTAGCCGAAGGTCTTGGAACCCTCAGCGTAGTAGGGCCGGATATTGATGTTCACAAAGGCCCAGCCGTACTTATCGGCCACCTCGCTGCAGAGGCGGTTCACCTCATCGTAGTTGCCGTTCACCGCCACCAGATTCGGGTTGTAGATCAGGGTCCCGAGGATCTTGGAAAGTTCCAGGTCAGCCGGAACGAAGACAAAGCTCTGGAGGTTCGCCTCCGCCGCATGGGCGGCGACGGAGTTGGCCAGGTTTCCGGTGGAGGCACACGCCACGACGGGAAAGCCGAACTCAATGGCCTTCGTGACCGCTACCGCCACGACCCGGTCCTTGAACGAAAGGGTCGGATGGTTGACGGTATCGTTCTTTAGGTAAAGCTCCCGGACTCCCAGGGCATCGGCCAAGTGTTTGGCCCGGACCAGAGGGGTCATGCCGCAGTATCGCCCGACGGCCGCGTCCCCCTCGACGGGGAGGAGATCCCGGTACCGCCAGATACTCGGAGGTCCAGCCTCGATCTTCTTTCTTGTCAGCGACCGTTTGAGGTCGGCGTAGTCGTAGTCCACTTCCAGGGGCCCGAAGCAGAACTCGCAGACATGGAGGGGTGCGGCCGGGTACGCCCGGCCGCATTCTCGACACTTGAGACCCTTGACCTTGGCCATCTTCCCATCCTCACGCTGGCTCAACCTTCACGCCCAGGTTGGTCAGGTACTCGATCCCCCGCTTCAGCTCCTCCTCGCTCCCGGTCAACTCCAAGACCACCTCGCCGAACGTCTCCGTCACCCTGGCCTTTTTGATGTTCGGGATCAAGGCAAACTCTTTGGAGAGCCGGTAGATGACCGGTTCCTTGATCAGCTCTTCAGGATAGATGAGGAGCACAACCTTCGTTGGCATCTCCCTCTCCGACAAACCAAAAGCCCCTTCCCAACGACGATGAGAAGGGGCTGTTTGAAAAGCACCTCTTCACCTTCTCATCTCTCAGCCTCTTTCGGAAGAGACTGCAGGAATTGGCACTTCTGCCCCGACCCTTTGTCGGGACCCGTTGCCGTGGCGTCGCAGGGCCCGTCCCTCAGCCACTCTCGATGAAAAGATGAGGCAGACCTATTAAACCAGGAGTGGGGGAAGGTGTCAAGCAAAAACCGAGCGGTTACGGGGAGAACACATCCTGCTCGATGGGGGCCACGATCACCCCCCTTCGCTCTAACCAGCTGATCCCTTCCTCGACATCCTGAGGATCCCCTTCCAGCTCGGCCATGATCCACCCGATCCCCTCAGCCAGGTCAGCCTGCCTGATGTTGAAGGCCACGTTGTAGGTCTGGCTGAGTTGCCAAAGCACCGGCTCGTTCGCAAGACTCCCCGGAAAGGTCAGGTGCACGCGGCGCTTCGCCATATCCCCTCCTATGGAGAAACAGTATAAAAGAATGACCGGCGGAAAGGCAAGTGAAATTTTGAACGAGCCCTCAACCCATCCTTTGGAGCGGGTCAGAGGATGGGCCGGATGTCCGACGCATCCAGCTCCACGGAGACGGCCTGCTGGATGATCTGCACCGTGATCACAAGCCGGCCCCGGGTTCCCTTCCGGACGAAGAGGCCCCGGATCCCGGCCAGAGGCCCTCGGATCACCTCCACCTCCATCCCTTCTCGCAGGAAGGGATAGGGGTCATAGGGCAGGGTGCTGGTGACAAGCCGCTGGATGGCCTCGATCTCCGGGTCCGGTACCGGAACGGGGCCTTGCCTGTTCCCCAGGATCTCCACGACCCCCACAGCGGTCAGGACCGACAACCGGTCCTTCAGGGCAAAGCGGGCAAAGCAGTACCCGGGGAAGAGGGGGAAGTGGACCAGCTTCCGGCGATCCTTCCACTGTCGGATCCGCCCTATGAGAGGCAAAAAGGGCTGGATGCCCCGGGCCTCCAGCTGATCCCGGACCAATTTTTCATGGCGGGACCGGGTCCGGATCGCGTACCACAGACATTCTCCATCCACCACGCTCTTCCCCTCCGTCCCGGGCTACCTGATGACCCTCCCAAGCACACCGGGGGGAGGCTCGATGCCGTAGAGCGAGAGAATGGTGGGGGCGAGATCATAGAGCCTCAAGCCCTGAAGCTCTCCCCTGGACTGGGTCATGCCCCTCGGGGAGCGCCTGATGAAGATACCGTGCCAGTCGTGGTTCGCATCATCGGGGCCGGTGTCGTTCTCAAAGGTGTAAATGGATTTCAGGCCAACGGCCCCGACGGAGCGCCAGTTCAGATTCCCGAAGTAGACGATCAGGTCCGGCGGAACCCCCCGACAGGTCCTGTAGAGGTCCTCGGGCCGATAGGCTCTGGAGCCGATGTTCCGGCCGCTGGGGTCCTCGATGGCCTCGATCTCGGCGATCAGCTCACTTCGCACCTTCTCATAATCTTCGGGGTCAATTGTGCCCTGCGGCTCCCGCCCCTTGACGTTCAAGAAGAGACGGCCGTAGTAGCCTCCATCCCCCCAGGCCTTTGTCCTGGGCCAGTCAATCTCCACCTTGTCAATGGGGGTCTGCCGATCGGGGTAACCCTTCAGGGTCAGATACCCCTTCCGGATCAGCCACTCGTTGAAGCAGAGGCCCCCGTCCATCTTCCTGGCCCCATGATCGGAGACGACGAAGACGACCGTGTCCTCCGGGAGGAGGTGCAAGATCTCCCCCACCTCCCGGTCCACATAACGGTAGTACTCCCGGATGGCCTGCTCGTAAGGGTTCCCGGGCTCGTACTTGGGGTGCTCCGGGTCCATGTATTTCCAGAACCCATGGTGGATCCGGTCCACCCCCATCTCGACCATCATGAAGAAGTCCCAGGGTTTTGTCTTCAGGAAGTGTCTCGCCACCGCAAAATGCTTCCCGGTCTTGGTGTAGATCCGTTGCAGGAGGGCCCCCTTGTCCTCGGTCCGGAACCCCTCGACGTCAACGACGTAGCCTTCGGCCACCCGCTCCACCTCCTCCCTGACCTCCGGCGGATACGTGTAGGGGCGTTCGGTTGAGGGCGTCAGAAAGCAGCCGACCCTGATGCCGTTCACAGGCTTCGGCGGATAGGAAGGTGGAACCCCCAGGAGGATGACCTGCTTCCCGGCCCGTCCCAGGAGATCCCAGACGAGGTCCTGATTGATGGCCGAGGCGTTCGCCAGGGTGTAGCCGTCATACGAGTAGTCCTTCCGGTTCCGGAAACCGTAGATGCCGAACTCACCCGGATCCCGGCCGGACATCATGCAGGCCCAGGCCGGGACGGTGATAGGAGGGTGGATGCTCAGAAGCCTTCCGTAGCACCCCTCCTCCATCAGTTGCCCAAGGACCGGTAACTCATCCCGCCACTCTTCGAAGACCAGCCGGGGCGCCGCACAATCCAGACCAATGACAGCAACCCTCATAAGCTCTCCTCTACTCGACAAGGGGTTGGGGAAATTGCCGGATGACCTGGGCCACTTCGGGGCGGATCAGGAGGTCCGCCTCCCCCCCGCCCCGGATGGCGTTCCGGAGCTTGGTTCCGCTGAACTCGATCCGGTCTTCGACCTCATGGGGACAGGTCTTCTCATTGGCGATCCCCTGGCAGCGGCGGCAATGGAAGAAGGCCGTGAAGAAGAGGGGCGTGATCCCCAGATCCGGGAACTCGTCGAAGATCTCCTGGGCGGCATAGGGGGGGTAGAAGTTCCCGACGCCGGCATGGTCCCTTCCGACGATGAAGTGGGTGCAGCCGAAGTTCTTCCGGATGATGGCGTGGAAGATGGCCTCCCGGGGGCCGGCGTAGCGCATCTCCATCTGGAGGATGGCCATGACTGCCCGCTCCTTCAGGTAGTAGTTCTTGAGAAGGGCCTCGTAGGCCGACAGGATGACCTCGTCCTGAAAGTCGCCTCGCTTCTTCCTGCCGATCACCGGGTTGATGAAGATCCCGTCAACGAAGGTCAAGGCCGTCTTCTGAACATACTCGTGGCCTAAATGGGGGACGTTTCTGGTCTGAAAGCCCACCACCGTCCGCCAGCCTTTCGCCTGGAAGAGGACCCGGGTCTCCCGGGGGGTCAGCCGGTAGCGGGCGAAGGGGGTTGGAGGTTCGGCGATCAGGGTTACCTTCCCGCCCAAGAGGACCTCCTTCATCCCCTGGACCCGGGCCACCCCGGGGTGAGAGGGGTCCGAAGTCCCAAAGACCTGCACCGCCAGCTCCTCCTTGTCATACCGGCACCGCTCCTGGACCTGAAGGAGGCCGATCGGCATCCCCTGAAAGACAAGGGCCACCTCCCTCCCCTCTTGGAGGCCCTCCGCCTCTTTCTCGCTGACATCGAGAACGATGGGGATCGTCCAGGGGAGGCCGTTCGCCAGCCGGCGGTGGGTCAGGACCTCCAGGAAATCATGTTTCCGCATGAAGCCTTCTAACGGGGAGAAGACGCCGGTGGCGATGTTCTCCACCTCCCGGGCCTTCTCCTCCGAGAGGGAAAGGGCCGGTAGCGTCGCGGCCCACCTCCTCGCCTCCTCCTGTTCCTCCTCGGGGAGGACCCGGTAGATCAGCCGTCCACCATGAGGTTTCGGTAACATGTCCCTTCCCTTCTTCCTAAGGTGGGGTCAGTCCAGGTAGCCCAGGCTCTTCAGCCTTGCCAGGATCCGGGCCTCCTCCTCGGGCGGCAGCCGCTCCGGCTCTTCCGGGAGATAACCCAAGGCCCGGAGCGTCGTCAGGATCCTGGCCAGGCTCTCCCCGGGGGTTTCCCGATCGGTCTCGACGACCACCTCCGGGGTCAGAGGCGGCTCGTAGGGGTCGGAGATCCCGGTGAAGTTTGGGATCTCCCCGGTCAGGGCCTTCCGGTAGAGCCCTTTCACATCGCGCCGGATACACTCCTCCAGCGCGCAGGACACGTAGACCTCGACAAAGTTCCCGATTTCGGCCCTAGCCTCCTCCCGGATGGCCCGGTAGGGGGAGATGGCCGAGACGATGGCGACGGCCCCAACGCGGGTCAGGAGCTTTGCAACGTAGCTGATCCTCCTGATGTTCTCGTCCCGGTCCTCCTTGGAGAACCCCAATCCCTTCGTGAGGCGTTTCCTCACCTCGTCACCGTCCAGGAGCTCCACCGGATACCCCATCTCGCTAAGCTTCTGCTGGAGAAGGGAGGCCAGGGTGCTCTTCCCGGAGCTGGGAAGGCCTGTGAACCACACCGTGAACCCCTTCGACCTCCTCGACTGCTGATCCATCCCTTTCCTCCCCCTGGGAGACCGACCCCATCCCAACCCCTAACAAGACGATTAGGCAGGGACCTTCCGGAACCAGGCGACCGTTCTCTTCAAGCCTTCCTCTAACCTGACACGGGGCGTCCAGCCCAGGACGCGCTCGGCCCTCCGGCAGTCCAGGACGCTTCGGCGCAGCTCCCCCAGCCTCGGAGGTCCGTGGAGGGGATTGCCCTGAGTACCCATCGTGTCCATCAGGAGCTTTAAAAGCCCGTTTACCGAGGTCTCCAGGCCCGTTCCGATATTGAACGCCCAAAGGGTTCCCGGACGCCGGTCGTCGGTCTCCAGCAGGGCCTTCAAGGCCAGAAGGTTCGCTTCAACCACATCGGCGACGTAGACGAAATCGCGGGTCTGCTCCCCATCCCCGTAGACGACTGGCGGCTCCTTTTGAAGAAGCCGTTGGATGAAGATCGCCACCACCCCTGCCTCCCCATGGGGATCCTGGCGGGGGCCATAGACGTTGGCATAGCGGAGGCTGATGGACCGGATGGCGGAGATCTGCCCGTAGACGTGGAGGTACTGCTCGACGGAGAGCTTCGCTGCCCCGTAGGGGCTGGCCGGCCGGAGCGGCTGGTCCTCCTCGGCCGGTCCCCCATCCGGCTCCCCGTAAATGGCCCCCCCCGAGGAGGCAAAGATGATGTGCCTGATGCCAAACTTCCGGCAGGCCTCCAGGAGGTTCAGGCTGCCAAGGATATTGACACGAGCGTCAAAGAGGGGATCGGCCACGGAGCGACGGACATCCATCTGGGCAGCGTGGTGGTTCACCACGTCCGGTCGCTCCCGGCGAAACACCTCCTCGAGGTTGGGGGAGGTAATGTCCACCTGGTAGAAGGTGGCCCGGGGGTTCAGGTTGTCGAGCTTGCCGGAGGAGAGGTCATCCACGACGACGACCTCATGTCCCTCCTGGAGGAAGGCATCCACCACATGGGATCCGATAAAGCCGGCCCCCCCGGTCACAAGAATCTTCAGCACCCTCATGATCAATGCGGGAAAGAAGACACCGAAAGCCCCTTCCGAAGAGTACGCTGGGAGTTTTAGCTGAAATCACGCTCTCCTGTCAAGGGAAATGTCAGGGTGTGACGGGTGACACACCGCCGGACGATGGGGCATGAACCCTGCCTAGTCGAAGAGCCGGAACCTGAGAAGGTGGTAAAGGGCGGCGACCCCATCCCTCCAGGTGATCTTCTTCCCCTCCTCGTAGGTCCGACCGAAGTAGGAGATTGGCACCTCATAGATCCGACACCTCTGCTTGGCCACCTTGACCGTCACCTCCGGTTCAAAGCCGAACCGGTTGGAGGTCAGATGCATCCGCTTCAGGACCTCGGTCCGGAAGACCTTGTATCCCACCTCCATGTCGCTCAGGTTCAGGTTCGTCAGCACGTTGCAGAGGGTGGTCACGAGCCAGTTGCCTACGGCGTGCCAGAAGTAGAGGACCCGATGGGGCCCGCCGTGGAACCGGTTGCCGAAGACCACATCGGCCCGTCCTTCGAGGATCGGGGCGAGGAGCCGGGGATAGTCCCGGGGGTCATACTCGAGGTCGGCATCCTGGATGATCACCACATCCCCCGTCACCTGGTAAAGGGCGGCCCTGATGGCCGCCCCCTTTCCCTGGTTCTTTCGCTGGAAGATGACCTTGATTTCAGGGTAGGCCTCGGCCAACCCCTTAAGGAGCTCAGGGGTCCTGTCGGTGGAGCCGTCATCCACCACGATCAGCTCCTTGGGGAGGCCGAGGTCTACCGCCATGACCTGGCGGACGATCTCCTCAATCGTCCGCTCCTCATTAAAGGCAGGGATGATGATCGAGAGCTTCACCGATACCCTTTGAAACGTCCTTGCTAGATCCGGCCAACCTGCTCCAGGGCCTTCAGGATCGAACGCTTTCGCCGGATCTCCCTTGCCATCGCCTTCTCCCGCTCGTCCAGTTGCCTGGCGACCTTCAGGACCTCAGCGGCCTGCTCCCGGGGGACGACGACGATCCCGTCCACATCCCCGACGATGAGATCCCCCGGCCGGATCTGGACACCACTGATCACAACGGGCAGTTGCTTGCCAACCGTCTCGTAGCGCCCGACCGAGGTGGAGGGGGTGATGCCCCTCGAGAAGACCGGGAAGCGCACCTCCTGGATCTCCCGGATGTCCCGGACCGCGCCATCGAGCACGGCCCCCTCCAGACCCCGGAGACTGGCCGCCGTCGCCATCAACCCGCCCATAGCCGTGATGTCCGCCCCATCCTTCCCCTCCATCACGATGACCAGGACACTCCCCGGTTCAGCCGTATCAATCAGCTCCAGGGAATGCATGGGGGGAACGGCTTTCGTGGTCGGACGGGCTAAAACGGTCACCGCCGGGCCGACGATCTTGGCGGGGAAGAGGGGACGGATCTCATGGGACAGGAAGCCTCGTTTCCCGGTGACCCGATCCACCGCATCCGAGACCTCCCCGGTGTTTAACTGCCGGAACCCGATCACCAGCTCCTGCAACTCCCCGGCCATCCCCTCCCGGTCAGGTTCGGCCGGGAGGTGGACCGGGGTCAGCCAGATGAAAACGGCCAACCCAAAACCGAGCAGCATGAACCCGCTGATGAAAGCTTTCCACCCTTGCCTCTTGGTCATCATAGCCCCTCCCTTTCTTTTAGATTCCCACACGGTTCTCATCCCTCGGTTCTTGCTCGCTGGAGTGACCCTATGGTAATGCCCTCCGGCGTGAGTGTCAACCTCCCCGACATGGGTGTTTAGTTACGGAAGGACCCACGGTGGGCTGCAAGACAGGAAGGGAACGAAGGGATTTGGTGGTGGCCCCAACGGGAGTCGAACCCGTGTTTTAGCCTTGAGAGGGCTACGTCCTAGGCCACTAGACGATGGGGCCATCAGGGGAAACTGGTATGCATATACCGTGTTTGGCTTGAGAAGTCAAGCCCCCTCGGCTTACACCTTTGCAAAAAGGGCGAGGACTTCTCCGGCCAAGCGGATCTTGTCCTCCAGGCTCTTCATCACCGTGTTTGTGACGCTGGTCTTGATCCCAAGGGCCTCGATGGCTCCCTGGCTTGTCGCATCCTGATGGTCAACCACGAGCAGATCCAGAAAGTCCTGATAGAACCGGGCGATCTGGACAGGGGAGGCTTCGAACCCCAAGTCCCTGAGCATCTTATCCGTTGGCCCTTTGAGCGAGACCCCCCCCACCACCGGGCTGACGGCCACCACCAGCCCCTTCGCTTCCTTGAGGGCCTCCCGGATGCCAGGGATGGCCAGGATGGGACCGATGCTGATCAAGGGGTTACTGGGACAGATCACGATCCCTTGGGCTTCTTGCAGGGCTTCGAGAACCCCGGGGGCCGGCTTCGCCGCCTCAGCCCCTTGGAAGAGGATCCCCTTCACCTTTGGCCTTGCCCGGTCCCGCACCAGGTACTCCTGGACATGGATGAACCCTTGCTCGGTCCGGATCATCGTGGGGACCGGCTCGTCGCTCATGGGGAGGATCCTCGCCTGGACCCCCCAGGCCTTCCGGATGGCGTCCGTGACTTGAGAAAGTGGCACCCCGGCCCTCCGCAACGCGGTCCGATGGAGATGGGTGGCCAGATCCCGGTCTCCCAGGTGAAACCAGGTCTCCCGGCCGTAGCGCCCTAAGATCTCCAAGGCGGCGAAGCTGTCCCCTCGGATCCCCCAGCCGGTCTTCTCCTCAACGACCCCGGCCAGGGTATAGGTCACGATATCGAGGTCCGGGGAGATGAGAAGGCCGTGGAGCTCAAAGTCGTCGCCGGTGTTGACGATGATGGTCAAGGTCCCAGGGTCACTGACCCGGGTGAGGCCGAGGAGGAGCTTGGCAGCCCCGACCCCCCCCGCTAACGCGGCGATCATGGCTCCCTCCTCGGGAGGAGAGCCTCGGGCAGCCCGGTAATCCGAAGGCCCGCTCGACGGACGCCGTAGCGGATGTTCAGCCCGATCAAGAGCACGGCGAGTTGCTCCACGATCCTAGCATTCTCCAGAGGGCCCCCGTCCAGGTACCGGGCCCCAGGGATCAGCTCGACGAGGGGCTTCAGGGCCTCCTTGGCCTCCTTCTGATCCCCACAGACGATGACATCGCTCTCGACAGGATGGGCCAGGTCCTGAAGGGCCTCGGCCGCAACGGTCTGAAAGGCCGAGAGGACTGGGACGCCCGGGAGGAGCTCGGCCACCTGCTCCGCCGCCGAGCCGGCCCAGAGCCCGATGGTCCGGGTGGGCCTCCCCCCCAGGGCCGCCGCCGTCGGAACGGTGGTATCAACCACGATCGTGGGAGGGGACAGGACCGGCTTCAACCCCTTTACGATAGGGATCTGGGCCGCCAAAGGGACGGCCAGGACGACCAACCCGGCTTGGGCCGCCGCCTCCCGGTTCTCGAAGCCCTGGACGCTGGCGCTGGCTCCGACAATTTCCCGGATCTTCAAAGCGGCTGCCTCGGCCTTTTCCTTCTGCCGGGAGCCGATGCGGATGACCTCCCCCCCCTTCGCCCAGCGGAGGGCCAGACCCAGCCCGATCTCCCCGGTGCCCCCGATGATGGCAATCCTCCGATCCATTCCCCCCTCTAATAACGGGTGCCGGTATAAGGGATGGGGTGGGCGGCCCTTGTACGGGATGGAACGGGGACCTCTTCCGGCCCATCCGCCGGGAAGATCTGGCGCAGTTGATAGGTCGTCGTCCGCTCGGCCGGGACCCGACCGATCCTCCGGATCAGGGCTCGGAACTCTTCAGGGGAGACGTACTCCCCGAAGGTCGCCCCGGCCGATTTGGAGATGTTCTCCTCCATCAACGTCCCGCTGAAGTCGTTGGCCCCCGCCTGAAGGCAGGCCAGGGCTACATCGAAGCCGAGCTTGACCCACGAGACCTGGATGTTCGGGATGGAGTCGTTCAGAAGGAGACGGGCCAGGGCATGGACGATGAGATCCTCCCGGAAGCTGCTCCCCGCCCGGGCTCGCCCTGTTTGATAGAGCCGGGTCTTCTCGTGGATGAAGGCAAGGGGAACAAACTCGGTAAAGCCTCCTGTCTCCTTCTGGATCTCCCGAAGGAGGAGGATGTGCCGGACCCAGTGCTCTGGCCCCTCGATGTGGCCGTACATCAGGGTACAGGTCGTCGGGATGCCGAGCCGATGAGCCGTTTTCACGATCTCGACCCATTGCTGGACCTTGAGCTTCCTCGGGCTCAATTTCCGGCGGATCTCATCGTCTAAAACCTCGGCGGCCGTCCCGGGGAGGCTGTTCAGGCCAGCCTCCTTCAGCATCTCCAGATACCCTTGAAGGGGGAGGCCGGTCTTTTCCACCCCGTAGGCGATCTCCATCGGGGAAAAAGCGTGGGTGTGCATGTCAGGAAGCTCGGCCTTGATCGCTCTCAGGATCTCCCGGTAGAAATAGCCGTCCAGGTCCCTTGGCAGACCCCCCTGGATGCAGACTTCGGTTGCCCCATGGGCCTTCGCCTCCACCGCCTTGGCCACGATCTGATCCAGGGAGAGAAAGTACGCATCGGCCGCCTTCGGGGTCCGGCTGAAGCCGCAGAAGGTACAGCCCACGATGCAGAGGTTGGTGAAGTTGATGTTCCGGTTGACGACATAGGTGATGGTGTCACCTTTCGCCCGGCGGCGGAGTTCATCGGCCACCTTGACCAGGGCTTGAAGGTCAGGGCCGTCCACCTGGGCCAAGAGGAGGCCCTCCTCGAAGCCAAGTTCCCTCCCGGCCAAGGCATCCTCCAGGATCCCCGCCACCTCCCGGCGGCACTCTTTCAACAGCTCCTCCAAGGATCGTTCATCGAAAACCAGATCAACGACTTTTCCCATGCTGCCCTCGCCTTTCCACTTCTCCACGCCTTCACACACCGTCCTTCGCATAACCCTCTTCGTCCACCAAGGGAATGAGCCGTTCCCAGACGGCCGGATGGACGAACCCGGGCCTCCTGATAAACTCCGGGTAGATCGCCAATCGCTCGCGAAGGACAAATCCCGCCTCGGCCGTCTTCTTCTGAAGATGGGGGATCTGGGGCCACGGGGCCTCTGGGTTGATGAAATCCCGCGTGACCGGGGAGATCCCCCCCCAATCGTTGATCCCCGCCTGAAGAAGCAGGGGATAAAACCGATCGCTCAAGTTGGGCGGGGCCTGGAGGTTCATCTCGCCGCCCAGGATCAGGCGAGCGATGGCCGCCGTTCGGAGCATCTCTGCCATCGGCGGCTCAGGGGACCCGGCCATTGGCGTCCCCGGCTTTGCCCGGAAATTCTGGACGATGACCTCCTGAATATGGCCATACCGGTCGTGAAGGGCTTTGATGGCCACCAGGGAATCGACCCGTTCCTCCAGGGTCTCCCCAATCCCGATGAGGATGCCGGTCGTGAAAGGGATCTGGAGCCTCCCGGCCTCCTCGAGGGTCCGGAGGCGACGGTGGGGGGTCTTGTCGGGGGCCTTCCAGTGGGGACCTCCCTGCCTCATCAAGCGGGGGCTGATGCTCTCCAGCATGAGTCCCATGCTGACGTTCGACCTCTTCAAGGTAAGAAGGTCCTCAAAACCCATGAGGCCCGGGTTGGCATGGGGGAGGAGGCCGGTCTTTTCAAGGACCAGCTCGGTAACGGCGGCGAGATACTCGAGGGTCCGGCTGAAGCCCCGGCCTCTCAGAAAGGCCCTTGCCTCGGGGAAGGCCCGCTCCGGCTGATCGCCCAGGCTGAAGAGGGCCTCCTTGCAGCCTGCCCGCTTCCCCGCCAAGGCCACCTCCAGGACCTCCTCAGGGGTCATGAAACGGCCTCCCACCTCTCCTGGATCCTTCCGGAAGGTACAGTAGCCGCAGTAGTCCCGGCAGAGGGTGGTAAGCGGGATGAAGACCTTCCTGGAGAAACTGACCGTCCTCCCCTTGAACCGATCCCTGACTGAAGAGGCCACCTCCAGGAGGGTAGGGAGATCCCCCTTCTCCATCAAGAGGATCGCCTCTTCCCGCGAGATCCCCCGACCCTCTTCGGCCCTGGCGAAGATCCGATCAAGTCTGGCCGTTTTCACGGGGTGGGCCATCAAAACGCCCCCACGCAATGATCCGATCCGGGGTGATCCGGATCACCGGTGCCGTCTCGGGCAGGACCCCTGCCGCGTATTGAGGGTACTTGACCTTGAGAAGCCGGCAGGCCTCCTCCCGTTCCCTCCCTTCCTGGAGCAGTTCCGCCGTGCCCCGGACCAGGATGTACCAGAGCTTCCCCCACTCCTCGCTGTACTCATCAACGATTAGGGCCACCTGGGGGTTCTCCAGGATGTTTCGCACCCTGACCAGCCTTTCAGGGGCCTCCCGTTTGGGTTTTCGATCCAACGGGGTATAGAACACGCCGCCATCGTACACATAGCAAACCGGGACCACGTGGGGACAGCCTTTCGCATCCGCGGTGGCCAAGCGGGCCACCCGGGCTTCCCTCAACCGGACCTGGACGGGATCCTCGATCATGGGCTTTATCCTATCGGGGGATCTTCGGCCGGACCTCCGAGGCAAAGCGCTCCAGGGCCTCCTCAAACTCCTCGATCCGGTCCCCCAGGTAGTCGAAGATCATGTGGGAAACGCCAGCCTCGGCGTAGCGCCCGATGTCCTCGACGATGTCAGGAGGACTCCCGGTAAGGGGTCTCCGCTTTTCGTCCGGCGGGGCACCGGGCCCTCCCATCCGGGGGGTGCCTAACCAGAGGGGGGCCCGGAAGGCAATGGTCAGGGCCTCAGGGTCCCTCCCCGCCTCCTCGGTCATCCCTTTGACCTGACGGATGGCCTCGGCCAGCTCCGGCGGCCTGAAGCTGGCTGGCGGCCGAAGGCCGATGGGCATCCACCCGTCGCCCAGACGGGCCACCCGTCGCATCGCCGCCTTTGTGTGGCCCCCGATCCAAATCGGGATCGAGGGCTTCTGGACCGGCTTCGGAGCGAAGAGGACTTCCGGGAAGCGAATGTACCGACCCTCGAACCGGGATTCCTCCTCAACCCAGAGGGTCCGGAAGATCTGGAGGAACTCATCGGTCACTGCCCCCCGCTCCCGGAAATACCCAAGACCTAGCGCCACAAACTCCTCCTCCATCCAGCCCACCCCCGCTCCCAGGATCACCCGGCCTCCTGAAAGGAAATCGGCGGTTGAGAGCATCTTGGCGGTCAGGACCGGGTTCCGGTAGGGGATGATCAGCACACTGGTCCCGACCTTGACCCTCCTGGTCCTGGCCAGCAGGTATGAGAGGAGGGTCAAAGGCTCCAGGTAATGCTCCCAGGCTTTCGGATCCACCCTGCCATCAGCGCTGTAGGGGTAGGAGGAGCGGATCCTGGTCGGGATCACGATATGGTCGGTCACCCAGATCGAGTCATAGCCCAAACGATCAGCCTTCTCGGCCAAACGGACCAGGTTCTCCTCCGTCGCCAGCGGCCCCCGGCAGATCAGCGACCAGCCGAACTGCATACCTCCCTCCCCATGGCACGTTGAACCTTAAACCTTACCGGAACAGATCCTTCTCCTCCCTCCTGATCAGCTCCTGCCCACAACCCTCCCCGGGAGAAAACCGGTACCCCCGGATGATGACCGCAGGGATCTCCTCGACCTTCCCCATCACCAGCTCGGCCGCCGCCGCCAGTTCATCGGCCACCGCCATCACCGTGCTCCGAAGGGTCACCCCATAGGGATCCTTCTCACCCCGGTAATCCCGAAGGGGCAAAAGCCCGCTCACCCCCAGGGCCACGTTGGTTAAACCCTCCCGCCAGGGCCGGCCGAAGGTATCGGAGATGATGACGGCAACCTCCTGCCCCGTCCCCCTCCTGATCGCCTCCCGGAGCTGATCGGCCGAGGCGTCGGGATCCTTCGGGAGGAGACAGACGAGCTCCTCCCCCGGAAGGTTGGAGCGATCCACCCCCGCATTGGCGCAGATGAACCCGTGGAACGTCTCGGCGATGAGGATCCCCCGGGCCATCCGAACGATCCGCCGCGACTCCCTGAGGATCACCTCCACATGCCGGGGGTCCTTGCCCAGCAAGGCGGCGACGGCTTCAGCAAACGGGGAAGGGGTGACGGTCTTGAGATCCAAAAGGCGCCCTTCGGCCTTCGACACGATCTTCTGGGCCACCACCAGGACATCGCCGGCGTTGAAGGTCAGGCCCTGCTGGGTGACCGCGGCGAGCAGGACCCCGGCCAGGTCATCCCCCGGCCGGACCTCGGGGATGCCCCGGATGCCAAAGAGGGCAAGATCAGGCCGAGGCACGGCACCGCTCCAAGACCCCTGTTCTCACGAGGACCCGGTAGGTCTCGGTTTCGCTGGCCTCCCGGGCGAACAGGAGGAGGTCTTCAACCTCGTCAATATCCAGGCTCAAGCCGGGCAGTCTAACGACCTCATAAGGTACCCCCCTCTGCCTTGCCTCCGCAATGTGGCCCTGGAGGCTGTCGTAGCCAAAGCGAGAGGGGATCACATCGGGGGGGGTCTTTAACAGGGCATTCGTCCCCTTGCCGTCCCGGGAGGGTGCCAAAACCACCGAAGGCCCACCCCGGGTCCTGTCCAGAAGCTCCTGGATCTCTCCCCTGGTGCAAAGGGGGGCATCGGCCGGAATGACCAGGAGCGACCGGGCCCCCCATCCCTTCAAGATCAAAGCGGCCCGGTCCACCGAATGGCGCTCGGAGCGCTGCTCATCCTCATGGATCACGATCGCTCCCGCCTTCCGGGCCACTTCGGCCGCCGCCGGGTCCGAGGTGACCATCGCAAGCTGGTCGAGGCCCTCCACACCGGAGAAGGTGTCCAGGGTGTCCTGAAGCATGGCAAACGACAAAACCCACCGTTCCTCCGGGGAGAGAAACGGAGAAAGCCTTCGCTTGGCCCGCCTGAACTCCTTCACCGGGATGAGGGCAACCCGCATAACGCTTTCCCCTACCCTACCAGATGGAGGAAGCGGGATCAATCAAAACTTAAAAAGGGCTCAGAAGCCTTGCCGCTGAGCCCTTGTCGGACAATCCTCTAGCGTGGCTGGAGGGCGAGGATTCGAACCCCGGCAAGCAGATCCAGAGTCTGCTGTCCTACCGCTAGACGACCCTCCATCAGCTCGTACTCACGATACCGGAGCAAGGGGGAAAAGTCAAGCCTCTCCGCGGTCATCATCGTGGATCGTGACCACGCGGACGACCTCGTAGACCTTCCTCCCGCCAGGCGTCTCGATCGTCACCTCATCTCCTGCCCTCCGTCCGACGAGGCCTCGGCCGATGGGCGAGACCATCGAGATCCACCCTCGGGAGCTGTCCACCTCCTCCGGCGAGACCAGTCTGTAGATCTTCACCTCCCCCGTCTGGAGGTCTCTGAGCTCCACGGTGGAGCCGAAGCCAACCCGGTCGCGAGGGATCGTGTTCGGATTGATTGAGGAGAGGGCGGCGATCCGCTGCTTCAGGTGCATGATCCTGGCCTGGACGAAACCCTGCCGATCCTTCAAGGCCTCGTACTCGCCGCTCTCCCGCAGGTCTCCCAGTTCCCTGGCCGCCTGAATCCTCTGGGGAAGCTCGATCTTCAACTCCCGCTCCAAGGCCACCAGCTCTGCCCGGAGACCAGCCAGCACATCCTCTAAGCCCATCGCATCCCCTCACCTTCCCATGCACGATCTGCCGCTCACTGCCTACGCTTTGGGGTCAAGGACAGCGTTCAGCCGCTGGAGGCACCGCTCCCGGCCGAGAAGTTCCATAACGGCAAAGAGAGGGGGGCTGACGGTCCTCCCCGTCAGGGCCACCCGCAGGGGTTGGGCGATCTCCACCAGCTTTACCCCCTGCTGGGTGGCAAACCCCCGCACCAGGGTCTCTAAGGCCGCTGCCGTGAACTCGGGGAGGACCTCCAGCCTGGGCCGGAGGGCTTGAAGCCTCGCCCTGGTCTCGGAGGAGAGAAGGCTGGCGGCTTTGGCATCCATGGTGACCCGGACCTCGAAGAGGACCTTGGATGCTTCGGCCAGCTCCCGGAGCGTCTTTGCCCGCTCCTGATAAATCCTCACGACCCCTTCGAGCCACCAGGCCTCCTTCCTTTGAAGCTCCTCCCGACTGACCCCTGCCTCTTCCCAAAAGGGGAACAGGTGCTCCACCAACCGCTTCGCCTCCGCCTGCTTGATGTAGTGGCCGTTCAGCCAGAGAAGCTTCGCCGGATCAAAGACGGCTGGGGTCCTCCCCACTTTCTCCAGCGTGAAGTAGCGGATCAGCTCTTCCCGGGAGAAGATCTCCTGATCCCCGTGAGACCAGCCGAGGCGGGCCAGATAGTTGATCATGGCCTCGGGGAGGTAACCCATATCCCGATAGGCCTGGACGGAGGTGGCCCCGTGGCGCTTGGAAAGGCGGCTTTTGTCCGGCCCGAGGATCATCGGAAGATGGGCAAACCGAGGCGGCGGGAAGCCAAGGGCCTCATAGAGCTTGATCTGCTTTGGCGTGTTTGAAAGGTGATCGTCTCCACGGATGACGTGGGTGATCCCCATCTGGACATCGTCAATGACGACGGCAAAGTTGTAGGTGGGGGTACCGTCCGACCGAAGCAGGACAAAATCCTCCAGCTCCGCGTCGTCGAACTCGACCGGGCCGTGGACGAGATCCTCGACCCTCGTTTTCCCGCTCCCTTCCACCTTGAACCGGACGGCAAACGGGCGCCCCCCTACCGCCTTCTGGTCCCGGCACCGTCCATCGTACTTTGGGGGAAGGCCTTTGGCCAACGAGACCTTCCGCCGCTCCTCCAGCTCGTCCGGTGAGCAGAAACAGGGATAGGCCTTCCCGGCCTGGAGGAGCTGCTCCGCCGATTCCCGGTAGAGATGGAGCCGCTCCGCCTGCCGGTAGGGCCCTTCATCCCAGTCCAGGCCGAGCCACTCTAAACCTTCCATGATGGCCCCAGCCGACTCCTCCGTGGACCGTTCAGGATCGGTGTCCTCGATCCTTAAGATAAAAGTCCCCCCATGATGCCGGGCAAAGAGCCAGTTGTAGAGGGCGGTCCTGGCCCCGCCGACGTGCAGGTAGCCCGTCGGGCTAGGGGCGAAGCGGACCCTCACGGTCTCCTTCATCCTTCTCCCACTCCCCGGTCAGGCCCGGAGAAAAACAAGAAAAAAACGGAGGCGTCTCCTGGCGCCCTCTGCATCCCTGGGGTAGGAACGCTCTTCCTCTTCCAATGAGAAAAACTCGTTCAGGAGAGTCCCTGAACGAGCCTTCGACACCACTACCTGCCTTTATCTACCATGCCCGCCCCATCAGTGTCAAGCGCAAACGCAAAGCCGTTCGGCGATCAGCCAGCCGTTTTCAGGTCAAAAGGGGCAACGAACGATGCTCAAGGCAGAGAACGGGGCCCCCTGAAGCCTGCCCTCGTTTCTCAGCTTGACGGGAGCCTCTTCTCTTATTATAGTGAGGATCGGATTGCCTCTGAGGGGAAAAGGGATGGATAACCTCACCCACGGTTTGGCCGCGGCCCTTGTGGCAAGAGCCGGTTTTAGCCAAAGGATGGGGCGGACCGCTACGGTGGCCCTCGTAACCGCCGGAGAGGTCCCTGACGTGGATGCCATCCTGCGTCTGGGCGGCCTCCCGTTCTACCTGGAGTACCACCGGGGCTTTACCCATTCCTTGCTGGGGGCCGTGGTCCTCGCCCTCCCGCTTGGGTGGCTCTTCTGGAAACTGGGGGGGGGCAAACGCTACTGGCCCTGGGCCGGCCTCTCGCTCCTCGGCATCCTCCTCCACATCTTCCTGGACCTCATCACTTCCTACGGCACGATGGTTCTCTACCCCTTTAGCTCAACCCGATACGCCTGGGATCTTGTCTTCATCCTCGACCCTTACGTAACCGGGCTCATCCTCTCTGCGCTCCTCGCCACCTCTCTCCTCAAGAGGCGTTCCGCGCTGCCGGCCCGGATCGGCCTCGCCCTCCTGGCGGGCTACCTTCTCCTGGCCGCCTCCAACCACGCCCAGGCCCTCGCCCGGACCAGGACCGCCGCCCTGGCGGAAGGGCACAAGATCCTAAAGGCCGCCGCCTTCCCCCTCCCCTTTTCCCCCTTCCGCTGGTCAGGGGTCGTGGAAACTGACGAGGCCACGTACCAAACGGCTTTCTCCGTCCTGGATCCCACCCCACTGACGTTCGTGGCCTATCCCAAGATGAGCCTGAACGGACCCTTGAAGTCCGTGGAGGATGAGGACATCGTCCATCTCTTCCGCTGGTTTGCCCGGTTCCCCGTGACCGAGGTGAAAGGGAATGGCCGCTTCAAGGTCGTGGAGTACTTCGATCTCCGCTTTCAGGCCATCCCGGGGAGGAAACCCTTTCTGGTGAGGGTCATCCTGGACGAGAAAGGGCGGGTGCTGAAGAGCGGCTTCGTCGGCCTCTAAGGTTCAAAGGGGGGGAGGGTGCTATGACCATCGTGGCCATCTCAAGCGAGTTGGGAAGCCGGGGGATCCCGGTGGGCCGGGCTGTGGCGGAACGGCTCAACTTCGAGTTCGTGGATCGGGAGATCATCCTTCAGGCGGCCAGTCGGTACAATGTCCAGGTGGAGGCCCTCTCCCAGGTTGACGAGCGCCAGCTCTCCTTCTGGGAGCGCTTCGACGAGGTGAAGAGGCGGTACCTCATCTTCATCGAATCGGCCCTCCTCTCCTTTGCCGAACGGGGCAACGTCGTCATCCGGGGGCGAGGGGCCCCGCTTCTCCTCCGGGAGATCGCCCACGCCTTCAAGGTCCGGATTACAGCCCCTTTCGAGATCCGGGTCCGGCGGGTCATGGAGGAGGAAGGGGTGGATCAGAAGACGGCCCAGGCTCGGGTCAAGGCCTTCGACCGAGAGCAGGCCGCCCGCCTGGAGTACCTCTTTGGCGTCGATTGGACCAGCCCTGCCCACTACGACCTGGTGGTGAACACGGAACGGAGCACCTGGGACTTCTACGCGGATCTGATCGCCTATGGGGCGCAAAGCGAGCCGTATCGACCGACCCGTGAATCCATCCAGAAGGTCAAGGACTTAAGTCTCGCCGCCTCGGTCAAGGCGGCGCTGGCCGCCGATCCGACCCTCGGCCACCTCCACCTCGAGGTGAAGGCCGATCGGGGGGACGTCACCTTACGAGGGGTCGTCTTTAGCCCCTCCACAATGGATCTTGCCGCCCAGGTGGCCAAGGGGGTGGAGGGGGTCAAGTCCGTCACGTGCGAGGTGGTGGAGGTGCCAAGGATCTACCCGGGGCCGATGATGTAGACCGGACGATGCTGGTTCTAGGGATTGAAACCTCCACGAGGCAGGGAGGGGCAGCCCTCTTAAGCGAGGAGGGGCTCCTCGGGGAGATCTTTCTGGACATTGCCACCACCCACTCAGAGCGGCTCTTCCCCCTGATTGATCACCTCCTCGCCTCGACAGGGCGATCGCTGGACGCTGTGGACGGGATCGCTGTGGCCATCGGTCCAGGCTCCTTCACAGGCTTAAGGATCGGGTTGAGCACCGCCAAGGGGCTGGCCCTGGCGACGGAAAGGCCCCTGGTGGGGATTCCCACGCTCGAGGCCCTGGCCTGGAACCTCCCCTTCTGCGGCTACCCGATCTGCCCCATCCTGGATGCGAGGAAGAAGGAGGTCTACTGCGCCCTCTTCCGCTTCGAGGCAATCCACCTCCGACGGCTCATGGAGGATTGTGCCCTCACCCCCCAGACCCTCACGGAGCGGATCGAAGAGCCAACCGTCTTCCTGGGGGATGGGGTGAAGGTGTATGGCGAGCTCCTCACCAGCCTTTTGAACGACAAAGCCCTTTTCCCCCCCCGGGCCAGGTGCGTAAGTTCGGCGGCCCTGGTGGCAGAGCTGGGGTTAAAGCGTCTCTTAAAGGGTGAGCAGGATGACCCTGCCTCCCTTGTCCCCCGCTACATCAGACCCTCCGAAGCCGAACTCCGAAGGGATGCGAGTCAGGCTTCAGACCGGAAAGGCCTCAGATCACCAGTCCAGGGTCTAAAGGCATAGAGGCGATGGCCATCGAGAGCGGGTTCCTCATTACCATTGATCGGATGCAGCCCGAGGACCTCGAGCAGGTCCTGGCCATCGAGACCCTGTCCTTCTCCTCCCCCTGGACAGAGGAGATGTTCAAAAGCGAGCTCTGGGGGAAGACCCTCTCGGAGAACCTGGTGGCCCGGGCCATCCTCTTCCCTGGGGCGAGACCTCAGGTGGTGGGCTACACCTGCCTCTGGATTGTGGGGGAGGATCTTCACATCAACAACATCGCCATCCATCCCCGTTTTCGACGGCAAGGGATAGCCACCCGCCTCTTGAACGCGGCGTTTGATCTGGCCAGGAAGCGGGGAGCCCGAAAGGCCCTGCTGGAGGTCCGGGTCTCGAACACCGCTGCTCAGGCCCTCTACCAGCGCCTCAGGTTCAGGGTGGTGGGGAGAAGACGCCGCTATTACACGGATCCTGTGGAGGATGCCCTCCTCATGGTGAAAGAGGACCTGTAGCAGGCCTTCAGCGTTCAGCCCATGAGACCTCTGAGCTTTAGCGCTTGACGAGGATGCCCGTTTTGCTAAAATGGTGTTTGATTTCCCTCCCCTTTTGGGGGTTCCTCTGGGCCTTCCCCCTGCTGGTCACGGCCCCCCACGCGATCGCCCACGAGGACCAGAGGCTTAAGGAGGGGAAGGCCCTCTACCTCAAGATGTGCGCCCCCTGTCACGGGGACGATGGCAGAGGGGGTGGGTGGGGTGGCCCTGATTTGACCCCCGTCATCCCGAAACGGAGCGATGGGTACCTGTTTGCGATCACCCGGGCGGGCATCCCGGGAACCGGGATGCGGGGTACCACCCTGCTCACCGATGAAGAGATCTGGGCCATTGTGACCTACCTCCGGATCCTATCTCCCTAACCACCTTTGGAGGGAAACAATCATGGGGACGAAAGGTTCTTTGGTAGCCGTGATGCTTCTCCTTCTCTCCCATCCTGGAGCGTCGGCAGCCGAGGTGACCGCTGAGCGGCTGCTGAACGCCGGGAAGGATCCTAACAACTGGATGATGTATGGGAAGGACTACCGGGGTTGGCGCTTTAGCGACCTGAAACAGATCAACACCGAGAATGTCAAACGACTGGTCCCCAAATGGACCTTCCAGACCGGGATCACGAGCCGGTGGGGCTTCCAGACGAACCCCATCGTGGTGGATGGTCGGATGTACATCACCACCCCCATGAACACCGTCTTCTGTCTGGATGCGAAAACCGGCAAGCTCCTGTGGCGGTACGACTACAAGAACCGGGAGGACGCGGCCTTCCTGGTTGACGCGAACCGGGGGGTGGCCGTTGGGTACGGCAAGGTCTTCATGGGGACCATTGATTCGCACCTGATTGCCCTGGAGGCCGGGACGGGGAAGCTTCTCTGGGATGTGGAGGTGGGGGATCGCCTCATCGGTCAGGCGATCACGGCGGCTCCGCTTCTGGTGAAGGACAAGGTGATTGTCGGAGGCGGCATGAGCGAATATGGGGCGAACGGCTTCCTGGCCGCCTTTGAGGCCGAGACGGGGAAGAAGGTGTGGTGGTTCAACACGATCCCCGGCCCCGGTGAGCCCGGCCACGAGACCTGGTCCGGGGAGAGCTGGAAGACGGGCGGCGGCGGGGTCTGGGTGACCCCTGTGTACGACGCTGATCTGAACCTCCTCTATGTGGGCGTCGGCAACCCGGCCCCGGACTTTGTCATCGAAGGGCGCCAAGGGGAGAACCTGTACACGAACTCCGTCATCGCTTTAGACGCCGATACGGGGAGGCTCCGGTGGTACTTCCAGCACGTCCCCCAGGATGTCTGGGACTTTGACTCTGCCCAGCAGCAGATCCTGGTGGAGGTGGAGATCGATGGGCGGACAGTGAAGGGGATTGCCCAACCCCACAAGAACGGCTTCTTCTACCTGCTCGATCGGACCAACGGGCGGTTCATCTACGCCAGACCGTTTGTCGAGCGGATGAACTGGGCCACGGGGGTGGATCTTCGGACAGGTCGGCCTATCGTCAACCCCGAGTCGTTCCCGACAAAGGAGGGGACCGTCGTCTGCCCCGGTGTCCATGGCGGGACCAACTGGACGCCTATGGCCTACAATCCCAAAACGGGCCTGGCCTACCTCCCGGTGGCCGAAAGCTGTAACACCATTCTGAAGACCGAGACTCCCTATGAGCGGGGAAGGTTGTATATGGGAGGCCGCTATGTGAAGACCGCCGAGCGGGCCTACGGCCACATTGATGCCGTTGATGTCCGGACCGGGGAGATCAGGTGGCGGGCCTACACCAGATACCCTGTCTGGTCCGGGCTCGTGACGACGGGAGGGGACCTGGTTTTCTACGGGGATCTGGAAGGGGACTTCGTTGCCCTCGATGCCAGGACCGGAGAGGAGCTGTGGCGGTTCAACACAGGCTCAGGGATCTACGCCTCCCCCATTACCTATGCCGTTCAAGGGAAGCAGTACGTGGCCGTCCCTTCGGGGGCCAGGCCCAGGATCGCCGGGGACGGCGCCCCGGAGCTGAAAAGCGCCCCAACGGGGAGCGCTGTCTTTGTCTTCGGCCTCTTTGAGGGCTAAAGGAGGGAGGGAGACCATGCAGCGGATGAACAGGCGGGAGTTCCTGAAGGCCTCGCTAGGGGTCTTGGCTGGAACGGCCCTGGGGACGGGCATTGATTTCCCCGAGGCTTGGGCCCAGCGTCGTCCGGTGAAGAGGGGCCCGATCAGGATCGGGGGGCAGGCCATCCTCTCGGGCCCTCTCGGCGGCTACGGGAACTTCATGAAGATGGGAGCCCAGATGGCCGTCGAGGAGATTAACGCCAAAGGGGGAATCGCCGGGAGCAAGGTCGAGATCGAGTTCCGGGACGAGGAGCTGAAACCTGATGTGGGAGTGAAGAACGCCCGGTATTTTGTGGACAACTGGGGGGCTGACTTCCTCATCGGGATTGATGCGAGCTCCGTGGGCCTGGCCGTGGGACAGGTCATGCCGGAGCTGAACAAGGTCCTGATCATCACCCACGCCGCCACCGAGAAGATCAATGAGGACCTGGTGTATAAACAAGGGATCAAACAGGTCTTCCGGATCAGCGTCCCGGTCTACCAGGACGGGATCGCGGCGGCCATGATCGCCAAGGACTTCCCGGTGAAGCGGTGGGCGGCCATCTCCCCGGACTACGAGTATGGCTACACCTCCTGGAAGATGTTCCGGGAGACCCTGCGGAAGTTCCGACCGGATGTGGAGTTCGTCGCCGAGGCCTGGGCCAAGTTCGGGACCGTGGATTTTGGCCCCCACATCGGCGCCGTCATGCCCAAAGGGCCGGAGGGGATCTTCACCACCGAGTGGGGGGGGGAGGCCATCACCCTGGTCAAGCAGGCGAAGCTCTTCGGCGTCTTTGACAAGGTGAAGGCCTGGATGAACCCGATGGGGGCTGCCATGGATGTCCTGGAAGGGCTGGGGGCTGAATACCCTCTGGGCCTCTGGATCTCCTGCCGCTACTGGTTCCTCTATCCAGAGACCAAGGAGAACCGGGCCTTCGTCCAGAAGTTCAGGAAGCGCTGGAACCGCTACCCCCACTATGTCTCGGAGACGGCTTACTCGGCCGTATACGCTATTAAAGCCGCGGTGGAGAAGGTAGGGACGCTGGAGACCCAGGAGGTAATCAAGGCCCTGGAAGGTTTAAGCCTGGACACCCCGGCCGGGAAGCGGATCTTCCGGCGGGAGGACCATCAGGCGGTCTATGAGGTCCCCTGGGGGCAAACGGCGGAGGACAAGAGGTACCCCTTTAGGATCCTAAGGCCGTTGAAGGTGATCCCGGCCAACGACTACTACCGCCAGCCCCCCTTTGCTTAAAGCAGGGGCAGGGGCTGGTGGCCAGTAAACCGCGGGCGAGAAACAGGGGCTGGTAGATGGAGAGCTGACCGCTAATGGTGGGAGAGGAGATGGTCGAGACCTTGCTTTTCCAGGGCCTGATCGGCCTCTCCCTGGCCATGTACATCTGGCTGGTGGCCGCGGGCCTTACGCTCGTCTTCGGCGTCCTGGGAGTCTTGAACTTCGCCCACGGAAGCCTCTACATGCTGGGGGCCTACCTAACCGAGACCTGCACCGCCCTCCTCGGAGGAAACTTCTGGTTAGGGCTCCTCCTGGCCACGATCCTCGTGGCGGCCCTCGGGGTCGTCCTGGAGCGCCTCTTCTTCCGCCCCATGTACCGGCTCCCTCTGGCCTACCAGCTCCTTCTGACCTTCGCCTTCGTCCTGATCTTTGACGACCTGGTGAAGATGGTCTGGGGACCGGTCTATCGGGTGCCGCCGACCCCTAAAGGTCTCGAGGGCTCCTTCGGGATCCTGGGGAGGGCCTTCCCCGTCTACAATGCCTTCATCATCATCCTTGGGCCCTTGGTCGCCCTCCTCCTCTGGCTCATCCTGGAGAAGACCCCGTGGGGAAAGATGATCAGGGCCTCAGCCTCGAGCCGGGAGATGGCCTCGGCCATCGGGATTAACATCACGAGGCTCTTCACGACGGTCTTCGCCTTGGGGGCCTGGCTGGCCGCCCTGGGCGGGGGACTGAGCATCCCGATCCGGGCCGTCTCCCCGGGGATGGGGACCTTCATCATCATTGAGGCCTTTGTCGTGGTCGTCATCGGGGGGTTGGGAAGCCTGAAGGGGGCCTTTCTCGGGGCCCTCTTGATCGGCCTCCTGGAGGCCTACGGCACCCTTTTCGTCCCTGTCTTCGAGATGTTCTTCATCTTTCTCCTGATGGCCGTCGTGTTGGTTGTCCGGCCGGGAGGACTCTTCGGCACCCAGGTGAGTCATGAAGAGGCGTAACCTATCCCTCCTGAACACAGGCCTGATCCTCCTCCTCCTGGCTACCTTGACCGTCCTCCCCCGGATTGCCTCCAGGTTCTCCATCTACCTCGTCATCCAGATCCTCCTCCTCTCCCTCCTCGCCATGGGCTTTAACCTCCTCTTCGGTTATACAGGGCTCCTCTCCTTCGGCCACGCGGCCTTTTACGCCGTCGGGGCCTATGCCGCCGGTCTTGTGCTGAAGGAGGTCACCCCTTCCCTCCTTTTGGCTGTCCTGATCGGGACGGCCACATCAGCCCTTTTCTCCCTTGTCATCGGCTTCTTCTGTGTCCGGCACATGAAGATCTACTTCTCCATGCTGACCTTGGCCTTCGGGATGATGGTCTACTCCTTGATCTGGAAGTGGCGAGATCTGACAGGGGGGGACGATGGCCTGATCGGCATCCCTAGGGGAACCCTCTCGATCCCTGGCCTCTTCGAGTTGAATCTCCGTTCGATGGAGAGCTACTACTACTTTGTCCTGGTCATCTGCCTGCTCTCCACCCTTTTCCTCTACCGCCTGGTCCACTCCCCCTTTGGTCTCATCCTCCAGGGGATCCGGGAGAACGCCGAGCGGGTCGCCTTCAGCGGCGTCTCCGTAAAACGCTACCGCCTCCTGGCCTTCGTCTTCTCGGGGGCCCTCGCCGGGCTTGCGGGAACCCTCCTCCCGCCCTTGGAGAACACCCTCGCCCCCGCCGTTGCCCACTGGACCAAGTCCGCCGAGCCCGTCCTCGTCAGCCTCCTAGGGGGCGCCCAGAGCTTCGCCGGCCCCATCATCGGCTCGATCCTCTTTCTGATCCTCAAGGAATCCATCGTGCGTTACACCGAGTACTGGCTCATCTGGTTTGGCTTGATCCTCCTCATCCTGGTCCTGGGGTTTCGGGGGGGCGTTGTCGGCTTCCTGCACGAGAACGTCCTGACCCGCCTCCGGAGGTGAGATCCCGATGCCGGAGATCCTCGAAACCAGGGACCTGAAAAAATCCTTTGGCGAGATCCATGCCGTGGACGGGGTGAGCCTGAAGATCCGGGAGAGGCTCCTCACCTCCATCATCGGCCCGAACGGGGCCGGGAAGACCACCCTCATCGGGCTCCTGACCGGGAGGTTGAAGCCCGATGCCGGCAGGATCTTCTTCAAGGGGGAGGAGATCACAAAGCTTCCCGTCCATAAACGGGTCCGGAGAGGAATCGCCACCTCCTTCCAGATCGTCAACATCTTCCCCGCCCTGACCGTCTTCCAGAACCTGAAGATCCCGGTCCTGGTCCGGCTCGGCAAGGGGGCCTCCTGGCTTCGCCGGGTCGAGGGGATGGACGATGTGCAGCAGGAGGTTGAGCGGCTCTTGAAGGATGTGGGGCTTCTGGGCAAAGGGCACCTCCCCGCCCGGTTCCTCTCCCATGGCCATCAGCGGCTCCTGGAGATCGCCCTTGCCCTGACCACGGAGCCTACGCTCCTCTTCCTGGACGAGCCGACGGCCGGCCTGAACCTTTCGGAGCGGCTCCATCTCATGGAGCAGATCAAGCAGCTTGCCTCCGAGAAGAAGACGACCTTCGTCATCGTCGAGCACGACATGGACCTGGTCTTCTCCTTATCAGACCGGATCGTCGTCATGCACCGAGGACGGGTCTTCGCCGAAGGGAGCCCCGAGGAGATCAAGGAAAACCGGGATGTCCGGCAGATCTACCTGGGGGAGGAGCTATGATCCTCGAGGTGAAAGGCATCCACACCTACTACGGGGCGAGCCATGTCCTCCACGGGGTCTCCTTCGCCGTCGCGAAAGGCGAGGCCGTCTGCCTCCTGGGAAGAAACGGCGTCGGAAAGACGACGACCTTACGAAGCATCCTGGGCCTGACCCCTCCGAGCTCGGGGAGCATCCTTTTTAAAGGCCGGGAGCTTCGAGGGAGGCCGACCCATGAGATCGTGAGGATGGGGATCGGATACGCCCCGGCGGACCGCCAGATCTTCCCCGATCTCACAACCCGAGAGAACCTCGAGATCGCCGCGCGTCCCCTTAAGGATGGTCAGGAATGCTGGACGCTCGAAAAGGTCTACAACCTCTTTCCGGCCCTGAAAGGGCGAGAGGAGAGCAAGGGGATGTATCTCTCCGGCGGCGAGCAGAAGATGCTGGCCATCGGCCGGGCCCTCATGGGGAACCCAGAACTTCTCATCCTGGACGAACCCTCGGAAGGCTTAAGCCCTGTCATGGTCTCAAGCCTGATCGAGGTGATCCTCAGGATCAAGGAGCAGGGGGTAACCCTCCTCATCGCCGATCAGAACCTCAAGTTTGCCAGGAGGGTGGCCGACCGGGGCTACATCATGGAGAAGGGAGCGATCCAGCATGAGGGGACGATGAAGGACCTCTGGGAGAACGAGGCCCTCCTCAGAAAGTATCTGGCGGTGTGACCGGGCACCCAGCCTGACCAGACCGTTGACAGCGAGGGGCGATCCCTTGTACCCTACTAGGCTGGCAGGGGCAAGCGGCGATTCCACCCGATGTGACTTTGAGAGGAGGCATCATGAAGATCGAAGGTGTCATCCCACCGGTTCCTACCCCCTTTGACGAGAAGGGGGAGGTGGCCTATGACAAGCTGGCGTCTAACCTGAGGAAGTGGAACGAGACCGAGCTGGCCGGCTACCTGATCCTGGGCTCAAACGGCGAGTTCCTCTCCTTAAGCGAGGAGGAGAAGTTGAAGGTCCTGGAGGTCGCCCGGGAGGCAATCCCGAAAGGCCGGAAGCTCTTCCTGGCCGGGACAGGGGCCGAATCCACCAGGGAGGCGATCCGGTTCACGAAAAGGGCTGCCATGACTGGTGCCGATGCGGCCCTGGTCATCACCCCCTCGTACTTCAAGGCGAGGATCAAGACCCCTGAGCTGGTCGCCCACTATCAGGCCCTGGCCGATGAGTCGCCGATCCCCATTTTGATCTACAATGTCCCCCAGTTCACCGGGGTAAAGATCGAGCCGGAGGCCGTTGCGACCCTTGCCGAGCACCCGAACGTGGTGGGGATGAAGGACAGCTCTGGGGATCTCTCGACGCTGGCGGAATATCTCCGGATCACCCCTCCCCGCTTCCAGATCATGGTCGGCTCGGCCTTAGTCGCCTACCCGGCCCTCTGCCTAGGGGTCACCGGGACAATCGTCGCCCTGGCAAACGTCGCCCCCCGGGAGTGTGTCCTCCTCTACACCCTGGCCAAGGATGGGAAACACGAGGAGGCAAGAGCGCTCCAGCTCAAGCTTCTCCCCCTCGCCCGATCGGTCACGACCCGCTTCGGGATCGCTGGCCTGAAAGCCGCGATGGATCTCGTGGGCTACTACGGGGGACTCCCCCGGTTGCCGCTCCTCCCCATCCGGGAGGAGGACCGGGCCATCCTCAAACAGGAGCTTGAAGCCTTTGGACTCCTCGGAAAGGAGGAACGGGGATGATTGACAAGGAGCTTCTTTCGATCCTGGCCTGTCCGGCCTGCAAGGGCGAGGTGAAGCTGGATGAGGCCGCCCAGCGGATCATCTGCCAATCCTGCGGGAGACGCTACCCGATCCGGGACGGGATCCCCGTCATGCTGATTGACGAGGCGGAGCACCCGTGACCTTTGCCCCGGCCTCTTTCAACCCTTGGGCTTGATGGCGATGTAGAAGAAGCCCTCCCCCCGTTGGACCAGGAAGAGATCAACGCCGTTCAAGGAGTGCTGGAGGGCCTGTTGGTATGCCTCCAGGGTGTTCACCTCCCGCCGGTTGACCTCCCGGACCAGGTCTCCCGGCCGGATCCCGCTTCTGGCCGCCGGTCCGTCCTTCACCACCTCCGTGACGACCAGGCCTTGCTCCTCCTCAAGCTTAAACTGCTTGGCCTTCTCGGCATCCAGGACCTCGACGGTTAGGCCCAGGTCCTTCTTGGGCGCCTCCACCGCCGCCAGGGAGAAGGTCTCGGGAAACTCCCCCACCTGGACCAGCAGCTCCAGCGGCTTCCCCTCCCGGAAGACTGTGACCGGCACGACCGCCCCCACAGGGGTCATGGCCACTCTCCGCTGCAGGTCCCGGACATCCTCGACCTCCTTGCCATCGAAGGTGACAATGATATCCCCCCGCCTGACCCCGGCAGCCTCCGCCGGCCTCCCCGGCATGACGCTACTGACCAAGGCTCCTCTGGTCCGTTGATAGCCGAGGGCCTGGGCCAAGGCCATGTCCAGGTTCTGGATCGTCACCCCCAGAAACCCCCAGGCGACTTTTCCCTTCTCCAGGAGCTGGGGGAGGATGACCTTGGCCAGGTTAATGGGGATGGCGAAGCCCACCTGACGGTTCGGGATGACGGCCGTGTTGATCCCGATCACCTCCCCCTTGAGGTTCAAGAGCGGCCCGCCGGAATTCCCAGGGTTGATGGCCGCGTCGGTCTGGATGAACTCATCGAAGGGGGTGGTGAGGCCGAAGCCGGGGCCTTTGCGGCTGACGATGCCTAAACTGACGGCATAGTCGAGGCCAAAGGGATGGCCGATGGTCAGGACCAGCTCCCCGATCTCGAGGGCATCCGAATCCCCCAGGGGGAGGACCGCGAGGGGAGCGGAGGGTTCAATCTTCAAGAGGGCCAGGTCGGTCCGGGCATCCCTCCCGACCACCTTTGCCGGCAACCGCTCCTTGCCGAAAAGCTCCACCTCAATCTCGGTTGCCTGGGACACCACATGGTTGTTGGTGACGATGTACCCGTCCCTGGAGATGATGAACCCCGATCCTACCCTGGGCCGCTCCTCGGGCACGGGGGGATGCTCCGGGGGACGCTCCTCCTCGCTTTTGATGCCGATCTGCACCACCGCTGGCCGGAGCCTCTTCGCCAGCTGGGAAAGGGATTTACTCAGGGCCAGGAGGTTACTCTCCGGCCCGGCGGCGGGGCTCCCCTCCGTCCAGAGTTGGCCCTGGACCGCTCCTCCAGCCCCGGGGGCAAACCCGAGCCAGAAGATGAGGAGGAGAACCCCCATTGGTTGGATCCGATGAACCGTTCGTCGCATACCTTTCCTCCACAGGGTAAAGGAGATCTCTGCCATGGCGCGAATTAGTCTCTCAGTTCTTGAAGGGATCGAGCCAACTCCCGAAGCCGTTGTTGAGACCTGGCCCCCGAGGCCGAAAGGGCAAGCTTCCGAGCCGTTCCACCGCTTATCTCGATCTCGACCACGAAGCGTTCCTCCGGGAGGAGCCCTCCGGCCTTCTCAGCCCACTCGATGACGACCACACCTCCATTGTACACCCATTCGTCCCAGCCGAGGTCAAGGATCTCGTCGAGCCGGTCCAGCCGGTAAAGGTCAATATGGTACACCCGATGACGACCCCTGTACTCATGGACAAGGGTGAAGGTGGGACTTGTCGCCCCTTCCCGGGGATCAACCCCGATCCCGGCAGCGATCCCCTGGGCGAGGACCGTTTTTCCCGACCCCAACTCCCCCACAAGGCACACCACATCCCCCGGTTCAAGGAGGGCCCCCAGGGCCCGCCCCAAGGTAAAGGTTTCCTCCGGGCTGTTGGAATGGAGAACAAGGTATCCCGCTTCCATAGGGCCTCCCAAGGACCGAGTCACCCCAAGGAACCTAAGGAACCAAGGGGTCCCTTGCCCCTGGCCCCTTGCACCTTTTTGATGGCCTCCGGAAGCTTGTTTAAGAGGTCGCCGGCCAGCATGGCCTCCTGGCCCAGCTCCTCGGCGGCCAGATCCCCGGCCAGCCCGTGGAGATAGACCCCTGCGATGGAGGCCTTCAGGGGAGCGATCCCCTGGGCCATCAACCCGGCGACCATGCCGGTGAGGACATCCCCTGTTCCCCCCGTTGCCATGCCAGGGTTTCCCGTAGGGTTGATGAAGACCTGACCCTCGGGATCGGCGACTAGGGTCCTTGCCCCCTTCAACACGAGATGGAGGTTGAAGGTGGAGGCCACCTTCTGGGCAATGGGGATCCGCTTCTCCAGGATCTCTTCCCTCCCGATCGAGAGGAGGCGGGAGAGTTCCCCCGGATGGGGTGTCAAGACCACGGGGGCGTTCACCTTCTCGAGGACCTCCAGATGCTGGGACAGGGCGTTGATGCCATCGGCATCAACCACCATGGGAATCCTGAGCAAGGGGAGAAGCTCCCGAACCAACCGGGCCGTGCTGGGATGGGTCGAAAGACCGGGACCGATGGCCACCGCATCCTTTCCTTCGGCCAGGGCGAGGAGGTCATCGAGGGCCGCGACGGCCAGGGACCGCTCCTCAGTTTCGGGGAGGCCTTTCGTCATCGCCTCGGTCAGTTTTGCCTCCATGAGGTCGTTCAAGCTCTCGGGGAGGGCCAGGGTACAGAGCCCTGCCCCGACCCGGAGGCTGGCGAGAGCGCACAAAAAAGCCGCCCCTGTCTTCCCGGCACTTCCGGCGATGACCAGGACATGGCCGAAGGTCCCTTTGTGCGCGTTCGGATCGCGGGGCCGGAGGACCTCGGCCACCTCGTCAGCCTCTACGAGATTCACCTTGAGCTGCGGATCCTCCAGGAGGTTCCTCGGAATGCCAATGTCCACGACCTTGAGGGTACCAACGTATCGGGCCGCCGGGTACAAAAGGAGGCCCCGTTTGGGGAGGGCAAAGGTGACGGTCAGATACGCCTGAACGGCAGGGCCGAGGAGCCTCCCGTCGTCGGCGGGGAGACCCGATGGGATATCCAGGGCGACGATCGGTTTCTCCAGACGGTTCAAAAGCCCGATGGCCTCGGCGTAAAGGCCCCTGGCCGCCCCGCTCACGCCTGTGCCCAGGAGGGCATCCACCAGGAGATCTGCCTCGCGCAATTCCTCCGCGGTGTCCCGGAGCCCTTCCACGGACGTGATCTCCTTGGGCCCATGCCCCATCCGGTCCAGGATGGTGAGATTGACCCTGGCATCCCCCTGAACCTCTTCCCGTCTGGCCAGGAGATAGGTCTTGACCCGCACCCCGTGGTTCAGGAGGTGGCGGGCGCAGACGAAGCCGTCCCCCCCGTTGTTCCCCTTCCCCGCGACAACGGCAACCCGTTTCACGGCGGGGAAGACCCGGAGAAGCTCCTGGGCCGCTTGGCGGCCGGCGTTCTCCATCAAAAGGAGGGTGGGGATGCCGAACTCTTCCGCCGCCCGCTTATCGAGCCTTCGCATCTCGTCGGCGGTGACAACCTTCACCAGAGGACCTCAATCGGTGGCGACGACGAAGGCAGTGGCATACTCGCCGTCATGGGAGAGACTGACCAGAACCCGCTTGATCCCCAAGGTTTCCGCATGAACCCTGGCCTGTCCAAAGAGACGGATCTCGGGGCAGGTCCCGCCGCCCCCAATCACCTCCACATCCCGCCAGCTGACGCCCCCTCCCCACCCGGTCCCCAGGGCCTTCATCACAGCCTCCTTGGCAGCGAACCGGGCGGCCAGGTGGATCTCCGGACGTTTTCTCCCCTCGCAGCTCTGCCGCTCACCATCGGTGAAGATCCTGGCCAGCAGACGTTCCCGGTGACGCTCCAGGACCCGCTGAAAGCGTTCAATCCTGACCAGATCAACGCCGACGCTGATGACCATTCGCCAGTCTCGAATCTACTCTGGGTAACGGATGGGCAGTTGCCATGTCAGGACAAGGGTTTCCCCAGCTTTTCGGCCTGGGGCCTCCAAGGTCAGGGAGGCGGAGGAGGTCGAAAGGGGCTCCTTGGGGAAGGCCAGGTAGAAGTTCGCCTCGGCGATCCCCTTCCCCTCCACCTCGAGGACGGTCGCCCACTCCTCCAGCTCCGGGAGCATTCGGGCCTTGACCCGATGCCCTCGATCGTCCACGAGGGTAAACCGGGAAGGGGCCTGGAGGACAAATCCCGGGCTCAAGACCCCTCGGGTCGCTTCGAGGGTCACGGAGAAATAGAAGAAACGCTGGTGGTTGAAAGGAGGGGGGCCCTGGGCTGGAGGGCCCATGGCCTTAAGCTCCCGCTCCACCTTCTCCGGGGTCTCAAAGGTGCTCCTCACCCGCAAGCCTTCCCCCTCGGCCGTCTTGGTCAGGAGGTACCATGTCCGGTAATAACGGTCCTCCAGGCTTAACGAAGCCGAACGGGGGGGTTCGGGAGGGGCCTTGTTCGGGGCCTCAACCGTAGGCGGGACCGGCCCCTCTCTCCGCCTCTCGCCCTTCCACGGTTGGAGCATGAGGAAACCGACCAGGAGGAACAGGACCAAGGCGGGGAGTCCGGCATACACAACCCACCGCTTCCACCTCGTGAGGGCGACCGGCCGCGCCAAGGGGGGTTTCGGCTCGGCGGCGGGGGGGTACCAGTCCACAAATTCCAGCTCCCGGGGGGACCGCTTCCCCGAGACCGGACCCCGCCCTGACCACCGCTCCCCCTCCAGGGCCTCTTCCCCAGGCCGGGGCCCTTCTTCAGCCTTTGGATTCTCGGATCTGATCTCTACCATCGCCCGCCACGACCATCGAGCCCTGAACGGCTAGAAACGGACCAGCCTCACCCCTTTTCCCCGGAGATAGGCCTTCACCTCCGGGTCCAACGGGACATCGGTCAGGAGGATAGGAGAGCCCCGGCTGCTGGAACCCGAAGACCCTCCGGGAAGGATGACGAAGCCCGGGACCTGGACCTGAAGCCGGCTCCCCGGAGGCTCAAGGGTCGTCCAAAACCTCCCGGCTTCTCCCTCATAGGAGACCTGAAGCAGATCCAACACCACCTGAATCACCGCCTCAGGCCTTGCCGGACCGATCCTGACCACCTTGAAACCCTGGGCCTGGATCAGACGGACCAGGGGAGGGGCAAAGCCGGAGAAGTCGAGGATGTAGCGTTCCCCGTTCCGGTGGACAACCCGGCTGACCTGAAGCCGGATCTGAAAGCCCAGCTTAGGATCCCCCCCTAAGGGGATCTCCACATCGGTCTCGTACCGTCCTCCCAAAAGCTCCAGGAGGCCATCCACGAGCCTCTCAGGGCTGGACGTGTCCAACGCCTCCTCCCCGATCTCCGCCCCCTGGTCTCTTCTCGATTGACGGCCGATGGTGGATGGCTGGCCGACCAGGAACTCGCTTATCACGATGCCGTGTTTCTCGGCATACTGCTTCACCGGCGAGGGGAGGAGAAATTCCGGACGCTCAACCAGGTTGACGATATAGACCTGCCCGGTCAAGAGGCTCTCTTCCCCTTTCAGGATCACCCAATCTCCCCTGATGGTCACCTTGGCCCGATCCCCCAGCGTGACGAAGCTCTCGCGGACGACGGAGGCGTAGCCGGATCTGGCGAACACCTGGGCGATGAGACCTTTCAGATCCCGGTGTTCACCTGGTTTGATGACCGTAAGACCCCGGGAGCCGGCCTCCAGGAGAGCCTGCACGTCTTTGGGGAGGACATCGCCCAGGTCGAAGAGGAGCCGCTCGCCAGGCGACAGCTCAACCACCGGGAGGCGGGAAAGGTCAAGGCTGATGGACCCCTTCCCCTCTAGGGGGAAGGAGAGGGTTCCCTCGTTCCGGTACGTTTCTCCTAAGGCCCTGAAGATCGAGGTAAGGGTGTTGTTGGCCAACCCCGGATCAAGGGAACCCCTGGCGGCCCTGGTCCTTTCCGCCCCCGTTGGGCGATCCCCGATGGCAAAGGTCAGATGGGGAACCACCCTCCTCTCCCGCTTT
Organism: uncultured bacterium; assembly: GCA_964535215.1. Lineage (GTDB taxonomy): Bacteria > Methylomirabilota > Methylomirabilia > Methylomirabilales > JACQHM01 > JACQHM01. The sequence goes on from CAZHST010000005.1 coordinate 64,401, forward strand.
TCAGGGGAGGCCTTGACCTTGACAGCCTTTTTGAAGACCCTCCATGGCGTGACCCTTCTGGTCGCCGCTGGCTGCCCCAGGAGGGGAAGCTTGATCGGGGTGCCAACCGGAAGGGCGCCGATGTCTTTAATCACGGGGTTAAGCAAACGGAAGCGGTCGAGGAAACGGTAGAACTGATCACCCGGGACAGGATGCCCCAGGGAGGCGATGAGCTGCCACAGGGACTGTCGTTGGGAGAGGCTCACCTCCCGATACGGAACGGCCTTTTGAGGGGCGGCTACCCCCGTTCCATCACTGCCGAAGAGCATCAGACAGGAGAAGAGGAGAAGGAGCCGGCTGGAGGGGGGAGCCCTCCCTTCCGAGGCCCTCATGGGTGTCAGCCCTCCTCCCCCCCACCCATAGCGGCAAGCATCTCCTTCACCGCCTGGACCATACCGACCAAAGCCGCCCGGGCAACGATGCTAAAGCCGATGTTCAGCTCTTCAATGTCGGGGATGCCCGCGATCCGCCCCACGTTCCGGTAATCCAGCCCATGGCCGGCGTACACCTTGAGCCCGAGTCTCTTCGCCAGCCTTGCGGCGTTGACGATCTTCTCCAGCTCGGTGGCCTGGGCTTCCCCTTTCACCTCCGCGTACCGTCCGGTGTGGAGCTCCACGGCCTCGGCCCCCACCCGGTGGGAGGCCTTGACCTGGACCGGGTCGGGATCAATGAAGAGGCTTGTGTGGATCCCGCCTTCCTTCAGAAGGGAGACCACCTTGCCGATCCTGTCCCGGAGATTTTCGACGTCCAGGCCTCCCTCCGTCGTCAGCTCCTCCCGGCGCTCCGGAACCAAGGTCACCTGATCCGGCTTCACCGCGAGGGCGATGCTCACCATCTCATCCGTCGCGGCCATCTCCAAATTCAGCTTGGTCTTGACCGTCTCCCGGAGGACCCTCAAGTCCCGCTCCTGGATGTGCCGCCGATCCTCCCGGAGATGGATGGTGATGCCGGAGGCCCCCGCCAGCTCCGCCATCGCGGCCGCGACCACCGGATCGGGCTCCTGGGCCCTTCTCGCCTGGCGGATGGTCGCAATGTGATCAACGTTCACGCACAAGACCGCCATCGTTGTGTCCCCGCTCTCCCCGAACGCTCCCAGCAGCCAGACAGGACACCCCACCCCCCAACCCTTACCCCAATTCCTTCCGGATGGCCGCCGCAATCCCCTTGGCCAGCCGCTGGATCAGACCCCGGTCCCTTCCCTCCACCATCACCCGGACTAAAGGCTCCGTCCCTGAGAACCGGACCAGGACCCGGCCGGTACCGTTCAGCTTCGCCCGGGCCTCCCCAATCTTCCCCATGACCATCGGGAGCTGGTCCAGATCCCCCTTCCGCCTGACCGGCACATTGAGAAGGACCTGAGGGCAGGGCTCCATACACCTCCTAAGCTCGGACAGCCTCTTCCCCTCCTTCTTCATGATGGTCAGGATCTGAAGGGCGGTGATGATCCCGTCCCCCGTCGTGTTGTGCTCGAGAAAGATCAGGTGCCCCGACTGCTCCCCCCCCACCTGATACCCATGCTTCAGCATCTCCTCCAGGACGTAGCGATCCCCGACCGCCGTCCGCACGACCTTGATATTGAACTCCTGGAGGGCGAGGTCCAACCCCAAGTTGCTCATGACCGTGGCCACGATGGTCCTGTCCTTCAGCTTCCCATCCTTCAGGAGGTTCAGGGCGGTGATGGCCAGGAGATAATCGCCGTCCAACAGGTCTCCCTTCTCATCGGCAAAGATCACCCGGTCGGCATCCCCGTCGTGGGCGAATCCACAGTCGGCCTTATACTTCACCACCGCCCGGCGCATGACATCGGGGTAGAGGGCCCCGCAGCGCTTGTTGATGTTGGTCCCGTCGGGGGTGACGTTTAAGGCGATCACCTCGGCCCCCAGCTCCCTGAGGACCGCTGGCGATACCCGGTAGGCCGCCCCGTTGGCACAGTCCACCACGACCTTTAACCCCTTCAAAGTCGTCCCTTTAGGGATGCTCCCCTTGACAAACTCGATGTAGCGGCCAACGGCATCGCTCACCCGGTAGGCCTTCCCGATCTCCCCGGCCTTGGCGCGGGCTGGAAGGTCCTGCTTGCCTACGATCAAACGCTCGATCCGCTCCTCCAGCGCATCCGGGAGCTTTAGGCCATTGTGATCGAAGAACTTGATGCCGTTGTCCTGGAAAGGGTTGTGGGAGGCGGAGATGACCACCCCCCCATCGGCCCGGAGGGACTTGGTCATGAAGGCGATCCCGGGGGTGGGAAGGGGACCCAACAGGAGGACATCCGCCCCCATGGAGGTGATGCCAGACGTCAGGGCCGATTCCAGCATGTAGCCATGAAGCCTGGTATCCTTGCCGATCACGATCCGGGGCCGCCTGGACGAATTCTTCAGGACAGCGGCCACCGCCCTTCCGATCCTGACCACCGTTTCCGGGGTCATCGGTTCCTCGTTGGCCACCCCCCTGATCCCATCGGTGCCGAAGAGCTTCCGCATCCTTCCCCTCCGTTACGCATCCTTGATCGCGTCGATCATCCGGACGATGCGGGCCATCGGCCTCACATCATGGACCCGGACCACCTCGGCGCCGTTCAGAACCGCTGCGGCCACGGCAGCAGCCGTCCCCTCCAGCCGCTCTTCGAGGGGAAGCTTGAGGACGGCCCCGATGAAAGATTTCCGCGAAGGCCCGATCAGGATCGGTTTCCCGAGGACCTGGAACTCGGAGAGCCGCTTCAAGAGCTGCAGGTTATGCTCGACCCTTTTCCCGAACCCGATGCCGGGATCCACCAGGATCGCCGAAGGCTCGATTCCGGCCCCCTCGGCCACCTCCACCTGGGTCCTTAAAAAGGTGAGGACCTCTCCGATGAGGTCCTCATAGGTGGGGTTTTCCTGCATCGTCCGGGGGCTCCCCTTCATATGCATGAGGACAACGCCTGCCTTGGCCCTGGCCACAACCGAGGCCATCCGCGGGTCAAGTCTCAAAGCCCCGATGTCGTTGACCAGGTCGGCCCCTTCCCCCAGGGCCGCTTCCGCCACCTCCGCCTTATACGTGTCCACCGAAAGAGGAACCTTCAGCTCCTTCGAGAGGCGCTTGATGACCGGGAGGACCCGCTTCAGCTCCTCCTCAAGGGGGACAGGAAAAGCCCCAGGCCTGGTGGACTCCCCCCCGACATCAATGAGATCGGCCCCCTCCTCGACCATCCGATGGGCATGCTCACAGGCTCGGCCCGGATCCAGGAACAGCCCCCCGTCGGAGAAGGAGTCAGGGGTGACGTTCAGGATCCCCATGAGGTAGGTCCTTTTTCCCCGTTCGAGGGTATACCGGCCGAGGCGAAGGATCCTGGCACTCATCGAGGAGTGGAAGGGCGGCTAGGCCGCCACCGGCAGCGCCCTGGTGATGATCTCGTCAATCTCCCCCCCCTCCAGCGATTCCTTCTCCAGAAGGGCCCTGGCCAGGGCATGGAGGGCGTCAATCCGTTCCTGGATAAGGGCCTTGGCTCGTTCGTAGCAGGCCATGACCATCTGGCGGACCTCCCGGTCAATCTCCTGAGCGGTCTGTTCGCTGTAGTCCTGGTGCTGGGCGATCTCCCGGCCCAGGAAGATCATCTCCTCCCGCTTCCCGAAGGCCAGAGGTCCGAGCCTCTCGCTCATCCCCCACTCGCAGACCATCTTCCTGGCCAGATCGGTGGCTTTTTCAATGTCGTTCCCCGCCCCCGTCGTGATCTGCCCCAGGACCAGCTCCTCCGCCACCCGTCCCCCCATCAGGACGGTGATCTGGTCGAGGAGGTACTCCTTGGACCAGTTGTGCCGATCGTCAATGGGCAGTTGCTGGGTGACGCCCAGGGCCATCCCCCGGGGGATGATGGAGACCTTATGCACCGGATCGGCCCCCGGGAGGAGCTTGGCCACCAGCGTGTGCCCGGCCTCGTGATAGGCTGTGGTCCGCCGTTCCTCCTCGCTCAACACCATGCTTCGACGCTCCTTGCCCATCAGGACCTTGTCCTTGGCCGCCTCGAAGTCCCTCATCTCAACGTACTTTTTATTCTGGCGGGCGGCCAGGAGGGCTGCCTCGTTCACCAGGTTCGCCAGATCGGCCCCGGCAAACCCCGGCGTCCCCCGGGCGATGACGGCCAGATCCACATTGGGGCTTAACGGGATCTTCCGGGTATGGACCCGGAGGATCTCCTCCCGGCCCTTGACATCGGGCCGGGGGACGACCACCTGCCGGTCGAACCGACCAGGCCGGAGAAGAGCGGGGTCCAGGACATCGGGACGGTTGGTGGCGGCGATCAGGATCACGCCCTCGTTGGCCTCGAAGCCGTCCATCTCCACCAGGAGCTGGTTCAGGGTCTGCTCCCGCTCGTCGTGGCCACCCCCCAAGCCCGCCCCCCGATGACGGCCGACGGCATCAATCTCGTCAATGAAGATGATGCAGGGGGCATGCTTCTTCCCCTGCTCGAACAGATCCCGGACCCGCGAGGCCCCCACCCCGACAAACATCTCGACGAAGTCGGAGCCCGAGATGGAAAAGAAGGGGACCTTGGCCTCGCCGGCGATGGCCCGGGCGAGGAGGGTCTTCCCCGTCCCCGGGGGACCCACCAGGAGGACCCCTTTGGGGATCTTCCCGCCCAGCTTCTGGAACTTCTGGGGATCCTTCAGAAACTCGATGATCTCCTGAAGCTCCTCCTTGGCCTCCTCGACCCCGGCCACGTCGGCAAACGTCACCCGGCTTTGCTTATCGGAGACCAGACGGACCCGGGCCTTCCCAAAGGACAGGGCCTTGGCCCCGCCCCCCTGCATCTGGCGCATGAAGAAGACCCAGACGCCGATGAAGAGCAACATGGGGAACCACGAAAGGAGGATGTTAACGTACCAGGGATTGGCCTCGGCCGGTCGGGCCTCGATCCGGACCCCCGACCTCCGGAGGGTTGGGATAAGCTCCTGATCCTCCGGGGCGTAGGTCTGGAACCGGGTGCCGTCCTTCAGCTGGCCCCGGATCTCGGGGCCCTTGACGACCACGCTCTCCACCTCCCCCCGTTCCACCCTGGTCATGAAGTCGCTATACTTCAAGGCCGTCTCGACCGGCTGGCTCTGCTGGAAGAGGCTATAGGCCATAAACATGACCAGGAGGATCAAGAGCCATGGAGCCAGATTTTTAAAGAGCGGCTTCAAAGCGGCTGACCTCCTCTTCGCTGTTGACGCTCTATTTGTAGCATGAAACCTGGGGAACGTTCAACAGGAAACTCACGGTTTAGGTGCCATCCAACACCGCGATGTGGGGGAGGTTCCGGAACCGGCCGTCAAAGTCCAAGCCGTATCCGATGACGAACGCGTTGGGGATGACGAACCCGACATACTCGATGGGGACCTCCACCTCCCTCCTGCCGGCCTTGTTCAAGAGGGCGCAGGTCTTCAGGCTCTTCGGGGCCTTGGCGAAAAGGTGCGCCCTCAAGAAAGCCAGGGTGCGGCCGGTATCCACGATATCCTCGACGATGAGCACCTCCCGGTCGGCGATAGGCGTGTCAAGATCCTTCAGTAGCCGGACCGGCCCTGCCGGCCGGTCGCCCCGGTAGCTCTCGACGGCGATGAAGTCGCTCTCGTGGGGAAGGGCGATGGTGCGGGAGAGATCGGCCCAGAAGAGGGCGGCCCCTTTCAAGACACAGACCAGGAAAAGATCCCGCCCCCGGTAATCGGCGGTGATGATCTCCCCCAGCTCCCTCACCCGTCGCTGAAGCTCTGCCTCAGCAATCAGGACCCGTCCCACGTCCATCGGGAAGCCCGTGAAGAGGGAGGGCCTCGATCCGAAGGACCTCCCTGGTTTCGTCGGCCACCTTGAAGCGCTCATCAATCCTGAACCCTACCACCCAGGCGATCTGATCCCCGGAGAGGAGGAGGGGGATGCAGGTCCGCTTCCACCGGGCAATCTTGGCATCCACAAAGAAATCCTGGAGCTTTTTGCTCCCCCGCAGCCCTAGCGGGAAAAAGCGATCCCCCGGTCTCCAGGCCCTGACCGTGAAGGGGCCTTTTGCCACCGCGGCATCCAGGAAGGCCACCGAGGGGCCCCCTTCGCTGACATGACAAGCCTCCCTGGGCATAGGGGTGAGCCGAAAACGGAGGCCAAAGGCCGGAACCACCACCTCCCCTTCGGAGGGAAGGGGGAAGGCTTCCCCTCCGGACCCCTCCGACCCTTTCTGCCGCACGAGCCGGAGAACCTCTCCGTCCCGAAGGGCCATGAAACCGCCGGGGAGGGGGAACAGCTTGGAAGAGGGAACCGCGAGGAGCTCCTCCAGGGCAGCCATCTGCTCCCAGGAGAAGGAGAGGCCCGAGGCCGAACGAAACACCTCCCGGAGGACCCGACGCTTCAGCGCCAGGGGAAGCCTCTGGAGGGTTGGGAGGTGGAAAGCCGGCTCCCCGCCCTCAGGCCCCACCATGACGGAGGCCAGGTGCTCTCCTGTCAGGTGAGAGAGATAGGCCTCTTCTTCCTGCAAGATCAGAGCCGTGTGAGCCAGGATCTGGACGATCTTGGGATTGTACTGGGCCAGGACCGGGAGGAGGGTGAGCCGGATCCTGTTCCGGAGGTACCGGGGTTTCAGGTTCGAGGAATCCGTGACAGATGGGATTCCGTAGGCTTCGGCGTAGGCCAGGATCTCCTGCCGGCTGGTTTCGATCAGCGGGCGGATGATCCGCCCTTCCCGAACGGGAGGGATGCCGGCCAGGCCCCTTCGGCCGGAGCCCCGGAGGAGGTTCATCAGGAAGGTTTCGGCCAGATCATCCTGGGTGTGGCCTAGGGCGATCTTCTGAGCCCCGACGGATTCGGCCACCTGTTCCAGGAACTGGTACCGGACCTTCCGGGCGGTCTCCTGCAGGGAAGACCCTTTCTCCCGCTGCACCGGGATCCGCTCGATGGTGGCCGGGAGGCCGAGGCGGGCGGCCTGCTCCTTCACGAACCTGGCGTCCCGATCCCCCTCTTCGCCCCGGAGACCGTGGTCGAGATGGGCCACATGCAGCCGGAGGGTCAAGGATTCCCGAAGGTGGACGAGGAGGTGGAGGAGGACCATGGAATCCACGCCGCCCGAGACGGCGACCACCACCCCTTCCCCCCCCTGAAGCATCCCGAAACGGGTAAGGGTCCGGTGGAGCTTTTTCACCAGCATGGATCGTGCAGGCCGAAGAGAACAAGACGGCACGGGCGGAGGAAGATCCTCAAAAAGCAAGGAACGGAGCCTTGTCAACGGCCCCGGGGGAAGCCACGTCAGTTCAAGTGTAGGGAATCGGACCCCTGCTGTCAACAGAAATTGACCACCAGCTCCCCGTCGGAGAGCCCGGGCTGGAAGCGCCACCCTTGAAAATCCCTCCCGGGTCTGGTATCCTATGCCTGCCCTGGAAGGACCATGAGCTGATGATGGATGCCGTTCTCGTCGTTGATGACGAACGCCTGATCCGGGAACTGTGCCGTGGCATCCTGACCCAAGCGGGGTTCCGGGTCCTCTCCGCCAAGGATGCCCTGGAAGGGCTCCGGCTTGCCCAGGAGGAACCCGTCGGGGTGATCCTGCTGGACATCATGATGCCCCAGATGAGCGGCCTCGAGGCCCTGAAGCGGTTCGGGGCGATCGCCCCGGAGACCCCGGTCCTGATGGTGACGGCCGACTCCACCCGAAAAAGCCTCATTGACTCCCTCCGGTTCGGCGCCTATGACTTCATCCCCAAACCCTTCGATCCCCAGGAGCTGATCCACGCCGTGAAGAGGGCCATGGAACGGCATCGGCTCCTCAAGGAGAACCGGGAGCTGATGCAGGCCCTCACCCACAAGGTGGAGGAGCTGACCAGGCTGAATGCCCTCTACGAGGCGCTGGCCCATCGGTTGGAGGAGAAGGTTCGCGAGCAGACGGTGGAACTCCAGAAAGGAAAAGCGCTGCTGGAGAACATCCTGGCCCATATGGCCTCGGGCCTCCTCGTGGTGGACAACGATGGGCGGATCACGATGATCAACCGGCCCGGGGCCGAGGTCCTCCGTTCCAGCCCTGAGGCCCTTCTCGGGGAGAGGCTCCTGGACCGGTTCCCGGAGGCCCAGGAGCTGCTGCAGGTGAAGCCGGACAGGGCCGCAAAGGAGCTGGAACTCCGCCTGTCCGATGGAGCGGTCATCCCTTTGGGGTTCAACAACTCGTTCCTCCTCTCGCCCCAGGGGGAGCCGGAGGGGGTGATTGTCGTCTTCCGGGACCTCTCCGAGATCAAGCAGCTCCAGGAGGAGATCCGACGGAAAGACCGTCTGGCCACCATCGGGGAGGTCGTCTCGGGGATCGCCCACGAGATCAGGAACCCCCTCTTCGGCATCAGCTCGGTGGCCCAGATCCTGGCCAGGGAGGTGTCCTTCGAACCGGTCCATCGGGATCTGGTCCTGGCCATGGTGGCGGAGACGAAGCGCCTGAACACCTTGGTGGAAAACCTCCTCTTCTACGGCCGTCCCCCCTCCCTTTCGTTAAACCCGGTGGACCTTCACCAGATCTGGGAGGAGATCCTGAACCTCCACGCCGATCAGCTCGCCGAAGGAGGGATCACCCTCCGGAAGGCGTTTGCCCCCAACCTCCCTGTCCTCCTCCTTGACGGTAACAAGATCCGACAGGTCTTCTTGAACCTCCTGAAGAACGCCGTTGAAGCCACCCCCCCAGGGGGAACGATCACCATAAAAACAGGAAAGTATAAGGCAAAAGGCAAAAGACAAAAGGAAGACGCCGATGGAACCCTGGCCTCTGGCCCCCGACCCCCTGAGGTCGAGGGTGTCGAAATCTCCGTCCAAGATACAGGGCTAGGGATCGCCCCGGAGAACCTGCCCCGGATCTTCGACCTGTTCTTCACCACGAAGGCCAGCGGTTCAGGGCTGGGGCTTCCCATCTGCCGCAAGATCATCGAGGATCACGGGGGGAAGATCACCGCCAGGAGCGAGCGGGGGAAGGGGAGCTGCTTTACCATCCTGCTTCCGGTGAAAACCGTCCCGGGCGAGGCCTCCAACCGAGACGAGGCATGACACCAACCTTACTCATCGTGGATGACGAGGCGACGATCCGGAGGAGCCTCCGCCACATCTTCCAGGCCAAGGGCTACCGGGTCCTGGAGGCGAAGAACGGGGTGGAGGCCTTGACCCTCGCCCAGGAGGAGGCCCCGGAGGCGATCCTGCTGGATCTTCGCCTCCCCGACTGCGACGGCCTTGATCTCCTGGACAAGCTGAAGATCGCGACCCCAGAGGCTGCCATCATCGTCCTCACCGCCTATGGCACCATCGAGGCGGCCGTGACCGCCATGAGGAGGGGGGCCGAGGATTTCCTGGAGAAGGATCCCCACAGCCTTGCGGCCACGGAGCTTCGGGTCGAGAAGGCCCTCGAGCACCTCCAGCTCAGGCGGGAAAACCTCTACCTGAAGGGGCGGGGCAAGCCGGAGGCGGCCATCCCCGGGGAGTGCCAGGCCATCCGCCAGCTGAACGAGATGGTAGACCTCCTGGCTAAGAGCCCGACCACAACGGTCCTCATCCAGGGGGAGAGCGGCACCGGAAAGGAGCTGGTGGCGTGGGCCATCCATGAAAAGAGCCCCAGGAGGGATAAACCCTTCCTGGAGATCAACTGCGCCGGGCTCTCGGAGACCTTGCTGGAGTCGGAGCTGTTCGGCCACGAGAAGGGGGCCTTCACCGATGCCAAGACCTTGAAGCGGGGGCTGTTGGAGGTGGCCGATGGGGGGACGGTGTTCCTGGATGAGGTGGGGGATATGCCGATGTCCGTTCAGGCCAAGCTCCTCCGGGTCCTGGAGACCAAGAGCTTCCGCCGGGTGGGGGGGACCCGGGAGCTGACCGTGGACGTCCGGATGATCGCCGCAACGAACAAGGACCTGGCTAAGGCCGTCGAGCAGGGGGCCTTCCGCGAAGACCTCTACTACCGCCTGAAGGTGATGCCCCTCCTGGTCCCACCTCTACGGGAGCGGGGGAAGGACATCCTGATCCTGGCTGACCTTTTCGTCAAAGAGTTCAACCACCTGCTGAAGAAGAAGGTCAGGGGCTACTCCCCCGAGGCCCAGGCCCTCCTCCTGGCCTACCCCTGGCCGGGAAATGTCCGGGAGCTGAAAAACGTCACCGAGCGGGCCATGATCCTCTGCCTGAAGGAGACCCTGGAGCCGATTCACCTTCCCCAAGAGCTTCAGGGACTCGCCGGCCCCCAGCTCCCGATCCCTGGTCCCCAGATGCCGGACAGAACCCTGTTGAGCTTGGAGGAGCTGGAGCGGGAGCACATCCAGAAGGTGCTGACGAGCGTCCAGGGGAACAGGAGCCAGGCGGCCAGGATCCTGGGGATCTCCCGCTCCACCCTGCAGGACAAGATCAAGAAGTACAGGCTCTAGTCGAGGAAGCCATGAAGGGCGTGGCGCCATGCCTGAAAGGCTTCGACGTGGAGGGCATGCTCATAGCGAAATGAGGCGTTTTCCCGGAAAAGGGTGGCGTAGTGGAGGAGATCCCGGAGCTGCTCCAAGAGCCGGAGGTGATACGCCTCGGCGATCCCATCAATCCAGGGGATGGAAGCGTGGGAGAGGCTGTCAATGGCCCCCGCCTCGACCGCCCCGTTCAGGACCGCTGAAAACATCTCGACCTCTGGCAGGAGATCTGGCCTGGAGGTGAGGAACGCCAGGCTGGCTGCCAGCCCCAGGGCCCCCCAATCGGAAACGCCGGAGACGATGGTCACATCGGCGGGAACCTCCGCCACGATCCCCCCGTTGCAGGGACACCCGCAGGCCTCCCCGAAACGGTTCAACCGGAGGGTCACCTCCTTCAAGGAACCCATCCCCAGCTCGTTCCCCTGATCCCCGATCCCGATGGTCAAGCTCCCCCGCTTCTTTGCCAAAAGGAAGAGCTCGTCGGTCTTGGCCACCGCCGCGGTAATCGGCACCCCCTGGAGGGAATGGTAGACCCCTTTCCGGTTGCGCCCCGGCTTTTCAACGGCGATGACGGCAGAGGGGGTCAGAAGGGAGACCAGCTCGGCCGCCCGCTGCCTGGCCTCGGCTTCCTCCTTGGGGAAGGAGAGAAGAACAACCCCGTGGGGAAGGCCTCCCACCTCCCCGACCCACTCCGAGATCTGGAGACCGGCCCCTTCGCAGGCCGCCTTCACCAACGGGAGGTTCTCCTCCTCCGTTACCACCACCGGATGAGCCTTTAGCCCCAACCGAAGGGCCCTGGCCAGGATCGCTGCCCCAACGATCCCATCGGTCTCCCCCCTAAAGGAGGGAGGGATCGGGAATCCCGTGCACAGGAGGACCAGCTCCCCGGCTTTGACCCGCTTCACAAGGGAGAGGGCCCCTTTCAAGGTGAGGGGAAGCCCGGCCGCCCCCCTAGCCGCCTCGTAGAGCCGGCCGGTGATCCCGCAGTGGTGGAGATCCAGGGAGATGAGGCGGTCAATGTTCTCCCCGGCCTGGTAGAGGAGCAACCACCGATCATCCGTCATCAGTTCCCCCGCGCTTATGCCCCCGGTTCGCTAAGGATCATCTTCCCCATACCTATGGCGGCGAGGAATCCCAGGGTCCACCACCAGGGGAAGCCACCGGTCATGTACCAGAAGAGGAAGGGGAAGGTCGGGGCGGAAAGGGGGAGGAAGACCCCGAACAGGATGCCTGGCATCCCCCACATCTGGGAATAGGCCTTCATCATCGCCCCGATCAAGACGAGGCAGAGCAGGACCCAGGTGATGCCGAAAAGTGCCCCGATAGGCCCGGGGCTCCTGGAGGATCGGGCCATGGCGGGCATCCTTTTTCCAACTTATAGCACGCCTCCCCCACGGAGGCAAGCCTCACAAGCTATTCAACTTCCATGAGTTTCAACAGCTGGTGGATCAAACGCAAGAAGTTCGGCTGTTTCTCAGGTGGGACCTTGCGCCACAGGCGGGTGAGCTTCCGAAGGTTTTCATCAACCACAAAGGGCTCGGCTGGTCTCCTCGGCTTCCCTTTCTCTCCCTCTTGCCCATATAAGAGGACTTCCTCAGAGATGCCCAAAACCTCGCTCAGTCGTGTGAGCCGATGATGGGGTGGGATCACCTCGCCATATTCGTACGCCTGGTACCCTTGGGCGGAGGCGAGGCCGATGAACTCCGCAACCTGCTCTTGGGTCAGACCCTTGGCCAGCCGGGCGTTCCGGAGCCGCTCCCCTATCTTCTTTGGATCAAGCTTATGTGCCATCGGTATTCACCGATGGCACGATACAGAATTCCTGTGGGAAGGTCTACCCAATGAAATCTGTATTTTTTACTTGACAGAACAGGTAGTATTTGTAAAATTTTGAGGCATTCCAGACGAATAAGTGGACAAGACTTTTCACGTTTGAGAGGAACCCATGCCTCGGTGGCATGTGGATCGAAGGTGCCGACGCTTCGACATCTCCGTCCCTGCCCTTTGCCGCTTGTCGAGCGATTCCGAGGGGCAAACCCGCACCCCCATGACGGGCCTCACGGGCAACCTGAGCGAGCTGGGGGCGCTGGTCCGGTTACCGGAACGCATCCCGCCCGGGAGCCAGATCTCGGTGGAATTTTCCTTCCCACAGTTCGGTGCCATCACCGTAGATGCCATCGTTGTATGGGCCAAAGAACCTCCAGAGGGCCAAGGAGATTTACCTTTTCACCATGGCCTCCGCTTTCTTCGTCCTGAAACGGCCCTTCGGGTTCTCTCGCTGACCCAGTCACCGGCTCCCGCCCAACCCCAGAAGGCCCCCGTTCAAGGTGATCGGGGCCAAAAGGCCCATATGCTCCAGCGGATTACCGGAGGTCAACCCCCCCCACCTCTTCCGGCATCCAGGAAGGGCTATGAAATCCTCGTCAAGTTCCAGCGGAAGGCTTGGCCGGTCCTTCAACAGCTCCTCGAATCCGCCTTTGAGGATATCAATATCACCGAGACGAAGGATGAAGAGATCCTGCTCGCCTATTGCAAATTCTACGGGAATCTCCAGGAGCTGGACCGGAGGCTAGAAGAACTTCAACAAAGCGCCTTGGTGGGGCTAGGTGACCCCCAGGAGGCGAAGCTCCTCAACTTCTTCATCACCCTCCGGGATGTCGCAAACCGATCATCGGGTCCCTTGAAGAAGCGGTCATCGGTTCACGTCACGGGCCTGTCTCCATCCTGGAGGAAACCCCTGGCGATCTTGGTTCTAGCTGGCGTAGGGCTCTTTGTCGCTTCCCAGATAGGTGTACTCCCCCGCCCCTCCCCGCCAAAAGCTCCAGGTCCACTACCCCAACCTCTCGAGCGCGTCCAGCCTTCCGTCCTCCAATGGCAGCCCTATGTCGAACCCGCCTACCACAAGGACTGGTTCGCTGTGCAGGAGAAATACAAGCTGAGCGATAAGACGATGCTCGACCTCTTCCACCTCATCAAGCGGATCGATGCCTACAACCCCGGTCATTCCCTCTCTGACCTGACCCGCTACCCCAAAGCCGTTGACCGGGCAATGGGGTTACTCATCCTAAAGGGTGTTACCGATGTGACAGGACTCCGGGCTTTCCTGCTGACCTTGCAGGCTTACTTTGCCTCGGGAATCCCCTTCCCCGATGAGCCTGAATCTCTCACAGAAACGCGGTATGGGGCCTTGGCCACCCTGGACAAGACCTTTGCCCAGAGGATCATTCTCGCCTTCTACGAACAGCTCTTAGGCTCCAATAACGCTTTCACCAAGCGGCTGCTGCAGGAACTCCACCGTCTTCCCTCATGAACTCCATCCCGGTGGATCCCTGGCTCAAGGCCCTGAGGGAAATTTGGCGGATCAGCGCCAGAGGTGATGGAAGTGGTGGACGGGGGATTTGCCACCGCCGATGGGAAAAGCCTGCTTCAAGGCCTCGGTGAGATACGCCTTGACGGCCTGGACGGCCTCCGGGACCGTCATCCCTTTGGCCAGGCAGGCGGCGAGCCCGGCCGAGAAGGTGCACCCGGTGCCGTGGGTATGGGGGGTTAGCACCCGCTCGGCCCAAAATTCGTGAAAGCTTTCACCGTCAAAGAGGAGGTCCACCGCCTCCCCCTCCCGGTGGCCCCCTTTCATGATGACATACCGAACCCCCATCGCGTGGATCTTCTTCGCCGCTTGCCGGATTTCCTCTTCGCTTTTCAGTTTCTCCCCGACCAGGACCTCGGCCTCGGGGAGGTTCGGGGTCACGACATAGGCCACGGGGAGCAGGACCTCCTTTAAAGCAGAAACGGCCTCAGGCCGGAGGAGGGGATCGCCACTCTTCGCCACCATGACAGGGTCCACGACCAGCTTCTCGATCCCATGCTCCCTGATCTTTTCGGCCACGACCTGGATGATCCCCGCATTTGAAAGCATCCCCGTCTTGGCGGCGTCGGCCCCGATGTCCGTCATGATGGCATCAATCTGGGCCGCCACCATCTCGGGGGGGAGCTCGTGGACCGCCGTCACCCCTTTCGTGTTCTGGGCCGTAATGGCCGTGATGGCTGATGTCCCGTAGACCCCCAAGGCGGCAAAGGTCTTGAGATCGGCCTGGATGCCGGCCCCTCCCCCCGAATCGGAGCCGGCGATGGTCATTGCCTTTGGTCTCTGTTCCATGGGTTCCCTCCCTCTGTCCTCGTCACCCCCTCCGCCCGCCGGGCCGCCTCACCCAAAAGGAGATGCATCGCGAAGGCGCCGACGAAGCCGGGGATGGAGGCCCCCATCCAGGGAAGCTCCCTGACGACGATCTGGTAGACCAGGATGCCGAAGACCCAGGCCAGAAGTCCCCTCCAGTGGATTCCCTTTGTATACCAGTATCGCCCCCCGGGGCGGTAGAGCTCCTCAACCTGGTACCGCCGTCCTCTCAGGACAAAGTAGTCGGCGGCCAGGATGCCGAAGAGGGGGACGAAGACGGAGCCGATCAGGAGGAGGAAATTTTCATACTGGGTGATGTCCAGGACGGCCGCCACCAGGAAGCAGAAGAGCCCAAGGCTGAAGATCAGCCAGCGCTGGCGGATCTTTGGAAAGACGTTCTGGAGGGAGACGGCCGCCGAGTAGAGATCGGCCCAGGCCTCGTCGGTCTCGTCAGCAAGGAGGATAAGAAGCGCTAAGGGCCCGGCGATGGAGACGATAGCGGTGACAAACCCCTTCGGCTCCTGGGTGACCCCCGCCGCCAAGAGGACCAGGGCCCCCAGGGCGTAGAACCACAGGTTGGTCACCAGGTAGCCGAGATAGGTCCCCCAGAAGGCCTCGCCCGGCCTCCGGGCAAAGCGGTTGTAATCGGCCACCAGGGGCATCCAGGAGATGGGCATGGCGATGACAATGTCCACGGCGATCCAGAAGGGGAGGTCCCCCGTGCCGGGTCTGGTCAGGAGGGCGGGGATGTCGTAGTTGGCAAAGAGGTGAGCGGTGAGCCAGGCGATGGTCAGAAGGACGACCCAGACGGCAAACTTCTCCAGCCACTGGCGGACCACCGCCACAGGCCCCCCGAGGCCCATCAGGATGACGATGCTGGTGAAGAACGCGGCCCAGAACAGGTAGCTATCCCAACCCAAAACCTTCCGGCTGATGGCGTTCGCGGCGTGGCCCATGATGATGATCTCGAAGATGGTCCATCCGATGAGTTGGAGGACGTTCAAGGCTGTAGGCAGGTACGACCCCCGGATCCCGAGGACAGGCCGGAAGAGGACCATCGTAGGCACGCCGTTCTCACTCCCCACCACCCCGGCCAGGGCCAGGAGGAGACAGCCGATGAGGCTGCCAATCAGGATGGCGAGAAGGGCCTGCCCTAACGAGAGGCCAGGGACCAGGAAGCTCCCGGCCAAAAGGACCAAAAGACCGATCCCCAGATCCCCCCAGAGGACAAAGAAATCCACCACCCCGAGGCGTCGGTGCTCCGCCGGGATCGGCTCGATTCCCCACTCCGGAGGCGCCTGAATCTTAAGCATCAACTCCTCTTCTACTGTACGGGCTGTCCCCTGTCAAGCCTTTCCGCGTCCTTCACGACCGAAGAGGCCTCGAAGGGTCTTTAAGCTCTGGCCAATCCGGGGGCCGTACCAGGAGAGGATCTTCCCGTCAATGAGATGGATCCTCCCTTCCCGGACGGCAGGGACATCAAGGGTTTGAAACTCCTCCACGTGCCTGGCCTTGAAGGGGTACGGTTCATCGGGGAGGAGGAGGACCTCGGGCTGAAGGGCCTCGACCTCTTCCAGGGTCACCCGGGGATAGCGTTCGGGATAATCCTTGAAGATGTTCTCGCCCCCGCTCACCCGGATCATGTCGTGCACGTAAGTATCCCGGTTGATCGTCATGTAGGGCCTCCGCCAGATGGGGCAGAAGACCCTGACCGGCCGTTTCCCCTCCGCCAGGGCTAAGGTCTCCTGATAGATCGCCTCGATGCATCCGGCCATCCCCTCGGCCGCTTCCTCCGTCCGGGTGAGCGCCCCAAGCTGACGGATCAGCTCGATCCCCTCCTCGACCGTTCGGGGATAGGTCACGAAGACCGGAACCCCCACCCTCCTCAAGGCCTCGACATCCTCCCTCCTGTTCTCCTCGACGTTGGCAATGACCAGGTCAGGCTCCAACGCCAAAATCTT
Organism: uncultured bacterium; assembly: GCA_964535215.1. GTDB lineage: Bacteria > Methylomirabilota > Methylomirabilia > Methylomirabilales > JACQHM01 > JACQHM01. The sequence goes on from CAZHST010000005.1 coordinate 80,963, forward strand.
CTGAAGGTCAGGATCCTTCTCCCCTCCGATCTTCACCTTCCTGGCGACACCCCCGGGAGGGTGGGTGCAAAACTTCGTCACCCCCACGATCCGCTCATCAAGGCCCAGCGCAAAGAGAAGCTCCGTGATGCTGGGAATCAAGGAGACGATCCGTTTTGGGGGGTGCTTGGAGAAAAAGGGGGTCCCCAGGGCATCCAGGAAGGTCCGATCAACCATGAAGGGGCTAATCCAGCAATTGGTAGAGGGTGTTGCGGCGCTTGGGGATGAAGCCGGCCTCCCGGATGACCCGCTCCATCTCCCCCTGCGAGGACAGGAAGCCAGCCCCGCCGGCCGAGACGACCCGCTCCTCGAGGATGGTGCTCCCCAGATCGTTCACGCCGTAGCGGAGGGCAATCTGGGCGATCTTTGGCCCCTGGGTCAGCCAGGAGGCCTGGATGTTTTCGACATTGTCCAGCAGGAGACGGGCGATGGCCACCGTCCGGAGGTAATCGAAGGCCGAGGTCCGCTGCCCTTGAAGCTCCGCTCCGTCCGGCTGGTAGTTCCAGGCGATGAAGGCGGTGAACCCTCTTGTCTCGTCCTGCAAGGCCCGGACCTTTAAAAGATGGAGGACCCGCTGCTCAACGGTCTCCACAGACCCGAACATCATGGTGACCGTGCTTGGAAGGCCCAGCCGGTGGGCCGTCCGCATGACGGACAGCCACTCGTCAGCCCTATCCTTCAGGGGAGCGATCTCCCTTCTCACCTCATCCACCAGGATCTCGGCCCCGCCCCCCGGGATAGAGCCGAGGCCGGCCGCCTTCAAGCGTTTCAGCGTCTCCTCGACGCTCAAGCGGGAGAGCTTCGCGATGGAGAGGATCTCCGTCGGGGAGAGACCGTGGATGTGGACGGGGAACCGTTCCTTGATGGAGGCGAAGAGGTCCTCATAGTACGACAAGCCCAGGGCGGGGTTCAGGCCCCCCTGGATCAGGACCTCGGTCCCGCCCAGGTCCACCAGCTCCTGGATCTTCCTGAAGATCTCCTCCTTCGAGAGGACATAGCCCTCGGGGGAGCCGGGAGGGCGGTAGAAGGCGCAGAACCGGCACCGGACCCAGCAGACGTTCGTGTAGTTGATGATCCGGCCGATACAGTAGGTGACGATGTTTCCCGGGTGTTTCCGCCGTCTCACGTGATCGGCTAAAAAGGAGAGGGTCAACAGATCACGGCTCCGGAAGAGGGCCACCCCATCCTCGAAGGAGAGCCGCTCCCCCTCCAGGACCTTATCAGCCATCGGCTCCAATGCCTTGTCTTCCTTCAGCATCCACTCTACGGTAGAGGGCATCCCGCTCGACGGGCACCCGTCCCGCCTCGGTGATCATCGCCACGAGCTTTTGTCGGGTCAAGGCCTGGTGGTTCGATGGTGTCCCTAAGGCGTGGGTGATCTCGTACTCGAGCACGGTGCCATCCATGTCATTGGCCCCGTACCAGAGGGAAGCTTGAGCCACCTCAGGGGTGATCATGATCCAGAAGGCTTTGATGTGATCGAAGTTGTCCAGCATGAGCCGGGCCACGGCGATCTCCCGGAGATCGGCCTCCCCCGTCGTCTTCGGGAGGTGGTCAAGCGCCGTGTGTTGAGGATCAAAGGCCAGAGGAACATAGGCGAGGAACCCCTTGGTCTCGTCCTGGAGGGCCCGGAGGCGGATCAGGTGCTCCACCTTCTCCTCGGGGGTCTCGATGTGGCCGTAGAGCATCGTGGCGTTGGATCGAAGGCCCACCTGGTGGGCGGTCTTGGCGATCTCCAGCCATCCCTCAGCCCCGATCTTCAGGGGGAACAGCTCCTGGTGCACCCTCTCGCTGAAGACCTCGGCCCCCCCGCCGGGGAGCGAATCGAGGCCGGCGGCTTTCAGCTCCAGCAGCACCTCGGAAAGGGGTCGCTTGGCCACCTTGGCGATCTGGTACAGCTCGACCATGGTGAAGGCCTTCAGGTGGACGTCCGGCCTGACCTCCTTGATGATCCTGATCAGATCCAGGTAATAACGATAAGGAAGCTTCGGGTTGACCCCTCCCACCATATGGATCTCCCGGATCGGAAGATGGAGGTAGGCCCGGACCTTCTCCCCCACCTCTTCAGGGCTGAGCGTATAGGCCCTGGGGTCCCCCGGCAGGGCGTAGAAGGAGCAGAAGCGGCAGAACTTGTTGCAGACGTTCGTGTAGTTGATGTGCTGGTTCCGGACGTAGTAGGTGATGTCTCCGTGTTTCCGCTCCCGGACCAGATTGGCCAGATACCCCACCGCGGTCAGGTCCGGCTCCCTGTACAACCGAACCCCATCCTGGAAAGAGAGCCGTTCCCCGCTCGAAGCCTTTTCATAGAGATCGGCCAGGGAAGAGCGACGGATCAGCCGCTCCATGGTGAAACCCCTCACTCCCCGATGACCTGAAGCTCCAGATCCCGCTCCCGAGGGCCATCCAGCTCGGCAAAGATGATACTCTGATACCGTCCGAGGACCAAATCCCCGCCGGAGACCCCGAGGGCAAGGTTCCGGCCCAAAAACATCGCCCGAAGGTGGGAGGCAGCGTTGTGGCGGTCGCAGTCGGAGTAGCGGGGGTCATTGTGGCGCCAGCCATCCCGCTCCTGGATCAGGCGGCCCAGGAGGAGCTTCAGGTCATGGAGGAGGGCGTCCTGAAACTCGTTGACGAACAGGGCCACCGTTGTGTGAAGGGAATTCAACAGCAGGATCCCCTCTTTGATATCGTGCTTTGCCAGACAATCCTTCACCTTCTTGGTGATGTCGTGGAACTCGACCTTTTCCGCCGTGACCAGACGGATGGTCTCACGAGCGATCCTCATACGGCCCCCTCCTTACCCCCTCGCCAAGGGGTGTGATGCTGAACGATCCTCCACGGTTGAACTTTCCATCTCCGGGGCAGGGGACACCGAAACCTCCCGAAGATCCAGCCCTTTCAGACGGCAAAGGTGGCGGACCTGCTCCCACAGCTTCCTCCGATCCCCCTCCCGAAGGTAGGAAACCCCCAGCTCCTTCGAGTGAAGGCCGGAATAGCCATGGTAGTCAGACCCCCCGGTTGCCAGGAGCCCAAGCTCCCTGCTTAAACGCCGGTAGTGGGCCATCTGAGAGGGGGTATGGTCAGGGTGATAGACCTCCAGCCCAACGAGCCCCTTCCCCGCTAAGACCTTGACGACCTCATCCCCGTTGTAGAGGCCCGGGTGGGCCAAGGTCGGGAATCCCCCTGCCTCTTTAATCCTCTCGATGGCCTCCTCGGCTGGCAGATGCGGGCGCTCCACAAAGGCGGAAGCCCCCTGCTTCAAGTAGCGGTCAAAGGCTTCAGGGATATCCCTGACGTAACCTCGTCTCACCAGGACCTGCGCCAGGTGCGGACGGCCAACAGATCCTTCAGCCCCGACGGTGAACACCTCCTCCAGGTCCACGTGGATGCCAAGCTCCCCCAGCCTGGCAATCATGTTCCTCAAGCGCTCGATCCTCGCCGCCTGAGACCGCTCGAGAAACGCGGTAAAGGTGGCATCAGAGGGATCCACGAAGTGCCCCAGGATGTGGATTTCCAGATCCCCGACGTACGCGGTCACCTCCACGCCCGGGATGACCCGGAGACCAACGGCCCGGCCCTCGTCCAGGGCCTCCTCCACCCCTCTGGTAGTATCGTGATCCGTGATGCTTAAAAGCATCAGGCCTTGCCGATGAGCTTTTCGCACGAGATCCCGGGGGGGCAAAATCCCATCGGAGGCCGTGGTATGACAATGGAGGTCAATGTTCATGATATCTCCTAACCGCCAGGAGGAAAATGCTCACTAGAGAAATGCATATACCCCTTTTCGACAGGAGTTGTCAAGGAAATAAATGCTGGCACCGTTTGACTTTCCACCCCAAGGCTGGTATGAAAAAAAGTGAACCGGAGGCGCCGTGAGCCCGTCCCCGAAGAATGCCTTCTACGACATCAAGACCCTCCTCACCTTCCGGGAGTTCATCGAAGGTTTGGATCCTGAAGGTCCTCCCGAGTCCGTCCTGGTCTTCCGGCCCCCCTCCCGACCGACACCCGAGCGTCTGGGCATCCTCCCCGGAGCCTTTAACCCCTTCACCAGGGCCCATCTCGACCTCGCCCTCTGCAGCATGGCCGCGTATGGGCTTGACGAGCTGTTCTTTGCCATCGGTCCGGTGATCCTTGAGAAGGAGACTACCCAAGAGGCCTGCCTGGAGGATCGGCTCCTCCTCCTCGTCCTCCTTGCCCAGGCCCATCAGGGGCTTGGGGTCGTCCTCCTGAGCAAGGGCCTCTACGTCGAGCAGGCCGAAGGTCTCCATCGGCGATTCCCCGCTGCCCGGCTCTTCTTCGTCGTCGGCTTTGACAAGGTCCTGCAGATCTTCGATCCCCGCTACTACCCCGATCGCGAGGGAGCCCTCCGGACCCTTTTCGAACGGGCTTTCCTGATCGTTGGGAGCCGAGGCGGCAAAGGGCAGGGAGAACTGCAGGCATTTCTCAACCGCCCCGAGAACCGGGCCTTCCGGGACAGGATCCTTCCCCTCGAACTCCCGGAAACCGGGCAGCACCTCTCTTCGACCCTTGTCCGGGAAAAGGTGAAGCGGGGCATCCCGATCACCGGTGATGTCCCGGGGCTGGTTGAGGCCTTTATCCAGGAGACCAAGCTGTATGCCCTTCCCCAACGCCTCAGCCACGGGGAGGAGATAAACGCGTATGCCCTTCGGATCGCCCTCCTGAACGCTTTCGCCCGGGCGAGGCCCTGGGCGGAGGAGCAGGGTGACTTCCGGGGGCTCCTCCGGAGGGCCCTCAGTGAAACCGAGGAAGGGCGGGCCTTCCGGACCCTCTTACGCCATCCCCCGGCGGGTCCGCTGGAAGAGATCCTCCGAAGGTTCCAGGCCGGAGAGGGCCTTCTTCACCAGGAAGGAGGGGGATGAACCCTTGGTAGCGGCGGAGGGATTCGAACCCCCGACAGAGGGCTTATGAGACCGTAACGGCCAAAGCCCGCGAGCCCGCGCCAGTCCTGCCTTTTCCAGCATCGACAAGGTTTGCTTTCCTTCGGGGAGTGTGATAGACTACGACCAAATACGATGGAAATTGACACCGTACTAGCACCAGAATTGACACCGGGCCAGGAGGCTCCATGGTGCGCTACTTCAAAGTGATCGTCGAGAAGCATCCAGAGGGCTACGTGGCCTATCCCCTGGGCCTCAAAGGGGTCGTGGTGGGCGAAGGCGAAACCTACGAGGAGGCCTTCGCGGATGTGAAGTCCGCCATCCGCTTTCACATCGAGACCTTCGGGCTGGAGGCGCTGGAGCCTGAGTCGCCGGTCCTGGAGGCCTTCATCGCGGAAGCCGGGGTCACGGTCTGATGCCCAGGTTCCCGGTGGATGCGCCCAAGGCGAAGGTGCTCAAGGCCTTGGAGCGGCTAGGCTTCCACCTGGTTCGAGAAGGTCCGCTCTGGGCGAGAAGCGGAACGGCATCATGAGCTATGAGCTGATCGGCATCATCCTCCTGGGGCTCTTGGAGGTCGTCGGCCTCGTTCTCAGCCTCTTCATCACCATGCGCGGCTTCCGGGAGATCAGCCGGATTCAACGGGCAATTGCCGGCCTGATCGTCCAGGAGTCCGAGAAGATCCAGGCCTTGCTCCGGGCCTCCGGGTAAGGACACTCTTTCCGTCCACGCCCCGGCCTAGCGTGTGCACCGCTTGAGCGCAATTGAGGCGGAGATCTGGAGCAACTTCCGCTGGCTCCTCCCAGCTCACGATGTGGATCACGATCCTCGTGGCCATCCTCCTGTGACGCTGAGATCCTCTTCACTATCCAGACCCTCCTCGGCCACAAGACCCCGGCCATGACCTTTCGCTACAGCCACCTCTCCCCCGACCACCAGCGGCGGGTGGTAGAGCGTTTGATTGCCGACGGAACCGACACCAGAATTGACACCAGGAAAGAGAGCTTCGAAGGGGAAAGTGCGGAAGGACTTGATTTCATTGGTGGCGGCGGAGGGATTCGAACCCCCGACAGAGGGCTTATGAGACCCCTGCTCTACCCCTGAGCTACGCCGCCCCGGTCGCAAAGCCTCCTTCAGGAAGCTCAGCCGACCGATCCGCAGGTAAGTGTGTCATAGAATCGAGGAGGTGTCAAGGCACAATACTGACCTTCAGACCTGAGTTCGGACATTCCCATGAACGATCCGTCTAAACCGCTCCCAGTCGCAATGCCTCTCCCACCAGCAGCCCTACCCCATAGGCCAGCAGGATCAGGGCGAGCATCTTCTCCAACTGTTCCCGCTTCTTGTTCATAATCTTCTCTAAGCCCAACAGGCTCTTGAGATCCCGGAAGCTTTGGTCGAGGTTCATCCTCGCCTGGTAGATCTCCAAGGCCGGCTCCGGCTCCAGGTTGGTGAACACCCCCAGCGGCTCTTGAAAGCCCTTCCGCCATTCCCCGACCACGTTCCCGGGCCCCTTCCCTTTGGAGCGGACCCCGCGGTACCAGACCCGCTCGCCAGGCTTCAGCGAGTCGGTTCCGGGAGGTGGCCTCCTGCCCTAACGTGCCCTCGGAGGAGGTGATGAAGGCACAGGGGAGGGCCCGTCCATGATAGGGTCGGGCCAGGACCAGCAGCCAGAAGCCGAAGGTCTTGCCATCCGAGAGCCGTCCCACGGACTCGGTCTTTTTGGCCTGCCGTCGGGGGACCTCTGTGGGATCACCGATAATAAAGGACGCCTCCTCATCAAAGAGGCGGAGGAGCGAGTCCCGGGGGTCCGTAGCCTCAAGAAACCGCTGAATGGCTTTGTAGTTAGCCGCCGGATTGCCTGGCATGGCCTGGGCAATATCCGAGAGCCGGGGCGATTGGGCCTCCAAGATCCCTTTCAGGATCCCGGCGGCCTTCTGGGCCTGCTCCGGCCTGCCTGCCTGTGGCAGACAGGTAGCAGACAGGCCGATCAAAGAGTTCCTGTGCAAAGCGTTCCATCCCCTTCCCAGGGAGCACCGGGAATGCCATCGTATGTCCCTCCTTCCCAAAGGGTTTCCTTCATGATACCCCAGCTCCCTGTCCGAAGTCATGTCCTGAGGTCAGACAATAGACACAAGGGCAATTATTCCCCCTTCTTTACGCCCGCTGGGAGAAGCGAACCCTTGAAGCGGATCCCCTGACCAAGTACAATAGGGCCTAGCGGTGACGTCTTCCGGCAGAGAACCCCCATGTCGTCCCCAAGGTGGAGACGAGGGAGGAGCCCAATGGATGAAGCACGGGCGTTGAGGATCGTCGAACTCTACAGGCAAGGGGTCTCCGTCGAGCAGTTGGCGGAGCGCTTCGGGATGACGGTTGCGAACATGAAGACCCTACTGGCCAACTTGGCCAAGCAGGGGTATCTGCCAAGGGCCCATGGCCGGGTTAAATCCCCAGGGGCTCCCTCGCCGGCAAAGGAGAGAGCCCGGGTCACCAAGAGCATCCGGATCAGGCCGGAGGTCTGGGAACGCCTCCGAGGTTATGTCGAGGAACGCCGCTCGGGGGACCAGGAGTCCCTCACCACCTCTGAGGTGGTCGAGCAGGCCGTGGAGGAGTACCTGGGTCGCCACGCCTCCTTCTCCTCCAAGAGGAAAGGGAGCTGAGAGGCAAATGATGATGGATCGGCGAAAGGGGGACCGCCGGATCACCCCTCTCCCCCTTGCCAAGCCGCCTCCCGGGCTCCCCGAACGACGCCAGGGGCTGCGGCGGGCCCTTGACCGCCTCCAACAGGAACTTGTCCGGGAGCTCGAGCTCCTGGCTGGTCTGCATCCCCGCCCGGCGGCGCTTTTCGAGCAGGTCCTCGCCCAGATTGGTCGCTACCTGGCCGCTTCCTTCCAGGTCGGCGAGGATGAAGTCGGGATCCTCCTGGTGAAGGATCAGGACCAGCTCCTGCGCTTTGCCTATCCCCTGGAGCTTTACCGGGGGAAGGTGAACCTCTTCCCCATCGCCGCCCCGAGCGTGGCCGGTTGGGTTGTGCAGGGAAAGCAGGGCGCCCTCTACAACGACATGACGATGATCCCTCATCTCCGCATCTACGAGCGGATCCGGTTGGCCAGCGAGAGCGCCCGTCCGGTCCAGAAAATGCTGGCCGCGCCGCTCCTTGACCCGGATGGGCATGCCGTGGGGGTCCTCGAGGTCTGCCGGAAGGCCCCTACCCTTCAAGAGGCGGGGCCGGACTTTTCCGAGCTGGATCTCCTGAAGCTCACCGATTTTGGCCGGGCCCTGGCCGTGTATCTGGTCCGGTTCCTCCCGGAAGAGTTCTGATGCAGGGGAGGGAAACCCAATGGAATTCACGCTGACGAGCAGTGCCTTCGAACCCGGTGGAATGATCCCGAAGCTGTACACCTGCGATGGGCCCGATGTCTCACCGCCGTTACGGTGGACGGATCCTCCCCCGGGGACCAAGAGTCTCGCCTTGATCTGCGATGACCCGGATGCCCCTGTGGGCACCTGGGTTCATTGGGTCCTTTACAGCCTGCCCCCTGAGATCCGCGAGCTGCCGGAGGGGGTCCCACCCCAGCCGACCCTCCCCGGGGGGGGCAAACAGGGGCGAAACGATTTCCGTAAGATCGGGTATGGGGGCCCATGCCCGCCCAAGGGACCGGCCCATCGCTACTTCTTCAGGCTCTACGCCCTGGATGCCGATCCCAACCTCGAACCAGGGGCCACCAAACAGGACCTCCTGGAGGCAATGACCAACCATATCCTCGCCCAAGCCGAGCTGATGGGACGCTACCGTCGGTGAAGGGGTAAGCCCTTCAAAAGAGGGGGGGGACGATGACGTATCTGATTACAGGGGCCCACGGGTTTATCGGGACGCACCTCATCCGGGAGTGTCTTCAGGCAGGGATCAGGGTCATCACCTACGATCTCGCCCGCCCCCGGTACCCCGAGCCGGGTCTCGAAGGGGCCCTGGCCGTGGAAGGGGATATCCTGGAGCCGATGAGGCTCCTCGCGGCCATGCGGGACCATCAGGTCCAGGCCGTGATCCATCTGGTGGCCTATGGGGCGGGCGAGATCGGCCGGGAGATCGGCCTCGTCAAAGCCGGTGACTACAACCCTTTAAAAGGGGCTGAGGTGAATGTTCTGGGAGCCCTGAATGTGTTTGAGGCAGCCCGACTGGCCGGGGTCCGCCGGGTCGTCTATGCCAGCTCTATCGCCGTCTATGGCCCTCCTGCCGTCTACGGCGGAAAGACCCCTGACGAGGACGCCCCGCTTCGCCCCCAGACCCTCTACGGGGCGGCCAAGGCACTGGTCGAGGTGGCCGCCGAGGTCTACCACCGGCAGCATGGCCTGGAGGTCGTCGGCCTCCGCCCGACGTTTGTTTACGGCCCCGGGCGCTGGTACCGGGGGACGGTCCCCTTCGTCGTGGATCTCTTCGAAGGGGCCCTTGCAAAACGGCCTGTCCGGATCGAGGCAGCGGATGTCCCCTGGGACATGGTCTATGTGAAGGACGTGGCCCACGCCTTCTTCTTAGCGGCCCAGGCAAAGACCCCGGAGCATCGCCTCTTCAACGTGACCGGTCATACCGCCAGACCTCGGGACGTCATGGAAGTGGTGAAGCGCCTGGTCCCGGAGGTCCAGGTTGAGGTCGTCCCGGGGGGGGAGCCGGTCTTCCCGTACGGGCTAAGCGGTGAGCGGGCCAAGCGGGAACTGGGCTTTTCCCCTCGATACTCGCTGGAGGAGGCGGCCAAGGATTACCTCGCGGATTTGAGGAGTCGGATGAAGGCCGAAGGAGGAGCCCATGAAAGGTAAAACTGCCATCGTTAACATCTTGAAGCTGGAGGGGGTGGAGTCCTTTACCTGCTTCCCGGCCAACGCCCTCATTGATGCCGCCGCCTCTCAGGGCATCCGACCTATCCTGGCCCGGACCGAGCGGGTGGCCGTCAACATCGCCGACGGCTACAGCCGGGTCACGAACGGCCGCCGGATCGGGGTCTGTGCGGTGCAGCATGGCCCCGGCGCCGAGAATGCCTTCGCCGGGGTCGCCCAGGCCTATTCCGACGCAAGCCCCGTCCTGCTCCTCCCCGGGACCTTTGAGCGGAGCCGCCTGGGGGTGCCTCCAAACTTCCAGGCTGTCTACAACTACCGGCACGTGACCAAGTGGGTCGAGGTGGTGAACGGTGCCACGCGCATTCCCCAGATGATGCAACGGGCCTTCACCCTCCTCCGCTCCGGGAAACCTGGCCCGGTGATGCTGGAGGTGCCCACCGATGTCATGGAGGAGGAGATCCCCGAGGAGGCCTTCCATTACACTCCGGTCAAAGGCCCCCGTCCCTGGGGTGATCCGCAGGACGTGCGGGAGGCGGTTCAGGCCCTCCTCGCAGCCCGCTCGCCTGTCATTGTGGCGGGCCAGGGCATCTTCTACGCCGAGGCCTGGAACGAGCTAAAGGAGCTGGCCGAGCTCACCCAGGTTCCCGTGATGACCACCTTGAACGGCAAGAGCGTCTTCCCGGAGGATCACCCCCTGGCCCTAGGGACGGGGGGCCGCTCCCGTCCCAAGATGGTGGATCATTTCCTCCGCAAGGCGGATCTGGTCTTCGGGATCGGCACCAGCTTTACCCGCTCCGCCTACATCACCCCCATCCCACCGGGCAAAACCATGGCCCAGGTCACCATCAACGAGGAAGATCTTAACAAAGATTACCCCATCTCGTACGGCGTCATCGGCGACGCCAAGGCTGTCCTCTCCCAGATGATCGAGGAGGTGAAGCGGCAGGTGGGCCCCTACGGCCGACGGGGGGACGAGAGGGTTGCCGCGGAGGTCAGGACTGTCAAAGAAGAGTTCCTGAAAGAGTGGATGCCCCGTCTCACCTCCAATGAGACCCCCATCAGCCCCTACCGGCTCATCTGGGACCTGATGCAGACGGTGGACCGGCGCCGGACCATTGTGACCCACGACGCCGGAAACCCCCGGGATCAGATGATCCCCTTTTACGAGGCCCTTATCCCCCATGGCTACATCGGCTGGGGGAAGTCGACCCAACTGGGCACCGGGCTTGGACTGGTGATGGGGGCCAAGTTAGCGGCCCCAGACCATCTGGCGGTTAACGTGATGGGGGATGCCGCCTTCGGAATGGTGGGGATGGATTTTGAAACAGCTGTCCGGTCCCGTATCCCCATCCTGACCATCGTGATGAACAACGGCCTCCTGGGGGGCTACGAGAAACACCTCCCCGTCTCCACCGCCCGCTACGGCACCCGCTACCTCTCCGGTCACTATGCTCATGTCACCGAGGGCCTGGGCGGCTACACCGAGCGGGTGGAGAAACCGGAGGACCTGGTGCCGGCGTTGAAGCGGTGCATCCAGGAGGTCGAGGCCGGGCGGGCAACCTTGCTGGAGGTCATCACCCGGGAGGAGCCCGTGTACCCGATAGGGTAACCCTCTCTCCGCCCACCGGTGGAGCGGGAAAAGGCCCTGAAGGAGTGCTTGGGCACCTCAGAGGTTCAAAAAGAAGGCCGAATCAAGGCCTCCCTAATCTGACGGCTCTGGAATCGCCAGCCCCTCCGCCCCGATCTTAGACGACACGGCCTCGGGGGAATACCGCTTCAACAGATCGAGGCCGATCTTCGCCCGACGGATCCGCTCGACGGTCAAGGCGATGGCCGTCTCCTCCAGGTGCCTTCCGGAGGGGTAGACCTCGGGAGCGTTCCGGAGGCCGAACTTGAGGTAGACCGGAGAGGCCACCCGCACCAGCTCGGGGATTTCATAGTGCCGAACGAACCCGCCAAACCCATCCGGGACCTCGACATAGATGTCCAAGGGGATTTCAACGGCCTGCCGAATGGCCGCGATCTGGGGGAGCGTCAGGTCGGTGGGAATGTTGTAAGTTCCGGCGCCGTGCCGCTCCATCATCCGGATCGCGGCCGGGTTGGCCTGGCCCATCTGGACCGATACCTTGATGACCAGATTCCTCGGGAGGTGGCCTGCCTTTTTCATCTCGTCCAGGACCCAGAGGAGTCCCTCATCAGCCACCAGGACCCCCCTGATCCCCAACCGGCAGGCCCGCTTCACGTCCTCGACGGCGTACACGAGCTGATCCATCCCCCGGAGGCGCCCGGCCAGGTTCTTCCCCGCCGGAGCCCCCACCTGTCCCCCGATGTCCCAGGCGGCCCGGGGGCCGACGAAGAGGCTCACCTCCATCTGGTGCTGTCGGCCCAGCACCGCCATCTCCTTAAGCTCCTCGTCGGTTAAGAACATGATCCCACTCCCCTGACTCACCCGGTCAATCTGGACACCGAGTTTCTGGGCCGTCTCGATGGCGGCCTTCATGGCCCTGGGACCCTCCACGCTCGGGATCTCCACACGGTACTGGGCCCCATCAGGAAAGCGCTTGCCAGAGCTCGGCAAATCGTAAGCATCCTGGCGCGGCAGGCCCATCTCCTCCAAGAACCTTCGTGTCTCTTCCATCATTCCCCTCCCTCTTCTCACGTATCAGTACCTGGCTAAGCCCATAGAAAACCAGGCGCAGGGGACTGTCGGGTTCAGCCGACAGGGGAATGCGCCCGTTCACCTCCTGGCGTTCGATGGGTTGCCGTGGTATACTTAGATGGGATAAACGAACTATGCCCAAAGACTTCCAGTGGTTGGCTGACCGTTGGATGGTGCACTATGGCGGCGTTTGCGAACTGCGCTACCACTTCGTCTGGTGTCCGAAGTATCGCCGAAAAGTCCTTGTGGACAACGTTGCACAGCGGTTGCAGGAATTGTTGCATGAAGCCGTTGAACAGCTCGGCGGGAAAGTTCTGGAGTTGGCTATTCAACCGGACCACTTGCATCTTTTTGTTCAAATGGGCACGCCCCTTTGTCGCCAGCTCAAATTGCCTTTCATCTTAAGGGTTATACCAGCCGCACCCTGCGCTCGGAGTTTCCCGAATTGCGCCGCCGCCTGCCAACTCTTTGGAGCCGTTCTTCCTATGTTGGCCCAGTTGGGCAGGTTAGCCAAGAAACCGTGGAACGATACATCGCCTCGCAGCGAGGTCGATAACCCATGAAACTCGCTTACCAATATCGCCTGCAACCCACCAACACACAACAGCGGGCTCTTTGGAGCCTGTTGTCTGTTGCTTGCCGTGTCTCTAACGACGCCCTTAAAGAACGCAAAGAGGCTTGGGAAACCGAACACCGAACAGTGACCTACCTTGAGCAAGCCCTCAAGTTGACCGAACGAAGAAGAACCGACAAAGCACTGGAACTTCTTAACCACAGTGCGGCCCCACATGTCCTTCGCCGCTTGGAGAAAGCCTTTCGCCGCTTCTTTGACGGCCTCAAAAAGGTGCTGTCATCAAGCAAGTCTGGATCACCTGCAAAGCCGATGGTTGGTATGCCACCTTCACCCTAGAAGTTCCTGAAAGCGTCTTTCTCAAGCCCTTGCCACCAATAGGCAAAAGCGTTGGCATAGATGTGGGGGTGGAACACCTTCTGGCCCTTTCTGATGGGACTCTGGGGGACCACCCAAGATGGCTTAAAGAAACCGAGGAAAAGATTGCTGCCAAACAGAGAATTCTTAGCAGGAAGCAAAAGGGCTCTAAGCGTTGGCGACGGATGTGTTGGCAGATTGCCAAGGTGCACCTGAAGGTTGCCCAACAACGGAAGGATTTTTACTTCAAACTGGTCAACTGGCTTGTCAGAGAATTTGACCTCATCGCCGTTGAAGATCTGAACATCAAGGGGCTGACGCAAGGCAACCTGAGCAAGTCGGTGCACGATGCTGGCTGGAGCATTTTCCTGAACGGGATATTGCCCTTCAAGGCTTGGAGGGCTGGGAGGGCCCTCGTGCAGGTTACCCCCCATGGAACCAGCCAGCATTGCGCCCGGTGCGGTGCTCCCGTGCCCAAGGGGTTGTCTGAGCGTTGGCATGACTGCCCGCACTGTGGCTTCTCCACTCATCGGGACCTCAACTCCGCCCTTTTCGTGCTCAAACTGGGCTTGGAACGAGCCCGCAGGGACGGTGGGGAAAGCCCACCGTCATGCCTGCAAGAAGCCGTCAGCTTTAGCCGACGGTAGTTCACGATGTCTCCGAACCCGTTCTATACCTTCCCAGGACCCCTTGTCAAGGAAACTCAACGACCCGGGGCCCATCCAGCAACCAAAAGCCTTCCCCGACACCAGAAGAGCGGAATATTATAGACTTTAAGACCCCCGACGGGAGGGGTCATGCCAGTAGGAGGAAGATGGTCCGATGGCCTCCCCGCAGGCGCTTCTCCTGACAGGCCCCCCTGGGAGTGGTAAGACGACCCTCATCCGACAAGTCGCCACCAGGGTGGGAGGCACCGCCGGAGGCTTCTATACGACGGAACTCCGGGAGCAGGGTCGGCGGGTCGGGTTTGAGCTCGTCACGCTGACGGGCGAGCGGGCCCTTCTGGCCCACGTCCAGTATCCCTCGCCCTATCGGGTGGGGCGGTACGGTGTCGATCTCGTAACCCTGGAGCGGGTCGGGGTCGCTGCCCTCCGGCGGGCCTTTGCGACCGGCCAGCTCGTGGTGGTGGACGAGATCGGGAAGATGGAGCTAAGGTCGGCAGCGTTCCGGGAGGTGGTGCAAGAGGCGCTGGAGGGTGGGGCCCGGCTTTTGGGCACAATCCTGCAGGCCGCCCATCCCTGGGCGGATCGTCTTAAACGGGACCCCCACGTTCGGGTGTTGCCGGTGACCCGGGACCGATGGCAGGCCGTCCTCCAGGAGGTGCTGGCATGGGTGGAAGCTGTTCACGGCCTGGATAAAACGGAAGGGGCCAGCGCCCGCTAGCCCCTCGTTTTTCCTGGTTGCGGGGGCTGGATTTGAACCAGCGACCTTTGGGTTATGAGCCCAACGAGCTACCGGACTGCTCCACCCCGCACTTTCCATGATACGAAACCGGACTCTCCCCTGTCAAGTCCCTTTCTCGCCACGTCGGTTTTTAGCATGCCACAAGCCGCCGCGATGTCCCATCCGCGGCTCTCCCGGAGGGTGGCGGTGTAGCCCCGTTCGTGGAGGACCTGTTGGAAGGCCAGGAGGCGCTCCTGCGAGGGTCGCTTGAAGGGGATCTCGGGGGCCTCGTTCAGAGGGATCAGGTTGATTTTGCACCGGAGGCCCTTGAGGAGATCCGCCAGCTGCTCCGCGTCCTCGATCCGGTCATTCACCCCCTCCAGGAGGACATACTCGAAGGTCAGCCTGCGGCGGGGAGGGAGGGGATAGGCCTGACAGGCCTCCAGAAGCACCTTCAAGGGATAGCGCCGGTTGAGGGGGACCAACCGATCCCGGAGGGCATCTGTCGGGGCATGGAGGGAGATGGCCAGGTTCACCCCGATCCCCTCCTCCCCCAGTTTTTTCAGCGCGTCGGGGAAGCCTACCGTCGAAAGGGTGATCCGCCGGGGGGAGAAGGCCAGCCCCTCCGGATCCATGATAATCCGGAGGGCCTTCACCGTGGCCTCGTAGTTGTGGAGAGGCTCCCCCATCCCCATGAGGACGATGTGGGTGATCCGCTCTTCCGCCTGAAGCCGTTCCTGGAGGGCCGGGATCTGGGCAACGATCTCCCAGACCTCCAGATGCCGCTTCAAGCCCATCATCCCCGTCAAGCAAAAAGCGCAGGCCAGGGCGCAGCCAACTTGGGTGGAGAGGCAGGCGGTCAGGCGATCCTCATCGGGGATGAGGACACTCTCGATCTGCTTCCCGTCTTCCAAACCCAGGAGGAATTTCCGCGTCCCATCCCGGGAGCGATCCTCGGCAAGCACGGGCAGCTTTCTCAGCGTGAAACGTTCCGCCAGCGAGCGTCGAAGGGCCTTCGGGAGGTTCGACATGACCTCAAAGCTTTCAACACGCCTTCTGTAGATCCACTGGAACAGTTGGGCCGCCCGGTACTTTGGCTCCCCCATCCCCTGAAGCTCCTGTTCCAGCTCGGTCCTCGTCAGTCCTTTGATCTCGATGGATCTCATGACCCTCTCCTGCTCAACGGGACGGGCCGGAACCCTGGGCCTCCTCCAGCAGCCTTAACTGGCGCTCCGCTTCAGCTTTGAGCGGCGTCCCCGGCGCCAGCTCGACAACCTTCTTAAAGGCCTCCCGGGCCTCTTCCCGCTTCCCCATCTGGAGGTAGGCAAAGCCCAACTGCTGATAGGCGCTGGGGAGATCCGGGTTAAGCCTCACCGCCTCCTTCAACAGCTCAAGGGCCTGTTTCAGGTTCCCCTGCTGGAGGTAGGCCGTCCCCAGCCGCTCGTGGGCCTCCGCCGACTGGGGGACGATGTCAAGAGCCCGCCTGAACTCCGCCAGAGCCTCCTCCACACGTCCCTGGACAAGATAAACGCTCCCCAAATTCAGATGGGCCCGCTCGGGGGTGAGGTACCGGGGGTTTGCTAGGGCCTTTTGAAAAGCCACGATGGCCTCTTCCAGCCGTCCCATCTGGAAGTAGGCGGTCCCCAGGTTGTTGTAGGCATCGGAGAAGTTGGCATCAAGCCCTGTGGCCTTCTGGAAGGAGGCGACGGCCAGATCGAAGCGTCGGTCTTGGAGGAGGGCCAACCCTAAAGCATTGTGGGCCTGGGGGTCATTGGGGGTCAGCTCAACAGCCCGGGAAAGCTCCTGAATGGCCAGCTTCACATCGCCCGCGAAGAGGTGGGCCACCCCGAGCTCGTAATGGCTCTGGGAGGCCCGTTCCCTCCGGATCTGGGCTTCGGGTCCGGCACAGGCGCTTACGATCAATGCGAGAAAGACAACGGCTAAACGCCGCATCGAAGCCTCCTCGGCTCAAGAGGGCTGGCTTAAGCCTAACCTCCCTGCTGGTATCGGCGGACCGCCCGTTGGTGCTCCTCCAGGGTTGAGGAGAAAAAGTGGGTGCCGTCGTTCTTGGAGACGAAGTAAAGGAAGCTGACCCGGGCTGGGTACAGGGCCGCCTCGAGGGAGGCGCGGCCGGGGTTGGCGATGGGGCCTGGGGGGAGCCCTCGATAGCGGTACGTATTGTAGGGAGAGTCCACGGCGAGATCAGCCCGGGTGAGCTTCCCCCCAAACCTGGGGAGGGCGTAGATCACCGTGGGGTCCGCCTGAAGCGGGATCCCACGCCGTAACCGGTTGTGGAAGACGGCGGAGATCAAGCGACGCTCCTCCTCCACCTTGGCCTCTTTCTCAATCAGGGAGGCCAGGGTCACCGCCTCCCCCATCGTCATCCCCAAGGCTGCTGCCCGAATCTGCTCAGCCGGTCCGAAGTGCTGTTTGAACCGGGTCACCATCATCCGGATGATCTCCTCCTCAGGAATCCCTTTGTAAAGATAGTAGGTGTCGGGAAAGAGGTAACCCTCCAGAGAATTCCCCTCCACCCCGTGCCGAGAGGGACTGGTCCGATCAAACACGAGGGTGAGGAACCGTTCCTCATCGGCTAGGCCTTGGGAGGCCAGGGTCCTGGCGATCTCCCGGGCCGTGAAGCCCTCGGGGATCATCACCGGATGGATGACGACCTCGCCTTTTCTCAATTTCGCGAGGACTTGAAAGAGGGACATCCGGGGACTGAGCACGTACTCCCCGGGTTTGAGTCGGCTGTAGGACCCCTCGGAGAAGGCAGCCAGGAGGAAGAGGAGACGGCTCCGGATGATCCCCTGCTTCTTCAGAAGCGTGGCGATCTCCCGGGCCCCGGCACCGGGCCTGATATAAATCGTCTCTGCCTTCCCCCAGGGCCAGGGGGAGAGAGAGGTGATGACCCACAGGAAAGCCCCCCCGAGGAGAAGAAGCATCCCTTGCCGGGGCGAGAGAGGGAACCTACCCGACATGCCCCTCCTCCGACTGGGAACGGCTATCCAGGTACCCCTGGAGGATCAGGACGGCGGCGACCCGATCCACCACCTGTCGCCGCTTCCTTCTTCGGACCCCTGCCTCGATGAGGAACCGATTCGCCGCCTTTGTCGTCCACCGCTCATCCCAGAGGATGGTTCTGACCTGAAAACGGCTTTCCAGCAGCCTGGCGAACGTGGAAGCGGCTTCCGCCTCCTCCCCAAAGCGCCCGTCCAGATGGCGGGGAAGGCCGACAACCACCTCTCCAACCTCAAATCGCCGGATGAGTTCCCCCAGGGCGGCCAGATCCTCCTCGGGTTCCCCTCTGGCAATGGTGGGAAGCCCCTGGGCAATCAGGCCCAGCTCGTCGCTGACCGCCAACCCAATGGTCTTCGCCCCCAGATCAACCCCTAACACCCTCGACATGTCCCAGGTCTCCCTTGACGGGTGGACAAAAATCTGGAAAATGGGAGGCGACCTACCCCCTTTGGCGGGAGGAACAATGAGGGAACGAATGGTAAAGCGAAGGCTCCTTGACCTCTACCGGCGTCTCTTCCGCCACTTCGGCCCTCAGGGCTGGTGGCCCGGGACGAGCCGCCTGGAGGTCATCGTCGGCGCCATCCTCACCCAGAACACTGCCTGGACCAACGTGGAGAAAGCCCTCCGGAACCTGAAGACGAAGCGATGTCTCAGCGTAAAGGGCCTCACCTCCCTCCCCTTGGAGGCTTTAGCCGCCTTGCTCAAACCGAGCGGGTATTATAGCATAAAGGCTAAACGTCTGAAAGCCTTCCTGAGTTTTCTTCAGGAAAGGTACGGGGGGAGCCTAGATCAGATGTTCCGGCAGGAGCCGTCGAAACTCCGGGAGGAACTTCTGGCGATTCCCGGGATCGGCCAGGAGACGGCCGACTCGATCCTCCTTTACGCCGGGGGCTTCCCTACCTTCGTCGTCGATGCGTACACAAAGCGGGTCTTAGCCCGCCATGGCCTCGCCGGTGAGAAGGCCACCTATCAAGAGGTTCAGGGGCTTTTCCTGAAGCACCTTCCCCGGAGTGCCCCCCTCTTCAACGAATACCACGCCCTCTTCGTCGCCGTGGGGAAGCACTTCTGCCGGAAGAAACCCCTCTGCGAGAAATGCCCCCTCCGATCGGACTTAAACCGGTACGGACCGATCCACGCCTGATTCTCCGGAGAGGAAGCGGCAAAAGTTGCAGATCAGGCTCCGTTGAACAAATCCTTCCCCGTAGCAGGGATCCGGAACGCTGATGCCCCCCATCACCTCCAGGGTTCCTGCAAAAATTGCGGAATCCCTTTGAACCCATTTTTCGCTTCTCGCTCCTTCACGGTCTAACTTCTCATCAATCCTTGGGGAGCCGTCGGTCACCAACCCTCGGACCTTTGGCATGCGGTTTGCCTCTCACCCTTTAGAAGGGTGCAGGAAGCTTGAAAGGCCCCATTGGAAGTCACGGCTATCCTTCGTGTCAGGAAGGGGGAAGAGGAGGATGTTGGAAGCACGGAAATCTAGGGAGGATCCTCTCGCAAGGGGAACACGCTTTATGAAGGAACGGAAGTATGCATCGGCGATCACCGAATTCAGGAAGGTCCTTCGGAAGCAGCCGAAGCATTTCAAGGCCCTCCGGTACTTAGGTTTCTGCCATGCTCAGGAGGATCGCTTTACAGAAGCTGTCAAGGCCTATACGGCTGTCCTTGAGATCAACCCCAATGATTGCGCTGCCCGGAACCACCTTGGCCTCCTCTATGCCAAGCAGGGGGAAGTCGAACGGGCCATCGACGAGTTAAACCGAGCCGCTACCGTGAACGAGCAGCGAATCTTTGACTACCTCACCCTGGGCCGGTCCCTCATCGAGGAGGGCTTCCTGGAGAAGGCGATAACCGTCCTCCGGAAGGCCTCAAAGCTCAGACTCCAGCATGCCTGCATCCGCTACCATCTGGAGCAGATCTATTATGACCATCATCTTCTCGAGCTTGCATTAGCCCATTGGCAGGAAACGCTGGAGATGTCAAACCTGAGCCATGACCGGAGAAACCCGATGGGGAAGGGGCCTCTCGGAAACCTGTGAGTCGCTCGTGAAGGAGGGGGACATGGGGGCAGAGGCGGCGCGGTATCTCCGAATCTTCAAGGAGGAGATGGGTCCGAGGCACGTCGGAAGTCCGGAGTGGGTCCGGGCTCGGGAGTATATCAAAAAGGTGCTCAGGGGCCTTGGCCTTGGCTTCGAGGTCATCGGTTTTCGGTTACACCTGTTCATCCCGGTGGAGAGCTCCATCCAGGTCTCCGAAAAAGGGTCTCATCCGATCGGCAGCTTGGGGGCCATCGGTTCGCCACCCGCTGCGGCAGTAGAGGGCCTGGTGAAGTTCATCCAGTATGGCCGGGAGCAGGAGTACGTTCAAGGCGAAGACTACACCGGGACGATCGTTCTGGCGCAGCTGGGGAAGATCCCCGCATCTGAGAAGGCCGCCATCGCCGCCAAGAAGGGAGCCGCCGCCCTTCTCCTGTTTCCGTGGGATTCGGCAGCCCTTCCCACAGTTGTCCTCGGCCAAGGGAAGGCACCGCTCCCGACCCTCGCAATCAGGCGCAGCGATGCCCTTCCATTGACAAAAGGTAAAACGAAGGCCATCGTGACGATCCACTCCGCAGAGGAAGAGGCTTTCTGCGAGAATCTCATTGTGGAAGTCGGCGAAGGGGACGACGTCCTCCTCTTCACGGCCCATTATGACACGATGCCCCTCCGGCTCGGGCCTGTGGGGAGCAGCATGGGGACCGCCGTTCTGCTCGCCCTGCTCATGCAGGTGAGGAACAAGGCGCATGGTCCGTTGCGCTTTGTGTTCTTCGATGCCGAGGAGCTTGCCTCTGCCGGGTCCCGGGCTTATTTCGACTGCCTGGCGGCAAACGGCAGTCTAGGGGAGCTGGCCGCCGTCCTGGACTTGAACGATCTAGGAACCCGGCGAACCCTGGATCTGGCCGTCCTAGACCGGAAGAACGAAACCGCTATGCGTTTGGCCATCATGGCCCAGGAAGCCTTTGAACACGTGAACTTGAGCGTTCCGATCAAGGTCCTTAAACCGGATCACTTGTGGAGGAGTCCCTCGTACCCTCAAAGCCTTCCCGTCGTGTGGGTGCGGGGGCGGCCGAACTTCCTCCAGGAGGCTGCCGGGAGGATGAACCCCTTTCTCCTCTCCCGACTCGTTGCAGCCTTCGAGATGGTGATCAAGGCGGACCTGGCCGTAGGGGAAAAGCAAGCTTCGATCTGACGACCCCAATCGAGGCGGCAAAGGCGCAGTTAGAAGCCCTGACCAAGAAGCCGAGCCCTCCCAGAAGAAGGATGGGATCACCATCGGGAAGGAACCGCCCAAGGAGGACATGAGGTGAGTGCCTTAGGGTCCCGGCAGAGGGAGGCATGGGCGATGACCCTGAAGCTCCTTGCGCTGTGCCTGGATTGTGAGGAGGTGTTCCTGATCGCAGGGAATAACCCCCGTTGTCCGAGATGCGGTAGCCACTCCTGGTGGCCTTTGGAGAAGTGGTTCAACAGGGCAAGTGATGATTGGTTCGATCCGCATCAAAGAGGCAACAATCGAGGATCTCATCGGGATCTGGGTCCTCGAAAAGCGCTGCTTTCGTGATCAGGCCCTGTCCCTTGACGAGCTGCACGGGCTCTATCAAAGCTCGACCATCAAAGTTTTCATCGCGCGCGCGCCCGAGCTCCTGGGCTATGCCATCGGCGGCGTGAGCGGTGAAAGGGGCCAGCTCTATTCGCTCGGGGTCCATCCTTCGGCTCGGGGGAAAGGCATCGGCTTCAAGCTCCTGGAGGAGCTGGAAGCCTGGTTCGAGAGGCTGGGGGCGGCTTTCCCGGAGATGACCAAAGCCAGGCAGGTGAAGACGATTGAGTTGTGCCGAAAAGGAGGAACCCGGATCGCCCTCCCCCTGACCGAGGAGGACATCTAGCGAATCAGGAGGAGAGGTCCTGAACCATCAGGAGGTCAGAAATTCCCTTCTTACCCACAGCCCCTCGTTGTATGATACTCCTTGAGGAAAGGATCCATGTTTAGGCCCAAACCCGAACGGACCCTCTTCCGCCACATCCCCTTTGGCCATCTCCTCCTGGTGGTGATCATCACGGCCCTGGCCATCACGGGCATGATGGTCTTGAACCTGGAGCGGGAGAAGCAGGCCATCGAGCGGATCATCCAGACCCGGGAGGACGTGAATCCGGACCTGCTCCGGCTCCCCCTCCTCAAAGCCAGGGCTGACATCCTGAAGATGACGGCTATCATCTCGCTCCTGGCCCTGGTGGGCCTCGCCACCGTCACCATCCATCACCACTACCGGGCCACCACCCACGCCTTCGAGGCCGCCAAGACGCTGGCCAGGAATATCCTCCAGAGCATCGCGACGGGGGTGATCACCCTTGACGCGAACGGGAAGATCACCTTTGTCAACCCTTCGGCGGAGCAAATCCTCGGGGTGAAAAACGTCGCCTGGCATCTTTACACCGAGGTCTTCAGGAGCCAGCCCGAGCTCGCGGGCATCCTCCGCTCGGCCCTGGAGGATCAGACCTTCGCCCAAGAGGTGGAGTTGAAGCTGAACGGAGGCAGGGAACGCTCAACCGCCATCCGGCTCTCCACGTCTCCCCTAAAGGATGTGGAAGGGCAAACCCTGGGCGTCGTCCTGCTGGTCCGGGACTGCTCCGATCTGGCCCGGCTCGAGCACCAGCTCCGCCAAGCCGACAAGATGGCGGCCCTGGGAACCCTCTCGGCTGGCCTCGCCCACGAGATTAAAAACCCCTTAAGCGCCATTGACCTAAATCTCCACCTGCTGGAGGAGGAGCTTATCCTGGACAAGCAGCAGCGGAAGGAGGTGAAGGCGTACCTGGACATCCTGAAGTTGGAGATCCGTCGCCTGAACAGGATCCTGGAGGGCTTCATGCGGTTTGCCAAACCCTCCGAACTTCAACTCACGGAACTGGACCTTAACGCCATCCTCCGCCAGGTCGTTGCCCTTCTTTTCCCGGAGGCCCGGGGGAAGACGATCGAGGTCAAACTCTCCCTCGCCCCTTCCCTCCCCCGGATTGTCGGCGACGAAACCCAACTGAGCCAGGTCTTCGTCAACATCCTGCTCAATGCCCTCCAGGCCATGCCCCAGGGAGGAACCGTCGAAATCGCCAGCCACCTCAGCCCGACCTCACCCTGGTTCGTCGAGGTTCTCTGCTCCGATACCGGGGTGGGAATCCCACCCGAGCATCTGGGAAGGCTCTTCGATCCCTACTTCACGACCCGCGAGGAGGGGATGGGGTTAGGCCTCGCCATCGCCTACCGGATCGTGAAGGATCACGGGGGGGACATCGAGGTGAGAAGCCTCCCGGGCAAGGGGACCACGCTGACCGTCACCCTCCCGGCGATCCGGCATGAGTTGGCCCGAGGGACCTAACATGAACCGGCAAACCGGCATCCTCGTCGTTGATGACGAGGTCAACATCCGGAACGCCTTGGCCAAGATCCTGGAGAAGAAAGGCTACCGCGTTGCCGCGGCGGGCAGCGGGACCGAGGCGCTGGGACTCCTAAACGCCGAGGATTTCCACCTGGTCATCACGGACCTCAAGATGGCCGGCCTCGATGGGATGGCCCTGTTGAAAGCCATCAAGGAGCGCCATCCCGAGGTGGAGGTCATCCTCCTCACGGCCTATGGCACCGTCGAATCGGCGGTGGAGGCGATGAAGGCGGGGGCCTATGATTACCTCACGAAACCCATTGATTACACCCGGCTACCCATCCTCGTGGAAAAGGCCTTGGAGACACAGCGGATACGGGTCGAGAACCGTCAGCTTCGCCAGCAACTCCAGCTTAGGAAGGCCTTCACGTTTATTGTGGGGAAAAGCCCGGCTATGCAGCGGGTCTACGAGTTGGTCGAACAGGTGGCCGGGACGACCGCCCCAATCCTCCTCCAAGGCGAGAGCGGGACCGGCAAGGAGCTGATCGCCCGCATCATCCACCAGCAGAGCGACCGCCGGGAGGGGCCCTTCGTTGCCTTAAACTGTGGGGCCCTCCCCGAGACCCTCCTGGAGTCGGAGCTGTTCGGCTACGAGAAAGGGGCTTTCACCGGGGCCACGGGACCGAAGAAGGGACGGTTCGAGCTCGCCGATGGAGGCACCCTCTTTCTCGATGAAGTGGGCGAGATGAGCCTCAAAAGCCAGGTGGACTTCCTCCGGGTCCTGGAAACGAAGGAGTTCCGGCGGCTGGGGGGCACGCGACTCATCAGGGTTGATTTCCGGGTGATCGCGGCTTCCAACCAGGATCTCCGGCGGAAGGTCAAGGAGGGCACCTTCCGAGAGGACCTCTACTACCGCTTGAACGTCGTCCCCATCCCCCTTCCCCCGCTCCGGGAGCGGCGGGAGGACATTCCCCTCCTCCTCGAGGCCTTCCTGGGGGAGTTTGCCCAAGCCTACGGAAAGGAGGAGAAAAGGCTCTCCCCTGAGGCTGCTCAACTCCTCCTGACCTATCCATGGCCGGGGAATGTGCGGGAGCTGCGGAACGTCCTGGAGCGTCTGATCCTCACCGTAAAGGAGAACGTGATCCTTCCCGAACACCTGCCCGAGGCTATCCGTTGGCAGGAGGGGAGCGGGCGGATGATCACCATTCCTTTAGGGAGGCCCCTCCGGGAGATCGAGAGGGAGATCATCAAGCGGACGCTTCTGGAGATCACGAGCCACCGGGAGAAGGCGGCGAAGCTCCTGGGCATCAGCCCCCGGGCGCTCCACTACAAGCTCAAGCGGATGAAGCTTGACCTCCCTGAGGGACGGGACGGCTGACGGCCCCCTGCCGAGAAACACCTTTTAGGTTCGAGGAGCAGGCGGTGGCTGGAGCGCTGAGAGGAGGCCATAGAGGGCGAAGTTGTAAGGGGTGGGGATGCCCAGTTCCTGTCCCTTTCTCACGATGATCCCGTTGAAGGCCTCGATCTCCAAAGGTTTCCCTGCCTCCAGATCCTGAAGGGTGGAGGTCTTGATGTCCGGACCCATGGTCAGGGTCCACTGGACATGGCGCTCGACCAGATCGTCGGGAAGGGGGATGCGAAGGGCCTTGGCAATCTCGATGACCTCCTCCATGGTCCGCCGGGCCAGCTCCAATGTCTTCTGGTTCGCGACGACCCGACCGACGGGTCCGCCGATCAGGGCGTTGATGGCGTTGAAGGCGACATTCCAGGCAAACTTGCTCCACTGGGGGACCCGGATGTCAGGCGAGGCCTCGGCCTGGAGGCCATGGTCCTTGAAGAAGCCCTCCAGCTTCCTCACCCGCTCGGTGATCCCCCCCTCGGGCTCGCCGAAGATGATCCTTCCTCCAGCCGTGTGGAGGATCACCCCGGGCTCGGGGAGGCTGGCGCCAATGTAGACGGCCGCCTCCAGGATCTTCTCCTTCCCCACGACGGCAGCCATCTTCTCACCGTTGTCCACCCCGTTCTGGAGCGAGAGGAGGATGGTGTTTGACCCCACCATCGGGAGCGCCTGCCTGACGGCCGCTTCGGTATCGTAAGCTTTCACGGCGAAGAGGATCAGATCAACCAGACCAACCTCTCCGGGATCGGAGGTGGCGTTGACCGGCAACGAAAAATCCCCCTTGTAGCTTTTCACGATGAGACCCTTTGCCCTGAGGGCCTCAAGATGCCTCCCGCGGGCGATGAACGTCACGTCCCCATGACTCCTTGCCAGGAGGCCGCCGAAGTACCCCCCAACGGCCCCCGCCCCCATGACAGCAACCTTCACATGCCCCTCCTTATGCGATCACCGGAAACGTTTTCGGCTGTTTCTCCCTCGCAAGCCATGGCCTGGCCCCTTAGACAGATCAGGTCTGCTGTCTCGACCACAGCACGTTGTAGCCTTCGACGAAGGCGTTCACCGAGGCAACGATGATGTCGGGGGAAGTCCCGGTCGCCACGACCCGGTTCCCCGTACCGTCCCGGAGGACCATCGTCACCTCAACGGAGGCGTCAGTCCCCGGCGTGTTGATCTCCACCTGGAAATCGATCAGCTCGAAGAAGAGCTTCCCCCGGCTCTGGGCGGCGGCCTTCAAGGCGTTGATCACCGCGTCCACCGGCCCAACACCTGAGGCCGTGCTTCCCACCCGTTCGCCGTCGAAGAGGATCTCCACGGTAGCCTCAGGACGGCCGTGGAGCGAGGTGGACACCTGAAAGTCCTCGACGTGCAGGATAGGGGGGTGCTCCGAAAGTCCTTTGAGGACAGTCTCCACGATATATTGCAAATCCGCCTTGGCGATGGGCTTCCCCTTGTTGACGAACTCCGAGATAAGCTGGAGGGTTCGCTTGGCGTACTCCACGGTCAGCTTGACGCCCAGCTCCCGCTTGACCACCCCGATGATCTGACTCACCGAAGGCACCCGGTCGAAGAGGTTCCTGTCTCCGTTTTTCGCCCCTGCCGCCCTGATCTCATAGAGTTTCAGGCGGAGGAACTTTTCCACCTCGGCCAGCGAGGGCTCGATGGTGGCCGGAGAGGGCAGGACCTTTAGCGCAGCCTTCGGGTCCTTCAAGCCGTTTCCCGTGGCCAGGCAGATGACGACCTCATCGGACCTGACCCGACCGGTGACAAGGAGATGGGAGAGAGCCGCGATGGGGATGGCCCCGGCAGGCTCGACAAAGATGGACTCCAACCGGGCCAAGCGCTGCTGGGCCTCTAAGATCTCGATATCGCTTAGGGAGAGGGAGCAGCCGCCCGATTCCCGGAGGGCCTGAAGGGCCTTCAGCCCGTCAGGGGGATCGCCGGCGGCGACGGCCGAGCAGATCGTCTCCGGCTTCTCCAAAGGGACGATCCGATCCAAGCCCTGATTAAAGGCGGAGACAATGGGGGCGCACCCTTCGGGCTGGACCCCAATCATCCGGGGGAGGTGGTCAATGAAGCCTAATTCGTAGAACTCTTTGAAGCCTTTCCAGAGGGCGGCCAGGTTTGTCCCGGCCCCCATGGGGACGATGACCACCGCCGGGGCCTGCCAGTCCAACTGCTCGATGATCTCGAAGGCGGCCGACTTCTGCCCTTCAACCCGGAAGGCATAATCGCCAGCGAGGTAAAAGCCGTACTTTTCACTCACCTCCTCCGTCAAGCGGGCGGCGTCGTTGTAGGTTCCGCGGACCTGAAGCAAACGGGCACCGTAGGAGAGGGCTTGGGAGAGCTTCCCGATGGCCGTTCCTTCCGGGACGATGACGTAGCAGGGGAGGCCGGCAACGGCGGCGTAGGCTGCCACCGAGGCGGCCATGTTCCCGGTGGACGCGACAGCAATCGCCTTTGCCCCCTGCTCCTTGGCCTTCGTGATCTCGACCAGCGTCCCCCGGTCCTTGAAAACCCCGGTCGGGTTCATCCCCTCATTCTTGATGTAGAGGGCTTGAAGGTTCATCTCCTGGCCCAGCCGATGGCAGCGGTAGAGGGGCGTCCCCCCTTCATCCAGGGAAACCACAAGGTCCAGATTCAGGATCGGGTAGAAGTCCAGGTATTTCAAGGCCTTGATGGGTGAGGTTCGCAGGGCGTAGCGGTTCAAGCGGGATTTGATGTAGCTCCAGTCGTAGCGAACGGTCAACGGCCTGCCACAGGAGGGGCAGCGGGTGCTGGACTCCTCCTCCCGGCAGCGCCTCCCGCAGCCAATACAGGAGAGCGCGTAGAACCGACCATCCCCTCGCCGCTTGGAGTCCTTCACCACCCCTCCTCTGGACTGCTAGGAAATGATGGGAGATGGTAACCTGGTTGGTCAAAAGCTGTCAAGGGACTTGACGAGGAGGGCCTTGATCGTCTCCGGGTCGGGGGTGACGGCCTCCTGCTCGAAGCGGGGGTACTCCCCCTTCAGGCCGGTCTCGCTCACGAGGCAGACAACGGTGGCGTCGGGATCGAGGACCTTTCCCTTCACCAGGTTTCTTAAGGCGGCAATCGTGACGCAGCCGGTGGGGCCGGCCCAGACCCCTTCGGTCCTGGCGAGAAGCCTTTGAGCCTCCAGGATCTCCCCATCGTCGGCATCGGCCCCAAGCCCCTGGTTCTCCCTGAGGATCTCCAGGACCCACTCTCCCTTCCTCCCCGGGTCTCCCACGGCGACCCCCTCGGCGATCGTGTAGCCGATCCGCTGCGGGACGAGGAGGCCTCCCGTGCGGAGCGCTTCAACGATGGGGTTCGCCCGGGAAGCCTGGGCGGCGACCATCGTCGGCACCCTCTCGCTCCACCCGATCCGTTGAAGCTCCGTAAAGGCCCGAAAGGAGGCAATGAACGATTCCCCCACCGCGACGGGGGCGACGTAGTAGTCAGGAGTCCTTCTCCCGAGCTGCTCAAAGACCTCGTAGGCCAGCGTCTTTTTCCCCTCCAGCTTGTAGGTGCTCCGGCTCGCCCCCGCTTCGAAGATGGGGAGGTCCTCCATCAACCGGTCATAGATCGTGATGAGGTCGTCGTAGCCTCCTTTATACAGGATGAGACGGGTGGCACAGGCGGCCATGTGGTGCAGCTTGGGCTGGGCCCCCTTCTCGTAGCAGAAGATGAACGACTTGAGGCCGGCCCTGGCCGCGTAGGAGGCGATGGAGGAGCCGGCGTTCCCGGTGCTGACAACGGCCACGGCCTTGAAGCCGAACGCCCGTGCTGCTGCAACAGCCGTGGCCGAGGAGCGGTCCTTGATCGTCCCTGTGGGGTTGGTCCCCTCGAATTTGAGGTAAAGGTTCTTGAGGCCGAGACGGTCCCCCAGCCGTTCACACCGAAGCAGGGGGGTCATCCCCTCCCCCAAAGAGACGAAGTCCTGCGGGTCCTCGATGGGGAGGAAAGGGGCGTAGCGCCAGAGGGTGGAGCCCTTCAGGTCATCCGGCTTAAGCTTCGAGAGCCCTTCAAGATCGTACTCGATCTCCAGAAGCCCCTGGCAAGAAGAGCACCCCAACAGGTACCGCTTTGGATACCTTCGGCCGCAGGCCCGACAGCGAAGACCTGTGGCATACGATGTTCGAGTTCCTACCACAGGGTCTCTTCCCCCAGCTCCTCCCGGAGCTGCTTCTTGAGCTTTCCCTTCTCCCGTTGGTAGGCCGTCTCCAGCCCGTGGACCTTTCCCGGCGGTGCCACCGGGATCCGGAGCCGTGGCCCCCCTCGTTTGGTTGACTTCCTCTTTCGAGACCCCTTCACCCTGATGACCCCTTCAAGCCCCCGTTGACCCCGGCCCCGTAACCCCTCTAGAATGCCCCAGGAGGTGAAACCATGGCAAAGCTTTCGTTGCAGGAGATCCGGGAGGCCCTCCAGTCCTTACACCACTGGCAGGTTGGGGAGAACGCCATCAGCAAGCTCTTCACCCTCCCCTCCTTCATGGAGGCCATCGGCTTCGTGAACGCCGTGGCCCGCTTGGCCGAGGCGGCCAACCACCGCCCCGACATCCTGATCAACGACCGACGGGTCACCCTGACCTTATGGACCCCCTCGGAGGGTGGGGTCACGGCGAAGGACCTGGAACTGGCCAGAAAGATCGAAGAGATCCTGGCCGTCCGGTCTTAGTCAGACGGCATAGCGGACCAGGGCGTTCTCGTCAAACTCGACGCCGTGTCCGGGCTTCTTCGGCGGGGTCCCGAACCCCTCCTGGGGGAGGATCGGCTCCCTGAGAAGCCCGAGCTCCGTCAAGGACCCCCCCGTGATCATCTCGGCGATCAGGGCGTTCGGTGCGGCGCAGAGGAGGGAGACGGAAAGCTCGTAGACCCCGTGGGGGGCCATCGGGATGCCCCAGGCATCGGCTAGATGGGCGATCTTGACCCACTCGGTGATCCCGCCCACCCGGACCACATCGGCCTGGATGATATCCACAGCCTCATTTCGAAGATACTCGGCGAACCGGTGCTTGGTGAAGAGGGTCTCCCCCACAGCAATCGGGATGTTCACCGCCGAGCGGAGCCTGGCGTGGCCGGCGACGTCCTCGGGGGGGAGCGGCTCTTCCAGCCAGGCGAGGTGGAAGGGCTCCAAGAGGGTAGCCCTTTTGACCGCCTCGGCCACGGTCCATTTCAGGTTTGCATCCACCATGAGGGCGATCCGGGGACCGATCAACTGACGGACCGCCTTGACCCGCTCCACATCCTCCTCGGGATCATCCTTGCCGACCTTCATCTTGACCGCCTTGTACCCCTGGTCGAGATACCCCTGGATCTGCTTCAAAAGGGCGTCCATCTCCAGGTGGAGGTTCACCCCGCTCCCGTAGACCGGGATCCTCTCCCGGCATCCCCCCAGGATTTCATAGAGGGGCCGCCCGACCGCCTTCCCGATGAGATCCCAGATCGCGATGTCCAGGGGGGCGATCGCAAGGGTCGTGAGACCCGTCCCCAGGCGGGAGATCCCCCACCAGAGCTTCGCCGCAATCCGCTCGACGTGAAAGGGATCCTCCCCCAGGACCAGGGGGGTCAGAGCTTCCTGGATCAGGGCCTTGATGGCTGTCCCCCCGCTCCCTAACGTGTAGCACCACCCGACGCCGGTCCGGTGATTATCCGTTCTCACCCGGGCGATGACCAGTTCCCACTCGGTCAGACGGATGGTGGCATCCACCAGGGGCTCTCTCAGAGGCACCCGGTAGAGCCCTGTTTCGACAGAGGTGATCTTCATCGGTCCTCCTGAACATAAAGCAAGGGGGCGACCCGGAGAACGGATCGCCCCCTGATGGATGCAAGGACGTTACCGGATCGCAACGGGCCGGGTAAAAGCGGCGGTGGTTCCCTTGGTCCGGGGGACAAGGAAGATGAACAGGAACTCGTACACCCCGTCCTTGATCACGTCTTCGAACCCCATGTTCTCCAGGTTCCAGATCCCGTTCTTCATCATCAGCTCCTGATGGACGGGGACAACGAGATCAGGGTTCGGATTCGGCCAGACCTCTGACGTCCACTGGTCGGTGCCCCACATGGAGGCCTTCTTCTCGATGATCCACTTGGCGACCTCCAGCCCGATCCCTGGAGGGTTGTTGTTGAACTTGGCCGGCTCCTTCCAGAGCTTCTCCCAGCCGTAGTGGAAGAAGATCGCGTCCCCAGGCTTGATGGAATCTTCAGAGATCCCCTGGCGGCGGAGGGCACCCCGGACATCGGCCAGGGTGACCTCGTAGCTGTTCGGGAGGGTCGGCACGCCCTTGTAGCCGGCGATGTCAATCAGGATCCCCCGGGTGATGATGGGCTTCACGTTCTCAATCCCATTGTACTTGAGGGCGTAGGGATCCCGCATCTCCTCCGTCGTATACCCGTTGTAGAAGACATCCTTCCATGTCCCATCGGTCCACTTGATCCGCATGCCGATGTGGGCGGGGCCGTCAAACTGGGTGCCGACCTGTCCGATCTCGGCGCAGACAAACTCATCATGGTAGACCAGGTTGTTCTTTCCAAACGGTCCTCCCGTCGGCGATGCCGGGATGAAGGAGGCGTAGGTCCGCTGGCCAAACAGGGGCATGCCCCGCTCATAGACCTGGCCCAGCTCATAGATCTTCCCCGTCTTGACCAGCTTGAGGGCCTCCAGCACCTTAGCTGGCGTGATCCAGTTTGAGCCCCCCGCCTGATCACCCCGACCCCAGATCGGATGCGGCCACCACGGCCCGTTCTCCTCGTGAAGGGCAAACACCTGGGCAACGGGCCAGGCAACAACGGCCAACCCGATCACCGTGAGCAGCGCCACGCATCGTTTCATGCCTCTTCCCTCCCCTTAGCGAAACAGTTGCAGCCAACCCACCTCACGGCACATGCATCGCCTCGCTTCGAGGTTTCCCCTCGCTCCCACCCCCTCTCAACCCATCTCCCCCAACCCCTATCGCCCCGGATACCCGGCGTAGACAACTTCGCCGGAGTAAGGGGAACGACGTTTTACTACCATAAACCTTAGGATTTTGTCTAGAAAAAAAGTAAACCCTACCAGACCTGGACCTCGAATCCACACTGGGGCGGCCCCAACTGCCACCGGCCTGTCGGCTTGGGCGGGTTGAGCCCACACCTCTTGCTGAGGTCTGGCAATGCCCCCTCATCGTACCAGACGCTCTCGTACTGCCAGCCCGTCCCATATTCGTGGATGTTGTAGTGATAGGGGATGGCGATGATCGGACGATCCTGCCAGAAGCAGACTTTCAAACCAGGCGTCTTCGCCCTCGGTGGCTCCCCCCGGGGGACGAAGTTTCGACAGAAAAGCCTAAGTGGCGGCCCCTCGGCTGACGGCATCTCGACCGGCCCACTCTTCGCCTCTTCCCAGGTCGGATCGGAGAAGTGGCGGGCAGGCACCTCCCACTTCGCCGCCAACGCCGGTCCAACCAGCCCAAAGACCAGCCCACCGATAACGATCACCCTCCCCATGTCCTCCTCCTTACACCCCCTGGTCCTGACCCTCAGGGAAAACGTCACTCATCATAATGAAACCCCGTTTGACTTGTCAAGGATCTTGACCCAACGGCAAAGGCCCCTGCCTGGATCCCCAGGCCTCCTTTCCCTCTTTGATCATGAGGAGCTGGTTCGCAGCTACGCCCCTGATCCGATCCACGACCCCACTCGGCCACCGGACCTCGACTAGCTCGACGGTCTCCTGGGCCCCGAGCCCGAAATGGACGCGCATGTCGCTCTGGGAGAGGTAGCTCCCCCCACTCTTCACCTCCCGGATCTGCGGGGAGGACCCGGCCATGACCGTGATCCTCGCCCCGATCCCGTCCCGGTTGCTCTTCGTCCCGATGGTCTTGACCATCAGCCAGTTCCGGCGGTTCCCCCCGTTGTTTCGGAGGAGGATCGCCTCGGCGTTAGAATTCATGATCAAAAGATCAATGTCACCATCGTTGTCATAGTCCCCAAAGGCTACACCCCTCCCGACCCTCGCCCTTTCAAAAGGTTCCCCAGCCTGGGCGGAGATGTCCTGGAAGGTCCCATCCCCGTTGTTCCTGAACAGGAGGTTCTTCTGGGCGTAGGGGGCAGGCTTCAAGCCGATCCCTTCAATGTAGGTATCCAGGGTGTGGCCGTTGGCCCCGAAGAGGTCCAGGTCACCATCGTTGTCGAAATCGAAGAAGCCGACACCCCATCCCGTTGAGAGGGAGGTGGCCTGCCCCAGGCCGGCAGGGTACCTCACGTCCGTGAAGGTCCCGTCGCCGTTGTTGTGGTAGAGGGCGTAGCCTTCATAGGCGAGATTTGTCACGACGATGTCCAGGAAGCCGTCGTTGTCGTAGTCCCCAAAGTCCACCCCCATCCCGGCCTCCGGCCTTCCCTCAAGGCTCAAGGCCACCCCGGCAAAGAGACCGACCTCGCCAAAGGTGCCCTTTCCGGTATTCCTGTACAGGAAATTCCTTGTCGAGTCGTTGGCCACGTAGATGTCGAGGTCACCATCGTTGTCATAGTCCCCAAAGACCACCCCCAGCCCTTTGCTCTCGGCAACGTTCCACATCCCGGCCTGCTGCGCGATGTCGGTGAACGTCCCGTCACCGTTGTTTCTGTACAGGGCGTCAGGCACCCCCTGATACACTTCGGGGGAACAGTAGCCCCGAAGCCCCCGCCGGCGATCCCCGCAAAAGGGATGGTTATCGAAGGAAAAATCCACATAGTTGGTGACGTAGAGGTCCACGAAACCATCCTTGTTGATGTCCCCGAAGGCACAGCTTGCACTCCAGAGGGGGTTTCCCACCCCGGCCTTCTCGGTGAC
>CAZHST010000006.1:0-35683 GCA_964535215.1 uncultured bacterium
GCGGACCGGCGGAAGTCCTCCGCGCGGGCGATGGAAGCCTTGAGGGAGGGGCGGAAGGGGGGGAGAAGCGGGCGCGCCGCCAGAAGGGGCCTGGCCGGACCGCGGCCTGCCCGATCGGGGGCCCTCCCAAGGGGAGGAGCGCAGGGGCAAAGGGGGGCCCAAGCGCTGCAAGCCGGCCTGGTTCGGCCGGGTCGGGGTGGCGGAGACCCCCCTGGACCCGGGGTAGCTGATCACCGCTTATCCCTTTTCATGGCATAGTCCCGGCGGTTTGCAACCATGCAAAGACCCGGAGTTGAGACAGCGGGAGAGGCTGCTGGACGAAGTGGACCCTCAGCCGGACCAGCCGGGCCAGTGTCCGGAGGAAGTTGATGCCCCTGTGGAGGAGGGAGAGGCAGGGGCCTTTCGGCTGGCAGGGGAAGCGGGCTGAGAGGTCTGCCTCTGCAACGGCCTTCCCGACGGCGGTCTCCAGGACCAGGGTGACCCCCATCAGACGGGTGAACCGGGCCAGGTCTCTAGGGGTCGGGACTGGGTCCCGTCCAGACGAGTCCATCGGTGACGAGGCGGACCCCTACGGAGGCTACCAGCCACCGGGGCGCCTTTGGGGAGCGCCGCGATGACCTGGGCCAGCGTCTTCGGCTGGGAGCGGTAAAGGAGCCTACCCCGTTACCAGAGGATCTTGGAAGGATCGCCTTTATAGCGTGATCGGATGAAGGCGATGATCTTCCAGATCTGGTCGGGGGAAAGCTTCCCCTCCCAAGGAGGCATCGTGGTTCCGGGAATCCCGCGGCTGATGATCTGAAACAGCGTCTCGTCGGTGGGGCGGTATCTCCAGATCTCGTCCGTCAGATCCGGACCCATCCCACCCTCCCCATTGGGGCCATGGCAGTGATGACAACCCATCTCGGCAAAGAACCGCTGGCCTTCGGCAATGGCCTCGAGCTTTCCAGTATACGGGTTCCTGACGGCGACCTCCTGGGCAAAAACAGCGAAGGTCAGGAACCCCCCTATGATCACCCCTCCGACGATGACCCCCCTTCCAAAAGACCCCTGCCTCCTCACTTTATTCGTCAAACAGGCCGAAGACAAAGAGCGCCCCTCCTTTAGGCAGATCTTTGAGCCAGGGGGCGCTCCCTTTCCCGATCGTTGCCCAGCCCGTCCACCCACCCCATCCGGAGGCCACGGCAATGTATTGCTTGCCGTCTACGGCAAAGGTGGTCGGGGGGGCAACGATCCCAGAACCCGTTCGGAATTTCCATAGCAACTCTCCAGTCTTATGGTCGAGGGCCAAAAACTCCCCCTCGGGGTTCCCGACGAAGACCAACCCCCCAGCGGTCGCAAGCACCCCAGCATACATCGGCGATCGGTCATTATACACCCAGACGGCTTTGCCGGAGGCAATGTCTATGGCCGTCAGCGTTCCATAGCCCGGCTGGTACCCCCACGTTTTCATCTCCAGCCCCAGCCAGAGCTGCCCGCGCCTCCATTCCTGCCTTGCAGCCTGCAGATCATTCGAGCTTTGCAAGGCAGGGATGTAGGCATAGCCGGTCAAGGGACTGTAAGCAATAGGATGCCAATTCTTCCCCCCCATCTGCGCCGGTCGGATGTCGGTCGTCACCCGGTCATGTACCACATCCTTCTCCGGCCAGTTGAAGATGGGACGCCCGTTTTTATCCAGCCCCTTCGCCCAGTTCACATCCGTAAAGGGCACCCCGTAGATAAACTTCCCATTGGTGCGGTCAATGACGTAAAAGTAGCCGTTCCGGTCGGCATGCACCCACACCTTTCTCGGCTGCCCCTGGATCGTGGCATCTGCCAACACCACCTCGTTGACGCCATCGAAATCGTACGGATCGTTAGGGGTGTATTGGAAATAGAAGAGGATCCTCCCTGTATCGGGATCCAACGCCAGGGTGGAGTTGGTGTAGAGGTTATCCCCGAGTCGAACATGCCGGTCGAAGTCCGGGCTGGGGTTCCCCACCGGCCAGTAGAGGATATTGAGTTCAGGATCGTATGACCCAGTGATCCAGGCGGAGCCCCCGCCATATTTCCAGGACTCCCCCGGCCATGTCTCGTTGCCTGGCTCCCCCGGGCCAGGAATCGTGTAGGTCTTCCACACCTGTTCCCCGGTCTCCGCATTCAGAGCCAAAATCCACCCGCGGATCCCATACTCGGCCCCGGCCGGACCCACAATGATCTTCCCCCGAAGCGCCAGGGGCATCAACGTGAGGACCTCTGAATATGTATAATCCCCTACGACTTTGTCCCAGACCACCTTGCCGGTCTTGGCGTCCAGGGCGACCACATGCGCGTCCAGGGTCGCCAGGTAGACCTTATCATGGTAGACCGCCACTCCGCGGTTGACGACGTCGCAGCAGACATGGGCGGGGAGATCCGCCGGGAGGGGATGATCATAGCGCCACAACAGTTTCCCGGTGGCCGCCTCAAGGGCAAACAGATGATTCCAGGCGGACGTGATGTAGAGCACCCCGTTGTTCACGATCGCTTGCCCTTCCTGCCCATCCACGACGCCGAACTGGAACACCCATTTGGGCACCAGTTTCCGCACATTGCTCCTATTGATTTGGGTAAGAGGGCTGAATCTCGTGTTGGCGTAGGTACGCCCATAGAGGAGCCAGTTGTTAGGATCCTGCTCCGCCTGGAGGAGCATGCGGTCAGTGACATAATTTTGGGCAATCCCGGGGGATGCCCCCAATAGCATCATGAAGGGCAGAAGGAGAACAATAATCCCGAGCTGATTTCGTACCCAACGTTTCATTCCCCAGCCTCCTCTTCGTTCATGCGTTGTTGTTTGCCCACCGGAAGAGAAAACCTGACCACTGTAGGACCTGAGACTCCGTTCCTCTCGCATCACCTCCTTCGCAAAGAGGGTTCCGGAATGCGATGTCAACCGCGTGACGCTCTCGGTTCCAATTTGGGCCTCTGGCCGGTGCGGGCGGGGACCGGCAAAGGCGGCCGCATTAAACAGATGGTCTCCGAAAAGGGAGAAGGGATGGTAACCCTTTTCGAGCACCGATATAAAATCGAGTAATGCCCCCCTTGACGCGGATAGAAGTATTGAAGTAGGCTCCCTATCATCTACTGGTAGATGAGGGGGAAGCCATGAAGCCATCGCTGAAGGCGTTGCTGAAGCAACAATACTGTCACAATGAAGCTTGTTCCAACGCAAATCGCTCACCATCCGCCAAGGGACGTTCCTGTACCGGATCCGGACGCCCCTGAAGCAGGTCGTACGGGTCTTCCGGTTGCTGGTAGAGGGGATGAGCATCCGGGGGATCGAGCGGGTGGAAGGCATCAAGCAAGACACGATCCTCGACTGGCTGCGCAAAGCCGGGCAGCATGTCGAAGAGGTCAATGCCTTGTTGATCCACTACCTTCATCTGACCCAAGTCCAGATCGATGAGTTCTGGAGCTTCGTAAAAAATAAGGAAAAACAGGTCGATCCCGAGCACGACGATCTCCAGGAAGTTGGCGATTTGGGGGGGGATAGCGATGCACGGGCCCAGCCGGTTGCGGTTGGTGGTGCACTGTGGCAAGCATACAGCCGAGGAGGCCGAGACTTTCATCGGCAGGATCAAGGCCTGCAGCGATGGGACCGCCCCGCTGTTCACCTCGGACAAGTTGACCTGTTACCGAGAGCTGTTGCTGAAGCCTTCCTCGACCCTCGAACCCGTGCCCCGCCGCTATCCGAGGGGCCGGCCCCCGGGACCCAAGCGGGTGCCATTGCCCGGGCTGCTCTATGCCCAGGTCGACAAGCCACGCCGGCAGGGGAGGGTCATTCGGGTCGTCAAACGGATCGTGATCGGCAACGAGACGGCGATCCGCCAAGTCCTGGAAGCCAATGGCTGGGGCACCACCATCAATACCGCCTACGTGGAACGGGCCAACGGCACGGTGCGGCACAAGAATCGCCGACTCCCCCGCAAGACCTATGGCTTCTCTAAAAAGACCGACTGGCATCGAGCCCAATTGGCCGTTGAGACGTTGCATTATAGCTTCCTCCAGTGCCAAGATGCCTTGCGGCTGCCGTTGCCCCGTACCCAGTTAAGCCAGCCCAAGTGGCAGCGGCACACCCCGGCGATGGCTGAGGGCATCACCGATCATCGCTGGTCCTTTGAGGAGTTGTTCTGGTTCGTGACACCCCCTCAAAAGACCTTGATGCAACCCACGCTCAGTGGGGACCATGATGAATTATCTGTATCAAAAGGGGCACTACCTAAAATCGCAAGTTACTGGAAAAAACAGGGTGATCGAGGTTAGACCGTTTAAACCTTTTCCGGTGCTTTACAAAAATAGAACGTTATTTAATAAACATAACACCCATCAGCCTGTCAAGTTTTTTCTGACATCCGGACATAATATTTAGGATACAACTGTCGAGATTGCATCGCGGGGGTGGTTCAATAGGGGGCAACTTGACCTTTCAAAGGCTGCTTCCGCCCGTCATAGGCGGTGGCCACCGGCTGGTGACACCGGCCACCCATGGAGCCGCTGGGGGGGCCTTCTTCCTGCTGTTCGTGGATCGTGCCTAGCACTCGAACGGGGGGGAGTCTACCTCACCAGATGCGGTTTCTTCCCACTATCCCCAATATTCCGTTTCAGCCGAGTCGAGCTTAGGGGACACTTTCAACAAAACTGAACTGAGAGCAAACATGAGCTGACATGCGCTGTACGTTCATGGGAGGTGTGCGATGACCGCGACCCTTTCCCGCCTCCTCACCACCCTGGAGCGGGAGCTGGCCCTGCTCGGGGTGCCCTGGGCGCTCCTGGCGCTCACCGCCTCGGACCGGCGACAGTGGACCCTCACCCTCCGGCTCGGGCTGGTGGAGGCCACCCTCACCGCCTCGCCAGCGGAGCTGGCCCCCCGCCTTCGGAGCCTCCTCCGGAGCGGGCAGGTCCCCTGCCCCGGATGCCAGACCCGGTACGACCTGTTCACCCGTCCCGCGCCGACCTGGACCTGCCCCTGCGGGGTGGCCTGCTTCCTCCTCACCCCTGCGACCGGAGAGGCCCCCTGGAACGCCCTGCTCAACCGCCTGGCCCCCCTGATCCCGGAGGCCGTCCGGGATGCGGTCCTGGCGCTCCTGGAGGCTGAGGGGATGCCGGAGGATTGGTTCACCGGGGTCCGGACCCTCACCCCGCTGGACACCCTGCTTGTCACCGTGGCCCCGGATGCGGCCTTCCGGACCCTGTCCTCCCTCCCATCCCCCCTGCTCCTCCAACTGGCCTCCTTCCAACTGGGATACCTGGCGTCGGAGGAGGAGGAAGGGTCGGAGGAGCCTCCCCCCACCTGGCAGCGGGAACAGGACGGGTGGGTCCTCCGCTGGTCCTTTGACCCTTCCTTCACCCTGACGATGCTCGGGGAGCCCCGGGTCTCCGACAGCTGGCTCACCGCCCCGGCTATCCTCTCCTCCTGGACCGGACCCCTTCCCTCCTTCGCCACCCCGGAAGAGGCCGCCGCCTGGCTGGAAGCCCGGCTGGAGGAGGCCGTTAGGGGAGTTCGTCCTTGACAGGAACATCCAGAAGGCTTATCGTCATCAACATCATGACACCAAAGAAACGTCCGAAGACCTATCCCACGGGGGGCAGGGGCCGGCCATGAAGGAGCCGCTGTCCCCGGAGCCTTCCTCCCCGGCCCCCCTCCTGCCTGACGTCCAGGCTTGGCTGACCCAGGCCTCCCGGCGCGACCTGGAGGCGCTTCTGGTCCGCCTGGCCGAAGAGCTTTAGGCGCGTGGGCTTCGCGTGCATTACACGCTGGAGGAGTCAAAGGCATGACCAAAGCGCCCCAGCCGACCGGGCCGAAGTGGGAACTCTGGGATCGCCCCAGCGGAGAACCCTGCCGCCAGGAGGAGGAAGATGATGGCCGACATGGAGACAGGGAAGAGCGTTTGGCGGATCGGGGGCTCCTGAGAATCTCTCCCAAAAACTTCTCACCGCAGGGGCGCAGAGGTCGGCGTCCCGTTTTGAAGAAACCACATGGCATCCTCCAGCCTCCGCCGCCGATCGAGGGAGCCGGTCAGCCCCAGCCCTGCGCCGTACAGCCAGGCCTTCCAGCCTGTGGCTGAGGCGAGGCGCTCCCAAACCTTTTGATGGAAACGGGCAGCGAGGAAGCCTGCGAGCAGGAGGGCCGGGAGGATGCCGACAAAGAAGAGAACGCGCCAGCCGAAGCGAGGGAGGAGGGCCCCGGCCAGGCAGGAGGAACCGGCAGAGCAGAAGCTGGCCCACGTTCTGGGCGAGGCCGCTTAGGCCGGTGAAGAGCGAATAGATCAGGATGGTGAGGGTCAAGGCCCTGACCCGGCCCACATAATCCGCCACGATCCTGGTAGTGATGGCAAAGACGTAAAGGAAATTTGGGAGCCTGGGAAGGAGGCCTCTTCCCCCCTACAGCCCCAGGAAGGCCCTCTTGACCTCAGCGTGCTCAAGAAGTGTGTCGGTCCGCCCTTCCAGCACGACGTGGCCGCTTTCGAGCAGGTAGCCCCGATGGGCGATCTTGAGGGAAAGCTCGACGTTCTGCTCCACCAGGAGGACCGTCACCCCCTCCTGATGGATCTTCTGCAAAAGCTTCACGAGCTCGCTGATGACC
Source organism: uncultured bacterium (assembly GCA_964535215.1). GTDB lineage: Bacteria > Methylomirabilota > Methylomirabilia > Methylomirabilales > JACQHM01 > JACQHM01. The sequence continues at coordinate 6,599 of CAZHST010000006.1, forward strand.
TTCGGGGCGAGGCCGAGGAAGGGTTCGTCCACCATCAAGAGCTTCGGCCTGGCCATCAAGCCCCTGGCGATCGCCAGCATCTGCTGCTCGCCGCCTGAAAGCGTCCCCGCCACCTGGTGCTCCCGTGCCTTCAAGACGGGGAAGCTGGCGAACACCCACTCCAGCGTGTCCTGGAGGTACGGCTTGGCCCTCTTGGGATACGCTCCCAGCCGTAAGTTCTGGAGGACTGTCAAGCGGGGAAAGACCCTCCGGCGTTCCGGGACATGGGCGAGCCCCATCTCCACGATCCGATGGGCGGGAAGGGAGTCGATCCTCTCACCCAGGAACCGGATGAAGCCGGATCTCGGGCGGATGAGACCGGAGATCGTGTGTAAGAGGGTGCTCTTCCCGGCCCCGTTCGGCCCAAAGAGGCAGACGACCTCTCCTTCCTGGATGTAAAGGGACACATCCCAGAGGACCTGGAAGTGGCCGTAGGAGACGTTAAGCCCCTCGACCTTCAGCATAGGTTTCCCCGAGGTAGGCCTCGATGACCCCCCGCTCCTGGACCACCTCCTGGGGAGGACCGTCGGCAATCTTCTCCCCCAGATGGAGGGCGACGATTCGGTCGGAGAGGGCCATGATCACCCGCATGTTGTGTTCGATGACGATCAGGGTGACCCCTTCACGCCTTAAGCGTTTGATTAGGTCAATCAAGGCGGGGATGCTCTTCCGGTCCACCCCCGCCGTGACCTCGTCCAAAAGAAGGAGGGAGGGCTTGGTGGCCATCGCCCTCGCCAGCTCCAGGCGCTTCCTCTCCCCCGTCCCTACCGCTCCAGCCAGGGTCTCTCCCTGCTCGGCCAGCCCCACGAATGCCAAGAGCCTGAGCGCTTCCTCCCTCGCCGCCCTGACGCTGGCCGTCCTGGGGAGGGCGCCGACCATGACGTTCTCCACCATTGTCATGGTCGGGAAGGGTCGGAGCTTCTGGAAGGTCCGGGCGATCCCGAGCCGGTTGATCCGGTCAGGCCTTAAGCCCGTGATGTCCTTCCCGCGGAACCGGATCACCCCCGAGTCCGGGGTTGTATAGCCTGTGATCACGTCAAAGAGGGTTGTCTTGCCCGCTCCATTGGGCCCCACGAGGCCGAGGATTTCCCCTTCGTGGACGGTGAAGCTGATGCGATGGTTGGCGATCACGCCGCCGAAGCGCTTCGTCACCTCCTGCACCTCCAACAGGGCCATCTCACCTTCCCGGCTTTGTCATCAGGATCAGGGCCATCAGCCCCCCTGGTTGTAGCACCGCGATCAGGACGATCAGGGCGCCGTAGATCAGGAGGTCCAGGGCCCCAATCCTCCCTCCGAAGAAGACCCTGGTCCCTTCCGAGAGCGGGATGAGGACCGCGGCCCCGAGGAAGGGGCCGGAGAAACTCCCGGCCCCGCCCAGGACCGCGGTCAGACAGATCAGGATGGAGAGGGACAAGGAGAGGGTGCTGTCAGGATCAATGAAGAGGATGTATTGGGCATAGAAGGTACCGGCCAGTGCCGTGAAAAAGGCGCTGAGGCCCATCGCGACCAGCTTGTACCGGACGATGTCGACGCCTACGCTCCTGGCCGCCTCGGGATCGTCCTTGATCGCTCGGAGGTAATAGCCGAGCCTGGATCGCTCCAGCCAAGAGACGGTAACGGCAACGGCCGAGACGAGCCCCAGGCCGATGTAGTAGTACGGGAGCTTGGTCGAGTGGAACTGGAAGGTCTTCAGGGATTCTTCCCGCAGGGGGACATAAAGGCCCGCCGCCCCTCCCACATACGGCCAGTTCATGGCCAGGGTCTGGACGATCTCGCCCACGGCGATCGTGGCGATGGCGAAGTAGTGGCCGGCCAACCGGAAGCAGGGGTAGCCGATGATGGACGCGGCGGCCACGGCCAGGACCCCTCCGCCCAGCAGGCCGATCCAGGGGGAGAGGTCCCAGTTGAGCTGGAGGAGGGTGGAGGTGTAGGCCCCGATGCCAAAAAAGACCGCGTGGCCCAAGGACACCTGGCCCCCGTAGCCCCCGAGGATGTTCCAGGCCTGGGCGAGGGTCGCGAAGAGAAAGAGCTTGATCATCAGATGCTGGGGGAAGGGGGCGCGAAAGAGCAAGGGGTAAAGCAAGAGGAAGCCGACCAGGAGCAGGAAGAAGGCCCTCCGCCATATGCCTCTTTTCCTTGGGGCTGGCACGAGGTCTCTCCCCCTTTTCCGTTCTCCTAGGATCGGCCCATCAGCCCCTGGGGCTTGACGAGGACCACGGCGAGATAGAGGACGAACACAACGAGGTATTTAAAGGCGGGGGCGATGAAGAGGCCGCTGAAGACCTCAACCAGGCCGATCAGGATCCCGGCGATGAGCGAACCCAGAAGGCTCCCGAACCCTCCCAGCGCCACGGCCACATAGGCGATCAGGGCAAAGGTCCAGCCGACCTCCGGGAAGACATAGTAGAACGAAGCCAGAAGGGCCCCGGCGACTCCGACACAGGCGAGGCCGATCCCCCACCCCAGGGCGAACATCCGATTGGTGTTGATCCCCATCAGGGCGGCGGCGTCCCGATCCTGGCTTGTCGCCTGGAGGGCGATCCCCATCTCTGTCCTGGTGGTGAACCAGGCGAGGAGGCCGAAGGCGAGGAGGGCCCCCAGGCCGGCGGCGAGGTGGGGGAGACCAATGAAGATGCCAAAGGCCGCAATCCGACCTTTCAGGACAGGTTCTTGGATCAGGCGGTAGTTCGGGGACCAGAGGACCTGGGCCAGGCTTTGGAGGAAGACCCCCAGGCCGAAGGTGGCGAAGATCTGGGCCAGCATCGGCCCCTTAAGGGCCCGGCGGATGATCCCGTGGTACGTGAGAAGCCCGAGGGCGAAGAGGAGGAGGGCGCAGATCGGGAGGGAGAGGAGGGGATCAAGGCCGGCCAACGTGTAGGCCCAGTAGGCGATGTAGAGGGAGAGCATCAGGAACTGGCCATGGGCGAAGTTCACGATCTCCATCAGCCCGAAAATCAAACTTAAGCCCGCAGCGATTAGGGCGTAGACCAAGCCGATGGAAAGGCCGTTGACCAGGGTTTGGGCCAGGACCTCACCGCTCAACTACTTCCGCTCCCTCCACGTTGGCATCGGCCAGATGATCGGCTTCGAGGCCAGCTCCCAGGGCCAGACCGTATGATACACCCCCTCCTGGATCTGGACGATGATCCCCTTCCCTTTCGTGTTCTGGCCGTTCGCCGGATCGAACCTGATCCCCGCCCAGGGCATGATAAGCTGGTCAGGCGGAATATCCGTCGCCAGCAGGGCCTGCCGGATCGCCTCTGGTGCAGTGGAGCCGGCCCGGTTGATGGCATCGGCTAACACCAGGAGGCCGGTGAAGGCCCGGGCCGAGGTCCCGTCCATATCATGGCCGTAGCGGGCCCTGAAGAGGTCGTTGACCTGTTTCACCAGGGGCTTCCGCCTGGAAAGGTCCAGGGCCCAGACCTCCCGGCTCAGGATATAGTTCCCATCCTTGCCGACCGTCTGCAGGTAGGCGGGGTCCGTGTGGCCGGCGTCCATGGCCAGGATCGCCTTGGGGGTGAAGTCGAGCTGCTTCATCGTCTTTGTATAGAGGATGGCATCGGAGATGTAGGAGGCCATCATGACGACGTCGGCCGAGGCCAGCTTCAGCCGCTGGACCTCGCTGGTCACGTCCACGGTCTTGGCCGGATACGGGATGTCTTGCACCACCTTGTAGCCGTACTTTGCTGCCAGCCGCTTCTCGAAGGTCCCCACGTCCCTCCCCCACAGGGTGTTCTCGTAGGCTAGCGAGAGGGTCCGGACCTTGATCCCCTTCTTCTCCAGGTCTTTCAGGAACTGGAAAAAGTTCTCGGCGAACATCTCGTCGTCGGGGGTGATCCGGAAGAACCACTTGAAGTTCCGCCGGATCAAGGTAGGGGAGGTGGAGTCGGGGTTCAGGAAGGGGACCTTCAACCGCTCAGCCGCCTGGCTGGCCGTGGCCGTGACGGCGCTTTGGTAGGCCCCGAGGAGGGCCACGACCTTCTCCTGGGTGATCAGCCGCTCGGCCTCGGCGAGGCCGATCTCCGGGGACCCCTGGGTGTCGGCGAAGATCACCTTGAGCTTGGCCCCTTTGAACCGGGGGAGGCCTTTGGATTTGGCCAGAGGAAGGTTCAGACTGTAGGCGCCGTTCACGAGCTCCACAGCCAGCTCGACCCCCTCCCGGGAGAGCTTCCCCGTTGGGGCCAACGCCCCCGTGAGGGGATACAGCACCCCGATCCGGATCTCCTCCTGGGCCCAAACAAGAGGGCTCACGAGGAGGGACGCTATGGGAAGGCCCACGAAGACCAGAGTTATAATCTGTCGGCTGTTCATGTCCAGGATGAAGAGGGGCTTATTCCTGCCCCAGGATGGGGGCAAGCTTTATCGTCGGCGTGCTGATGCCGAAGTGGGTCATGAGATACTTCACGGCCAGTGGTGTCAGCCTCCCATCCACTGTCGAATACTCGCCCTCCTCCAGGACCGGGAGATAAAAGGGGATGTACACGCCCCAGGAGCGGTCCTGGTACATCTGGACCTTGGGCTCCTCCGGCTTCATCCCCGAGGCCCAGCCGTAAGCGTACCAGAAGGTAAGCTTCGTCGGCTGGCTGATCTCGGAGCTGACACTCCCGCCCCACCGCTCCCCCCTCGGCGACACGTCGTGGTTCTCAATGGAGTAGCCAAACTCCTCCTTGCCCTTCGTGTCCGAGAAGATCCGCATCAGGGCGTGGAGGTCAATCCTCCCTTTGTTCTTCTCGAACAGCTCCTGGAGGCGCGCATAGCGGACCAATGTCCCCAGGACATCGAAGTTGTCCTTGGGGACAGGGGCCAGGGGGACCATCTTGGGCGAGACCCAGTGATTGGACCGGTAGGCCACCCCATTCTTGGTCTTCACCACGACATTATACGTTTTCGTGCTGATCTCCACCAGGGCCAGGGTGCCCGAGGCGTCGGCGAAGAGGAAGTTGCCGTGGAACGCCCGTCGGAGGATCAGATGACCGGCGGTTTCTTCAGATGCCACTCGGTGTTCGCTTCATACGCATGGCCAACCCTCAAGACCATCGCCTCATCAAAGGGTTTCCCAATGATCTGAAGGCCGATGGGGAGGTTTTCCCGGGAGAAGCCGCACGGGAGGGAAAGGGCCGGGAGGCCGGTCAAGTTGAAGGGCTCGGTGAACTGAAGGAGTGTCCCGAAGGTTCCTTGCTCTCTCCCCCGGACCCTGACGGTCCCTTGGCCGATCTTGGGGGCCACGATGGGGAGGGTCGGGGTGACCAGGACATCCACCCGCTGAAAGACCGCCCCCACCTCCTTTAAGAGCTGCCGACGGATCTGCTGGGCGTGGATGTAATCCTTCGCCAAGACAAAGTTCCCAAGATCCAGGAAGGTCCGGGTCAGGTCCGTGTATTCGTCGGGCCTGGTTTGATAGTACGGCTCGTGGTAGGCCAGGGCCTCTGAAAGATAGATCAGAAGGGCGGCCGAGGACGCGTACTTCATGGAAGGGATGGAGACCTCCTCGGCCCTGGCCCCCAAACCCTCCAGCACCTGGATCGCTTTGTTCACCGCCGCTTCGACTTCAAAATCCGCTTGGTCAAAAAAGTACTCCCGGGGGATGCCGAGCCTGACCCCTCGGACATCAAAGGCGAGGGCCTTAGAGTAGTCCGGGACGGGGACGTCGGCGGAGGCAGGGTCGTTCGGATCGTAGCCGGCCAAGGGCTGAAGGGCCAGTGCCGCGTCCGCGACGCTCTTCGTCATCGGCCCCGTGTGGTCCAACGACTAGCAGAGGGTGAAGACCCCGTAGCGGCTCGAGCGGCCGTAGGTCGGCTTGAGGCCGACGATGCCGCACGCTGACGATGGGATCCGGATGGAGCCTCCCGTATCCGAGCCAGTCGCAGCAAGGGCCAGCCCTGTCAATACAGCGGCAGCAGAGCCACCGCTCGATCCTCCGGTTATCCGTTCCAGGTCCCATGGGTTCCTGGACGGCCCAAAGTAAGAGACCTCGTTGGTCGGGCCGTAGGCGAACTCATGGGTGTTCAGCTTTCCCAGCATAATGGTCCCAGCTTTCTTCCATCGGGCAACGACGGTGGCATCGAAATCGGGGACGAAGTTCAGCATGAGCTTCGAGCAGGCCGTCGTCCGGATCCCCTTCGTGAAGTAGAGGTCCTTGTGGCCGATGGGGATGCCGTGCAGGGGGCCAAGGTAGAGGCCACGCATGATCGCCTGCTCCGCCTCCTTCGCCTCCTTCAGGGCTTGATCGGCGGTGAGCGTCACATAGGCGTTGACCTTTGGGTTCAACCGCTCGATTCGCTCCAAGACAGCCGTCGTCAGCTCGACCGGCGAGATCTCCTTCCTACGGATCAGCCCGGAAAGGGTCTTGATCGTCATCAAAGGAAGCTCTGCCCTGCTCATCGCTCCTCCCCCCTTGCTGAGAAGGTGATCGCGGGCTCCACCTCGAAGAGGTTCGGCTCCCGCACCTTGGCGGCCGCCGGGAAGACGACATCCTGGAGGAGGGTATCCCACCCCCTGATCCGTTCCGGGGTGAAGTCCACTCCCCCCATCGCCTTGGCGACATCCTTCAGAGTTCCCTCTGCTAGCCTCCCCTGGGCCAGGGCCTGGACCACATCGGCGAGGACGCCACTCCCCACGACGCCCACCCCGGCCACCTGTAAGAAGCGACGCCTGGAAATGCGTGACAACCGATCCTTGTTCTTCTCCATCGCTTGATCCTCCTTGACTTCCTCGATCCGGAGCCAGGCCGAGGGACCATCCTTCGGGCCCCTGGCGATGCGATGACGTCGGCCCGACTGTTCCGCATTGCACCCTGGTACCCTCGCCCTTCGCCAGATCCCCGACCTTCCCCCTGGACACCAGGGGTTTAGCCTTCTCCCTGAAAAAGAAGCGCCCTCCCAAGAGAGTCTTCGGGGAGAGCGGTTTTTCAGCCTCCAAGGAGCTTTAGACAGCACGACCCCCGCCTCGGAAGAGAGCGATGCACGGGTCGCTCCTCCCAAAAACGAAAAAACTAAAACGAGGTTATATTAGATTAGACAAAAAGGGCTGTCAAGGGAAATCCTTTCCATCTCCATCAGGGGCTCGACACATGTCGTCAGTTCCGCTATGGTCCCCCTGGGCCGCTCTATCTCAGACCTCCTTGGGGAATGGGGGGTTGCAACCGTCCCCTTCTCCCAAACGCCCGTCTGCCACAGGCAGGGAGGTCTGAGCTTTTGGTAACTCTCAGTTGTCAGTTGCCTTGACACTTTTTGGCTAACTTTGCTACAATCCATCATCACCAACGATGAGGAGGGAGTGCACGATGCCAAAGGTACCGTTGTTTCCAGTGACCGTTGTGGGGAGCTGGCCGAGGCCAAGCTGGCTCCTGGACGCGTTGAAGAAAAGGCAGAATGGGAAGTTGAGTTTTCAGGAGTTCAACGAGATTGCCGATGAGGCTGTCCTCCTGGCCGTGAAGTATCAGGAGGACGCCGGGGTCGATATCGTCAGCGATGGCGAGCAGAGGCGGGACAACTTCTATTCCTTTGTGGTGGAGAAGCTGGACGGCGTCAGGCTCATGCCGGTGGCCGAGCTTTTGGACTATGTCGAGGACAAGGGGGCCTTCGAGGCGATCCTCAAGTCCCTGGATGTCCCGGCCTACGGCATCAAGACCCCAACGGCGGTGGGGAAGATCACGAAGAAGATGCCGCTTGCTCTGGACGAATACCAGTTCCTCCGTGAGCATACGACAAAGGCCATCAAGATCCCCCTCCCCGGTCCTTACCTTTTGACCCGCACCATGTGGGTGAAGGGGGTCTCCGATACCGCCTATCCCACCAAGGAAGAGCTGGCCCATGATGTGATCCGGCTTCTCCGGGAGGAGATCATCGCCCTCCGGGATGCCGGCTGTGAATACGTCCAACTTGATGAACCGGTGCTGACCGAGGTGGTTTTCAAGGGTGATACGGAGAAGACCAGGACCTTTATGTGCGCCGCCATGGCGGCCAAAGGGGACCCCGTTGGGGAGCTCCAGTTTGCCGTCCGCCTGATGAACAAGGTTGTCGAGGGGATTGAGGGGATCAACATCGGGATGCATGTGTGCCGGGGAAACTGGAGCCGGCAGGAGGAGGTCCTGCTGAAGGGGGGCTATGAGCCGCTGATGCCGTATATGATGGCGATGCAGCTCAACCAGCTCGTCCTGGAGTTTGCCACCCCCCGGGCCGGCGAGCTGGAAGTCTTTGCCAGGTGCCCCAACGCCCGGGAGCTGGGACTCGGGGTGGTGAACCCCCGCTCCGATGAGATCGAGTCCCCCTCCTTTGTCGTCTCCAAGGTGAAGGAGGCCCTGAAGTACTTTGACCCCCAGAAGATCTACTTGAACCCGGACTGCGGCTTCGGGACCTTCGCCGAGCGGCCCATGAACAGTCCGAAGGTGGCCTTCGAAAAGCTCCGGGTGATCGCCAGGGCGGCCCAGGAGCTTCGGAGAATGTACGGGAACGGGGGATAGGGGATGGGAAGGATCCTGAACGGAATTGATCTTCAGGAGTTCCACGAGGCCTTAGAGTTTATCAAGGCCGATCCGGAGAAAGTCAAGGCCGCCCCCCGGAGTGCCCGGATCCGGTGGCTGGGCGGGTTCAAGATGAAGGTCTATACCCGGAACCACGTGTACATTGTGGATGAGCCCCATCGGCTGGCGAGTGATGACGAGGCCCCCACTGCCGTTGAGTACGTTGTTGGGGCCCTGGGGGCCTGCCTCACCACCGGCTTTGTCCTGAACGCCACCTTAAGGGGGATTGAGATCTACAATATGGAGATGGCCCTGGAAGGGGAGATGGAGAACATCCTGGTGTTCTTCGGCTTAAGCGAGGAGGGGCATCCAGGCTTCAAGGAGATCAGGGCCAAGCTCTTTGTCTCCGCCGACGCCGACCGGGAGGTGTTGGAGGAGATCTGGGAGCAGACAGTCAAATCCTCACCGGTGGGGCATTCCTTGACGCGGAGCGTGGTCTTGAAGCCCGAGCTGGTCATCTACTAATAAAGCCCACGAGCTGTTACGTCTCGGCCAGCGCTCTTCGCATCCGCAGGATGGTGGCCCGGGGATCGGGGCTTCCGAAGATCGCCGATCCAGCCACCAGGACCGTCGCCCCGGCTTCGGCCACCGCCCGGCAATTCTCCACCTTGATTCCCCCGTCTACGGCGATCTCGGGTTTTCTTGTCAACCCTTCCAACCGCTTTGAAAGCGCCTCGATCTTCCGTAACACGAAGGGGAGGAACTGCTGCCCGCCGAAGCCGGGATTGACCGACATCACCAGGATCCGATCCACCTCCTCAAGGACCTCATCAAGAGTATGGAGGGGGGTGGCAGGGTTTAACGCGACACCCGCCTGGAGACCGGCCTCTTTGATCTGCTGGATCACCCGATGAAGGTGCGGGCAGGCCTCCACGTGGATGGTGAGGGCGTCGCTTCCCGCCTGGGCAAAGGCTTCGATGAAGCGTTCGGGCCCCTCAATCATCAGGTGAACATCCAGGGGAAGCCTGGTCCTTTTGCGAAGGGCCTGCACCACAACGGGCCCGATGGTCAAGTTTGGGACGAAGTGCCCGTCCATGACATCGAAGTGGAGGAGATCGGCCTGGTCCTCGACCTTGGCGACCTCGTCGGCTAAAGCGGCAAAATCGGCTGAGAGGATAGAAGGGGCAATCTTGATCGTCATTCGGGAGACTCCTTACCGAGACCCTCACGTCTGGTCTGAAACCTGAGGTGCCCCTTGGTCAGAGAGGGGGAGGCTGGTCCAAGGGGCCAAGGCTCAGGAGGAGCTGGACTTCACTCCGCTGCTTCACCACGCTCCCGGCGGGAGGGTCTTGGGCAATGACCTGACCTTCCGGATACCTGTCGGAGTGGACCTTCGCAATCCTCCCCACGAGGAGCCCGGCTTTCGCCAACACCCAGCCCGCCTGCTCCAGATCCAACCCCACCAGCGATGGGACCGTGACCTTGTCGGTCCCCTTACTCACCACGAGCTTTACCTCGCTCCCCTGAGGGACCCTCGCACCGCCTGAGGGCCGCTGGGTGATCACAGCTCCCCTTGGGACCCAGTCGTGATACTCCTCACGAATCACCAAAGGCTTCAAACCCAGCTCCTTCAGGCTCTGGGCCGCCGCTTCCGATCCTTGTCCGACCAGGTTCGGGACCTGGACCTTGTCCCGCTCCAGGGCCAGTTGCATGGTGATGAAGGCCGAGATGAGGGCCAACGAGAGGAGGAAGGCAAAGGCCCTGAGCCCCTTCAGAAACCCTTGCCAGATCCGTCTAAGCCGGTTTTTCCGTTTCATGGGATCTTTCGAAGGCGGGCGGCGAAGAAACCATCGGTCCCGTGGCGATGGGGGAAGGTCCGGAGGTAGCCTTCTTCGACCAGCCCTCCCCCTTTATTCGGGAGAAACGGCGAGGGGTCTTCCCTGATGAGCTCCTGATGCCTCTCCAGGAAGATCTCCACCACCCTCTCGCTCTCCTCGGGCTCCGTCGAGCAGGTGCTGAAGACCAGGATGCCCCCGACTTTGAGGCAGGGGATCACCCCTTCCAGGATCTCAAGCTGGAGGGCCTGAAGCCGTTCAAGGTCCAAAGGCTTCACGTGCCACTTAATCTCGGGGTGGCGTCGGAGCGTCCCGAGTCCCGTGCATGGGGCATCCACCAGGATCCGGTCCACCTGCCCTTCAATGTGTTGATGGGCATCCCGGGCATCGCCCAAGAGGGGCTTTGCCGAGTAAACAAGGAGTCGCTTCAAGGCTTCTCTAAGGCGCCTGATGGCCCGCTCGCTCTTATCCAGGGCCAGGATCTTCCCCTCGCCTTTCATAAGGGCGGCCATCAAGGCTGTCTTCCCCCCTCCCCCAGCGCAGGCATCCAGGATCCGCTCCCCCGGCTGGGGGTCCAAAAGGAGAACGGGCAGGGCCGCCGCCTCGTCCATCGGGAAGAACCAGCCGGCCTTGAAGGCCCCCGATGTGAAAAGGGAAGAAGCGCCCCTCACCCGGAAGAAGCCAGGAACCCACGGGCTCTCCTCCACCTGCTCTGCCAGGTCCCAGAGGACCCCGAAGACCTTCTCCGGTGAGGCCTTCAGGCGATTCACCACCAAGGAGACAGGAGGGACCTCATTGTTCGCTCGAAGGAGGGCCACGGCTTCCTCCCCCAGGCGGGCCTTCCACCGCTCGAGGAGCCACCTGGGGTGGGAGTAGAGGGAGGCCAGGTAGTCGAGCTCGTCCTCCCCGGGTCTTCGGTGGAGGAACTGCTCCCCCTCCCGTTGGATCGTCCGGAGGACTGCGTTCACAAACGCCTTGGCCCCGGGGCCTCCGATCCGGCCAGCCAGGTTGACCGCCTCGTCAACGGCGGCGTAGGAGGGGATTCGGTCCAGGAAGAGGAGCTGGTAGGACCCGAGACGAAGGAGCGTGAGGAGGTCAGGCCGGATCTTCGGGAGAGGGCAACTCGACGCCGCGGCGATGAGCCGGTCCAACCGCCCTTTCCACCGAAGCACCCCATAAACCAGTTCCGTGGCGAGGGCCCGATCCCGCTCCGGGAGAGGGGAACGCTTCAGCCTCGCATCCAGGAGAAGGTTGGCATAGGCCCTGGTTTGCTCCACCCGGCGGAGGACCTCGAAGGCGACCCGTCTAGGATCCATCAAACGCCTCCCCTATTCGGAGGTGGGTCCCTCTCGCAAACTCGGCGGCCGTCATCCGCCGGCGGCCCTCCGGCTGGACCTCCAGGAGACGGAGGGCCCCCCGGCCTGTCGCCACGACGAACCCTTCCTTTCCAATGGCCAGGATCGTCCCGGGCTGCCCCCCTTCTTCCTCCGAGACCAGGGCTGAACGAAGGATCTTCAGCCTCTTCCCCCTGAAGAGGGTATAGGCCCCCGGCTCTGGGGAGAACCCCCGGATCAGGTTGTGGAGCCTTCTCGCCTCCCATGACCATTGGAGCCGCCCCTCCTCTTCCTTGAGTTTGGGGGCATAGGTGGCCAGGCCGTGCTCCTGGGGAACAAGGCTAGCCTCGTTCTTCTCCACAAGCCATAAGGCCTCGGCCAGGGCCTCCGCCCCTAAAACCGCTAAGCGGTCCTCCAAGCTCCCCGCCGTATCCTCGGGGAGGATCGGCGTCACTTTTTGCAACAGGATTGGACCGGTATCCATCCCCTCGTCCATGCGGATGATTGTGACCCCCGTTTCTTCCTCCCCCGCCATCAGGGCCCGGTGGATCGGGGCCGGCCCCCGGAACTTAGGAAGCAGCGAAGGATGGACGTTATAGCAGCCCAGGCGGGGGATGTCCAGGATGGCCTTGGGGACAAACCTCCCGTAGGCGGCAACGACCAGGACATCCGGGGCAAGGCCTTGAAGACGGGCAATGACAGCCTCATCCTTCAGCGTCTCCGGCTGGAGGACCGGGAGGCCCAAGGCTTCGGCGGCGACCTTCACCGGGGGAGGCTGAAGCCGCAACCCCCGCCCTGCCCGCCGATCCGGTTGCGTCACGACGAGGACCACCCCATGTCCCTCCTCAACCAGCCTCTTGAGCGACGGAAGAGCGAAAGCTGGCGTCCCCATGAAGATCACCCGCATCGAGGCTTCCCCCCCGCAATTCAACGTATCACGAACCGGCAAAAGGTGCAAGCCGATCAAGACGGCTTGATGGAAACGTCCGCTGGTTGACGATTCCCGGCTTCTATCGTACAATACTTTTGTCTTCTCCATCCCATGACCATCAACCCGTACGGCCAGGAGCAGGCTGCGGGAGATTTTCAGGAGGATCCTGCTTAAGGAGGAGCGGATGAGGAAGGGACAAGAGCGTCGGAGGGGTCTAAGGGTTCTGTTTCTCTTGGGAGGCCTTCTCCTTGGACCGATGACGGCCCAGGCGGTCCTCAAGGCGGGTAAGCAGGCCCCTGACTTTACGATGCAGCTCCTCTCGGGTGAGAGCTTCACCCTGGAGAAGCTCAAAGGGAAGCCCGTCGTCTTGAACTTCTTTGCCTCCTGGTGACCCCACTGCCAACGGGAGGCTCCCGTTCTGGTGAAGGTTGCCAAGGAGTACCAGAAGAAGGGCGTGGTGTTCGTCGGGGTGAATATCTGGGACAAGGAGCCGGAGGCCCGCCGGTTCGTCAAGGAAAAAGGCATCCCCTACCTCGTCGGACGGGATGGAAACGAAGCCATCTCGACAGCCTACGACGTCCAGGGCACCCCGACGACCTACTTCATCGGGAAGGATGGGAAGATCAAGGCGGTTCACGAAGGGGCCATGAGTGAAGAAAGACTGATCCAACAGATCGAGGCATTGCTTAAGAGCCGATAGCCCCTCCCGCATCCCTCTTCCTCCCCACCGACCCCGGTACCTGCTGCCCCGGAGGGCTAAAGGGCGGACCCTTCGTCAGGGGCCGTTCGAAACCGTATTCACCGTGAGCACCTATACCGCTTTTGCAAAGATCTACGATCGCTGGCAGGAGGCCCTGGGGGTCCCTTTCAGCCACCTGATCCTCCCAAAGCTCGATCGGGCCATTGAGAAACACCAGATCAAGGTCGAATCCATGGTAGACTTGGCCTGCGGCACGGGAACCCTGGCGATCATCATGGCCGAGCGGGGGATCAGGACCTTCGGGATTGACCTCTCCGAGGAAATGCTGAAGCGGGCCAAGGCCAAGGCCAAAGGACGGGAGCTCCCTTTAACCCTCCGTTGCCAGGATATGAGAAATTTTCGTCTCCCGATGCCGGTTGACCTGGCCACCTGTTTCTTTAACAGCTTGAACCATCTCCTCACGCTGGAAGATCTCCTCCACACCTTCCGATCGGTCCACCGGGCCCTGAAGGACGGGGGGTATTTCATCTTCGATGTGAACAACTACCGGTGTTTTGAGGCCCTGTGGACGAAGACCTCCATTGCCCACCAGGAAGATTTCACCTTGATCATGGAGAACCGCTTCGACAAAGGAAGCCATCGGGCCACAGCCCTTTTGACGATCTTTCGGAGGAAAGGGAGAGCCTTTCGGAGGGATCAGGACCGAATCGAAGAGCGGTGGTTCTTAGACGGCGAGATAAGACGAACCCTCAGGAGGGCGGGGTTTCGGGTCGTTGAGAAGGAGAACTTCAATCCCTTTAGCCACCTGCCCTTCAAGGACCTGAAGAGCTTCTGGGTCTGTCAGAAACTCCTGATTCATCAGCCTTCATCCTCCCCCCCATCCTCCGACTCCAGCTCAAAGACTTCGAATCCTTGAGGATCGAGCCCAAGTTTTTGGAGATAGGTACGGGCTGCCGCCTCATCGGGGAAGGTGAGGGACGGGTGGGCGAAGGAGAGGGAATAGCCCACCAGCTCCACCTCCCATCCGTCCTCCTTGAGGACTTGAACGGCCCGAGCCGCCTGGTCGAGGCGGTCCTTGAGATCCTCCCCGAGGGCCTTGAGGACTTCCTGGGTTACGGGCCCCTCCGGAAGCTCCCATTCCGGCTTGCCGAAGAGGAAAAGTTCGAAATGGCTCACCCGGGGGGAGTGGGACATCGTCCATCCTCCTACTGGGCAGCGGTACAGCCGCAGGCCTTGTAGACGGCAGGATCGTAGGGCAGAAAGAGCAGATCGAAGCCCTGGGCGACACGAAACTGGCAGTTGGCCCCGGAGGTGAAGATCCCGATATGGGCCTGCCTCCCCTCCTTCTGGAGCCGGTTCTTGATGGCCACGACCTTTGCGATCAGCTCCTCCTCCTCCCGGCTAAAGCAGCCTTGGCAGACCTCGTCACTTTGCTCCCCTCCCCGCCCCATACTCCAGGAAAGGTCAAACGGGCCGATGAAGACGATAGGATGTTGGGCAAAGATCGCCTCGGCGTTCTCCACCCCTTTCACCGTCTCGATCATGGCGATGAAGAGGAGGTCGCCGTTCGGATCCAGGGGCCACACATCGGCCTTCATCTGGTAGCTGTTAGGGTCCCGGGTCTGACAGTTGCCGGATTTAAGACCCCAGTAGCGGATGGCCGGCACCCCGGCCGCCCCCCGGAGCCCCTCGGGCTCCTCGTCGGGCACCCCCCGACACTGGCCATAGCGGGAGACCTGAACGGCCCGCCTGGCCTCATCGCCGGTCTCCACCATTGGGAGCATCCAGCCGTAGAGGCCGGTATCGAGGATCTGCTTGACGAGGCCTTCGTTCAGATCGCGGGCTGGATCGGGGATCCGGGCCAGGGGCGTCACCCTGGGCTGCAGCCGTCCTTTCCCTCCATTATACACCTCTGCCCTGCTCAGCATTCCGAGAAGGACCATCCGAAGCTGGGTGACGTCATAGGGACGATGCTCGAAATCCCAGAGGACGAAGTCGGCGGCCGCCCGATCGGCCACGCTGGCGGCGAAGTCCACATCCCTGAAGGCCTCGAAGCTCCCACAGGCAATCCCTCCCCCCTCAAGGATCTGGATCGTTCGGTTTAAGCGGAACGACCCGTTGGGAGTCCTCGGCTCCTCCTCCCCTGCAAAGCTGGAAGTCGTTGCCACCCCGATCAGCAGGACCACACCCGCTAATCCTCTGCACCCTAACCCTCTTCTCCGCATCTTGCCCTCCATGCCCTCCGCCTGCGTCTCAGGCCCCCATCCCCTCCCGCTCGACAGGGTAGACCCTCATCGTTCATGGGCTCCATTGTAGGGAACTTGGAAACCGATGGCAAGTAGCGAAAACACCTTGCATCCCAAAAGCGATTATGGGTACAATACTTGTAAATTCCCCGGAGAGCGGATTGCCTTGTGAGTTCTTGAAACCAACCCTTGTGAGTTCTTGAAACCAACCCTATTGATGCCACTAAAGGAGCAGGTTATCGAGGCCGTCGAGGCCCTCGCGCCGGAACTGATCGAGGTCGCCAGGTTCCTCCATCAGAACCCAGAGCTGGCCTTTGAGGAGCGGAAGGCCAAGGCCTGCCTGACAAAGGTCCTGGAGAGGTATGGCTTTCAGATTGAAGAAGGGATTGCAGGTCTGGAGACGGCCTTCCTGGCCAGCCTCGGGAAGGGGTCGCCGACCCTTGCTTTCCTCGCCGAATACGATGCCCTGCCGGGGATCGGCCATGCCTGCGGCCACAACCTGATCGCCGCCTCCTCCCTCGGGGCGACCCTGGCCCTGAGACCCCTCCTGCAAGATCTGGAAGGGACGATCCTCCTGATCGGTTGCCCGGCGGAGGAAAAAGGGGGAGGGAAGATCCCTTTGATCCGGGCCGGGATCTTCGACCGGATCGACTGTGCCCTCCTGATCCATCCTGACAACCGGACGATCATCGCCTCCCGCTCCCTCGCCCTGCGGAGGCTCTCCGCCGAGTTCTTCGGTAAAGCCGCCCACGCCGCTGCCTCCCCCCACTTAGGGGTCAACGCCCTGGACGCGGTCATCCTCTCTTTCGCCCACGTGAACGCCCTAAGGCAGCAGCTCCGACCGGATGCCAGGATCCACGGCATCATCACCCACGGCGGGAGGGCGGCCAACATCATCCCGGACTACGCTGCGGCCCGGTTCATTATCAGGGCCCTGGACATGGCGTACCTGGAGGAACTCCACCGGAAGATCGAAGGGTGTTTCAGGGGCGCTGCCTGGGGGACAGGGGCGAAGCTGAAGCTGTCGGTTGAAGGGGACGACTACGAACCGCTCCTCCCCAACGAAAGCCTCGCCGGGCTCTTTAAAAGTCATCTGGAGGCCCTTGGCGTCCCTGTCGAGGAGGCGCCGGAGGACGAGGGGTTAGGCTCGACAGACGTGGGAAACGTCAGCCGCGTGGTCCCTGCCCTTCAACCCTCTGTCGCCATCTGCCGTCCCCCCATTGCCTGCCACTCCCCGGAGTTCGCCCAGGCCGCCGGCTCCGGGGAGGGTGAAAGGGTAATGCTCCTTTCGGCCAAGGCCCTCGCCCTGACCGCCCTGGACCTCCTGACAGACCGGGAGAAGCTGGCCCGGGTCAGGGCGGAGTTCGAGTGGAGAAGGGGAGGAAAGCGGTGAGGGTGATCGGCCTCATGGCGGGGACCTCTGCCGATGGGATTGATGCGGCGTTGATCGAAATCCCAGGACCAGTGTTCGAGGCTGGAGGCTCGGGGTTGGATGGGGGTCCTCATCCCCGAATCCCGAGTCCTGAGCCTCGAGCAAGTCCGGTCCGGCTCCTCGCCTTTGAAACCTTCCCTTACCCTCCAGGGTTACGGGAGCGGATCTTGCAGGTGGCCTCCCGAGGCGGCGGGACGACGGAAGAGGTCTGCCACCTGAACTTCTACCTGGGGGAGCTGTTCGCCCGGGCTGCCTTGGGGATCGCCGAGAAGGCTGGGATCGCGATCGAGGCGATTGATCTCATCGGCTCCCACGGCCAGACCGTCCGCCACCTTCCCGAGCCGCTCTTCGAAGGGGACCTCCCGGTCCGGTCCACCCTCCAGATCGGTGAACCTTCGGTCATCGCCGAGCGGACGGGCTTGACCACCATCGCCGATTTTCGCCCTAGGGATATGGCCGCCGGTGGGGAAGGGGCTCCTCTCGCCCCGATCCTCCACCATGCCCTGTTCCGGGATCCCCACAAAGGTCGGATCGTCTTAAACATCGGTGGGATCGCCAACCTGACCCACCTCCCCCCGAATACCGGACCTGAAGAGGTCCTCGCCTTTGATACAGGGCCGGGGAATGTCCTCCTGGACGGGATGATGAAGCACCTCTCCCCTGAAGGGAGGGGGTACGACGAGGGAGGGAGGCTGGCTTCAAAAGGGACAATCCACCGGGGTCTCCTGGAACGGTTGATGGAGCATCCTTTCATCAAAAAGAAGCCCCCGAAGAGCACGGGCCGTGAAACCTTCGGCCCTGCCCTCCTGGAGGAGATCTGGAAGACAAAAGAGGCCCTGAACCTCCAAGGGGAAGACCTGATGGCGACCCTCGCCGCGTTCACCGTCGAGGCCATCGCGTGGAACATCGAGGCGTTCGTCCCGGGGGGACAAGCCGAGGAGCTGATCGTGTCGGGAGGGGGAGCAGAGAATCCGTTCCTGATAAAGCTCTTAAAGGAGCGGCTTCCCGCCCTGCTCATCCTAAAGGCCGATGAGGTGGGCTTCCCCGGAAGGGCGCTCGAGGCTGCAACCTTCGCCCTCCTGGCCTACCTGACCTTTCACGGAAAGCCAGGGAACCTCCAGGGGGCAACCGGGGGAAGGCCAGCCGTCCTGGGAAAGATCGTCCCCGGCAAGCTCTTCAAAGGACTTTCATGAAGTACTACGAGGTGGCGTTAACCGTTTTGGAGAGGATCGAGAAGACCCAAGGGGAGGTCTTGGATCGGGCGGCCGAGGTCATCTTCGCCTCGCTAAAGGCTGGCGGCGTCCTCCACGTCTTTGGAAGCGGGCACTCCCACACCTTAGCCGAAGAGGCCTTCCACCGGGCAGGGGGACTGGTCCCGGTGAACGCCATCCTTGAAGACTTCCTGACCCCCCATTTCCCTCCGGCCATGAGCGGAAAGTTCGAGCGGCTTCCCGGCGTTGCCAGGATCCTCTTGGACTACCATGACCCACGCCCAGGAGAGGTGCTGATCATTGCCTCGAACTCCGGGATCAACCCGGTCCCCGTCGAGATGGCCCTCCTGGGGAAGGAGCGGGGCCTTTTCGTCGTCGCCGTCACCTCTCTCGCCCACTCAGGACGGGTCCCCTCCCGCCATCAGAGCGGGAAGAAACTCTACGAGGTGGCAGATCTCGTCATTGACAACTGTGGCGAGGTGGGGGATGCAGCGGTCTCCTACCCCGGTCTCGTGGAAAAGGTGGCGCCCACCTCCTCCCTCGCGGGGATCTTCATCATGAACTCCCTCCTCTGCCGGATTGTGGAGCGATTCTTGGCCGCTAACCTCCCACCCCCTGTCTATATCAGCGCCAACCTCCCAGGCGGTGAGGAGCACAACAGGAAGCTGGAAGAGAAGTACCGGAGCAGGATCAAAGGGTTGTGACGTTGGGAGGAGCGATGGGACCGCTTGAAGGGATCAAGGTGCTGGACCTTTCCCGCATCCTGGCCGGGCCTTTCTGCTCTATGATCCTGGCGGATCTCGGGGCGGAGGTCATCAAGGTGGAGGAGCCCAGGAAAGGGGATGAGACCAGGAGCTGGGGCCCCCCTTTCATCGGGAAAGAAAGCGCCTACTACTTAAGCATCAACCGGAACAAGAAGAGCATCGCCATCGACTTACGACAGGACGAAGGACGGGAGATCGTCTATCAGCTCGCCCGACGATCGGACGTGGCCCTGGAGAACTTTCGCCCGGGGGTGGCGGAGAAGCTGGGCGTTGATTACCCCAGCCTGAGGGCGGTGAACCCCAGGATCATCTACTGTTCCATCTCCGGCTTCGGGCAGGAGGGCCCCTACCGGGGGCTTCCGGCCTACGACATCATCCTCCAGGGGATGGGAGGCCTCATGGGGATCACCGGGGAGCCGGGGGGAAGACCGGTCAAGGTTGGGGTTGCCATCTCGGACCTGGCCGCCGGGCTCCAGGCGGCCATCGGCCTGCTCGCGGCCCTCCTCAAGCGGGAACGGGATGGGACAGGGCAGTCCCTGGACATCTCCATGCTGGATGCCCAGATCTTCCTGCTGGCCACCATGATCCCCGCCTACTTTGCCACCGGGGTCGTTCCCGGGCCGATGGGAAGCGCCCATCCCTCCATCGTCCCCTACCAGGCCTTCCCCACCAAGGATGGCTTCATCACCATTGCCGTGACCAACGAGAAGTTCTGGCAGGCTTTCTGCAGGGCGTTGGGAAGGCCCGAACTGGCCGGAGACCCTCGTTTTCAGACGAATGCCAGACGGGTGGAGCATCGAGGGGAGCTTCTCCCGATCCTCGAGGAGGTCCTCGCGACCAGGACAGGGGATGAGTGGATCCGGATCCTCCGGGAGGAGGGGATCCCCTGCGGCCCGATCCTGACCTTCGACCGGCTCTTCCAGGATCCGCAGGTCCAGGCAAGGGAGATGATCAAGACCCTCGACCATGAAAGGGCCGGTCCCGTGACGGTGGTGGGGACGCCGTTCAAGCTGTCCCTGACGCCCGGCCGCCTTTCCTCCCCTCCCCCCGTCCTGGGCCAGCACACCGAGGAGATCCTGACCAGCTTAGGCTACGATTCCGAAACGATCCTGGCCCTTCGGAGGAAGGGGGTGATCAGTTGACGGCTGAAGACCGCTGGCAGGGAGAGGAGGGAGCCATGCTTCAGGGCATGAAGCGTTGGGGGATCGGCGCTTTGTTGATGCTCGGCCTCCTGGCCGGGTGCGCCTCGAACCGGGCTGCAACCGTCGCCTTCGTGGAAGAGGCCAAGGCCACCGTTGCCGACATTACCCGCACTCAAGCCGCCACCCGTTCCTCGCCGGAGCTGAAAGAGGCCGAGCAGCTCCTCCAAGAAGCGGAGGCGGCGCTGGCCAAGAAAGAGTACGTCCGGGCGAGGGAGCAGAGCATCAGGGCCATCGAGCGGGCCAAGGTGGCTTTGCTTCGGGCAGAACTCTCGACGGAAGTGGAGCGGGCCAAGGAGACGGCCAAGGAAGCTCAGACCGTGGCGAAACAAGCGATCGCCCGGGCTGAAGCCGCCGAGGCAGCGGCCAAAGAGGCGAAGGCCCGCCTCGCCGAAACCGAGGAAGAGCTCAAGCGCCTCACCAAGCCGGTGGAAGTGACACCCGGGAAACCGGCCGAGGGGCCTGCGACCGAATCGAGGTTTCTCCGCCACATCGTGAAGCCCGGGGAGACCCTCTGGAGGATCGCGGGTTACCCGGAAACCTACGGCAACCACCTGGCCTGGCCCTTGATCTACGAAGCCAACAAGGAGGCGATCGAGCGGGAGGGAGGGATCCGACCGGGTCAAGTCCTCCTGATCCCCAAGGATGTCCCCGAGGCCAAGATGCAGGAGGCCATCCAGCAGGCCATCAAGCTCAGAAAAACGAAGCGAGACTGGGCCTCCGGGGTCAAGGCAAAGTGAAGGTGAAAGAGTAGATGCTGATGACCAGGCGCTATGCCCTGTATGTGGGGGGTCTGGGCGTGCTGGCCCTCTTCATCCCCAGGTGCCGGGCCATCCTCTCGAAGCTCCTGTTCCGCCCTCGGGGAGAGGAGGTTACGCCCAGAGAGTTCAACAGGGCTGCCCTCGGGGGAGGAAGGCGTCTCGTCGCCATCGTCAAGGGGGATGACGTCGAAGAGATGATCCGGGAGGGGGTCGGCCTGCTGGGAGGCTTTGAACGCTTGGACATCAAGGGAAAACAGGCCCTGGTGAAGCCCAATGTGGTGGCCGCTGATCCTCCTCCAACCACCACCGATCCCAGGGTCGTCAAGGCGGTGGTGAACCTCCTCTACCAGGCCGGGGCCTCCAAGGTCGTGATCGGGGAGATGTCGGCCATCCTCACCCTCCCCACCATGAGAAACCTGGAGCGGACGGGGATAAAGCAGGCGGCGCTGGAGGCGGGGGCGGAGGTCATCACCTTTGACGATGGGGAATGGGTCCAGGTGAGCCCCCCCCAGGCCAGGTACGCGAAGAGCTTCTACGTCGCCAAGGCTTACTACGAAGCGGACTTCCTGGTCAGCCTCCCGGTGATCAAGACCCATCGCTCGGCCTCTTACAGCCTCAGCTTGAAGAACACCATCGGCGCCATCCATCCCAGGAACCGTCCTTCCCTCTACGGTTCCCGATACTGGGAGGAGATCATCGCCGAGGTCAACCTGGCGGCCATCCCCCATCTGATTATCGCCGACGGCCTCCGCTGCATGGTGGCGGGGGGCCCCTGGCGTGGGGAGGCCGAGCGGACGAACCTGATCATGGCGAGCCAGGACATGATCGCCCTGGATGCCGTGGGTCTGAGCTTGTTAAAACACTTCGGGCGGTGGGACCAGGTCACGAACATCCCTGTGTGGGAGCAGCGGCAGGTGAAAAGGGCCATCGAACTCGGCCTGGGGGTCAAGGGACCTTCAGAGGTGGAGCTGGTTGCCAAATCGCTCCTTGGAAGGGATGAGGCGTTTTCAAAGCTCAAAGAGACCCTCCAGGCCCACCTCCAGGCCGTCTAGGGGCTATGCCAAGGAGGGGTGATGATGCAGGGTGCGGCTCTCCAACGGTATGCCCAGCTCATCCTTCGATTGGGGCTGGCCGCCGTCTTTCTCATCTTCGGCCTGGATAAGTTCAGGAGCGAGGGGGTCCAGCTCGCCTCCTGGACCGATTGGGTGCCGGGGTGGTTCTCAACCCTCATCGGGGGACAGGTCAAGGTGTTCATCGTTGCGTTAGGGGTTTTCGAGGTCCTGGTGGGGTTAGCCTTCCTGACCGGCTACCTCCTCTTCTGGGCCGCCCTCCTCTCTTCCCTGTTCCTCCTGGCAACCGTTTTGCTTTCCACCTCGGGGCCGTTCTTCGGCAGCATTGACCAGTCCACGATCCGGGATATCGGTCTCCTAGGGGGAACCCTCTCCCTCATGCTCTCCACAGCACCGGTCAAACATTAAAGAGGAGGGGCAAAAGGACGATGGCCGTTATCACCATCTCCAGACAGCTGGGCTCCGGTGGGGACGATGTGGCCAGGCTGGTGGCCCAAAAGACGGGGTTCACCCTTGTCGATCAGGCCAGGATCCAGACCCTGGCCGGGGAGCAGGGCCTCTCGGGACCGGAGGTGGACCAGATGGCGGAGGATGCGGGGCGGACATGGACGACGAACCGGGTGGTGCATGTGGATCTCGTCCAGGAGCTGATCCTGAACCTGGCCGCTGAAGAGGATCTCGTCATCCTCGGCCACGGCGGCCAGTTCATCTTTAAAGGGTTCCCAGGGGCCCTGCACGTCCGGATCATCGCGAGCCGGCTGACCCGGATCAGACGGGTGGTGGAGGAGCTCCAGGTGGACGAAGTGGAAGCCTCCCGCCTCCTGGAGCAGAGCGACGCCGATCGGGGGGCTTACATCCGCTACCACTACGGGGAGGATGTCGAAGACCCCTCCCACTATGACCTCGTGATCAGGACCGATGCGATCTCACCCGCGGAAGCCGCGCACCTCATCGTCCAGACGTCGGAGCAGATGGAGTTACAGGTCAAAGGGAAGGATCTCCAGGGGTGGTTGGAGGGGGCCAGAAGCCAGGAGGAGGCCAGGAGGCTCGTGGGGATGCCATCCTTCGCCCACAAAAGCGAGGAAGAGTTCGCCCGGGTCCTGGACTTCTACCGGATCCGTTGGGTCTACGAGCCGAAGGCCTTTCCCCTGGCCTGGGACCAAGAGGGAAGGGTGATCGAGGCCTTCACCCCGGACTTCTACCTTCCGGACCAGGACCTCTACATCGAGCTGACGACCTTAAAGCAGGACCTGGTCACGGAGAAGAATCGGAAGATCAGGCGGTTGAAGGAGCTGTACCCCGAGGTGAAGCTGAAGGTCTTCTACGGGAGGGACTTCCGGAACCTTCTCACAAAGTACGGCTTAAACGAGGCAGTGAAGAAGGAGGACCCCAAGTGACCTCCGCCAGCCTTCCGGGTTCACCGCCGGCTACCCGCCGCCTAGGCTTCCTCGCTTCAAACCGTGAGGCAACCTCCCCGTTGGTCGGCAAACCTCAGGTAACACGGAGGAATCTTCCCAAGCACGAGCCTGGTTCCCCCTTGAGCCTTGGAGACCTCTTGGGGTCGCTTTTACCCTACCGTACCTTTTTCCCCTATGTCAAGCATTTTTTGTCGGCGTTCAGCCAAAAGCTTCCAGCAAGGCAAGGAAAAACGGCAAGATGCTGGATGACATTCAAGAGGTGCTAATCGAGGCCGAAGCCATCCAGAAACGGGTGAAGGAGCTTGGCCTGGAGATCTCCAGGGACTATGAAGGGCGGGACCTCCTCCTGGCCGGTGTCCTCCGGGGAGCGGCCACCTTCCTGGTTGACCTCGCAAGGGCTATCTCTCTCCCCGTCGAGATGGACTTCATCGCCATCTCCAGTTACGGGCCGAGCACCAAGACCTCAGGGGTGGTCAGCATCAGGAAAGACCTGGATGACCCGATTGCCGAGAAGGATGTCCTCCTGGTCGAGGACATCGTGGACACCGGCCTCACGTTAGGCTACCTGTTAAAGATCCTCCAGGCCAGACAACCCAGGAGCCTTCAGGTCGCGGCCCTGTTGGATAAGCCCGCCCGGCGGATCGTGGAGCCCCCCATCGCCTATAAAGGCTTCGAGATCCCGGACAAGTTCGTCGTCGGCTATGGATTGGATTACAAGCAGAAGTACCGGAACCTGCCCTTCATCGGCACCCTGAAGCCCGAGGTCTTTCGCCGATGATGCCGAGGATCCTCTTTACCCACGCAAGGCTCCTGACGCCTGACGAGGAGATCGAGGACGGCTGCCTGATCGTCCAGGAGGGACGGATCGTTCAGGCAGGGCGGTCTTCGGAGTTGAAGGCCGACGATCTCAAAGGGGCTAACGTGTACGATCTTCGAGGGAAGATCCTGGCCCCCGGCTTCATTGATCTCCAGGTGAACGGCGGGGGCGGAAGGGATCTCTTGGAGGGGACAGAAGGGGCCGTGGAAGCCGTCGCCCGGTTCCACCTCCACCACGGCACCACGAGCTTTCTCCCCACCCTGATTACCTCCCCGCCCTCTGAGCTCTTCGCCGCCATCCAGGCGATCAGGGGTTTCTTGAGGAAGCGGGACCGGGAGGCGGAACCGGCCTCAGAGATCCTCGGCATTCATCTGGAGGGGCCCTATATCAGCCCTGGGAAAAGGGGGGTCCACCCTGTGGAATGGATCAGACCCCCTTCCCTCCCGGAGCTCCGGGAGTACTGGGCGGCGAGCGATGGCCTCTTGAAAATGGTCACCCTTGCCCCTGAGCAACCCGGGGGCCTGGGGCTGATCCAGGGGGTGAAGGAGTTGGGAATGATCCCGGCCATCGGACACACCGATGCAACTTACGAAGAGGCTATGGTGGCGATTCGGGCCGGGGCCCTCCTGGCCACCCACGTCTTCAATGCGATGAGGGGCTTCCACCACCGGGAGCCCGGGGCCGTCGGCGCCATCCTCGATACCCCTCTCATGGCCAGCTTCGTCGCCGACGGCCTCCACGTCCACGAGGCTGGCCTACGGCTCCTCTACCGGGCGAAGGGGGCTGACCATCTGGTCCTCATTACCGATGCCGTGAGCCTAACCGGGGTCGATCCCCAACGAACGGCTGAACAGGAGTACCGCCTTGGCGGTCAACGGATTCTGATTCAAGAGGGACGGGCAGTGAATCTCCAGGGGACACTGGCCGCCCCCCTCCTGACGATGGAGGAAGCCGTTAAAAACGTCGCCCGCTTCATGGGCTGCCCCATCCGGGAGGCGATCCAGATGGCGACGGCGAACCCGGCGAGGCTCCTCGGGATCGGAGACCGGAAAGGGAGGCTGGCACCTGGCCGTGACGCCGACCTGGTGATCCTGGATGAGGCTTTGAACCTCAAAGGGGTTTGGTCAAAAGGGAGGAAGGTCTGGTGAGCTTCGACATCCTCATCAAAGATGTCACAATCTTCGACGGGACGGGAGGGCCGGGCTTTCAAGGCGGGATCGGGATTCGAGGGGAGCGGATCGCTGAAGTTGGGAACCTTTCCTCTACCCAAGCCCGCCGGGTGATCGAGGCCCAGGACCTGGTCGCTTCACCGGGCTTCGTGGATGTCCACTCCCACTCGGACTATCACCTCCTCCTCGCCCCTTTCGCTGAAAGCTCCGTCCGTCAAGGGGTGACGTTGGAGATCGGAGGGAACTGTGGCTACTCCGCCGCCCCCATCTGGGGGCCCTGGCTGGAGGAGCGGGCCCGGAGCTATCAGGAAGTCTATGACTTAGACCACGATTGGAAGACCCCCTCTGAATACTTCGCGAGGCTGGAAGGTCTCGGCATCTCGGTGAACTTTGGCCTCCTGGTCGGCCACAACACCCTGAGAGGCTCGGCCATGGGCGGGGCGGCGAGGGCACCAAAGCCGGAGGAGCTCTCCGCCATGGTCCATGCCGCGAGACAAGGGATGCGGGAGGGGGCCCTCGGGCTCTCGACCGGCCTAGCGTACCCCCCTGCCTGCTTCTCCCAACCGGAAGAGCTGATCGCCTTGGCCAAGGCCGTGAGGGAAGAAGGCGGAATCCTCGCCTCCCACATGCGAAACGAAGGGGATGGCCTGTTAGAGGCGATCCAGGAGGTCCTCGGCATCGCCAAAGCGGCCGGGATCCCTCTCCAGATCTCTCATCTGAAGACCTATGGGGAGACCAACTGGGGGAAGCTGGACGAGGCCTTCCGACTGATCGAAGAGGCCAGGAAGGATGGCCAGGATGTGACAGCCGACCGGTACCCGTATACGGCCTCAAATACCGGGCTGCAGGCGGTGCTTCCGAACTGGGCCCTCGAGGGAGGGGTGAAGGAACGGGTCGTCCGATGGAAGGACCCGACGGTCCGGGCAAGGCTTAAGGAGGAACTCGGGAGACGGCCGAAGGACTCTTGGGGAAAGATCATCCTCTCGGAGGTGACGCTCCCGGAGAACCGGCGGTATGAAGGTCTCAGGGTGGATGAGGCCGCCCACCTGGCGAGCAAAGACCCTGTTGACTTCGTGATTGATCTCTTGATCCAGGAAGAATCAAAAGTGGATGCCATCTTCTTCCGGATGTGCGAGGAGAACCTGAAGCGGATCCTCCAAAAGCCCTATGTCATGATCGGCTCCGACAGCGGCTGCCGGGACCACTACGGGCCCCTCTCCCGGGGAAGGCCCCATCCCCGGACCTTCGGGACCTTCGCCCGGGTGCTAGGTCGGTATGTCCGGGAAGAGAAGCTCCTGGATCTTCCTGAAGCCATCCGGAAGATGACATGGGACCCTTGTCGCCGCTTTGGGATCAAGGACCGGGGCCTGATCAAAGAAGGGTTCTTCGCGGACCTGGTCCTCTTCAACCCGGATCGGGTGAGGGATACGGCCACCTATGAAGACCCGATCCGCTACCCGGAGGGTGTCCACTACGTCCTGGTGAACGGGGTTGTCACCGTTGAGGAAGGGGACCACACCAACGCAAGGGCGGGAAAGGTGATCAGGCGATGAGGCCAAGGATCGGGATCACCAGCTGGCATCACGACGAGGGAGACGAACGCTGGGAATTTGCCCCGGAACCCTACTCCCGGGCCATCGCCCAGGCTGGGGGCCTTCCCCTGATCCTTCCCATCATCCGTGACGAGGACCTGCGTGGGGAGGTCCTCGACACCCTTGATGGCCTCCTCTTCACCGGAGGGGAGGACATCCATCCCTCTTTCTATAGCGAGCCGATCGAGGAGCGATGCGGCCGGATTGATAAGGACCGGGACCTGTTCGAGCTGGCGCTGGCAGAGGCGGCCCTCGACCGTCAGATCCCAATCCTCGGCATCTGCCGGGGGATCCAGCTCTTAAACATCGTCCTGGGGGGTTCCCTCTACCAGGATCTGAGCTATCGCCCGGGGACGCTGCCCCATCACTCCTCCCCGAGGGAGAAGCGTTACGACTTGATCCACAAGGTGAACCTTCAACCCGAAAGTTATCTGGCGAAGATCTTCGGACACTTGGCCTTTGACGTGACCAGCACCCATCACCAGCTCCTGAAGGACGTGGCGCCTCCCTTAAAGGCCGTTGCCTTCGCCGACGACGGCGTCATTGAGGGGGTCGAGGCTGAGGACCACCCCTTCCTCCTGGCCGTCCAGTGGCACCCCGAACGGATGATCAGGAGGCACCCCGAGCAGCTCGCCCTCTTTCGGGCCCTGGTCCAGGCCGCCTCCCGCCGCTAGCCTCCTTTGCTTTAGAGCTGACTGATTATGCGGAGGCCCTCGACCATCTCAAAGTGGCGTCGATTATTCGTGCAGAGGGTGAGGCCATGGCAGAGGCAGGTTGAGGCAATGAGGAGGTCAAAGTCCCCAATGGCCTTCCGCTCCTGCCGAAGCTTCCCTCGCTCCCGGCCAAAGATCCTGCACACTTTCTCGTCAATAGGGAGAACAGTGACACCGGCGACGAAGTGCTGGAGAATTGCCTCACTCTGGGCCGGGTTCCGGGAGTAATGGACCCCTTCGTAGAGCTCGGCGAGCGAGATGATGCTGATCGCCAAACCTGCTGGCCACAGCTCCTCCAGCTTCCGGGTGATAGACTCAACCTGGTTGAAGTGGTCGATGATCCAATCGGTGTCCACGAGGTAGGCCAGGCTCATAGCTTGACTTCAGGCCGCGTGACAATGAGACGATCGGCGTAGATGTGCTGCTTGAGTGTCTCCGCGTCGATGAGATCCTTCCAGCCTCCGGCGGTCTCCTTCAGGGGATGCCTGGCCGGCGCCGTCGGGGAGGTTGAGATGGTGATGAACACTTCTTCCCCTTCCTGGACCATCTCCGCCACCTCGGGGTCGATAGGTTCGAACACCCCCTTCGAGAACTTGGCCTTGATCGTTCGGATCATCGTCATGCCTCCTTCGGTGATATTGGCCCAAGAGTCCCCTAGACGCTGTCGCTCCGTATGCCAGTATACGTGATAGCGCTGGGGTGTCAAGGACCTCCCTCTTCCCGATAGCCAAGGTTCTAGGGATCCCGATGAAGGGCTGGTGAGCTGACTTTTGACAGAAAGGGTGGACCGTTTAGAGGCGACCGGGCAGGTGTCCCCCGGCGTTCCTGACCCGTGTTGCAGAGCAAAAAGGGGTCTATAGGGTCTCAGGGCAGGGCGAAATAAGCCCGTCCAAATTTACAAGAAAGGATAAGAGCTGTGCCCGTCGAAGTTCATGTCAGGGACAGCTTGTGTTGGTCATGGTTCCAGCAAAATACTTAAGGCCAAATGCGCGCTGCGATCTATTAAAAGCCGGGAGAACTGCCCACAAACTGCCATTGAGAGTTGATCTATCCAGGCGTGCTTGCACTATCCCAGCGTCCCGCCATTCTGGTTCTGTGTCTTCATGAGTTACAGTCAGGTTGGCGAACATTTCACCTCCTGCAACGAAAGCGGTCCCCCCAAGAACAGGTGGATTAGTACCAGGAACGTCGGCAATCCCGTGGACTATGTAGGACTCTTTCCGATTTACAGGTGTGATACGTAGTTTCACCGTAAAATTGGGTGGCCCATCTTCAAATCCAACACTGTCTGTAATCTCAACGGACCAGCAAAAATCACCCCGAATCAGCTTCGTTTCGACGGGCGCTGAACTTGTCTCGGGAACACCTCCAAGGAGCTTCTCTGCATGAGTTG
>CAZHST010000006.1:35783-100545 GCA_964535215.1 uncultured bacterium
ACGGGCGCTGAACTTGTCTCGGGAACACCTCCAAGGAGCTTCTCTGCATGAGTTGCCGGTGCAAACGTGAGCACCAATCCTGTCACCAAAAGTGCTAACATTCTTTTCATGGGACTTTCCTCCTCCGGATAGGGATCCCTTTTGGAATGACCTCCAGGGCAACCGAGAGAGACGGCTCGCTTTTTTTTAAGTGGGTCGAGGACTTTCTGTCAATAGGCCGTTTGCCTCATTTTTTAGTCCATTTGCATCATTTTTGTAGGCTGATCGGGCTAGAAAGGCCGGTCTGGGAGGGTTGGCAGGGGCTGGGTAGGTCAATCCAGGTGGCTGGGGGTTAAACGCTGGGAGAGCATAGAGGAGAGGGAATCATCCTTCGCGCTGAATCTGCTTCATCTCCTGTAAGCCCTCCTCCACCGTGAGCGGTCTGACGTTCAACAAGGTGCTGATCTTGGAGCTGTTTAACGAACAGTCCTTGGGCCGCCTCGCCCTATAGCCGAAGGTCTCCATCGGGATCGGCTTCAAAAGCTCTTTCGGAAGATCGAAGACCTGGCAGAACTTGAGACCAAACTCGTAGCGGCTCACCCGCTCCCCTCCCCCCAGGTTGTAGGTCCCGTTTACCTCAGGCTTCTCGATGAGCCTCCCGATCACCTCTGCCGCCTGCCCGATAAACAGGGGCGTCCGGTACTGATCGGTGAAGAGGGGAACCTCCTGCCTCTTCGTCAAACGCTCGAAGAGCCAGTCGGTGAAGCTCAAGCGGGCCAGGCTCCCCCGTCCGTACAGCAAGGCGAGCCGCAAGACCAGTGTCTTTTCGCAGAGGGCCACCGCCCGTCGTTCGCCAAGGAGCTTGGTCTCGGCGTAGACATTTAACGGATAAGGTTCATCCTCCTCGTCATAATCCCCTTTCGCCCCATCGTAGATTAAGTCCGTGGAGATGTAGACCAGCCTGGCCCCGATCCTGGCTGCTCCCTGGGCCAGATGCTCGGTCCCACAGACATTCACCCGGTGGGCTTCTGCCGGATGCCGCTCGCACCGGTCCGCGTCGCCCAAGGCAGCCGTGTGGACGATCACCCTAGGTCGAACCTCCTCCAAAAAGCCATGGACCGATTTCCCGTCGGTGAGATCGAGCCCGACCACCGAACAGCCTTCGAGGACGATGGGATGCGTGAGGTAGAGGCCAAAGACCTCATGCCGGTCCTTCAGGTGAAGGGCCACCTGGTGACCCAGAAAGCCACTTGCGCCAGTGACCAGAACCCTCACCCTCCCCTCCAACTCCTAACCCCTAACCCTCTAATGGTTTGGGCGATCCTGTGATGTTCCTCGCACCCGATGACCTCGGCGATCATCTCTGGGGAAGCCGGCCTGGGGGCTGCTAGATAACGCTCCTTCACCGCTTTGATCCGCCTGAACGACTCCTCCACCCGTTCCTCCCTCCCAGCGTGCTTCACGGCCTTTACCGCCTCAAGCTGCCGCTCCAACGGGTGGCAGATGAGGACCAGGTCCCCTCCGGCTTCCAGGAACCGGAGGGCCGCCTCGCCGGCCCTGTACCGGTCGGAGATGGCCTTCATCTCCAAATCGTCGCTGATGATCAACCCTTGAAAGCCCAGCTCCCCCCGGAGGAGGTCTGTGAGGATGGCCTTTGAAAGGGTGGCGGGGTACCACGGATCCAACGAGGGGTACAGGACATGAGCGGTCATCAAGGCAGGGATGCCGACCTCAATGGCCTTAGCGAAGGGCTGGAGTTCCACAGCCTCCAGCCGCTCCTTCTGATGCAAAACGATGGGGAGGGTCTCATGGGAATCCAGAGAGGTGTCACCATGACCAGGGAAGTGTTTTCCGACACTAATGACCCCTTGCTCGTTTAAGCCCCGGAAGAAGGAGACACCCAGCTTAGCCACCAGATCCGGGGCCGCCCCAAAGGCCCGATCCCCGATCACCGGATTCAACGGGTTGGTGTTCACGTCCAGGACGGGGGCGAAATTCATGTTGATCCCGACGGCCCGAAGCTCCCTGCCGATGGCCGCCCCCATCTGGTAGGCGAGTTCCGCGGAGCCCGTCGTCCCTAGCCTGGACGGACTTGGGAACTGGGTGAAAGGCGGATCCAGCCTGGAGACCCTCCCCCCTTCTTGATCAACGGCGATGAAGAGGGGGAGGCTTGGGCTGGCGGCTTGCAGGGTAGCGATGAGGGAAGAAAGCTGGAGGGGATTCCGGATGTTCCTCCTCAAGAGGACGACACCCCCCGGGTGGAGGTGTCGAATGAAATCCTGAAGCTCCTCGGATGGTTCCGTCCCGTCAAAGCCAAGGATAAAGAGCTGACCGACCATCTCCTCCCGGGTCATGGGCTAGACCTTAAAAAAACGAGGCAGGTTGGAGGGGCCAACCCGCCTCGAAGGGGCCGACCGGTGGGCCCCTGTTACTTCTTCGGCATGTCCATCCGGACGACGAAGACCTTTACCGGGGTCTTCCCAAGATTTTTCGCGTTGTGGGTGATCCCTGACTCCCAGTTGACCGACCCAGGCCCCAGGGTTCTGGTCGTGATGCCCCCATCGGGCTGCTTCTCCTCAAGGGTCACGGTCCCTTCCAGGATGTAGGCGATGGCGGGACCAGGGCCGGGCTTGGACCCGTCGTGGGAATGCCACCCCGTTTCGGCGCCAGGGGGCAGGGTGACCAAATAGACGTTCACCACCGCCTCCTTGGGGATGTCGGTGGTGATGAACGGCTCCACCAGGTTCTGCCTGGTGATTTTGGGCATCTCCTGCCCGAGTGCCTGGGGAGCCATCGGTCCAAGGGCAAGACCAAGGCCCAGCGAAGCGACCAAGGCCGCGAACCTTCGGCGTAGACCCTTTGCCATGGTACGAGCCTCCTCTCCCTTACCCTTTTCTGCCCATAAGCCTTCGATCAATCACAAGATCTTTACCCCCACCCTCCCACCGCGTCAAGAGTTTTTTTTTAGACACCCCAATGATCCCCGAGGGGCAAAGCAGGGAGCTTCAGATTTTTGCTTGACCGACCTAAGAGCATTTTGATAGGGTAACGCCGTTCTGAAGCAGGGTAGAAGGAAGAAGGGAGGGCTCAAACGGGTAGAGGAAGAACCTCAGGTGAGGAGGAGGTTCGAAGATGGCGCGAGAGAACGAAAGGGAGAAGATGACCAAAGGGGCAGAAATCATGCCCCTGGGGGCCTTGGATCCCCTGAAGCTGGCCGTCGTACCGACCTTCCTGGGCGTCTTCGCCTATGTCGGCCCTGGGATCCTTTGGGCCGCCCTGGCCCAGGGGAGCGGGGAGCTGATCTGGTGGCCGTATCTCACGGCCAAATACGGGGGAGCTTTCTTAGGGCTCTTAATCCCCGCCTCGCTCCTCCAGTACTGGGTCAACATCGAGATCTGCCGCTACGTCGTTGCCACCGGGGAGAACCCCCTGACGGGCTTTACCCGGATGGCCAGGTGGTTTACCTACACCGTCATGGTAGGGATCATCATTGAAAACGTCTGGTTCGGGGCCTACTCCGCCGCCGGTGGGACCGCCTTGGCCTCTCTAACCAACTTTCCACCCGGGTGGAGCCCCAAGGGACAGTCCCTCTTCTGGGGCTATCTGACCATTGCCGTTTACCTCTTTGCCCTGATCTTCGGCAAGGTCGTCTATAACATCGTCGAGAGGATCTCAATGGCCGTGGTGGTCATCACCATGGCGGGGATCATCTTCGCCCTGGTCCAGCCGAAGGTGCTGGGGGTGGCAGGGCCGTTCTGGACAGCCCTGCTCCCTCACTTCACCTGGCCCAGCAACTGGGACCCCAAGGACTTGAACATCCTGGTCACCAGCATTGCCTATGCCGGGGCAGGGGGGTTCGGCCAGCTCTTCATCGGCTACTGGATCAGGGATAAAGGCTTCGGGATGGGAAAACTGATCGGCCGGGTGACCAGCCCCATCACCGGCGAAGAGGAGGCGATCCCGGCGACCGGCTACTATTTCAAGGACACGGGAGAGAACAAACGGAACTTCCTGGGATGGATGAAGGCCGTCCACTTCACGAACTTCGTCGGGGTCTTCCTGAACACCCTGACAACGATCATCATGAGCTGGTTGGCCTTCGCCCTCCTCCTCCCCACCGGGAAGATCCCCAAAGGCTGGGAGATCGCCGTGGTCCAGTCGGCTTTCTTCGAGGTGGCCTGGGGTCCTATCGGGAGGGCCCTCTTCCTGATCGTGGCCGCCGCGTTCCTGTGCGATGTCTGGATCCAGTTGACCGACGGCTGGTCCCGGGTCTTCGCCGATTTCCTCTATGCCAACTTCGAGGCCACCCGGAAGAAGCACTTCCGCTTCTGGTACTATGTCTTCGTGGCCGTCTTCACCGTTCTCACCACGACCACGATGCTCACAGGCCAGCCGGGGACCCTCATCGCCATCCGGGGGGTGGTCTCCTTCCTGGCCATGGGCTTCTACTGCCCGGCCCTGATCTACCTGAACTACAAGCTGCTCCCCAAGGCCTTCCCCAACTGGGTCCAGCCCCATCCGATCAACAAAGGGATCATGTATATCGTGGCCATCACCTATGTCGGCATGGGGCTCACCTATATCTATCTCAAGCTAACCGGCTTGGTGTAGGGGGGGAGGCGTCAATCACGGTCCCGAGCGCCTCGCTTCTTCCAGAAGGCGCCGGGCCCTGGTCGGGTTGAAGACCCCGCAGCTACAGAACCGGGCCAGATAGCAGGCAGCCTCCTGGGGCGTCCTGCGCCCTTCCTTGACCCAGTCCAGCATCTTCTTCACGAGGTCGAAGGCGATCATCCCGTGGCCGCACATGGTAGCAATCGCCAGGGTCCGGCGGTCGGGGAGCCGGTCCACCCGACCCCGGAAGCCGAGGGAATACTCGACACTGTGCCGGACGATCCCTACCTGCTCACAGCAGCGACGGGCATCCCCCATGGGGGCGCTGATGTTGATGGAGATCCCCAGGTCTGCCCCCTTGACCTCTTCGACAAATGCCTTCATCGCCTCGAAGTTGTCGAAGACGGCGGCGACCGTTGTATGCCCCTCGATCCCCCGGATAACCCGTTCAGGATCGGGCCGCTGATCCCTCCGCCAGTGGACCCTGGGATCCAGATCCTTCTCAGGATGAAACATCCCACCCTTCGAGGCATCCCCCAGATTCACCGGATGGTGCTTCAGGGCGAGGGTGAGGAAGGTCCGGTACTTTTCGACCAGGTCCCGGTCATTCACCCCCCTTGTCGCCATGGCAAAGACGATGTAGTCATCCGTCACGGGGGGAGGGTTGGGTACCGAGAGATACGCGTAGTGATCGCTGTACCGGTGCAACGTGTTCGTCATCTCAAGCTCCGATGGGGGTCAACGTTCGGCGACCCAATCCTAGGTTGGTCTTCCCCCGGTAGGTCGGATACCCCTCTCGCTTCAGGATCTCCTCCAGGGGATCGTTCCCCTCCCGGTCGCAGCGGGTGGAGACCCCAACGCTGACCACCGTGTCCAGCCCCCTGGCGATCTCCTCGATCCTCCTCAGGATGAGGGGGACCCGATCGAGGGTCGTCTTCAGCTCCACGATGGCCGAGAGGATCTTCTCGTCCAGGATGTCCTCCCGGAGGATCCCCTTCTCCACGTCGGTCATCAGGGAGGTGACCGGATTGTTCGGTTCGAAGGAGGTCGAAAGCTCTGCAAGGGCCCGGGTCATCTTCTCGATCTCCCGGAACCGGACCCCGACCCCGGGTCTCCCGAACTCGACGACGAAACCGGCCTCCCCCTCTTTGACCCGCCCGGTCACATCGTTTGTTTTCACCTCGGCCGTTCCCCGCCCGTGGATGCCCGTGGACTCGTGGGGGACCTGGGGGTCGCTGAAGGCCCGCCGGACGATCCGGGGCCAGGTTAGCTCCTGGGGGACAATGGCATCCGTTGGGCAGATGTCCGGCTCCGGATCGAAGCGGAACCGGAAGGCCTTGGCGACCCTCCGAATCAAGCGGACAAGAGGCGGCCAGAGGTGCTCCTTGCTCATCCCCCGAAAGCAGGCAAAGCACTCGACACACTCATCCTCGTTGACCACAGCCCGGTTCAGGGTCGGATCAATGACGATCGCCCCCATCGGGCACACGGCAAGACAGTTGCCGCAGGCAACGCACCTCTCTTGATCAATCTGCATGACGCTCCTCCCCGGCCCCTTTGGCCCGCTGCTGGGATAACCTTCTGCCCTAGCCCCCGGGCCCGCCGCCGTTCACGTAGATCACTTGGCCGGTGATGTAGCTTGCCTCCTCCGAGACCAAGAAGCGGACAACGGAGGCGATCTCCTCGGGACGTCCGGCCCGCCCCAGGGGAACCGACTTAATGAAGGCCTGAGCCCGCTCCGGCCCCATGACGGCCAAGGCTTTCTCTAGCATCTCCGTCTGGATGGGGCCAGGGGCGATGGCGTTCACCCGGATACCATTCGGCCCTTCTTCCTTGGCGAGGATCCGGGTCAGGGCCTCCAGGCCGGCCTTCGAGACCGTGTAGGGGCCGTAGCCTGCCGGAAACCGCATGGTCACGTTAGAGGAGAGATTGATGATGTGGCCCCTTTTTTGCTCCCGCATCTGGGGGAGGACCGCTTTGATCAGGTAGAAGGGAGCCGAAAGGTTCACCCGAAGTATCTCCTCCCAGTCCTCCAACGGAAACTCCCTGAAGGGGACGCCGCTGATCGAGACCCCGGCGTTGTTCACCAGGACATCAATCTGCCTGAAGGCCTCCAAGGTGAACCGGACAAGCCTGTTGGCCTCTTCGGGAATGCCGACATCGCCCTTAAAGACCTTCGCTTCTCCTCCACCGGCGGTGATCTTTTCGACCAGCTCCCGGGCCTCATGGTCGCGGTTCCGGTAGCTCGCCACGATCCGGTAACCGGCCTCGGCCAGACCCAAGGCAATGGCCCGCCCGATCCCCCGGGACGCTCCTGTCACAATGGCGACACCATCCCCCCTTGGCATCCGATCAGCCTCCACCTTCACCCTGTTTCCTCCCCCTCAAAGAAGGGTGGAGAGCGGGCTCTTTTACCGCCGCCCTCCGCGGGATGAGGAGGAGAGGGGGAGCCTCCTTGGGGTCCTTCGACGGATCAGGTGGGCCAGGGCCTCCTCCATCTCAACCTCCGTGAGGGCCCACTCCAGGAGGCTGATGACCTCCTGGCTGACACTCCGCCTCTCCTTCGCCGCCCGTTCTTTCAAGCGGGCGTAGAGCTCCTCCGGCATACCCCGCACGTAGAGCGTTGGCATCGGATACGTCCCTATGCAAGCATTCTGCTAGCAAAATGCTTGCATTCTCCTCCCGCCCTCATGGGACTTCATGTCCCCTTGATGCTCAAACCAGCTCACGTTTCACGTGAAACATCTGGCAGTCTGGGGCACCCCCGGGGAGGATGTTTCACGTGAAACATCCTCTAGCGTCCCGAGAGAAGGGTCCGCTTCGGCGCCTCGGTGGGGACCTTCTTCAGGACCTCCTCGATGATCCTATCGGGGTCAACCCCTTCCGCCTCTCCCTCAAAGCTTAAGATCAGGCGGTGGCGTAAGGCCGGAAGGGCTGCACGCTTAATGTCGTCGAAGCTCACGTTGAAACGCCCGGAGAGGAGCGCGTTGACCTTCCCGGCCAGGACCAAGGCCTGGGCCCCCCGAGGGCTCGACCCGTAGCGGACGAAGCGTCTGACCATCTCGGGAGCGGAGGGGGTTTCGGGGTGGGTGGCCAGAATGAGTCTTGAGACGTAGGCTTTCACATGGGAGGCAATGGGGATCTCCCGGACCAAGGCCTTCATGGCCTCCACCTCCTCGGCCCCTGTCACCTTCCTGACCGAGACCTCTTCCGCCTTTGTCGTCCGCTCCACGATCTCCGAAAGCTCCTCCTCGGTGGGGTAGGGGACTTTGAGCTTGAAGAAGAAGCGGTCCAGTTGGGCCTCGGGCAAGGGATAGGTCCCCTCCATCTCGATAGGGTTCTGGGTCGCCAGGACGAAGAAGGGGCGCTTGAGGCGGTGCTGGACCCCCCCAACGGTCACCGAAAGCTCCTGCATAGCCTCTAACAGGGCCGACTGGGTCTTGGGGGTCGCCCGATTGATCTCGTCGGCCAGGACGATCTGGCCAAAGAGGGGCCCCCGCTGGAATCGAAACTGCCGCCCCTCGGGGGTCTCTACGATGATGTTCGTCCCGATGATATCCGCCGGCATCAGATCCGGGGTGAACTGGATCCTGGAGAACTCCAGGTCCAGGCACTGGCTTAAGGTCTTGACCAGAATCGTTTTGCCTAACCCGGGCACCCCTTCCAGCAGGGTATGGCCCCCTGAGAAAAGGCAGATCAGGACCCCCCGGATCACCTCCCGGTGCCCAACGATCACCCTCCCGATCTCAGCCTCAATGGTTTGAAGGATCGTAAGGAACCGCTCCGCCTTTTCCTCAACCGTCATCGGGCCTCCTCGAGCTTCTCCAGGTGATGTTTGGCAATCTCCAGCCACTCCTTCTCTGCCGGAAGCGAGGAGGCAAGCTGGATGTAACGTTCCCATGCGGCGATGGCCTTCTCCTGATCGAGTTTCTCCAGGGCCTGGGCCAGGGAAAACCAGGCGTTCGGGTTTCGGGGCTCGATGGCGATGGCCCCCTCATAGGCCTGGACGGCCTCTGGGTAAAGTCCCTTCTCCTCGTAAAGCTCTCCCAAGGCCACATAGGCCTCTACCAGTCCTGGATCCAGGGCGATGGCCTTTCGGTACGCTTCGATAGGTTCATAGTAGAGGCCTTTCTCATGATGGTAGAGCCTGCCCAAGCTGTAATGCACCCTTGCATGATCGGGATCGGCCTTCAAAGCCCGCTGATAGAGGGCCATCGCCTCTTCCAGCTCCCCCATTGTGACCTTGATATCCCCGAGCCCCACGTAGGCATCCGCGTATTCAGGGTCTTGCTCGAGAGCCTTCTGATAGGCCTCCATGGCCTGGGAGAGCTTCCTCGGGGCGGAGGCCAGCACATCCCCCAGGGCTTTGTAGGCTTCAGCGAAATGAGGATCCAGATGGAAGGCCTTGGTGAACTCCCACGCCGCCCGCCAGTAATAGCCTAACCCGGTGAAGGTAAGACCCAAGCCATGACGGGCAAGGGTAAAGTTCTCATCCAGCTCCAACGCCTTCTGGAAGGATTTGAGCGCCTGATCATACCCTTCCTCGCTAGCGGTGGCCAGACTCCACCGCCCTTTCGCATAGGCTAAGTAGGCGGGAAGCGAAGGGGTCGGCGACTGGAAGGCCTGACGCCAAGCCCTCTCAGAGGGGGATGGAAGCTTGAAGGCTTTCAGGAAAGCTGAACCGAGCTGCTCTGCCAGGGCAAACAGCTCCTCCCTGCGGCCGGCCACCTCTTTCTTCCCGACGGTCTTGTCGGCCTGAAGATCAAAGAAACGGACCCTCACCCGCAGGGTCCCCGCTTCCTGTTCAAAGACCCCATCAATCAAGCCCCGGATCCTTAAGAGTCGGCCCAGTTTCATCCGGTCTTCGAACGGCAAGGCCTGGGGAAACTTTTGGCCGGTGGGCCGAAGCAAGACCCGGGGCTCGATCACCTTGACACCTTTCACCGCCCGAAGGCCCTGGGCGAG
Organism: uncultured bacterium; assembly: GCA_964535215.1. Lineage (GTDB taxonomy): Bacteria > Methylomirabilota > Methylomirabilia > Methylomirabilales > JACQHM01 > JACQHM01. Next base: position 45,339 of record CAZHST010000006.1, read on the forward strand.
GGCCTCAGCCATGGCTTCTCCCAGCCCCTCCTCCCCTGTCCCTGCCAAAGGGAAGATGGCGACCCTGAACGGAGCGGCAGAAGTGGAGGTCGCCACAAGGAGGGAAAAAAGGAACAGCAAAGCCCCCTTTTTCATGGCCGCCTCCTCATCACGTACAGGGAAGCCTCCCTCTCTCCGGTCAGCCTAAAGGGTGATCGAGGGAGCCGCTCCTGCTCCGGACGGGCAACGAGGCGGAGGACAAGCTCGAAGGGGAGAAGAAGGAGGGCCGCTCCCAAGAGCCAAGGCCCCAGCGCCTTCTGCACCCTTGTCCTCTTCCGTCCAAGCCGGAACACCTGGGAGGGCTCCATGAGGAGGGCCCCTCCCGTGGACTCGCTGAGTTCCCGCAAGAGGGGCATAGCCACCTTGGAGGTCCGATGCTCTAACGGATAAGGGATCACCAGACTCGCGACCTCCGACCCGGACATCCTCCCGTCCTTCTTCCTGGCCACGCCGATCAGATACGCCCCTTCCTCTTTAACAGGGAAGGACCCCTGGTACCGACCGGGGGCGACCTGATGCAGGGGGATGACGATCCGGCTTCTTCCTGGAGAGACGACCCCGGCCTTTACATCGAGGAGGTTCAGGAACTCCCCGTTTCGATCGCGAGCCTCCAGGATGACCTCCCCTGCTCCATCGTGAAGGGTCACAAAAGTCTGGGCGCCCGGGGTCCCCCCCCGCCGGGCGGTCCATCGGAGGAGCTGGGCCAGGAACTTGTTCAAGGATTCCCACTGGAGCCACCAGATCCCCCATTTGGCCTTCAGATCCGAGGCAAAGATCGCCGCCCTCCCCAGGCCGTAGCGCCAGACGGCCAAGATGGGATCTTTCCCCGGGGAGAGGAGGAGGACATCGGCTGTCGCCTTTGGGGAGGTGGCCACATAGCCCTCCAGGGGCGGGACCTTCCCCCAATCAATCTCCTGAAGGATCTCATGGGAGCGATGGTTAACGAGAGGCCGGAAGGACTGCTCGATCAATCCCTCCCGACTGGCCAGTTGAGTCTCCAGGGCAAAGATCTTGGGGAGATCCTCGGCGTTGTCCGTCTGGTGGAACCGCCCCCTGCCCAAGCGGGCGAGCTGTCGCATGAGCGGGATGTCGCTATCCTGCCCGATGGCCACCGTCGAGACCGTGATCTTATCCTTGGCCATCCGCTTGACCAGGCTCTCGAAGTCCCCCGGGACACTCCGACCGTCGGAAAGGAGAACGACGTGCTTGACCAGGGCTTCCCGTTCATAGAGGGCCTGATAGGCCTCTTTCAACGCCGGGAACATGTCCGTGCCCCCCCCAGCCTTCAGGGAGCTGATCTCCCCGATGATCCGGTCCTTATCGGTGACCGGTCCTAAGGGAACAACCCAGGTGGAGGAGGAGTCAAAGGCAACGACCCCTACCTGATTCTTCGGCTCCAGGAGCTTGATCACCAGGGCGGCTGCCTGTTTGGCCAGCTCGATCTTGGGGAGGCGGCCCGCCTGGTGTTCCATGCTGCCGGAGCGGTCGAGGGCGAAGACCATGGCCAGGGGGGGGATCTCCAGTTTCCGCCTGACCTCCATGGTCACAGGGAGCGCCTCCTCGACAGGGGTGTTGTGGTAACCCCCGAGCCCGAAGCTCTCCTCCCCCCCGAGCATCAGGAGACCGCCGCCGTAATCCCGGACATAGGAGCGGATCATCGCCATTCCAGCCTCTGTCAGTTTCGAGGCGGCGACGTTACTCAGGATCAAGGCATCGTAAGGGAGGAGGGCCTCCAAACGAGAGGGGACCATCTCGGGAGGGACCATCCTGACCTCAATCCCCTGGGTTTCGAGGGCCCGAACGAAAGGCTCCCCCTGAGAAAGATCCTTTTCCACCGCAAGGACCTTCAACTTCCCCTGGACGGCGACGACGCCCATTGCCCGGTTATTCGCCAGGTCTTGGTCCCCATCGGCCTCAAGATGGGCCTCGTAGAGGTGAAACCCCTCCTGGTCCAGGGCTTCCTGATAGGCGAAAACGGTCCTTCCGGGGTGAAGACGGACCCGCTCGGCCCCTAAGAAGGTCCCGTCCCGGTAGAGGGAGAGGAGGCCATCCTTCCGCTCGGTGCTCTCCGCCACAATCTTCGCCATGAAGGCCTCTCCCCGCCGGACCTCCTGGGGGACAACCACCTCTTCCAGAAGGACCTCACCCGCCGGACGGGTCCTCAAAGGGACGCTGAAGATCTCGACCCCTTCTCCTCCCGCCTGAAAGGCCGCTCGAGAGCCGTCCCCTTTCGTTTGGTTGCCATCGCTGAAGAGGACAATCCGCCTTGACCCCTCCCGGGGGAGGGCGGCAACGCCTACCCTTAAGGCCTGTTCAAGATCGGTCCCCTTCGGGGAAGGGGCCGGGGGAAGGGTTAGAGGGAGGCGGAGGTCTTTGGTGGAGGGAATCACCAGAGAGGCCTCTTCCCCGAAGAGGGCCAGGCCTGCCGTATCCTCCTTCCCCTGGAAGCGGACCGCCTCCTGGATGAAGGCCAAGGCTTGGGACCGGGCGTCGGCGGTGATGCTCTCGGAGCCGTCCAAGAGGAAGAGGACATGCAGGCGGTCAACCCACCAGGGGATCTCAAGAGGGAGGAAGGCAAGCCCGATCAGGAGGAGGAGGACCCCCCGGAGGAGGAGCGGTAGACCCAGTCTGACGTGCTTAAAGAAAAGGGCTCCTTCCCAGGCCAGGGTGAGGAGGGCGAGAAAGGCGAAGAGGGGCCAGAGGGGAAGAGGTTGTCGGTAGCTCGCCTTTCCCCTTCGAGGCTCTGGGACCATCGCCCGAGGGGCGATCCTCGATTCCCCTTCGTCGAAGAGGTTGACGACCACCCGCCGCTCCTCTCCCCCACCCCTGGCGGTATAAAGGCCCCTCTTCACCGTCCCGACGAAGCCTGCCTCCCCCCTGATCACCGGGACCTGATACCGAACCCCGGTGGGATCCCGAACCTCCACTTCTTTCACCCTCGAAGGAAACCGGAGCCGCCAGATCTCACCGGGGGCGAGCATCGGCGCCGCTATGCGATGCTCTGGGGCGAGCCAGCGGAGGGCGTTGGAGATGAAGAGGGGGAAGGCCGTCCGTAAAGGAAGATCAGACCGGGCCACCTCGAAGCCCACGAAGATCCCCTTCACCTCCCCCTCTTCGAAGGTGTAGATCAAAGGGGTGGAGGAGGCCTCCACAAGGGCCTCCCCCCCGGAGAGGGGCCTCACTTTCGCCGCCTCCTCGATCGTGACGTTGGAGAAATCTAAGTAGCGCATGGCAGGATGCCGACGGTCCCATTCGAGGATCCTCGGGGCTGAAACCTTTCCCACCACCTCCAGGGGGACATTCTTGGCAAGGGTATTGATCAACAGGTAGCGCCCAGGGGAGAGCCTTTCGGGGGCATGGCCATCCAGGATCACCACGTCGGCCCCCTCGGGGCCTTGATAGGCCTCGGGCCTTCGATGCTCCACCTGAAGGGAGCGGTCTGAGGCCAGGGCCTGCTCCAAGAAGAGATTCCCTGCGCTGACGAGAAGGACTTTTAAGGGGCGGGGGGCTGGAAGGAGGGCAAGGGCCTCGTCATCCCTGGAAAAGGAATCGCCAGGATCAATGGTTGCCCTGACAAGGCCGCTTCCCTGATACGTAAAGGGAATCACAAAGGAACGTTGGACCTGAGGGGGGAGGGTCACCTGCTTTCGGCTTAAAAGGTGGCCGTCAACGGTCACGTTCAATGGGAACGAGGCCCTCTCATCGCCATAGTTGGCCAACGAGAGGAAGGCCTGGTAATCATAGGTCCCATAGGGGGCTTTCCGGACAGAGAAGGCCCCGATGGCGACGTTTCGTCCGCTCCTCCCGAAGCGATGCCAGTAGAGGGGGAAAGGAGCCCTTTCCAGGCCGATGGCCTGGAAAGCCCCATCGGTGAAGAGGTGCACCTCGACGGGATCACCCTTCACCAAGGTGGAGACCAAACGAAGGGCCTCCTCCAGGTTTCCCCGGGTGTCCTTTGGAGAAAGCCCCTGGATTGCCCCTCGAAGCCTCCCCTTCTCACCGGTAAAGGGCAGGATGACCCTGGGGGCATCCCCCGCCTCGATGACCATCACCTGCTGGCCTGACTTTAAACGCTCGATCAGGGCGAGGGCTTCCTTCTTGGCGGCGGAGAATCGCCCGCCGGGGAGGTCGGTGGCCTGCATACTGGCCGAGGCATCCAGGATCAGCACGAGCCGCCCGTAGCCTTCCCGCCCGAGGGAGAGGATGGGCCTGCTCAAGGCCAGACCCAACAGGACAACACCCAGGATCTGCAGGAAGAGGAGGAGATCCGGTCGAAGGCGGCGGAAGGGGACTTTGGGCTCCTGCTCCTTGAGACTCTCCCCCCAGAAGAGGAGACTCCCGATTCTGACCTCGACCCTCCGGGCCTTGAAGAGATGGAGGAGGAGGAGCAAGGGGATCAGGAGCAGGAAAAGGAAGGCTGACGGATGCTGGAAGCTCATCGGAGCAACCCACCTTCCCGGAAGGATCTCAAGAGGAGGTCTTCGAGGGAAACGGCCGTTGAAGCCCTGATGTACCCGATTTGGTTCTTCTGGCAAAAGGCTTCGACTTCCTGAAAGAACGCCCGTTGGTTCTCCTGGTACCGGGTGAGGAGGGCGGCATCAACCGTCACCTCCCGGGTGATCCCGTCCTCGGCATCAATCAAACGGATATCCCCCTGGAGCGGAGGCGAAAGCTCCTCTTCACTGAGCACGTGGAGGAGGAAGACCTCAAACCCCTTTTCCAGAAGGGCTTCGATCCCTGCCCGGTAGCTTTTGTCGAGAAGATCGGTGAGGATGACCGCAAGCCCCGGGGTCCCCTTTCTCGCATAAGAGGCCAGGGAGGCTGAAAGGTTAGTCCGGCCCTTGGGGGAGATGTCGGATAAGAATTTCAAGATGGGGAAGATCTGCCTTCGTCCCCGCCGAGGGCCGAAGACCGCTTCCAGCCCTTCCCTGAAGAGCCCAACGGCCACCCGTTCCAGGGTGCTTAAGCCGATATACCCCAACGCAGCAGCGGCCTTAATGGCGTGCTCCAGCTTCGAAGGGGAGCCAAAGGCCATGGAGGCGCTGGAATCAATCAAGAGGTGGAGGCCCAGATCCTCCTCTTCAACAAAGAGTTTCAGGATCAGACGGTCCAGCCGGCTGTAGACGTTCCAGTCCAGATACCGGAGGTCATCCCCAGGGACATAAGGCCGGAAGTCTTGAAATTCGACCCCGGCGCCTTTCCTTGGTCCCCTCCGCTCCCCCTTCGCCAAGCCGGGAAAGGGTTTCCGGGAGACGAAGCTTAGGGCTTCCAGCTTCTTGAAGAAGGCTCCGTCAAAAGGGTGCATGATGAAACCATCCCCCTGTCCCCTAAGGGGAGGGGTCATTTCCGCTCACCTTTGGAATCCTGTCTCTTCCGGACCGCCTCTTCCAACGAGAGGAAGTACCGCTTGACCTGCTCCCGGTAATCGAAGGGGATGGCCTCCCGCCCGATCTCCTCCTCCATCATCCGTCGGTAGTGAGAGAGGAGGTTTAAGTAGGAAAGGTGGGAGGGGACCTGGACCCCTTCCCCTAACAGCTCGGTTTCAAAGGACTCGACCCCCGGCTCCTGTCTTGGGCTGGAGAGGTCGAGCCTCCGTTTTGGTTCATCAATCCTCAGGGAAGGCCCTTCCAGCGGTCGCGGCGTCGGCTCCCCTTTTTCACCCGGGGCCTCCCCGCGGCCTGGGGAAGGATCCCCTTCCTTACCCGAGCCCCGGCCTCGGTCCTCGGCCTTTTCCTCTTGAGCGGGGGAGGCTTGTTCCGGGAGACCCTGGAGACCTTTGGAAAGCCGCTCCCCCCCCTCCTGGGATCTCCTGGAGGTCCCCTTCGCAGGATCCTTGCCTTCCCGGGAACGGCTGGCTTCTTGACGCGCCTCCTGGCTCTTTTCCAAATCCTGGCCTGAAGGCCCGAGTTTCTGGCTCAATTCCTTGAGCTCTTGAAAGAGCCGGCCAACGCCATCCTTCGGGTGCTCAAGGGGCTTACGGAGCGTCTGAGGGCTCCCCGGAGGGGGGCTCCCCCCTTGAGGGGCAGCAAAAGGCGAAGGATTGGTAGAAGCCGTCGAGGGAGAAGGGAAGGGGTTGGCATCGGCCAGCCGTTTCAGGCGCTCATCCGCCTCCTGAAGGAAGCCCTGAAAGCCCATCCGCTCCTGGTCGAGCTTCGTATCCTTAAACTGGGCGGGGAGGTCCCCCCAGGGCTCCCGCTTCGAGGAGGAGCCCTTTGGCGAGGAGGGGAACTTTGGGAGATCGGACCCTTCCCCAATGTCTAAGGTCATGGGAGAGTTCTCCTCTTTCAGCCTTTCAATCTCCTTTGAGGAGGAGATCTCCCTGGCCCCCTTCCCCCCCACCCCCTGCTGGAAGGGAAGGGGAGGAAGGAGGAAGAAGACAAGGGCGAGGAGCAGGAGGAACCTTCCCTCTTTCAGGGGACGAAAGGGAAAGACCTCCTCGGCAGAGATCCTTTGGGCCGTCTTTGCCGCATCTCGCAAGAGGGCGGCGACAACCTCCCCGTCCTCCCCCTTCTCCAAGACCTCAACAGCCGTCGCCAGCCGTTCCTTCAACCCCAACCGGGCATCGGCCAGCTGGGCAACCTGGAAGCGGCTCAGCGGGCGGGAGACGCCATAGAGGGCCCCTAAGGCCCCCAGGGCGACGAAGGAGAAGGGAGGGAAGCGGAGGGAGAGGAGGTCTCGAAGAAGGAGGAAGGGAAAGGACACCACCAGGCCCCCCCCCACGAAGCGAAGGGCCCAGGTGAAACCCTGGAGGGTCTTTGCCCTCCTCCGAAGCTCCTGAAGTTTCCTCTGGACTATCGAACCATCCGACGCGACAAAGCGGGAAGTTCGCACAAGGGTAAACCTTTAGCTCCCAGCCATCGGCTTTCAGTCCCTTGATGGCTGAACACCTGCACGGTTAATTCGTGGAGGCGACGATGATCCCGCCACCCAGCAGAAGGTCAGGATCATCATAGGCGTAGAAGACCGCCGCCTGCCCCGGGGCGATGGCCCGTTGAGGCTCTTCGAAGCGAACCTGCACGGTTCCATCGTCGAATGGGAAGAGGGTTGCCTCCGCGGGGACATGGGTGGACCGGATCATACAATAGGCCTTCATCGGCCCCTGAAGCGTGTCAAAGGGGATGAAGTTTACCTTGGAGGCGATCAACTCCTTGGAGAGGAGATCCTTTTCCCGCCCGACGATGACCTCGTTCCTGGAAGGCTCCAGCCTAACCACATAGTAGGGCCCCCTCCCGTTGAGCCGGAGACCCTGCCGCTGGCCAATTGTAAAAAACGGCAGGCCCGGGTGTTCCCCCAGAACCTGGCCGGTCAAGTCCTTGACAAGGCCCGGCCTGATCCGGTCCGGGACCCGCTCCCGGAGGAACTCCCGGTAATCGGTCTTCACAAAGCAGATCTCCTGGCTTTCCGGCTTCCCCACGACCGGAAGGCCCAGCTCGGCCGCCTTCCGACGGACCTCTTCTTTCGTGAGGTCCCCGATCGGGAAGAGGGTCCTGGCCAGTTGCTGCTGCGTCAAGCCGTAGAGGAAGTACGTCTGATCCTTTCCGGGATCGGCCGCCCGCCTGATCAGATACCGATCCCCCTCTTTAACAATCCGGGCATAGTGCCCCGTGGCCACGAAGGAGGCCCCCCACCCCATACCCCGCTTTAGCAAGGATCCGAACTTCAGACGGTTATTGCAGAGGACGCACGGAATAGGCGTTCGACCCCTTAAGTACTCCTCGGTGAAAGGTGAAATGACCTCCCGATCAAACTCCTCTTCCGAGTTCAGGACATAATATGGGATCCCCAGGCGCTCGGCCACCCGCCGTGCATCCTCCACATCCCTGGGGGAGCAGCAGCGGCCAAAGCGCTCCACCTCGCCCCCTCCCCTGGAGGAGGGCCAAATCCGCATCGTCACCCCGACGACATCGTAGCCTTCTTTAACGAGAAGGGCAGCGGCCACGGAGGAGTCCACCCCACCGCTCATGGCCACCAGGACCTTTGCCCTCTTCACGAAGGAACCTCCACCAACTCAAACCTCGAAGCATCCCTGAGGCGTTCGACCAAAGAGGGGAGGACGTCCAAGACCCGGTTGATCTCTTCCTCGGTGTTCCCCTTCCCCAATGACAACCGGAGAGCCCCCCATCCCTTCGGCACTCCCATCGCGGCCAGGACATGGGAAGGCTCAAAGGAGCCCGAGCTACAAGCCGATCCGGAAGAGGCGGCGATCCCCTCCAGGTCCAACCCGATCAGGAGGGATTCGGTGTCCACCCCCTCAAAGGCAAGGCTGGACGTGTTCGCCAAGCGGGGGGCCGAGCGCCCGTTGACCCGGACTCCCTCGATCCGGGCCAGGATCCCTGCTTCCAGCCGATCCCGGAGATGCCGGAGACGCCTCTCCTCGTCAGCCATCCGGGAAGAGGCCAGTTCCGCCGCTTTGGCAAACCCCACCGCAAAGGCGACGTTCTCCGTCCCGCCCCGTCGGTTTCGCTCTTGGTGCCCTCCGTGGTGAAGGGCGACCATCTTCACACCGGGCCGGATATAGAGGGCGCCGATCCCCTTCGGGCCGTAGAGCTTATGAGCGGAGAGGGAGAGGAGATCCGCCTGAAGGGTTTCCACATTGACGGGGACCTTCCCAAAGCTCTGGACGGCGTCGGTGTGGAAGAGGATCCCCCGCTCTTTGGCAATCCTCCCGATCTCCTCAAGGGGGAAAAGAACACCGGTCTCGTTGTTGGCGTGCATGATCGAGATCAAGATGGTCTCGGGACGGAGGGCCTGCCTGAACGCCTCCAGGTCCAAAAACCCTTCTCGATCAACGGGAACAAAAGTCACCGTAAAGCCTTGGGCTTCCAAGAACCGTAAGGTCTCCAGGACCGCAGGATGCTCGACGGTTGAGGCCACGATGTGGCGACCCTTTTCCTTTAAGGCAAAAGCAACCCCCTTGATCGCCAGGTTGTCGGCCTCCGTCCCGCCGCTCGTGAAAACGATGGTCTCCGCCGCCCTGGCCCCGAGCAGGCTGGCGATCACCTCCCTCGCCCCTTCTAAGGCCTTCCTGGCCTCCCTCCCCTCGGCGTGGATGGAGCTGGCGTTTCCGAAGCCTTCCTTCAGGTAGGGAAGCATCGCCTCCAGGACTAAAGGGTCCAGGGGCGTTGTCGCGTTGTGATCTAGATAGATCCTCATGGTTCCTCGATGCCGGGAAGCTGCCTGACCTCCCTTCCGGACTCGAGCTGGACCACCTTCTCCTCCCCTAGCTTTCCCATATCACAGCTTCCATTGAAAGTGGCTCCGTCGTTTACGATCAACGCCGGGGTTTTGATGTTTCCGGTGACAACGCCAGGGTTCAAGATCTCCACCCGTTTCTTGGCGGTGATGTTTCCCTCGATCCGCCCGCTCACCACCAATCGCCCCACGTCGATCTCGGCTTTGACGAAGGCAGGCTCGCCGACGATTAACAGGTCGTCCCCGATGATCTCCCCCTCAAGCCGCCCGTCCACCCGGACGGTCCCATGGAAGGTTAAGACCCCTTTGAACTCTGTCCCCTCACCTAGAAACGCTTTGATCTCTCCAAAATCCTCGGTCCCCTTCTCTTTTTCCCGACGGAGCATGGCACCTTCTCCTTAGAAGAGTCCCCCGCAGGGGAGGTTCATCCAAGAGGAACAAGGTGTCCATATTGTTCCACGATCCATATTGACCTGTCAACCGTTTCTGCGGGCTCTGTCACCCTTGACAACCGCCCCCCCCTCCTGCTAAGGTTGCTAGGCTTTGATCTGTTCATAGAAAGCCTCCCGGTAGCCGGACATGGCGGGAGGTTTAGAGGTAGGATAAAATGGAAACAGGGGTAGAGCGCTACATCTTGAAGAAACACCGGGAAAACGTCTACCGGGACAAAGACGGGAGACCGTGGATTATCCCTTTTCAAGCCCTCACCGCGGAGGGGAAGCGTCGGTTCGAGAAAGGAACCCTGGGCGTTAAAGCTACCATCCGGCGGGAGGGTGGTGGCGAGCAGATCTACTGTGTCCTGGATCCTTCGAACCTCTGGATGGAGGAAGGCCTGGAGAGCCCCATCGGCCGGGTGGTCAGAGACCGGGAACTCCGGTGGGCGATCCAGCTCCCTCCCGGCCTCGTCACGACCGATGGCCGGTGGAGCCGAAACTGGCAGGAGATTCCCCACCAGGGCATCCCGGAAGAGGGGAGGGGGCCCATCGCAAACGGTTACTGGAGCGAGGAGAAGGGAAGAGGGATCATCGAACAGATCCCCACCGAGCAGGAGTTTAGAACCCTCCGGGCCCAGCTCCTTGCCCTGTTTGAGATCGCCAAGGCGTTCAGGATCGGGGCTCAAGCAAAAGAGGTGGTGAAGGCCATCGGCGGGGCGAGAGCGATCCTTCTCTCCAACAGTGAGATCGGCTCGACCTTCTGGGAAGAGAACTGGTTCGATCCCGAGGAGCCGATCAGCGTCGAAATGCGGGGGATGCTCGTGAGGCGGTACCGGGAGCGGGGCCACGGGCCCCTTGAAGCCATTAAGGTCCTCCAGGTGGTCGGCATCCCCAGGACCAAGGAAGGGTTCGCCTCCCTGATCGAACAGGCCAGAGCGCGAGGGCTCGATGTCTCGGCCTTAGAAGGTTTCGAAGAGAGCCCCCTCTGGAAACGCTGCTTCCACCCCAGGAAGCAAGAGCTGATCCCCAAGACCTTTAGCTTCGAGCATCCCGTTGACGGGGAGTTCTGGACGCTCGTCTTCAACCACTCGTACTATGGCACCTTGAAGAGCAAAGGAGGCCTCTCGAAGCTGGACCGGATCGCCCGGAAGGCCGGGGGGATGGCGATGCACGCTGGCTTGACCGTCCACATCATCCCCCTGGAGGAGTTGGGCCTGGATGAAGAAGAGCTGAAGAAGAGGATCGAGAGCGGGAGGCTTCCAGGGGGTGAGCTCATTGACTGGCACGGGCGGCGGTGTCTGAAGGTGGGGTGCTGCATCCTAGGAAAAACGGGAGGAGGGAAGACGACCGGTGTCATGATCTCGGGGCTCCTCCGGGAAGAGGGTGAGCCCTTCGGGGCGAGAGGCTACGGCGTCAACGAGGATTTCGGCCTCTTTTTCGTTGAGGAACAGGAGGGGAAGAAGGTCGTCTTTGGATATCCGTTGGAGAAGGCCGTCTACGCCCGGTACAACATCATTGACCTGATTGATGACGAAGGGATCAAACAGAAGCTCCGCGAGACCAAGCCCCTGGAGAATCTCGTGGCTGATTTAACGCTCCAGCCTGCCGGGGCCTTTAACACCCGGATCCTCACCCGCTTCGACCAGGAGGTCCCAATCCCCTACCGAAACGATGAACGGGTCTATGTGGCGAGCTTCATCATCCAGATGGAGCTGGGCAGCCAGCTCCTGAAGGCCCGAGACGGAACGGTGGTCATCAAGACCCTTCAGGGGAAAATCACGAGGGGAGACGAAGCAAAGGTGGACGACCCCCACCAGGCCCGGATGTTCGTCTACGAGCCGGGGGATGGGTGGTCGTCAGCCCTCTTCTTCTTCTTCGGCGACCCTGCTGAGCCCGAACTGAACGTTTACGCCGACTTCCCAAATGGGGCCCTGGTCCGGAACCATTGCCTGGGGATGAAAGGGGAGCAGGTCTTCTTGGCCAGAGACCTGATCGCATTAAGCGGTGGGGACGAGGAGGCGGGGAAGAGGCTCTCGGAGCTTCCCTGGGAGGTCATCGAGCAGGCTTACCTTACCTGGGACTTTGAGCGACTGGGGGCTGGCGACCCCGACCGGGGAAGGCTGATCCATACGAAATTCTCCCTTGAGCGGCTGAAGCAGGCCTATGATGTCAAAGATTTCATCACCTTAAGCGGCGGCGATCTTGACGAGGGGGAACGGCTCTACCAGGAGATCCAGGAGCGACTTACCATCTTAAGCGAGATGTTCACCATCGCCCCTGTCCGGGTCATGACCCTCCACGGTGTCCGACGAAACGCTCAGAAGGTCCGAGAGATCCTGGCCGATCCCTTAGGGCGCCACGAGGAGAGCATTCTGGCCTTTGACCAACGGGTCCCTGAGAAGGGCCCGTAAGGGGTCGTGTCCCTCTCCATCGCTTCAGGGCCTCCCGCAGATGACCTCGGCGATCCGTTCGAGATCCTCTGAGGAATAGTAGGTGATCTCAATCACCCCTCCCTTTCCCTTCTTCAGGATCTTGACTTTCGTCCCCAAGGCATGACGGAAGGTCTCCTCCAGGGCCTGGAGGTCGGGATCGGCCGGGGCTTTTACCCGCCCGCCCGCCTTCAACCTGAGCTTCTTGACCAACGCCTCGGTGGCCCGGACCGAGAGCTGATCGCTGACGATCCGGTCCCGGACTTTGAGCTGGGCAGCTTCCCCTTTGACCGAAAGGATCGCCCGGGCATGCCCTTCGGTCAGGACCCCGGCGACCAGATCCTCCTGGATCTTCCTCGGCAGGTGGAGGAGCCGGAGCGCGTTCGCAATGGAGGAACGATCCTTTCCAACCCGTTCGGCCAGCTCCTCTTGCGTCAGGTGGAACTCCTCAATCAGACGGCGATAGACCTCAGCTTCCTCCAAGGGGTTTAAGTCCTCCCGCTGCACGTTCTCGATCAGGGCAAGCTCCAGCATCCCGGAATCGCTCACCTCCCTGACCACAGCCGGGATGGCCTTCAGACCTGCTAGCTTCGCGGCCCGGAGCCGTCGCTCCCCGGCGACCAATTCATAGCCTTCCCTCCCCTCCCGGAGGATCACCGGTGAGAGAATCCCGTGAGCCTTGATGGACTGGGCCAGCTCCCGGAGTTTCTGGTCGTCAAACCGTTTCCTGGGTTGGAAAGCGTTCGGACTGATCTTCTCTAGAGGGACCTCGGTAAGACCCCTTTCCTCACCGCCAGGAATTAGGGCAGAGAGGCCCCTACCGAGGGCTCTTCTCGACGCCATCAATCAGCTCCTTGGCCAATTTCAAATAGCTCTGGGCTCCGGAACAGCGGATGTCATAGAGAATGACCGGCTTCCCGAAGCTGGGGGCCTCGCTTAACCGGACGTTTCTGGGGATGACGGTTTTAAAAACTTTCCCAGGCAGGTATCGGCGGACCTCTTCAGCCACCTGCTCGGAAAGGTTCAGGTGGGTGTCGTACATGGTCAGGAGGACCCCCTCGACCATCAGGGTAGGGTTCAGCCTCCGCCGGCAAAGCTGAACGGCATCCAGGATCCGGGCAAGCCCTTCCAAGGCGTAATATTCACACTGGAGCGGGATCAGAACAGAGGTTGCAGCCGCCAGGGCGTTCACCGTCAGAAGTCCTAGAGAAGGGGGACAGTCAATGAGGATATAATCGTAGTAGGGAAGGGCTTCTCCCAAGGCCTCTTTCAACCGAAGCTCCCGCCTCTCAGATCCGGCAAGCTCGACCTCAGCCCCGATCAGTTCAGGAGCCGCCGGAATCACCTCTAAAGCCGGGAGGAGCGTCGGGAGGATTGTCTCCCCCACCTTTGCCTCACCGGTCAAGAGGTGGTAGACGCCCGGACTGGTGTCCCTTGGGATTCCCAAGCCGCTCCCGGCGTTACACTGGGGATCGCCATCAACGAGGAGGGTTTTCCGCTCGGCAGCGGCAAGGCAGGCAGCGAGGTTGATAGCCGTTGTGGTCTTTCCCACCCCCCCTTTCTGGTTCGCGATCGCAATCACCCTCGCCATTCGGCCAGCCCTTCAAAATCTGGGAGGAGAATACCATAACTGGAGAGGAGATGGGAAGGGAAAAGTAGGAGGTGTTTCACGTGAAACATCACGGCCGTTCCACCACGATCAGGTACCGCTCCTCGGGAAAGGGAGGGATCTTGAAGGGGATCAATCCCTTGATCCGTACCCCCAACCCTTTCTCCTGCTTCCCCAGCGTTTCCACCTCCTGAAGCCCTCTTCTCCCTTTTTGCACGATCAGGACCCCGCCCCGCTTGAGGAAAGGGAAGGCGAGGCGGATCTGATCTTCAAGGCCGGCCACGGCCCTGGCGAAAGAGACGTCATATCTCCCCTGATACTCCGGTTCCTTTGCCACCTCTTCAGCCCTGGCCCAGAGGCAGACAACATCGGTGAGCTTTAAGAGACGAATCACCTGTTTCAAAAAGGAGACCTTCTTCCGGGAAGCCTCGATGAGGGTGAGGTGGAGGGAGGGGAGGAGGATCTTCAAGGGAAGACCGGGGAAACCAGCCCCGGGGCCGATGTCTACGGCTTGGAGACCCTCCGTTGCCGGGAGGGCGAGGATCAAGGCCAAGGAGCCCAAAAAGCCTTGAAAGACGATCTCCTCGTCGGAACGAAATCCGGTGAGGTTGATCCTCCGGCTCCAGTGCTTCAGCTCATTCAGGTAGCGTTGAAAGGCCGCAAGCTGGAGAGGGGTGGGGGAGAGGCCTAGGGATTCCACACCTCTTTGAAAGGGCCCTTCAGGCTCGAAGAGATCACCGGGAGAAGGCGAGATTTGTGTCTTCAAGGGTTCTGAGGAGCATGGGGCTCAGAAGGGGAAATGACGATCCGCCGGTAAAAACCCGCCCCCTCACTCACGGTCTTCACCCCTTGATCCCCTTGGAGGGCCAAGTGGACAATCCGACGATCGTGAGGGCTTAAAGGAGCCAAGGTGATGGCTTCCCCCATGGTTTTGACCCTTTCCGCCATCCGAGCGGCCAAGACCTTGAGACGTTCCTCCCGTCGCTTCCGATACCCCTCCACATCCACCACAACCTTTTCCCCCCTGCCCGGTTGAGAGTTCAAGATCCTATTGACGAGGTACTGGAGGGCCTCCAGGGTCCTTCCACCGCGCCCGATCAGGAGTCCCCCTTCCGGGCTCCAGATCTCGAGGAGGATCCGTTGATCACGTCTGGTGACGTTCACCTCCCCCCGGATGTGCATCCGCTCCAAGATATCGGAGAGAACACCTTTGGCCCTTTCCAGCGCCCGTTCTCCGACGAGGGGGGTCACCCGGACCCGGACGATCCTGGTCCCGAGGATCCCAAGGAATCCCTTTCTCTGGGAGAGGACCTCTACCTTGACCTGTTCCCGGCTAAGCCCTAGCTCCCTCAAGGCCTTGGCAACGGCCTCTTCCAGGGTTTTGCCTTCCGCCTCCACCTGCCTCATCCGTTTTTTCCCTTTCCCACCTGTGGAGGAAGGTTCCACCGCAGGATGAGCGTTTGCTCGGTGATCTGGAGGAGATTGTTGACGAACCAGTAGAGGACCAGCCCTGAGGGGAAATTCCAGAACATGATGGTAAAGAGGACCGGCATCAAGTAGAGCATCAGTTGAGCCTGGCGCGGATCACCGGCCGAAGGGCTGAGCTTCTGCTGGATGAACATACTCACTCCCATGAGGATCGGGAGGATGTGGAACCGATCGGCTGCCGAAAGATCTTTGATCCAGTATCCGTCCAGAGGGGCCCTCCAGAGCTCGACGGCCCCTGAGAGGGCGTTGTAGAGGGCGATGAAGATAGGGATTTGGAGGAGCATGGGAAGGCATCCCCCAAAGGGGTTCACCCCTTGTCGCTTGTAGAGCTCCATCGTCTCCTGGTTCAGCTTTTGAGGGTTGTTCTTGTACCTTTCCCGGAGGGCTGCGAGCTTTGGTTGAAGGGCCTGCATGGCCCGCATGGCCTTGACGCTCTTCCTGGTCAAAGGATGGAAGAGGACTTTGAGGAGAATGGTCAAGAGGATGATGGCAATCCCGTAGTTCCCCGTGAAACGGTACAGGAACTTTATGAAAGCCAAAGCCGGTCTAGCCAGGAAATCAAAGATCCCAAAGTCCACGAGGGCATCCAGATGGTACCCCAATGGTTTGAGCCGATCTAGCTCTTTTGGTCCGATATAGGAAGCAAAAACAGCCTCCGACTGGCCCCCGGGTGGGAGGGTTCGAGGTGGGCCTAGCAAACCGACAATGGGAGAGCCGTTCCGGTCCTTGGTCACGAAAGCGGTACTCTTCGGATCGAGAGGGACCAAGGCGGCGGCAAAATAGGTATCATGGAGGGCTGCCCATCCGATGACCCCTTCATGGACGGCCGGCCTTTGAAGCTTTTCTACCTTCTCCTTTACCCTCTTCCCATCCATCCAGATGGTTGGAGGGAGGAGGAGGCTCCGCCGATCCCCCTCCTCCCTCCGAAACCCAGGCCCCCACGTCAGTTGGGGGATGAAGGTTAGCGCCTCCTTCCCAAAATTAGTGACCTTCAGATTCACCGCGACCTTGTAACTATCCCCGGCAAAGCGAAGGGTTTTTTCGATCCGGAGGCCTGAAAGGGTCGTGTAGGTAAACGTCAGACTTCCCTCCTCTCCTGGGGAGAGGAGGGTCAGGTGCTCCTTATCAACGTGATAGACCGGAAGGACCAGCTCCCCTGGTTCGATCCAGGTCGCGAGGGTAACGAGAGGGGAACCCTTCGGAGGAACCATCTCAACAGATCTTCCATCTTCAAGGTTGTACCGCTTTAGCTGCCAACTTTTGACCACCGCCCCCCTGGTGCTAAAGACTGCTCGAAGGAGCCTGGTCTCCACCACGACCTCCTTTTCAGGAACCCCCGAGGCTTCCGTTACGATAAAACGGTTAAATTTATCCAGGGATGGAGGGGGTGTCGTTGGAGGCGGGACGGATCGAGGGGCTGTTTGAGAAGCTCCTTCCGGAGGCGGCGGAGGTTGCTGGGAGGCTAAGAAATACTGCCAGCCAAGGAGGACAAGGATCATGAGAAGGGTTGCGATCAGGGCCCGGCGTTCCATCAAGACCTCATTCCCATGGTGTGACACGCGTAGATCACCTGACAGGATCGTACCCTCCAGGGTGGAAGGGGTGACACTTCAGGAGCCGGGTAAAGCTGAGGATCCCTCCCCGAGCGATGCCGTACCGTTCAATAGCTTCATACGCGTAGGTCGAGCAAGACGGATAGAAACGGCACGCCGGAGCCAGAAAGGGGGAAAGGAACCGCTTATAGAGAGAAAGGAGGCCAAGGATGGCCCTACGAGGGGCACTCTGGAGGTTCATGGGCGAAGAGCTTGGCCCTTTGTAGGAGGGCCTCTAAAGATCCTCGAATCTGCCGGGCGTTCAGGGCTGAGAGGTTCCCGCGAGCGACAACCAGTAGGGAAAGTCCTGTAAGGAGGCATTCACGATGGACTCGGAAATACTCCCGTACAATCCGCTTTGCCCGGTTTCTGACAACAGCACCCCCGGCTCGCTTCCCGAAGCTGACCCCTAGTTTTCTTTTTTCCGTTGATCCAACCCAGAAGAAAAGGGTAAAATATTTATCGCTAATCCGTTTCCCCGAGTGGATGATTCTCCGAATCTCGGAGGCTCGGGTGAGCCGGTCTCCTCTCTTAAAGCCGAAGGTTCTGCTCATCCACCAAGCTAGACGGTGAGCTCCACCCGCCCTTTGGCCCTTCGGCGTTTGATGACCCGGCGACCACCTAAAGTACGCATACGAGCGCGAAAGCCATGGGTCGCTTTGCGCTTCCTCCGACTGGGCTGATAGGTTCTCTTCAAGGTCTCCTCCCTCCTCGGGGGATATCATCGAGTTAGTATAAAGGTTCATGTTTCCACCTGTCAAGGGTTAAATCTGTTCTTGTCAGACTCCTGCTAGACAGGGGAACGATGTTTTGCTAAACTAGAGGTATCCATCAAAACCGCGAAGATTTGGTTCTCTATGAAACCCGAGATCCTGGTGGAAATTGTCCTTATAAAACAAATAGTTGGTGGGTTTTCCACAGGTGTGAACAAAGTGTGTGTAACCAACAAACCGGGCGATTTTCACTAAGATTATCCGTTCATCCCCTTGTTCTTCGAGAGACTTCCCGTCATAGAGCTGTGGAAGAACAACGCTTGTTGAAAGAAGGCCTGATTTTCCCTGGAGATGTTCACGCTTTGTTCAAGGCCTCTTCCTTGAAGAAAAATGAATGCTTTCAAGAGGTTGGTCGGGTTATCCCCATCTCCCAGTTTCTTACTACCTCTACGACTAGATCTTTCTTAAGAACTATCACCTCAGGAAGAACTATCACCTCAGGAGGAGGGGAACATGCAGATCTCGATCTCGCGGGATGCTTTTGTCAGCGGGCTTGCTTCCATCCAGGGGGTTGTGGAGACACGAAAGACTCTCCCTATCCTCTCTCACCTTCTCCTCGAGGCAGAAAAGGAACGGATTTCGCTGTTTGGCACTGATCTGGATGTTGGGATCTCGACCTGGCTTGAGGCGGAGGTCTCAGGAAGCGGGGCGGTGGCCATCTCCGCTAGAAAGCTCTATGAAATCGTTCGGGAACTTCCCGAGGCTCCGGTTGAGCTCACGGTAGACGAGGATCTCTCAGTCACCATCCGGTGTCTCAGATCCGAGTTCAGGATGAAGGGGCTCTCGAAGGAGGATTTCCCATCCCTTCCCCGGGCGACCCGGGAAGGGGGGTTTATCCTGAAACGTCAGATCCTGAAAGACATGATGCGGAAAACCATCTTTGCGGCTTCCACCGATCAGACTCGCTACACC
The DNA here is from genome assembly GCA_964535215.1 of uncultured bacterium. Classification (GTDB taxonomy): domain Bacteria; phylum Methylomirabilota; class Methylomirabilia; order Methylomirabilales; family JACQHM01; genus JACQHM01. The sequence goes on from CAZHST010000006.1 coordinate 63,807, forward strand.
CTGAACGGGGTCCTCTTCCAGCTCCTTCCGAAAGAGATCAAAATGGTTGCCACTGATGGTCACCGGCTCTCCCTCGTCACCAGGGGAAGGGAGGAAATCGAAGGGGAGGGAACGCTGGAGGCCTTGATCCCAAGGAAAGCGGTGACCGAAGCCCTCAAGATGTTGAAGGATGGAGAAGGGGAGGTTCACATCCAGTTCCTCGACAATCAGCTCCTCCTCAGGCTGGAGAACAGCCTGCTCACCTGCCGCCTCATTGAAGGGCAATTCCCCAACTACCAGCAAGTGATCCCGAAGGGAGGAACCAAGAAGCTGGTAGTCTCCCGGGATGCCTTCCAGGGGGCCTTAAAACGAACGTCGGCCATTATCGGGGATCGCCCGATCCCGACGACCTTCGAATTGAAGCCAGGGAAGATTCTCCTGAGCTGTGTGAACGTTGACTTGGGAGAGGCCAGGGAAGAGCTCGAGGCTGAGTACACCGGAGAAGCCATGTCCATCGGCTTTAACACGAGGTACATCCTGGAGTTCCTCGCTGTCGTGGAGGAGGAAGAGATCCAGGTCCAGTTGAACGATGCTCTCAGCCCAGTTCTCTTCCGGCCTGTCGGGGATGGAGGATTTAGCTGCGTCATCATGCCGATGCGGATCTCATGAAGCATCAAGGTGCGATGGTGAAAGGTGGACGAGGTCTGGAGTCCGAACCCTAGGAGAAGGAGGAATATGGCAAGGGAGCAGAAGGGAAAAAGGGGAGCCAACCCTCTGGAGGTCCAGGTCGTGGATGAAGAGGCCTCTGGTGGAAATGTCCAGGTTGAGTCTTATACTGCTGAACATATCAAGGTCCTCGAAGGCCTGGAGGCTGTCCGGACCAGGCCAGCCATGTATATCGGCGGGACCGGGCCTGAGGGGCTTCACCACCTTGTATTCGAGGTGGTGGATAACAGCATTGATGAGGCCTTGGCCGGCTTCTGCACCCAGGTGGACGTGACGATCCACATTGACAACAGCGTCACCATTACTGACAATGGCCGGGGGATCCCTGTTGAGATCCATCCCCCGACAGGCCGCCCCGCCGTCGAGGTGGTCCTCACCACGCTCCACGCCGGGGGAAAGTTCGACAGCGAGGTCTACAAGGTCGCCGGCGGACTTCACGGGGTCGGTCTTTCGGTGGTGAATGCCCTCTCCGAGTGGCTCGAGCTGGAGATCAAACGAGATGGCCAGATCTATCATCAGCGGTATGAGCGGGGGAAGCCAGTGACCCCTCTGACCGTCACCGGGAAGATGAAGGCGACGGGGACCCGGATCACCTTCTCCCCGGATCCCCTGATCTTCCCTGACCGGACCTTTAACCTCGATATCCTTTCCGCCCGCCTCCGGGAACTTGCCTTTTTGACCAAAGGCCTTCGGATCACCTTGGTTGATGAGCGGATTGATGAAACAAAGGAGTTCTACTACCGGGGGGGAATTACTTCTTTCGTCGAGCACTTAAACAAGAACAAAACGGTCCTCCACCCCAAGCCGATCTACATCGAGCAGGTCAGGAACGACGTTCACATTGAGGTGGCCCTCCAGTACAATGACGGCTACGCCGAGACCGTTTTCTCCTTCGCCAACAACATCAATACCAAAGACGGTGGATCCCACCTGATCGGTTTTAAGTCTGCCCTGACCCGGACCATCAACCATTACGCGGAGGCCAACGATCTGGCAAAGGGGGGGAAGGTCACCCTGACGGGGGAAGACATCCGCGAAGGCTTGGTCGCCGTGGTGAGCGTCAAGCTCCCCAATCCTCAGTTTGAAGGTCAGACGAAGGCCAGGTTGGTGAACAGTGAAATCAAAGGGTTGGTCGAGGCGGTCGTCAATGAAGGGCTGTCGGAGTATCTGGAGGAGCACCCCGGTGAGGCCAGGAGGATCGTGGAGAAAGCCCTGGAGGCGGCCAGGGCCCGGGAGGCGGCCAGGAAGGCGAGGGATTTGACCCGTCGGAAGGGGGTGCTGGAGGTTGATTCGCTTCCTGGAAAGCTCGCAGACTGCTCTGAACGGGATCCGAGCCTGTGCGAGCTGTTCCTCGTTGAGGGGGATTCCGCCGGCGGATCGGCTAAGCAGGGACGGGATCGGCGGTTCCAGGCGATCCTCCCCCTCCGGGGGAAGATCCTGAACACCGAGAAGGCGAGGCCTTACAAGGTCCTTTCCAACCAGGAGATCGGCCTGATCGTCTCCGCCCTCGGGGCGGGGATCGGGGAGAACTTCGACGTCAGCAAACTCAGGTACCATAAGGTGATCACCATGACGGATGCCGACGTCGACGGGGAGCACATCCGGACCCTCCTTTTAACCTTCTTCTTCCGGCACATGCAGCCCCTGATTGAGAAAGGGCACCTCTACATCGCCCAACCACCCCTCTTCAAGGTGAAGAAGGGGAAGGTCGAGCGGTACCTAAAGGACGAGCGGGAGCTTTCGGAGTTCCTCCTGGACCTCGGGGCCGAGGGGCAGGTGCTGAAGGTGGAAAGCGTCGGGAGGACTTATGCCGACCGGCAGCTTTCAGCCCTCTTAAAGCGCCTCGTCCACTACCGGCACCTCTACGAGAAGCTCGTCCGGAAGGGACTTGTCCCCGACCTGGTCGAGGCCCTTTTAAAGCATAAGATCCGGTTTAGAAGAGGAGGCTTAAACGCCGAGGCCATCGTTGAGACGCTGGGGAAGATCCCGGAGATCCAGGCGAAGGCGCAGCTTTCTGTTGCCAAGGGGAGGGAGGAGGAAGAGATCCGCCTCGAATGGGACGGCGAGGTCAGGACCTTCAGTCCTGAGCTCTTCGCGTCAGCCGAGTATGAGGGCCTCTACGAGACCCACGAAAAGCTCCGGGATCTGGATCGTCCCCCGTTTCTCCTGATCGGGGAGAGGGGGGAAGTCCAGATTCCCTCGAAGGATCAGCTCCTTGAGCACGTCCTGGACCTTGGCAAGAGGAACACCGTCATCCAGCGTTACAAAGGCCTTGGGGAAATGAACCCGGAGCAGTTGTGGGAGACCACGATGAACCCCGAGACCCGAACCCTGCTCCAGGTCAGGATCGAGGACGCGGTCGAGGCCGACCAGATCTTCACCATCCTCATGGGAGAACAGGTGGAACCCAGGCGGGAGTTCATCCAGGATCATGCCCTGGAGGCGGTGAACCTGGATATCTAGGATGCGGCGATCAAAAAGGGGAGGGCTGAAAGGGAACGATTCCCTCAGCCCTCCCGGCTTATGTAAAAGCCAAGGGTTTATTTGGTCTCGGTGGTTGCCGCAGCCGGTGTGGCCTCTACGCCGGTCGGGGTAGTTGCCGGGGTGGAGGCTGTCGAGGCACTAGCCTTCAGTTGGGCATTCTCCTGGCTCAACTGCTCCACCTGGGCCTTCAAATTGGCCACCTCCGCGGCCTTCGAGCCCCAGATTCCGTAGCCGATCAGGAGCCCTACGAGCAGGGCAACCACGGCAATCAGAACCCAGTACTCGGTCTTCATCTCGCCTCACCTCCTCGAAACCAAGGCTACCCTACTTGAAAATTTAGGGAGGGCCTCACGCCCTGTCAAGGGCCGGAAGACCTCGCCCTGGAGCCTCCTTTGGCGTTGACTTCTCTGACCTGGCCGCCTACAATAAGCGTGGCTAAATCGCCTTGCGAAGGGAGAGTGCTTATGCCCATCCGAGAGCAGCCGATTCCCGTCAACATCGAAGAGGAGATGAAGCGCTCCTACCTGGATTACGCCATGAGCGTGATCATCGGGAGGGCGCTGCCTGATGTCCGGGATGGCCTGAAGCCTGTTCACCGACGGGTCCTGTACGCCATGCACGAGCTGGGCTTAACCCACCGGAGCCCTTACAAGAAGTCAGCCCGGGTGGTCGGGGAGGTTTTGGGGAAGTACCACCCTCACGGGGATGCGGCCGTCTACGACACCATCGTCAGGATGGTCCAGGACTTCTCCATGCGCTATCCCCTGATTGATGGCCAGGGGAATTTCGGCTCCGTGGACGGGGATGAGCCCGCCGCCATGAGATATACTGAGGTGCGGCTGGCGAAGATTGCTCAGGAGATGCTCCGGGACATCGAGAAGGAGACGGTGGATTTTACCCCCAATTTCGACGGGAGCCTGGAGGAGCCAAAGCTCCTCCCGGCTGCCCTCCCCAACCTTTTGGTGAACGGGGCCTCGGGGATCGCCGTTGGGATGGCCACGAACATCCCCCCCCACAACCTGGGGGAGGTGGTGGATGCCCTGTTGATGCAGTTGGAGGATCCCGAAGTCCCTTTGGAACGGCTCCTGGAAGTCCTACCAGGGCCTGATTTCCCCACGGCGGGTTTCATCCACGGGAGAGGCGGGATCGTCGAGGCGTACAAGACCGGCCGGGGCCTTTTGACCTTGCGGGCCAAGGCCTTCGTGGAGAAGGCCCGGGGCGGGAAGGAGGCCATTGTCGTCACCGAGCTTCCCTACCAGGTGAACAAGGCAAAACTGATCGAGCGGATCGCGGAACTCATCCGGGAGAAAAAGATTGAGGGGGTGGCCGATCTTCGGGATGAGTCGGACCGGGAGGGGATGCGGATCGTCATTGAGCTCCGAAAAGATGAGGCCCCCCGGCCGATCTTAAACCAGCTCTACAAGCATACCCCGATGCAGTCTACCTTTGGGGTGATCATGCTGGCCCTGGTCGGCAACCAGCCGAAGGTCCTGACCTTAAAAGAGCTGTTGCAGCACTTCCTGGACCATCGGAAGGAGATCGTTGTCCGACGCACCCGCTACGATCTGAAGAAGGCGGAGGAGAAGGCCCATATCCTGGAGGGGTACCGGATTGCCCTGGATCATCTGGAGGCAGTCATCGCCTTAATTAAGGGCGCCCGGTCGGCTGAGGAGGCCAAGGTGGGCCTCATTCAGCGTTTTCACCTAAGCGAGGTCCAGGCCCAAGCCATCCTCGACCTCCGCCTCCAGCGGCTAACCCAGCTCGAGCGCCAGAAGATCCAGGACGAATACCAAGAGACGATTCAGAATATCGAGCGGTTTCAGGCAATCCTCCGGAGCGAGGCCCTGGTCAAGGGGATTATCCGGGAGGAGCTTCTCGCCTTAAAGGAAGCCTATGCCGATCCCAGGCGGACTGCCATTGTGGAGGAGAGTACGGAGATTGAAGTTGAGGACATGTTAGCCGACGAGGAGATGGTCATCACCGTCACCCACGGCGGCTATATTAAGCGGACCCCCCTGGATACCTATCGGGCCCAGCGCCGGGGCGGCAAGGGGATGACAGGGATCGTGACCAAGGAAGAGGACTACGTCGAACACCTCTTCGTGGCGACCACGTTAAGCTACATCCTCCTCTTCACCAGCCTGGGCAAGGTCCACTGGCTGAAGGTCCATGAGATCCCCCAGCTCGGTCGGGCGGCCCGGGGGAAGGCCCTCGTGAACTTCTTGCAGCTGGAGCCTGGTGAGCGGATCACGACCCTGATCCCGATCCGGCAGTTCGAGGTAGACCGGTACCTCCTGATGGCAACCAAGCGGGGGACGGTGAAGAAGACGGAGCTTCCGGCCTTTTCGAACCCGAGGGCTGGCGGGATCATCGCCATCAGCCTGGATGAGGGGGACGAGCTGATCGCCGTCCGCTTGACCAGCGGTCAGGATGAGGTCTTCCTGGGGACAAAACAGGGGATGGCCATCCGCTTCAAGGAGGAAGAGGTCAGGCCCATGGGCCGGTCGGCTCACGGGGTCATCGGGATCACGCTTGAAGAAGGCGATGAGGTCGTCGGGATGGAGGTCGTCTCGGAAGGGTCGGCGATCCTCACCGTGACGGAGAAAGGCTACGGCAAGCGGACGCCCCTCGACCAGTACCGCCTCCAAGGTCGGGGCGGCAAGGGGATCATCAACCTCAAGGTGACGGAGCGGACGGGACCTGTTGCTGGCCTGATGCAGGTGAAGCCCGAAGACGAGTTCATGACCATCTCCCAGGAGGGGAAGATCGCCCGTCTCCGGGTGAGTGAGGTCAGCACCTTCGGCCGGGCGACCCAGGGGGTTCGACTCCAGGGGCTTGACCCCGGCGACCGGGTGGCGGCCATTACCCGGGTCGTGAGCGAGGAGGAAGAGGAAGAAGCGGTCTAGTCGGAGCCTACCCCCTTCTCAGGAGAGGGCGTTGGTGCTGGATCTCAAGTTCGTCCGGGAGAATATCGAGCTGGTCCGACGGAAGCTCAAGGAGCGGGGCTCCCCCTTCGATCTCAACGAGCTAGAACGCGTGGATGCCGAGCGGCGAAAGCTCCTCGTTGAGGTCGAAGAGCTCAAGCACCGGCGAAACGTGGTCTCCGAAGAGGTCGGACGGCGGAAGCGGGCCGGTGAAGAGGTCGAAGCCTTGACCGCCGAAATGCGGGAGGTCTCGGCCCGGATCAAGAAGCTGGATGAGACGGTCAGGGCTTACGAGGAGCGGCTCAAAGCCCTCCTCCTGGAGCTCCCGAACCTCCCCCATGACTCGGTTCCTGTGGGGAGGGGAAGTGAGGAGAACGTCCTCGTCCGCCGGTGGGGGGAGCCGCGGCGTTTTCCCTTCGAACCGAGGCCCCACTGGGAGCTTGGGGAAAATTTGGGGATTCTGGACCTAGGGCGGGCGGCGAAGCTCTCGGGGACCCGTTTTGCCCTGTTAAGGGGGGCGGGGGCATTGCTGGAGCGGGCCCTGATCAACTTCATGCTGGATCTTCACACAAAGGAGCATGGGTACACCGAGGTGTTTCCCCCCCTCCTGGTGAACGCTGACACGATGCTTGGGACGGGGCAGCTCCCCAAGTTTGAAGAGGATCTGTTCAAGACCTCGAAGGCGGGAGAGGAGGACGGGAGGCTCTACCTTATCCCGACGGCGGAGGTGCCGGTGACGAACCTCCACCGGGAGGAGATCCTCCCGCCTGGGACGTTGCCCTTACGCTACGTCGCCTATACGCCCTGCTTTCGACGCGAGGCCGGCTCCTACGGGAAGGATGTCCGGGGGATCATGCGCCAGCACCAGTTCAACAAGGTCGAGCTGGTCATGTTCGTGGAGCCGGAGAAGTCGGATGAGGCCTTGGAAGAACTGACGCGGCATGCCGAGGAGGTCCTGAAGCGGTTAAAAATCCCATACCAGGTCGTGGCCCTGTGCACGGGGGATCTGGGCTTTGCCGCCGCCAAGACCTACGACATTGAGGTCTGGCTCCCGAGCCAGGGGGTGTATCGGGAGATCTCCTCCTGCTCGAACTGCTGGGACTTTCAGGCGAGAAGGGCGGGCATTCGCTTCCGTCGTTCGCCAAAGGCCAGCGCCGAGTACGTCCACACCCTGAACGGCTCAGGCCTGGCCGTTGGCCGGACCTGGATCGCTGTCGTCGAGAATTATCAAGAGGAAGATGGCAGCGTCGTCATCCCCGAGGTCCTCAGGCCGTATATGAATGGCCTAGAGCGAATCACAAAAAGCAGGGTGTAGGGCTTATGTTTTACGGAGGGGTGCCGGAGTGGTTGAACGGGGCGGTCTTGAAAACCGCTAGTGCCCTTTGTGGCCTCGTGGGTTCGAATCCCACCCCCTCCGCCATTCGAATTGCGGATTGTCGATTTCGGATTTCGGATTGAAACACAGATGTTGCTTCCCACATCCGAAATCCGCAATCCCAACTCGAAAATATCCAGGAAGAGATGGAGAGGTGACCGAGCTGGCCGAAGGTGCTCGCCTGCTAAGCGAGTCTCCGCCGAAAGGTGGAGCGTGGGTTCGAATCCCACCCTCTCCGCCACCGCGCCCATAGCTCAGCCCGGAAAGAGCACTACCCTGCGGAGGTAGGGGTCAGAGGTTCAAATCCTCTTGGGCGCGCCACTGGAGGGGTGCCGGAGTGGTCATAACGGGGCGGTCTCGAAAACCGTTGTGGGCGTTAAAGTCCACCGTGGGTTCGAATCCCACCCCCTCCGCCATTAAGGAAGCATTCAGCCATCAGCGTTCAGCCATCAGTAAGAGCAATCTGGGAACAATCCGGGGGGACCTTCACCCCACCCTCCCCCGTTGATGGGGGAGGGGAAGGGTGGGGGTGCTGAACAGTTACGAGGAATCAGGATGGCCGTTTTTGCTGTCAGGGTAGCCGTCAAAGGAGTTGGGAGAAGGCAGGAAACAACGGTCAAAATGATCGTGGATACCGGCGCCTCGTTAAGCGTGATTCCCAAGAGTGCACTTCGAAAGATCGGGATTGCTCCTCGATGGCGACGGCAGGTTACGTTGGCCAACGGCGAGAAGATCGAGAGGGATGTGGGCATCGCCATCTTCCGGTGGAACGGCTACGAAGGGGCGTCCGAGGTCATTTTCGGAGAGAAGGGGGACAAACCCCTCTTCGGCGCGCTGACCCTTGAGGCGTTAGGCTTAAAGGTCAATCCCCGAAAACAGAAGCTGGAACCTGTCGAGCTTTTGCTTTTGTAAGTGTTCAGCGACTGGCCGTCAGCTTTCAGCCCCCACCTCCCCCTCCCACCGAAGGGGGAGGGTGTTGGCTAATCGCTAATTGTGGGAGGGGTGACCGAGTGGACGAAGGTGCGGCACTGGAAATGCCGTGCACGGGTTCAAGCCTGTGCCGTGGGTTCGAATCCCACCCCCTCCGCCACTTACAGGCGTTGAGGGCTTGGCCGTGCTAGACGGGGAGGTAGCGGTGCCCTGTACCCGAAATCCGCTAGATGCGGGGTCGAATCCCCACCCGAGGTCTTGATCTCCCAAGGTTTCCTCCAGGGGTGAGGGCGTTGAAGGTTGGGTCCTGCGCAAGGAGGGGCTGTGAACCCCGCCAGGCCCGGAAGGGAGCAACGGTAAGCAGATTCCCTCCTGTGCCGTAGGGGAGCCCGGCCAGAGCTTTTGCCCCTGATCTGGAGCCTGAAGGGGCGGATCGACGGTGGGTGCACGGCCAAGGAGTTTTCTATGGCCTATCTTGTGCTAGCGAGAAAATGGAGGCCTCAAACCTTTAACGAGGTAGTGGGCCAGCGTCCCGTCACCCAGACCTTGAAGAACGCCCTGGCAAAGGATCGTCTGGCCCATGCCCTCCTCTTTGCCGGCCCCCGGGGGGTCGGGAAGACGACCACGGCCAGGATCCTGGCCAAGGCGTTGAACTGTGAGCAGGGCCCGACGCCCGAGCCCTGTGGTGCCTGCACCAGTTGTCAGGAGATCGCCGAAGGCCGGTCCTTAAACTGCTTGGAGATTGACGCGGCCTCCCACACCCAGGTGGAGAAGATCCGGGAGCTTCTGGAAGGGGTACCCTATGCTGCCGTCCGGGGCCGGTACAAGGTCTACATCATTGACGAAGTCCACATGCTGTCCACCAGCTCCTTTAACGCCCTCTTAAAGACCCTGGAGGAGCCGCCGCCCAAAGTGGTCTTCGTCCTCGCCACCACCGAGCCCCACAAGGTCCCGGCCACGATCCACTCCCGCTGCCAGCGCTACGATTTCCGGCGAATCGGCCTCCAGGAGATCGTTGGCCGGCTGCAAGAGATCGCGAGGGCGGAGGGGATCGAGGCCTCCGACGAGGTCTTCTTTACTTTAGCCAGGGCTGCTGAAGGGAGCCTCCGGGATGCCCAGAGCTTGCTGGATCAGGTTGTCGCTTACAGCGGGCCGAAGGTCGGGCTTCAGGAGGTCATTGAGGCCTTAGGGCTGATTGAGGGGGGGGTCATTGCCCAAATGGTCCAGGCCGTGATCGACCGGGACAGGGGAAGGGTGTTCGAGCTGGTGGAGGAGCTGTTCAACCGGGGCTACGATCTCCGCCTCTTCTGCCAGGAGCTCTTGGGCTATTTCCGGGACCTCCTGATCGTCAAGATCGCCAAAGACCCCCGTCCCTTGCTCCGAGGGGCCTTTGGGGATCTTGCCGCTTTGAAGCAGCAGGCGGACCTTCTCTCGGTCGAGGTCCTGGAGCACTCCCTCCAGCTCCTGAGCCGGACCGAGTTCGAGATGCGCCGCTCCAGCTTCCCCCGCTACGTGCTGGAGATGGCCCTGGTCCGGCTGACCCAGATCCACGCCTTGGAGCCTTTAGGGACCCTGGTCGAGCGGCTTTCGGCCTTGGAGGTCCGCCTCAGCGGTCAACCGACCAGCCCTCAGGCCGAGCTGGACCTCTTTCCCCCTGCCCCCCGCGAGATGCCCATGGGGAGGCTGAAGGGGGCTTCTCGCGAAGCATCCGGGGTGGAGCTGAAGGAGACAAGCCCGGCGGGGGCAAAGCCTTTAAAAGGAAAGGCGGGGGAGGCGTTAAAGGCCCCCCGCCAGGAGAGGGATCAACCCGGGGATCCGGCAGGGATGGTTGAGGAGCGTCCCCCCGAGCCGAAGGGCGGTCTGGAGGAACAGTGGGCTGAGGTGAAAAGGCGGGTTGGGGAGAAGAAACCGTCTCTGGCCTCTCTGTTAGAGTCGAAGGTGAGAGAGATCACGTTGGAAGGGGATCTCCTCCGTCTCTTCGTGGATGACAACAGCTCGTTCACCCGGGACACCCTGGAAGGTCGGCAGAACAGGGTGCTGCTGGAGACCCTCATCGGCGAGGTGTTCCATCGGCGGCTCAAACTCGAGTACCGGTACCCTCCATCCCTAAAGACGGGTAGGAGGAGGGTCCCTATCGCTGAGCACCCGCTGGTCAAGGAGGCCCTTCAGCTCTTCGAGGGCCAGATCGTGAACGTCGAACGCTCCTCCTCCGAGGAGGAAGGGAGGGAAGGATGAAGGATTTCGCCAATCTCATGAAGCAGGCCCAGCGGGTGAAGCAGGAGCTGGAGCGGCTCCAGGAGGAGGTGGCCACCAAACGGGTCGAGGGGAGCGCCGGCGGCGGGATGGTGACGGTTGTCGCCAACGGGAGGGGAGAGCTGCTGGAGGTCAGGATTGATCCGGAGGTGGTAAGGGGGGAGGACCTGGAGATGCTCCAGGACTTGATTGTTGCCGCCGTGAACGATGCCCTGAAGAAATCCCGCGAGCTCTTCGCCCAGGAGATGGGACGCCTCGCCGGGGGGTTGGGTCTTCCTCCCATCCCGGGCCTCTTCTAGGGGGGGATGATGGTCCATTACGCGCCGACCTTGTCTCGCCTGATCGGGGAGCTTCTGAAGCTTCCAGGGATCGGGCCAAAGACGGCCCAGCGGTTGGCCTTCTACTTGCTTAAGGCTTCAAAGGAAGAGGTCTTTGCCCTCTCCCAGGCCATCGTGGATGTAAAAGAGAAGCTCAGGCTCTGCCCGATCTGCTTAAACATCGCCGAGGAGGAGCTGTGCGCTATCTGCCGCGACCCCGGTCGGGACCCCTCCATCCTCTGCGTCGTGGAGGAGGCGAACGATCTCCTGGCCATCGAGAAGACCCGGGAGTTCAAAGGGCTCTACCATGTCCTGGGCGGGACCATCTCGCCCCTGGAGGGAAGGGGTCCTGATCGGCTGAGCACGAGAGAGCTGCTCCAGCGGTTGGAAGGGGGGACGGTGAAGGAGGTGATCCTGGCCACCAACCCGACGGCCGAAGGGGAGGCAACGGCGATGTATCTCACCCGGCTCTTGAAGCCCCTGGGGGTCAGGCTCACGAGGATTGCCAGGGGTCTCCCGATGGGTGGGGACTTAGAGTACGCCGACGAGGTCACCCTGGCCAAGGCCCTGGAAGGGAGGCGCGAGCTCTAAAAACGTTTGTGTGGGATGGGCAACTATGCTATAAAAGTGGGCGAGGCGGTGGAGGGATGGAAGGTTCCCCTTTGATCATCTACGAGGAGGATGCCAAAAGCATCAACGGCACCCTTGCCCGCCTCTGCGAGGAGGCGAAGAGCAAGGCGGTCTTCCTTATTGACAAGGCCGGGCAGCTCATCTCCTGTTCCGGGGCGACGACCGATCTGGATACCACCTCTTTGGCCTCGTTGACGGCGGGGAACATCGCTGCGACAGGGGGCCTGGCCCAACTCCTCGGCGAGAAGGAGTTCTCCATCCTCTTTCACGAGGGGAAGCGGGACAACCTTCACATTTCCCTGGTCGCCGGGCGGATGATCCTGGTGGTCCTGTTTGACCACCGGTCGTCCCTGGGCCTGGTCCGCCTCCGGGTCAAGAAGGCCTCAGAGGAGATCGCCCGGATCTTCGAGGAGATGCTCAAACGGGGGGAACAGCAGGCGAAGGAAGCGAAAGCCCTCTTTCAGGCCCAGTTCTCACAGATCACCGACGAGGACATCGAGAACCTCTTCTCAAGCTAGAGGCGGGTCTCCTGTGTCCTTCATTAACTACTCCACCCGTGAGATCAACTGCAAGATCGTCTACTATGGGCCTGGGTTGGGAGGGAAGACGACAAACCTACAGTATATTTACAAGCGGGTGGACCCCAAGGCCAGGGGAAAGTTCATCTCCCTGGCCACAGAGACGGAGCGGACGCTCTTCTTTGACTTCCTGCCGCTGGAGTTGGGGACCATCCGGGGCTTCAAGACCCGTTTTCACCTCTACACCGTTCCCGGCCAGGTCTTTTACGAGGCGAGCCGGAAGCTGATCCTGAAGGGCTCTGATGGGGTGGTTTTTGTGGCTGACTCCCAGGTGGAACGGATGGAGTCCAACATCGAGAGCATGCAGAACCTGGAGAAGCACCTGAGGGAGCAGGGGTTCAACCCCGAGAAGGTCCCTCTGGTGATTCAGTACAACAAGCGGGATCTCCCGAACATCCTGACCATCGAGGAGCTTCAAGAGGCCTTGAACCCCCGGGGGGTCCCCTGGTTCGAGGCGATCGCCTCCCAGGGGATCGGGGTCTTCGAGACCCTGAAGATGATTGGGAAGCTGGTCCTCCAGGATCTGAAGCAGAGGGCTTAAGCCGGACGATTCAAAGGAGATGATTCCCCGGTAGCTCAATTGGTAGACGCGGCCGGCTGTTAACCGGCAGGTTGCAGGTTCGAGTCCTGCCCGGGGAGCCAATTCTCTCCACGATCTTCTTTGCCGTCTCATCATCAACGTAGACCTTAGGATCGAGGCGCGCACCCTCTTTCGGACAGGCTTGCCCGCCTTTTCGGTCAAACCCCACGGCCTGACCTTGCAGCTCGGAAGGCCTCCTCATCTTTATCCACGACATGGAGGCGGACATCCGGCTCGGCGACACAATGCGGCGGCCCGCCTTCTCGGATGCCGAGGGGAGGCTTAGGCGCTTTGACCTGGTGACGGCAAATCCCCTGGGGAACCGGATTTCCCCGTCAGCGTCTACGAGCCCGATCCCTTCAACCACTTCCGCTATGGGGCGCCACCCGCGTCGAGGGCTGACTGTGGATGGATCCGGCACACGCTTTCCTCGTTCAAGGAATGAGGAGGTTCAACGGGAGGGCGTTCTACTTCGCCGGCCTCGTCGAGCAGTGGGGAACCGGTACGGCGCGCATCCCTGGAGACTTCTGCATGAGAAACGAAGCCGATACCCGCTACCCGCCCGACACGTTGGGCGTTGGCAACGTGATTGGGTGATCTTTCCCATCTGCTGGCGGCTGGCGGCGCGCTTCCTCCGGCGTGGGCTTCGACCGCTCGCCGGCCGCAGACGATCGGGTAAGATCCGTTCGCCGCTCGGGAGGGGAGTGTCCGGATGAAAGCCGATGATCCCTCAGGGTGATTTCGCTTGAGCTTGATGAAAAGGAAAGTAAAATAAAATGGGAACTGTCACGGAGGAGGGCTTTAAGATGCGAAGGAGTCGAAGCCTTGCGCTTCTTAGGATAGGAGCCCTGCTGGTTCTGCTCCTCAATCTGCCCGTTCTTTTCAAGCCCGCCTTTGCCCAGCGAGGGACCCGAGCCACGACGGATGTTTCCTCTTCCATCTCACAGGAAATACAACGCAAACCGCAGGGAAGGCTCATCTGGCTGGGCACGCTTGGGGGGTTCAGTAGCAAAGCCTGGGATGTCTCGGCGGACGGTCCCGACGGTCCCGTGGTGGTAGGGTCTTCATGGGATGCGAACGGGGACTTGAAGGCTTTTCGGTGGACAGTGTCGGGTGGGATGCAGGACCTGGGGGCGCTTCCTCCTGATTTTCCCTGGAGCGTAGCCTACGGGGTCTCCTGGGATGGCTCTGTCGTGGTTGGGAGGGCATCTACTAGCCAGTACGACTACCTGCATGCCTTTCGGTGGACAGCGTCGGGTGGGATGGAAGACTTGAACACCACCTATGCACCCCTGCTCACCCATGGTTCGGTACTTTTTGAGGCGACGGCCATCTCACCTGACGGGCGCTACATCGTGGGAATGGGCTGGAACGGTGCGATGGGGCGCCTGGAAGCCTTCCTGCTGGATACCCATTCTCGCAGCCAATCTCGTGGACTGCATCAGCCAGTATTGGGGCAATAACCCCCTGCGGATCCCAGATGATTCACGGAGTGGTCTCCCAGATGGGTTGTTGTTGGACCGTCTAGAACAAACCGTTCGCGGCATCGCCAGTATCCCGTGTAGCAGCCACCACGAGTTATTCAATTGGGGTAGACCTGCTTCCCTCGGGCCCCCAGTGATCGGCTTTGTCGAGCGACGCGGAACGGCTTACCTGATGGTCGTGCGCCATGTCCAGTGTCAAATGGTCGTCTCCGCGACCCATCAGCTGGTGACCCGAAGGAGGGGTCTCCACCGATGACTACCGGCCTTATGCGGGGTTGGACCAAACAGGCTATCGACATCGTACCCTCCAGCATGGCCGTGGGGAGTATGCCAGAGGCCGGGTGCATACAAACACGGTCGAGGGCGTTTGGTCCCTGTTCAAAACCTGGATGCGGCGACACCGAGGCGTGTCCAAATGGTACCTGCCCTGCTATGCGGCTACGTTCGAGTTCTTTTACAATCATCGCCACCTGCTTCCAAGCTATGCCGTCTTCATTCCCAATATCACCAGTCGGGACGGCGAGGCTTTCCGGTCTATTCCAGAGCTTTCAGCCCACAGACGATCTGAAGGTCCGATGGTGCCCGCAGCGTGACTCGCAAGAAACCGGCTGTTCGATTCATTTCGACCGCATCGAACAGGACGAGCTGGTTTCCGATGTAGACCTGCACAACGATTTCGGGGTCGGCCACATCAATACCCTCCACAACGTATGTCCCATCCTCCTGAGGGAACCCCCTCAGCAGCTTGAAACAATACTCTTTCTCCAACTCGTTGATGGCCTCCAGGCCGTCCGAGGCCTCGGCGACTTGGTAGCCAGCTTTCTGCAACGTCTCCCGGAGCATGCGCCGCATGCGCTCTTTGTCTTCCACCACCAGGATGCTCTCGACCTCGAACCCCTTATCGTTTGCCTCTGCCATGGCGCCAAAGTCTCCTTCCTATCGGTCCTCCTTCGCATACTCTAAGCACTCGTGCAGATGCCTAGAGTTCCACAACCTCAAACGGTGAAAGAATGGGATCTTCTCCCGCTGTAAGCCAGGCCGGTGTCGCGTTCTCCACAATCAGCACGCGAATCATGAGGGGGTCTCCTCTGGGCGGGCCTGCTGCCCCTCATCTTTCAAAGCTGGGAGGGGGGCATAGTGCGCGGCCATCTTCCGGATCTCACCCGCCACGTAGGCCCGCAGCTCCGGCGGCTCTAAGACCTCAGCATCGCCCCCCCACTGAAGGGCCCACCACGCAACCTCTTTCGGATAACTGACGGTGACCTCAAAGAGGATGCCGCCTTCCTTCAAAGGGGTGATCTTCTGTGAGCCATGCCATAGGCTTTCCTGGATGTATCGGGCCACCCGTTGGCTGAACCGGATGCGAACCGTTGTCACGTCGGTGCCAGAAGAGGGGAAGGCGCTGAAGGTATCCCGGAAGCGGGCGGCGAAGGAGTAGTCGGGGACCAGGACGCCCCGGACCCCGGTAAATTGGACCTTTCTGATCCGGTTGACCCGGAAGACCCGTAAGGCCTGCTCGTCTATCACGTAGGCGTCCAGGTAGAGGGCCCGGCGTTTGAAGAAGAGCTGATAGGGATCAATGGTGTACCAGCGCACCTGGTCATTACGGGCATGATGGTACTGGAGGCGGAGGTGCTGGTGCTCGGCACAGGCCTTTTGGAGGGCTTCCAGGATCTCGGGGCGGCAGCCAAACCCCTCCTGCAAGACCATGTCCTCTAAGGCCGTCTGGAGGAAGTCCCGGAGTGCGGGCTGGGCGGCGGCGACGAGTTTGCGGACCCCATCGAGGGCGTACGAGGTCAGGAGGTAGTCCCCCGAGGCACTGAGCTGGCGGACGGCCATGATCATGGCAAAGGCCTCGCTAAGCTGCAGGTTGACCACCGGCAGGTACGGCTCGTCGCGGATCTCGTAGCACCCCTTGGCCCGATCGAACCGACATCGGAAGCCGAAGGCCTCCTCCAGGAGCGCTTTGTCCTCGAAGTAGCGGGCGCGACTGATCCCAAGGGTCCGGCAGAGCTGGGCGGGGGTCTGGTGGGGGTTGGTTTTCAGCTCGGTGATCAAGCGGATGAGGCGGGCGACCCGGCTCCTCGTCCACCCCCGTGGCGGTTCGGTCTCCTCGTTTCGGTGCCTCCCCTGAGGCATAAGGCTGACTCTTTCCCTCTCACTGGGAGCTTCTGGCATCTTGCTCCTCCACAGGGGGGGCCTTCTGCTGGCTTTCTTGCCTCCATCTCCATTGCCGCCGGTAGGCCGCCCACACGTGGGGTGTGGTCCAAACCAGCCCCAATAATAGCCCGGTAACCAGGACCCAGGCCCATAGGTAGCCCTGCACGATCAAACGGGTGCTCCAGACCAGTGCTGCCCCCCAGGCTCCAGCGAGGAGGAGCGGCCACGCCACGACGAGGAGAGCCGCCAGGACCAGGACTCCCATAAAGAGGAACAGGAGAAGCTGACCTAAACCAGCGATAAGAGGGAGAAGAACAAGCCCGAACGCGAAGGCGATGACGACCCGCCGCAGGGTGTTCCAGCGCTGGTTGCTATCGGGGATTTCAACCGACTCCGGCAATCCGAGCTTGACGCGTCGGAGCAGCCGCTCCTCTTCCTTATCTTCGCGGGCCTGCTTCAGCTCGTCGACTGCTAGGTAGCTAGCCACCACCAGGCCCCAGCCGCCGATGATGACAAAAGGCTTAGCCAGGCCGATGGCGGCAAGGCCGGCACTGGTGGCAATGAAGCAGGGCCAGAACCAGGGAGGGGTAGTGGGCGTGAGGGGTGGGAGGTCCACCCAGGCAGCTTCGATCCTTACCCCTGGAAAGTACCGGTGAAGTCGCTTGACGCGCTCGTGAAAGTAGCCTGTGGCGTGGTCGGGACAAGAGACATTCGTGTTGACGACCACCAGGAGGCAATCGACGCGAGTGGTGGCCAGAAGCGGGATAGCTTCCTTGACCGAGCTGGCCTCACCGACTAGCGTAAGTTCGGTCTCGGGCACTTGGAGGGCCTGGGCGGCCACCGGCAGGAGGCGCTCGCCAGGGAGGCCCGCCTCGCTGAAGTTCGGCTCGTTCAGGACCATCACATGGAGCATGTCTTGTCCTCCTTCCCTCATCAGTTTGGGGCATCTTCTTCGGCCATGCAAGGGCATTTTGTACGTGAGTCTTGGAGGGCCTGGACTGAGCACCCAGGATTTTTGGGCTCTTTGACACTTTTGGGCAGATAGAGGCTTGATAGGGGCCCTCGGGGGACCTCTCTTTGTTGGAGGGGGAGGGGGTCCCGATGCCTCACGATGGGATTCCCGTCCCCCTGGGCCTGCCGGAATTCCAGGTTGTGGCCTCTCGGGAGGAAGAGCAGGGCCATCGGATCCAGGTCGAGCCGGTGGCCCCTGAACGCCCCTGCCCCCGGTGCCAGCAGGACGTGGGCCCCTGGAGCGAGGAGCGGTAGCGGCACATCCAGGACCTGCCGATTGTGGGGCGGCCTGTCTGGTTGGCGATCCGCCAGCGGTGGTTTTGCTGTCATGGTTGTGGACGGCGGTGCTGGGACCGATGCTCCAGCGTTGCGCTTCGCCAGCGCCAGACCCGGCGGTTCCAGGTCTTTTGGGGGCGGAGCCTTCGGGGCACCTCGGTGACCCAGGCCAGTCGGGTGAACCACGGGGGCTCTCGGGTGGGACAGCGACGGTCTCTGAGAGCCTCTAACAACCCCCCTTTCGGCGAGCGATCATGGGAGCCGAGGAGGTGAGGGGCAAAATGGCCAAGGAACGGTCTCCGATGAACTCTGGGCCGTGATCCAGCCGCTGTTTCCGCCGCCAAGGCCCGAACCAAAAGGGGGGCGACCGCCCATCCCTGACCGAAAGGTACTGACAGGGATCTTGTTTGTCCTGATGACCGGCCTTCCTTGGGAGGTGTTGCCCCAATATTGGCAGCAAACCGGGGTCTGGAAGCAACTGCACCAGAGGCTGCTGGATCGGCTGGGGGAAGCTGATAAGATCGACTGGTCGCGGGCTTCGTTAGACTCCGCCGCGGTGCCCGCTCCTGGGGGGGCGAGGCGACCGGCCCGAATCCGACCTGTCTGCCAGACAGGCAGGCGGATCGCGGCAAATCGGGCACGAAGCGCCATCTGGTGGTCGACAAGAATGGGATTCCGTTGGCCGTGACCCTCTCGGCGGCTCATGTCCATGACATCCGGATGATGGAAGCAACGGTCGATGCCATTGAACCGATCCAGCGCCCCAGCGGCGTCCTCTTCCACCCAGAGCGTCAACTCCCCCTTTGACCTCCTTGCGCACGTTGGATCCAGTGGGATCGAGCCTGACAAGCACGGGAGTATAACTGGCGCATGCCGTCAAGAGGAACGCCATCAAGAGGGAGAACCCTCCCACAACGCTGTTTCATCCCATATTTGCCTCCGCTCTCTGGGCCCAGTTGGGGGGATCATCATCCGATCCTCTCGCCGTCGCCCACGTCCGGCCCGCCGGTCCTCCACTGGAGGGATCTTTGCCTGTCGTCGTTCTCCGTACCGGCGGTCCAAGATCACCTGGATGTCTGGGGTCTCTTCGAAGATTACTTGGAACTCCTCGTAAAGGTGTGCAAAGGGCCGCATGACGATAACATACTTCATGGGCTCTCCCTCCCGCTCACGTCCCGTTTGTCCCTGTTTGTAGGGTGATTGGCGGTTCGCCAAGCGCCTCCTTCACCGGAATTGTTGGCTGCTGAAGCCGTTCTTGGATCGTCGCGATGAGTTCGTTTGGTTCACAGGGTTTTTGCAAAACCTTAGCAATGTGTAAGTCCGTTTCGCCTTGAGGCCGGTATTGGCCTCTTCGATCACCAATCGGTTGGGAAAGACGTATGTGAGGAGGGATCGGATCGTGACCCGGAAGCCGGGGCTGCCGGGAGGGAGACCCGCCCAGCCCCGGCCTGAACGGGGACCGGTCGGCCTTTGCCGGACAAGCAGGGCCCTGTTCCGGCTCAGCGCGGCGAGGGTTCCCTCGCGGGATACTCCAGCAGTTCCGAGGTTTCCCCCCCGGGACCCAGATAATTGTTTCTCAACCGTTCCAGCACAGACTTCACAATCAGCTTCTCCTCCGGGGCATACCACTTGGTAATCCGGACCCAAAGGTTGCTCCCCTCTAGCTTAAAGGCCTTGAAGGTCCCGGCCGGGACCGTCACATCTTCATAGGCCACGACCTTCCAGGATATGGTCAGGTCAGGCCAGCGCATCCCCAGTTCATAGTTCCAGAGCCCGAAACGGGCCACCCAGGTTTTCCCCACCCAGAGCGGAGACGAGCTGTCGCCAAAGTGCGGCCAGTACTCCCATCGGGGCTTGTTGTCGCGCACAACAGCCATCAGACTGCGAGTGGTTGGATCATACAGCTGGATATCGATCCCTGCGCGGAGCTGAAAGACCGGTTGCCCCCGATAGGTCCCGTGCCCCAAGGTGCTCCAGGTGACTTCCACGGGGACTCCAGTGGTATGATCCGTAGACCGCATCACCCACTGGGTTCCCACCGGTGGAAAGCCCACCTCGGCGGGAACGATCCCGGGCGGCGGTGCCGTCACCGGGACCGGCGTCGTTGGGGTGCAGCCAGCCAGAACAGCCAGCACCCCTCCCCACCAGGCCCTGTTCCTCATGGTCCCCCCCTCTTGGATCGGAAGCGGCGGCTTCAGCTGGAGCCCCCCCAGAGAAGCCCCCAGCCCCCGCTTCCAGGTCCGCTACTTACGGGCGCTCGTAGCAGAATACGTTGATGCCGGCAGCCCCTTTGGCACCGCCAGCGGTGGCCGCCTCCAGGGCAAGGTGATTCAGACCCGGGGCCAGCGCGACCCGGGCCACGAACGTGCCATCGTCCTCCAGCTGTAGCTCAGAGACAGCCTCCCCCGTCGTCGTGTTTGTCACCGAGAGGCGCTCCAGGGTGTCGAGTAAGAGGCGCGGGAGAGGAGCGCTCACCTCGCCAGGATTTTGGAGGGGGAGGCAGCGCCCCTTGGGCACCCGGGCAAGCATGGCGCAGACCGGCAGGGCGGAAGGGGCCTCCGGCTCGACGGTGTTCACCTGACCAAAGGGGAGGGTCAGGAAACCATCGGTCAAGAGCATGATCACCTTTTTGCTGCCCGGAGGGGAGAGGCTCACCTGCCCCGGGAGCCTGGCCAACCAGGTCATAGTTTGCGGTCAACGGTTGCTCCAGGGTGGCGCTGGGCGCCCCAAGCAGGGAAAGGTCGGTCCGAGGGTCGTCCGGACCTGAGAAGGCAACAACTCCCACCCGGGTGATCCGGGGATCGAACGTTGCCCGGAGGCGTTCAGCCACAACCACCTCGGCCGCCAGGATGGAATCACCAGGATCGAACAGGCGACCCCTCGGCCTGATCTGAAGGGAACCGGGGGAAGGGGTCATGCCCCTGTCACTTCTCGCCTGCTGCACCCTGGCCTCTTAAAACACAACGGCCCTTCAGGGCTTACCCTGCCCCAAAGGGCCGTGCACCCGTCCCCCGAACGCCGCGCTGCTGCGTGTAGGCTCCCCGCCGGCTCCCATCGCCCCCCCTCCTGTGGTGTGGACCCGGGGACGCCGTCGAAGTGGCCCAATGATACTTCTCCGGGGGGGAAAGAGTCAAGAAAAAACCGGAGCTGAAAGTTACCCAAAAACTGATGGCCGGCAAACCAAGCCTCCAGCCCAGAGCCTTGCCAGGCCTTGGCGCCGATGATAGGCGATGACCTTGCGAGGGCGCCGGAAGCAACGCACGAGGTTCAGGAGGTGGAGCACCCGGCGCTGGGGAAGCCACCCCCGACCCACGAAGCCATCCGCCAGACTGACGAGGGCCACGAGCCGCTGTACGGCCTTCCAGCTTGCGACCCGGAGGCGCTCCAGACGGAATTCCTGCTTGAGCACGCGGCTGGCCTCTTCGACGCTCCAGCGGCGCAGAGAGGCCCGGAGGATCGGTTCCGCCAGCGACAGCGTCAGGACCGGGCTATGGGGCCATAACCACAGGGGGTCCTCCTCCAAGCCCTCTACGACCACCAGCCAGTAGGGGGCCGTTTCCCAAGTGAAGCACGTCTGCCCATAGCGCAGGGCAACAGTGGGCCAGCGCCCCCGCTTATCCCGATGCCGGATGGTGAGTCGTCCTGGGAGGGCCACCGTCGCCGCGACCTCCCGGAGGGGCTTCGGCCTCTGGCCGCCTGGCCCGTCCGCCACGGTCACCAGCCGATCGCCCCAACAGCGGACGATGTAACGCATGGGCGTCTTCGCCCATGCCCGCAGCAACCGCGCCCGGTCGCCGCCCCGATCGATCACCCCGATGCCCTGCCAGCCGGTGGCTTCCCCGACGGGGGTGATGACCTCCAGCAGCTCCCGATTCTCCCTGACAAACTCGGGGGTCGCCTGACTCCACGCCTGCAGCCACAACGGGAAGCGCTGCCCCGTCGGCTGATGCGCCGCCCCCTGCACCAACCAATACCCCGTGCCGACGGTCCCCTCGCTCCCCTCCCACCCTTCGCCCAACCCCTCCATAGCCTGGGCAGAGGCCTTGGTGAGATCCCCCATGTCCACGGCCACCCCCGTCTCCGGCCCGACCTGGGGACTGACCTCCTCCAGAGCGCTCTCCTGCAGCTCCCGCTCCGCCCACCGGATGCTGCTCACCTGCCGGGACAAGCGCTTCTCAATGGAGAGCAAGGCGGTCTCCTGCTCCAACGGGCGCCCAATCTCGCTCAGCAAGACGCGGCCTCCGGCCATCATCCCCAACACCAGCTCCCCCACAAAGCGCTGGACCGGTTGATACTGCCCCTCGGTCAAGGTCTCGACAAACGCCGTCAAGTCTGCCATGGTCATGTTGTGCAGCTGCACCTCAGACCTCCTTGGGGAATGGGGGGTTGCAACCGTCCCATTCTACCAAACGCCTGTCTGCCACAGGCAGGGAGGTCTGAGTTTTTTGGGAAACTTTCAGGTTCGTTTTTTTCTTGACACAGGGGGGGATTTTTACTTTCATTGAGCAGCGACAAGAACTGGCGGACCCTGGCCAACACCCAAAGGCTGCTCTTGAAAGGAGTCAGATATGCAACGGATTGGTCCCAGTGTGGTGATCACCCTGATCGTTCTTGGCGCGCTTCTCTCCTCCCCGCGCGCGGAGCTTCTCACGATGGTGAACTACGAATCCAAGCCTGATAACCTCCTCCGCCGGGAGGGGATCGCGATCCTGGACGTGGATCCGGCCTCCCCGGCCTTCGGGAGGATCTTGGTGGATATCCCGCTCCCGCCGGACCTGGTGGCCCATCACATCTTCTTCAACCGGGACGGGACCAAAGCCTACATCACGGCCTTGGGGAAGAGCGTTCTGCACGTCATGGATCTAACCCGCTTCCCCTTCCGCTTGACGGCCGTGGCCATCCCTCAGTGTCAGGTGTTAGAGGATCTGGTGGTGACGGCGGACAACAGGACCTGGTTCCTGACCTGCATGGGCTCCGATGCCGTCATCATGGGGGATGGGGTGACGGACCAGGTGATGAAGGTCATCACCGCCCCGAAAGCGGCCGGCTCCCCCTTCATCCACCAGCCTCATGGCATCCACCTCCACGATGGGCTCGGCCTGGCTCTGGTGACCGAGACCGTCTCCCCCCGCCTGGACAACCCGGGGAACACGGTGACCGTTCTGGAAGCCTCGACGGGGCGCCTCCTGGCCACCCATGAGGTGGGGCCTGCCGGCTCGGCGCCGGTGGAGGTGCTCTTTCATGAGCGCGCCAACCCGCCGGTCGCCTACGTCACCAACATGCTTGGCCATACCCTGGCGATGGGGGTGTGGGATCCGGGGCGGCGGGAGTTCAGCTTCCGGGTGGTGGACGATTACGCCAAGCGGGGGCAGGGGGTCCCCCTGGAGATGTATCAGAATCGGAAAGGGGACCGCCTCTACGTCACCACGGCCATGCCGGGGCATCTGAACGTCTACGATCTCTCGGATCCTCAGCGTCCTCTGTTCCTGAAGGCCATCCCGGCCGCCGGTGGGGCGCACCACGTGGCCTTCAGCCCCGACGAGCGCTACGCCTTTGTGCAGAACAGCCTGATCCAGCTCCCGGGGATGAACGACGGCTCCATCACCGTCATTGATCTGGGAGAGGGCAAGGTGGTCCGGAGTATTGATACCTTCAAGAACGCCGGGCTGAACCCTAACATGATCGTCCTCCTGCCCCAGCGCTGAGCCGGAAAGGGGGATGGTCGGGACGAAGGACATGGATCGTGAGGCCCGGATGGCTGCCTTAAGGGCAGAGGCCCGAACCTGCCCCCGGTGCCATCTGGCCGAGACCAGGACGCAGGTCGTCTTCGGGGAGGGGAGCGTCAACGCCAGGATCATGGTCGTGGGGCAAGGGCCCGGGGCCGTCGAGGACGAGACGGGGCACCCCTTCGTAGGCCCGGCGGGGTCGCTCCTGGATCGGGCCCTGGCGGCGGTGGGCCTCACGCGGGAGCAGCTCTGGATCACGAACGTGATCAAGTGCCGGGCTACAAAAGAGGAGCAGGGCAGGCTGGTGGACCGGCCCCCTTTGGTCGCGGAGGTGAAGGCGTGCCGTCCCTGGCTGGAGGGGGAGATGGGGATCGTCCAGCCTCAGGTGATCGTCTGCCTCGGGACGCCGGCCGCCCAGGCTCTGATCGGGAAGGCGTTCAGGATGGGGGAGGAGCACGGCCGGTGGCACGAGGGGCCAGCCGGGGTCAAGGTCCTGGCCACCTTCCATCCCGCCTATGTCCTTCGCCTGAGAAGCGTTGATCCGGAGGCCTATCACCGGACCTGGCAGGCCCTCGTCGAGGACTTGAGGAAGGTTGCGATGGCCTTGCCCCCTCCCCCTTGAAAGGGATGGAAGCGGTAGCAGCGGCCAAGGGGATCCCTCTGAACCAGGGGGACATGGGGATTGGCCAGCGCCCGATGAGGTGAAGGGGCATGGAGTATCGCTCGCTGGGAAGGACCGGGGTGAAGGTCAGTCAGCTCTGCCTTGGCGGCATGCTCTTTGGTGGCAAGACCGACGAGCGGACGGCGATGGCGATCATTGACCGGGCTCTCGATGCGGGCATCAACTTCTTGGATACGGCCAATGTCTACAACCAGGGTCGGAGCGAGGAGATCATCGGCAAGGCGCTTAAGCGAAGCGGGAAACGCCACCGGGTGATCCTGGCGACCAAGGTTCACGGTCGGGTGGACGAGGAAGATCCGAATGCAGCCGGCAACCACCGTCGCCACATCCTCGAGCAGTGCGAGGCCTCCCTTAAGCGCCTCCAGACCGACGCCATTGACCTCTACCAGATCCACCGCCCAAGCTCAGAGGTCCCCATTGATGAGACCCTCCGGGCCCTGGACGACCTGATCCGATCCGGCAAGGTGCGGTACATCGGGACGAGCACCTTCGCCGCCTGGCAGGTGGTCGAGGCCCTCTGGGTTTCGAAGGAGCTCGGGCTTCACCGTTTCATCTCCGAGCAGCCCCCCTACCACCTCTTGGACCGGCGAATCGAGCGGGAGTTGATCCCGATGGCCCTGACGTATGGTCTGGCGATCCTTCCCTGGTCCCCCCTGGCTGGCGGCTTCCTGACCGGGAAGTACCGCCAGGGGATGCGACCCCCTGAAGGGGCGCGGTTTCAAACGACCACCGATCCTCACTTTACCGACGCTGCCTTTCGGGTCCTGGACGTCGTCGAGGCCATAGCCAAGGAGAGAGGCTGGACGCCAGGCCAGGTGGCCCTCGCCTGGTGCATCGCGCAGCCGGGGGTCACAAGCCCGATCATCGGGCCGAGGACGGTGGAACAGCTCGAGGAGAACCTGGGGGCTTTGGAGGTGACGCTCACCGATGAGGACCGGGCCCGGCTTGATGCCGTGGCCCCTCCCGGAAGGGCCATCGTGCCCTACTACGAGGCCGATTTCGGCCCCCACCAGTTCCGGTGGTAGAGCGTTAGAGGCGGCCGAACTCCTGGAGGAGGTCGTCCAGGGTCTTCCCCGCCCGGATCCGCTCCCTCGTCCGCTCCTCCTGGGCCGCCAGCGCCCTGGACCTTTCCAGGATTTCCTTGGCTTCGGCCTTCGGGACGACGACTACGCCGATCTCATCGGCGATGACGATGTCCCCCGGCTGGACGATGACGCCGCCGCAGGTGATGGGGCGGTTGATCTCAAAGGGTTCCTGGCGCTTCGAATAAGCGGTGTGGGTCGAGCGGGGCGAGACGGCCTTCGCAAACAGCGGGAAGCCCAGGTCCTTGGCCTCGTCAATATCCCGGACCGCCCCGTCCACGACGGCCCCCACGATCCCCTTCTGCCGGCAAAGGCCGGCCATGAGGCCCCCCCAGACGGAGGTCTCGGTCTCGCCGCAGGCATCCACGACGATGAGATCCCCGGCCTGGGCCACCTTCAGGGCCTGGAGGGGATCGGTGAGATCCCCGGGGTAGAGCTTCACGGTGATGGCCGGGCCGGCGATCCTAGCCGGGAAGATCGGTTTGATCTGCGAGTGCATGACGCCGGCCCGCTCCATCGAGTCCGAGATGAAGCAGGAGGGGCTGTAGAACTTCAAGAGACCCCGGAACCCTTCGACCAGCTCGGGATCGGGCCTCACGACCTCCTCGATGATCCGTTTCATGGCTTCTCCCCTTCCCCCTTGATTCCAAGGATCTTCAAGACCTCCGGGTTCACCAGGTGACGGGGTCGCTCCCCTTTCAGGACCCGGACGACCTCCTCCGCCGCTCCCCTCTGGGCCTTCAGCCGGGCCTCCTCCGAGTACCAGGCGATGTGAGGGGTGACCAGGAAGTTCTCCAGCTCCAAGAGGGGACTCTCCGGCCGCCACTCTTTGAGCTTCGCCGGCTCGCACTCCAAGTCATCCTGGGCGGCGGCGCTGATCCATCCCTCCTTCAGAGCCCTGTAAAGGGCAGCTTCGTCCACGATGGGCCCCCGGGCCGTGTTCACGAGGACGGCATGAGGCTTCATGAGGCGAAACTCCTTTTCCCCAAAGAGGTGGTAGGTCTCCTTGGTCAACGGGGCCTGGATGATGAGAGCATCGGATGTCTGAAGGAGCTCCTCGAACGGGACCTGTTTCACCCCATGCTCGGCGAAGACCTCCTCGGGCAGATAGGGATCGTACGCCTGGATCAGAAGCCCGAAGGCCTTGGCCTTCCCGGCGATGTTCCTGGCGATCTTCCCGAACCCCACCAGGCCGAGGGTCCGCCCTCGAAGCCCCATGACCGGCTGGGCCACCGTCCAGCCCCACCCGCCTCGCTTCACCCCCAGGTAATAAGGCAGCAGCTTCCTGACGCTGGCCAGGAGGAGCATAAGGGCATGGTCGGCGACCTCGTCGGTGCAGTACTCGGGGATGTTCGTCACGTAGATCCCTTTCTCCGTCGCCGCCTGGGCATCAACGATGTCAACGCCGGTCCCGTTCCTGGCGATGATCCGGCACCGCTCCATCCCCTCGATCACCCTTCGGCTGATAGTTGCATACTGGACGATGATGCCGTCGGCGTCCCTCGTTGCCTCGATGACCTCCTCCTCGGTCTTGCACTGAAAGGCTTCGAAGCGGAACCCGGCCCCCTCAACGATCCCCCGCTCAATGTCCACGGACAAGAAATCATAATCGGTCATGACGACTTTAGGCAGCCTCACCGCAGGTACCCTCCTCCACAACAGGCCTCTCGCGGTCTATTCCCCGCTCCAATGCTCCTGGGGGGATGTCACCCGCCCCTGTTGTCCTTAAGAAGCTTCTGGCCTGAAGATGATAACGTGAAGCTCTTTGGGACCATGGACCCCTTTTGTCAGGTGGAGCTCGATGTCGCCCGACTTGCTAGGCCCGGTGACGAAGGTGATGGCGCTCCTTAAGGCCCGGCCTGAAGGGCTCTTGGGGAGGAGTCGAAGGAGGGTGACCAGGTCCTGGAAGGTGGGAACGAGACGGTCGGGAGAGAGGAGGGCGATGTGATAGGTTGGGAGGAGGGTGATGAGCCTCCCCTTCCCTTCCTCGGCCAGAAGGACAAGGCTCCCTGTCTCGGCCACGGCGAAATCTGCTCCCGAAAGGCCCAGGTCCGCCGAGGTCAAGAGGGCCTTCAGGGCCTCCTCCTCTTGAAGCTTCTCCGACCCCACAGCGGTTAAGGGGATTCCCTCCTGTTGGAAGGCTTGCTCTAAGCCGAGGACATCCAGCTCAGGGGTCGCCCAGCGGATCGCTGATCGGACCTCTCGCTCCCTGGCCAGTGTCAGGACCTTCCGGACCACCTCCCCTTGGGAGGTGGCGACATGAACGAAGCCGCCAGCGGCTTCCAGGGCCTTCTGGAAGGTGGTGAGGTACCCGTCCAGGTTCTGGTCCACCTGTTGCTTGATCGCCTCGGCCTGTTCGACCTCCGGGGGAGGGGCAATCACCTTCGCCAACGTCTGACCGGGCTTCCCCAGCCTCGCCCTGATCGCCTGAAGAAACGCCTCCCGCTCCATCTACCTTCCCCTCTGGGATTCGCGCCAGCGGTCCCGGAAGGTCTTCTGAGCCACCGGCGGAAGATCCCGTCGCTCCGTCCAGCGGTTGAAGGGTGGGAGGGGGATCCGGCTGATCTTCCCCTGCCTCACAAAAGGTCGCTGGAGGAGGGAGAAAAGCTTTGCCGCCATCCGGTAGAGGAGCCGGGAGCGGAGGATCAGGCCCAGCCCTTTAAAAGCCACCCGTTCATACCAGGGGATGACCCGTCTTTCAACGGCCTGGTTCCTCACATGGAGGATCATGCGTGGGATATCAATCTTCACGGGGCAGATGTCGTGGCAGGCGCCGCAGAGGGTGGAGGCATAGGAGAGTTCCCGGGCGAGCCCTAACCCCCTGTGCATCGGGGTGACCAGGAGGCCGATGGGGCCAGGGTAGACGGTGTTGTAGACATGACCGCCCACCTTCCGATAGACGGGGCAGATGTTCAGACAGGCCCCGCACCGGATGCAGAAGAGGGCCTCCATCAGGGGGGAGTTCAGGTACGCCGAGCGGCCGTTGTCCAGGATCACAATGTGAAGTTCCAGGGGGCCATCGGTTTCGCCGGCTCGTCTCGGCCCGGTGATAAGCGAGACATAGGTGCTGATCCGCTGCCCCGTCGCGCTCCTCGTCAGGAGCTTCAGGAGGATCATCAGGTCGTCTAAGGTGGGGATGACCTTCTCGATCCCCATGATGGCCACATGGATGGGAGGAAGGCTGGTCACCATCCGGCCATTCCCCTCGTTGGTCACGAGGACAATCGTCCCCGTCTCGGCCACGGCGAAGTTCACCCCCGAGACCCCCATCCCGGCCTGGAGGAACTCCGCTCGAAGCTCCTTCCGGGCGACGGCCGTCAGCCGCTCGTATTCCGCCGGGACCAGCTCGTGGATCCTCTTCGTGAAAAGGTCGGCGATCTGCTCCCTCGTCTTGTGGATGGCCGGCATGATGATGTGGGAGGGCTTCTCGTTCGAGATCTGGACGATCCAGTCGCCAAGATCGGTCTCCACCGGCCGGATCCCCGCCGCCTCCAGGGCCTCGTTCAGGTCAATCTCCTCGGTGATCATGGACTTCGACTTGGTCACGGACCGGACACCCCGCTCCTTGGCTAGGGAGACGACGATCCTCCTGGCCTCGGCGGCATCCTTGGCGAAGTGGAGGATACAGCCGGCCTTCTCGGCCTTTTCGGCAAACGTGGCCAGGTACTCGTCCAGGTGTTCAAGGGTCCGCGCCTTGATGGCCCTCCCCCGCTCCCGGAGGCCCTCAGGATCGGAAAGCTCGGCGAAGGCGGCATTCCGGAGCTGGATGAAGCGGGTGGTGGCCCTGGTCAGGGCCAGTTGAAGCTGGGGATCCCCGATGGCCTGTTCGGACCGCTCCTCGAAGCCCTTCCCAACGATGGGGTTCATCGGATTCCCTCCGCCAGCACCTCCGCCAGGTGCATGACCCGGACAGCGCGGCCCAGGCGGCTCAAGGCCCCTTGCAGGTGCAGCATGCACCCGGCGTCGTTCACGACCAGGATCTCAGCCCCTGTCTGCTCCAGGGCCTGAAGCTTCTCCTTCATGATGACGTTCGAAAGCTCCGGGAACTTGACCGAGAAGCTCCCGCCGAAGCCACAGCAGCGCCCCTCAGGCTCCCGTTCCATCCTGACGAACTCAGCCCCCGGCAGGTTCTTAAGAAGCCGGATCGGCTCCTCCTCGATCCGTAAGCCCCGGAGGAGATGACAGGAGGGGTGATAGGTGATCCTTCCCCGGTACACCCCTTCAACCCGCTCGATCTGGAGCTTCCTCACGAGGAACTGGGAGAATTCATGGACCCGGTCGCTGAAATCTCCAGCCCGGGCCCGGAGCCCCTCGTCGTTGGGGAAAAGGGTCGGGTAGACCTCTTTCAGCATCCAGCCGCAGGAGCCGGAGGGGACGACAATGGGGTCCGTCCCCTCAAAGAGGGGGATCGTCTTCCTCGCGAGGGCGGTGGCCTCCTGAACGTAGCCGTTGTTAAAAAGGGGGAGGCCGCAACAGGTCTGTCCCTCGGGGAAGTCCAGCGTCACCCCCACCTGCTTCAGGACCTTCACCATCGCCTCGCCGACCCACGGGTAGAAGAGGTCCACCAGGCAGGTGGCGAAGAGGAAGGCCCTCCTTCCACTGGCCGATGCCTGCGTCATCGTGGGGGAACCCCCATCATCTGGAGGAAGTGCCCCAACGACGAGAACCGGAGGAACGGGTTCTTCCGTTTCTCGTCCCCTATGGTGGAGAAGGGTCGGTCGGCGTAGTTATGACCGGGATACAGGATGATGTGATCGTCCAGCTCCCTGAGCCGGGCCAGGCTTCGGAACATCTCCTCGGGGTTCCCGCCGGGAAGGTCGCAGCGGCCGCAGGCCCCGATGAACAGGGTGTCGCCGGAGATGAGCTTGTCCTCCAAGAGGAAGCACTGGGAGCCGGGGGTGTGGCCAGGGGTGTGGAGGAAGGTGAGGGAGAAAGGGCCTAACGGGATGGTCTCCCCCCCTTCGACCTTGACCAGGTCTGACCCCAGGCCTTTCAGGCGATCGGCCTCGGCCTTATGAATGTAAACCTTGGCCTTCACCCTCTCTAAGAGGTCCGGGAGGGCCTGGACATGGTCAAAGTGGGTGTGGGTGATCAGGACCTTGGTGATCGTCATGTCGTCGGCCAGAGCGGCCTTGACGATCGTCTCCGCCTCCCACCCGGGATCCACGACAGCGACCTCCCTCGTCTCCTTTGAGCCGATCAGATACGTGTAGTTCTGCATCGGCCCCACTTCCATCTGTTTCAGATAAAAGGGCGTTTCCATCGTAGCTCCCTTTGGATCTCTGAGGTCTTAAGCTCCCTCACAGGGGGGGACCTTGACCTGCAACTGCTTCTTTTTCTCCGGCGTCAGGGCCGGCTCCAACTTCCAGGAGGGATCGGCGTGTTCGTCCTGCTTCTTGATCAGCAGCCACTCCTTGCCGGTCCCCCGGCCCCTTAAGAGCATCAGGGTGAACCCCCCCTTCAAGCGTTTTCCGTGAAGGGAGAAGCTGAGCCTCCCTTTTCTGAGCTGCTGGACCGGATCCCCCTCCGGGGCAAACTCCCCTCTGTCCCAGATGACCACAGGCCCTGCCCCGTAACGCCCCTCCGGGATGATCCCCTCATAATCAGCGTATTCCAGGAGGTGATCCTCGGTCATGACCGCGAGCCGTTTCTCCGCCGGGTTCATGGAGGGGCCTTTAGGGACCGCCCAGGACTTCAAGACCCCTTCCATCTCCAGGCGGAAATCGTAGTGGAGCCGGGAGGCATGGTGCTCCTGGACGACGAACCGAAGCTTTCCTTTCGTGGACGGCATGGCCTGAATCTAGCACACTTCCGGTGGCAGATCAAGGCAAGGAGACCAGGGATCCAGAGCGGACCGTTTCAGGAAGGCCTCGATCTCACCCCGGTCAGGCAAGGAGTCCTGGGCGCCCCGTTTCGTGACGGCCAGGGCCCCGGCAGCGTTGGCAAAGAGGATGGCCTCCTCCAGGTCCTTTCCTTCCGCCAGGGCAGCGGCCAGGGCCCCGTTGAAGGCATCGCCGGCCGCGGTGGAATCCACCGCCTCCACGGAGAACGCCGGGAAAGAGCGGGTAAGGTCCTCCCGGATGAGGAGGGCCCCCCTTTCCCCCAGGGTGAGGGTGATCATCTTGCAGCCCTCTTTCAGGAGCCTCCTTCCCGCTTCGGCAGCGCTGGCGAGGTCCTTGATCTCGATCCCGCTTAAGGTGCCAGCCTCGACCTCATTAGGGGTGAGCAGGTCCACCAGAGCCAGGAAGGCCCGGGGCAGGGGATGGGCGGGGGCAGGGTTTAAGATGGTGAAGAGACCATGGGTTCTGGCGAGGGAAAGGGCCTCCAAGACAGTGGCTAGCGGGATCTCCAGTTGGAGGAGGAGGATCCTCCCCTGGGCGATCAGGGGTTCACACCTTTTGATCTCATCGGCCAGGAGGTTCCGGTTACTTCCCGGGGCGACCGCGATCTGGTTCCTCCCCTCCTGGTCCACGAGGATGAACGCCACCCCTGAAGGAAGGGTTTCGTCCCGAAGGAGGCCATCCGGTGAAAGCCCTGAGGCTGTCAAATGCTCGTAGAGGCGGTCCCCGTGGGGGTCGCGGCCTAGCTTCGCAATCAATGTGACCTCCGCGCCGCTCTTCAAAGCGGCCAGGGCCTGGTTGGCCCCCTTCCCGCCATAGGACACGTAAAACTCCTCGCCCAGCACCGTCTCCCCGGCCTCCGGGAGCCGTTCCACCTTCACCGTGAAATCCACATTGGCACTTCCGATCACGACGACCTTCGACATACCCGCTCCAGGAAGAGGGTGAGGAACCGCTCCGCTTCAACTTCCATAGCGGCCCGGAGGTTGGGGGCCTTCTTCCGGTCGTCCCTGATCGGCCGAAGGTCCGCCAGGGTCATCCCTTCCGTGAACTCCCCGCTGGTCTCCACCTGGACGGAGAGAGCCCTCGACCGGACGAGGGAGGGATCAATGGCCGCGCCAACGGCCAACGGGTCGTGGAGGATCACCACCTCCTCCCCCTCCAGCTCCCTGGCTAGCAGAAGGGGCTTGGCCGTGCAATCGCCCACAAACTGGGCGACAGGCTCCTTCAGGGGGTAGATCTTTTCCTGGAGGTGCGCTCTGGTCAGGCGAACCTGGCGCGTGACGTCTAAGGGGATCAGACGGACCGGGAGGCCGGCGGCGAAGACCAGCCTCGCGGCGTGAGGGTCCGAAGCGATGTTGAACTCGGCCGCTGGGGTCACATTTCCCGGGACGGCGATGGCCCCCCCCATGATTACGACCTCATGAACCTTCCGCATCGTCTGTCGGGCGCCCAGGATGGCCGTGGCCAGGTTCGTGAGCGGCCCCAGCGCGATGATCGTCAGCTCCCCCGGGAACCGTTCGATGGTCTCCAGGATCACGGATTTCGCGTCGGGGAGATCGGCGGGGACCAGGGGTTCCGGGTAGCGGGGGGTCCCATCGGGGTTCTTGAACCGGGAAAGGTCCCCCAAGCCGTCGTCGCCGTGGACGTGCGTAGCCGTCATGGGGGCCTTCTGGAGGGGCCGCTCGGCCCCCTGGCCGACCAGAGGCCGAGGTGTAGGCTTAAGAAGATCGAGGAGGGTGAAGACGTTCCTGGTGGCCTGGTGGACCGGGACATTCCCGGCCACGGTGGTGATGGCCTCGACGGACAGCTCCGGTGACCGGAAGGCAAGGATCAGGGCCAGGGCGTCGTCCACGCCGGGATCGGTATCAATCAGCACGGGCTTGGGCATCTCTCGGCCTTCTTACGGGCCCCGGACCTGGAAGATGAAGGCGATCTCAACAGGCGTCCCCCGGGGGAGTTCGTTGGTCCCGATGGCCATCCGGGCATGACGGCCCTTCTCGCCAAAGGCTTGGATCAAAAGCTCGGAGGCCCCGTTGATGACCTGGGGCTGATCGGTGAAGCCATCGGCGGAGGCGACGAATCCTGAGACCTGGACGACCCGCTCAACGAGATCTAGGTTCCCGAGGGCCGCCTTGGCGATGCTC
This sequence comes from uncultured bacterium, assembly GCA_964535215.1. GTDB lineage: Bacteria > Methylomirabilota > Methylomirabilia > Methylomirabilales > JACQHM01 > JACQHM01. The sequence continues at coordinate 96,991 of CAZHST010000006.1, forward strand.
AGCGCATTCAGGGCGCAGAGCCTCGCCGCTGCCTGACCCTGTTCGACGGTCAGCTCCTTCCCCACCTTTCCCTTGTACCCCAGCTCCCCCTTGATCCACGGAAGTTGCCCTGAGATAAACAGGAGGTCCCCCGCCCTGACGGCCGGGATGTAGGCCGCGGCCGGCTCTGGAGGGACTGGCAGTTCCAGCCCCAGCTCCTGTAATCTCTCCTCCACCCCCATAGAGCTTCCCCTTGATTCCTAAAGCTCCTTTGGCAGCGTCTGATCCACGGAGGGCTTCTTCGCCCCGGCGAAGAGGAGGGTCAGGCAGGCCGCCAGGTTGAGGAGGGCAAACTCGTAGCCTCCCTGGCTGACGAAGAAGCCCTTGGGGAGGTGGACGGCAAGAACCGCCACCAGCATGTCAATGGCGAGGAGCAGGGCGGCCCATCTCGTCAGGAACCCGATCAGGATGGCAATCCCCCCCAGGAACTCGACCAGGGTGACGATGACGGACCAGAACATCGCCGGCTGGATGCCCTGCTGGACCAGGAACCCGGCGAAGCCCGAGAAGCCAAAGACGAAGAGCTTCTGCCCCCCGTGGACGATGAAGATGATCCCGACAACGATCCGTAAAGGCAAGAGGCTCCACGGCTCGGCCTTCCCAAAGATGCGCGCCAACATGGCCCCCTCCTTTGTTCGGGTTGTGCCCTGCCATTATAGCCGAGGCGCCTCTTTTGAACAAGAGAGACCTCTTGGGGACTCCCCTTTCCCCTCCCGGGCCTCCTTCAGACCCGCCCCCGGATCGTCTCGAAGAGGGAGGGGTAGCCGCTTGGATCAATCCCGGCCTGGATCACGACAGGCCCTTCTTCCTGAAAGGCCGAAGCCAGAGCCCCCCTCAGCTCCTCCTCCGATTCCACTTTCACGCCGGAGGCGCCAAACCCTTTCGCCAGGGAGACAAAGTCCACAGGGCCGAAGTCCACCCCTGATGGGGGGAGTCCCCGCTGAAGCTGCTTGACCTTGATGAGGCTTAACCCCTGGTCATCGAAGATCACGACGACAATGGAAAGCCCAAGCCGGACGGCCGTTTCCAGCTCAACGGCGGCGAGGAGGAAGCCCCCGTCGCCTGAAAAGGCCAGGACGGGACGCCTCGGGTAGAGGAGCCTGGCCGAGAGGGCGGCGGGGAGGGCAAAGCCCATGGTGGAGAGGCCATTGGAGATCAGGAACGAGCCGGGTCGAAGAGATCTCCAGAAGAGGGTCACGGGGAACATGTGGGCGCCGGCATCCACCGTCACGAGCGTCTCGGGAGGGGCGACTTCTTGGGCGATCTCGACTACCCGATGGGGGGCCAGAGCTTGGGATGAAACGGCGAGGCGGGTCCGGAGGGAGGCCTTGAGCTGGGCGATCCATCGAAGATCTCGAGAGATCGGCGGACAAGAGCCGGTTAGGGCCTCCAGCAAGGGGCCGATTGCCCCCACCAGCGCCACGGTCGGGCGGAACGGCTCCTCAATGATCGGGTGGGGTGAGACCGTGACCACGGACCCCTCGAACCGTTGGGGCCGGGGGATCAGCTCCACGGGATCGAACCCGACGGTCACCAGGCAGTCTACCCGGCGAAGCCACTCCTCGTCGAGGAGGGCCCCGGTGTAGATCCCGGCAGAGAGGGGGTGATCCTCAGGGATCGCCCCCTTCCCTTTGTACGTTGTGAGGACCGGGGCCTGGAGTCGCTCGGCCAGCCTCGTCAGGAGACGGGCCTCCTCCTCCCGGCGAACACCGAGGCCGGCCACGAGAAGGGGAGCCTGGGCCGAGGCCAAGACCGCCCCTGCCCGTTCGACCGCCTCAGGGGGAGGGGAGGGGGAGGCCTCAAGAGAGGCCTTGAGATCCCTCTGATCCTCCACCGGCTCCCTTGAGACCTCACCGGGAAGGTCGAGGTGGACCGGGCCTCTTGGTTCGGAAGCGGCGATCCGTAAGGCCTTGAGGAGCGTCGCCCGGGTGGAACGGGCCGTCACGGGGGCGCTCCATTTGACAAGCGGGGCGAGGAGGCGGCGGTGGTCAATCCGCTGATGTTCGAAGCCGGAAAGGAGGTGATCCGGGTAGCGATCGCTGATCAGGAGCATCGGGGCCCGATCGAGGGAGGCATGCGCGACCCCGTTGACGGCGCTGGTCACCCCGGGGCCTAACGTGGTGAGGGCGATCCCCGGCCTCCCGGTCAGCTCCCCGTAGACGGCGGCCATGATGGCGGCGGCGGTCTCCGCATGGGTCATCACGAATTGGAGGCCCTCCTTCCGAGCCGCCTCCAGGAGGTCTAGGTTTCCACCCCCCGGCACCCCGAAAAAGCACCGGATGCTTTGATCCTTCAAGGTGTCGACGATCACCTGGGCGACGGTTCTCATCGCTTCCCCTCTTCTCCACCGGTCATGGCTGCAACAATAGCCTTGAGCGATGCCCCCTGTCAACCCGTCAGCCATCGGCGGTCAGGATTTAGCCGTCAGCCATCAGCTATCGGCAGGCTGAAAGCTGATCGCTGGATGCCGACCGTTGGAGCTCAGTAGGTGGCCCGTCCGCCGGAGATGTCAAAGACGGCCCCGGTTGAAAAGGAGCAGGCCTCGGAGGCGAGCCACACGACCAGGGCGGCCACCTCGCTCGGGCGCCCCATCCGCCCCATCGGGATCTTGGAGACCAGATCCTCGACCACCTCGGGCTTTACCCCTTTTAAGATCTCCGTCTCGATAACAGCCGGCGTGACGCAGTTGACCAGGATGCCCCGGGTGGCCAGCTCCTTCCCTAAAGCCTTTGTCAGGCCAATGACCCCTGCCTTGGCCGTCGAATACGGGGCCAGGTTGGGGTTTCCTTCTTTCCCGGCAATCGAGGCGATGTTCACGATCCGTCCATACCCCTGCTCCAGCATGTAAGGGATCACGGCCCGGCAGCAATGAAACACCCCGTCCAGATTCACCGCCAAGGTCCGCCGCCAGTCCTCATCCGAGACTTCCCAAAGAGGCACCGACGGCCCCGGGATGCCCGCGTTGTTCACCAGGATGTCAATCCTTCCAAAGAAGTCCACGATCTTTTGAACGGCCCCCTTGACCTCCTCCGGGTTGGAGACATCCATCTTCAGGGCCAGGACCTCGGCCCCTGCCGTCGTCAGTCGCTCCGCCTGACGGCGGGCCTCTTCAAGATCCACATCCAGGAGGGCAACCTTTGCCCCCTCCTCGACCAGCATCTCGACGATCGCCAAGCCGATCCCCCGGGCCGCCCCCGTTACCGCCGCCACCCGCCCTTGAAGATGCATCCCCCTTTCTCCTTTCTCTGCCTCCTTACTTACCCGGATTCCTGGAAGGTGTCAAGGGCAGACCTGAAGGTCCACGGTTAAAGGGAGGTTCCTTTAAAAAAGCCCTTGACACGGAAAGGGGAGGGCGATAAACCTCACTGTAGACCTGGGGCCCTCAACCTTTGTCGAAGGATCGGTGGAGGCTCATCATGAACGGCGAAGAGATCTGCTACATGCCCGCTACGGAGCTGGCAGCAGCGATCCGGGCGAAGAAACTCTCCCCGGTGGAGGTGGTCGAGGCTGTCCTGG
>CAZHST010000007.1:0-38590 GCA_964535215.1 uncultured bacterium
AAGGGGTCATCGGAGTTAAAATCGAGGCGCATCCCCCGGAGGGCCAGCTCCCACGCGCCAGGGCCGGCCTTCTCCCCGAAGGGCTGGAAGGGCCGCTTCGGGGTGATGGCCCCGAGGGTCTTCTCCTCTCCCGTGAGGAGATACGTCGCCGAGACGTACCAGGCCCTTGCCCGAATCGCATCCAGGTCCGCCCCCCCCGGCCCCAGGCCATCCCGGTCGCTGGTCTGGACAACGTACTCGAACTTCAACGACGCGGGGCCGATCAGCCAGGCCAGGTCTCCCCCCCACCGGACCCGGGTCCCCCGAACGGGATGGGGGGCGAAGAACCGGAACCGGTTGCCCGTCTGAGCGTTCGTCCGACCCTGGGGACTTGTGGCGGAATCTTGATCGCCCCAGGTCACATTTCCCCCGAGCTGGAGCCCCTTCAGCCAGAAATGCTTCGAGGGTTTGAACGGAGCCAGCACAACCCTCGCGGCCAGATCCTTCTCATCGTTTCCGTCGGCCACATCCTCCCCACTGCCGTTAAAGCCACCCAGGAAGTAGCTCACCCTCTCCTGAAAGAGGCTTCCGTGGAGCATCACCCCAATGTCTACGGCCGGGACCAGCTCGTTCACCAACGATCGCTCGACGAAGTCGATAAACACGGAGGAGGTTAGCTCCTCCAGGCTGAAGGGCTCTTTGTACTGCCCCACTCGAAGTTGAAGCTGAGGCAGGGGGGCCAGCTCCACCCAGCCGTACTTCAGGCTGATGCCATCGACGAAGTTGGCCTCGACAAGAAACCGGACCAGCTTAAAGAAGCTCCCCGTGACCCCCAGTCGGGCCCGCCGGATCAAGAATCGGTCATTCAGATCCACCCCCGTCAGGGTGCGGGCATCTCCCTCGGTGGCGTGGAAATCGGATTGAACACGCCCGACGAGGAAGAATTCGTAGTTTCCATCGGCCGACCGGAGGAATGGCCTCCCCTTCTCGACCCCCGCCACGAACCCTTTCTCCTTCTCCTGTTTGGCCCGTGTGCTCAGATCCTGGTACTGGGTCTCCGTGATCGTCCCCTGTTGCTTCATGAGTTCCAGGATCTCTTGGATGACCGCCTCCTCCTTCTTCTCTTCGGCAGCCCAGGCGGGGAGAGAAACGGCCAAGAGAACCATCATTGCGGAGAATGACTTGTTAACTCTCTTCATATGCGACCTCCTTCATCACAGAAAGCTCACTGACCCTTGACGCCCCCTCGGAGGTCTGCTACAGTAGCGACATGCCTGACGAGGAACTCTCCAAGCGGATCGATGATCTCCATAAGCGGCTAGATGACCTCCGGGGTGATCTCAACCAACGCTTTGCTGAACTCCGGGAGGATACGAATACCCGCTTCGCCGAGCTCCGGGCTGACATGAACCAACGCTTCACCGCCATTGATCAGCGATTTACGACCCTGACCTGGGTCATCACCGTCTGGTTCAGCCTCCTGACCCTTCTTACCATCCTCTTCAAGTTCATCCGTTTCTAAGCCCCAAGGTCACATCCCCTTTCACACCTTCACCAGCTTTACCTTTGTGTCGTAGAAGACAGCACTCCCACCGGTTACGTCCGAGAGGCAGGTGTTCTTCAGAACAGGGTCAACCCGGAGGGCGGCGTTGGCGTGAATGCCTGTCGCCCGTCTTGGATCGCCTTTGATGACCTGTCCATCTACGATTACATCCCGTGAGCCGTAGGCCCAGTGGCCGTGGCCCAGAGAGAAGGCGATAACGCCGGGCCGGATCCCCTGGATGACCCTCACCTTCCCCTCTATCGGGATCGTCCGGCCGTTCTTCAGGTCCCACACTCCCTGGGGGTTGGAGGCGGAGAGGATCCTGACCTGATCTCCCTCCTGAAGGCCGAGGCGATCGGCGTCCTGTTCGTTCATGATCACCGAGTTCTCGGGGAGGAGGCGGAGGAGCCAGTAGTCGGCGATGGTCCGGCTTTTGGTGTGGGAGATCTCCCGGAAGGTGATCAGGTAAAGATCAAAGCCGTCGTCCTGAATGGGTCGGCCGAGGGCATCCCGGTAGGGCGGGATGTAGGTGGCAACGCCTGAAAAGGGGTCCCCCGTCATGGAGTTCTTCGTCCTGGCCGTTTTCTCCTGGTAGAGGTTGATCAGGGTCCCGTACTTATGCCGGACCTGATCCCCCTCATAGGCCTGTTCCACCTCCTCGAAGCGGCCACCCCGGTTCAGGACGTAGATCACCTTCCGCCACCACCGCTCCCCCACGACCTCTCGCCAATGTTCGGGGTCGAAAACAGTCCTGGGAAGATGCCTCCGGGACTTAAGGAAGAGCCTGACCTCTTCATCATCAGCGTCGGGGACCCCCTCCCCTTCGGCGGCCACGTTCGCCACCATCCGGAGGTAGAGATCCTCCGGCCTGAGGAAATCCCACCCTTCCCCAAAGCCATCTTTACCAAAGCCTGGAAGGCTGAGCTTCTCGGCGATGCTTAAGAGCATCGCCTCTAGCGAGAGGGGCATCTCCTGACCGAAGACCTTCACCGGCTCCGTCAAGGGGGCGATAACCGGCTGGCGGATCGGCTGGACTTGAGGGGCCATGGAGGGGTGGCTGCCGTGGAATTCCCACCGCTCCAGATAGGAGAGGTCGGGGAAGATGTAGTCGGCGTACATGGAGGTCTCGCCAATGGTAATGTCGTTTGCGACAAAAAGGGGGATCTTCTCCACGTCGGCCAGGATCTCAATGTTCGTGTGTCCCGCCGGGAGGGAATAGAGGGGCGAGCCCATGTAGAGGAATAACGCCTTAATCGGGTACGGGTAGGCATCGCCGGCCGACGGGATGATCTCCTGGTAGATGTCGCTGGAGAGGGGATACCAGGGCCGCCTGGCCGGGTAGCCGGCGAAGAGGGTCGTCTCCTCGTAGGTGACCTCGTGCCGGATCAGGCTGATCCCGAAGGGGGTGGTTTTGCCCGGCATCATCTTGGGTATCGGGAAGGGCTGACCTTTCTTCCCCCCTGTATGATCAAAGGTCGTCGCCTTGATCATTCCCCCTTTCCAATCGTAGTTGCCGATCAGGAGGTTTAACGAGAGCCAGGCGAAGACGTTGGAGAAGCCGTTCGTATGCTGGGAGACTCCCCGATGGATGTCGGCCGCCGCCCGCTTCCCGTGGACGGTGAACTCCGTGGCCAGGTCCACGATGTCCCTCTCTTCGATCCCACAGATCTCCGCCCACTCGGCAAGGCTCCTGGAGGAGGCCTCCTCGAAGAGGAGCTGGAGACCGCTTTTGACCCTGATCCCTTGAAGCTCCGTCTTGACCAGAAGATCCCCCTCCACGGCGTCCTTGTCATCGTAAGGGTCAAAGGGGATCGGCCTGCCGCCGGAGAGGACGACGAAGGGGTCGAACTCCCATGCCTTCCCCTCTTTCGTCCTTCGCTGCTCCTTCGCCGCGATCCCGATCTCGGAGGCCCTGAGGAAAGGACCAGGGTTCCCCTCTTTGTCCAGCTTCACCAGCCAGGTCGCATTGCACCAGGTCGGCTCCCCGTCGGCCCTGGCCGCGGCTTTGTTGGCGTTTTGAAGATACCGTGCGTCGTAGCGCCCGTTCTCGATGATCCAACGGATCATCCCTAACGCTAACGCGCCTTCCGTCCCCGGTTTAATCGGGACCCACCGCCAGGCCTTGGCCGCTGTCTTGGAAAGCCTGGGGTCCACGACGGCGATCTTCAGGCGGCCCGAGACGAGACCTTCGGTAATCTTCGGGATCCTGTGGGGGGGACCGTAGTTCCCCTCGAAGGGGGAGGCCCCCACGAAAATGATAAATTCGCTATTTCCCGTATCGGCCTGCCAGTAGAACTTCCTCCCCCCTGTCCACTTTCCTTCGACAAACTGCTCGCTCATGGCCTTAGAGGTAAAGTAGAGGGAACCTTGGCAGACGGTGGTGTGGCCGTGGGCGTTCACCGAACCGAAGGCATCCTTCACAAAGCGGCTGATCAAATCTCCCCGGCCGGCCTTCAGGCGCCCCCACATGAAGACGAACTGGTTGTTCTTGGGACCGAGGTCCGGGTGGTCGGGGTCAATGAGGAGGTGGAGAGAGTCCTGGTACTTGGCCTTGAACTCGGGAACGGTCATCTCCCCGTGCCAGATCTTCTTCACATCCTCGGCCATCGCTTTCGCGAGCTTCGGATCCCTCAAGGCCCAGATGTCTTTGAGCCCCTCCACCCTCCGGTTCTCCTCCCCGGGGACGTGCTTGAAAAGATACCCCCCGTTGACGATCTCGTCAACGGCCTGCTCGAAGGGGATGGTGATCCATTGGTTTTCGCCCCGTTTCCCGGCCCGCTTCAAGACCTTGACAAGCCGGTACGGATCGTAGGCGGTCTGGAGGCCTGCCTGGCCCTTGGGGCAGAGGATGCCGTCGAAGGTCGCCGTCTCGAAGGGGGAGGTCCTGTAGGGGAGGTGGGGGGTCAAGGCGAAGGGGTTGAAGGGGTTTCCATCAATCTTGACGGCAACACCGTCTAAGAGCTTCACCTTGATTCCGCAGCCGGTGTTGCACTGGAGGCAGGCCGAGTAGAGGATGTTCTCGGCCCTGGCCAGGAGGTATGCCTCGCCCGGTTTAAAGGTATCGGCCTCGGCCCTCTTGACCAGATCCAGGGCCCACCGCAGCCGATCCGCCAGGAGAAGAGAGCCCCCCAGGAATGCCGACGCCTTTAAGAACGCCCGCCGGTCCATGGTGAACGTCTTGAAGTTTTCTGGCTCCTGGACCTTCGTTTCCCGTTCCATCGCCTCCCTCCTTAGCGGTGGCAGGCCAGGCAGGCCTTCAGGTTCTCCGCCGCCTGGGTGTCATCCACCAGATAATAGACCCGGGGCTTTGTCCCTAGGCCGACCTTCAGGCGGAGGCTCCGATGGGTCGTTAACAGCTCCGAGACCAGGCTCTTGGGATCATTCAGATCTCCGAAGTAAGTGACGCCTCCATCGCAGGTGGTGACACAGGCGGGGAGCATCCCGGCGTTCAAGCGGTGGAGGCAGAAGTGGCACTTGCGGCCGGTTCCCACGGGAGGGGACCCTGCCGCCCTTCCCCACCCCTTCCCGTACTCGAAGTTCTCCACTTGCTCGTAGGGCTGAAGGGCTGGTGTCCCTTCCGTCCAGAACCGGCCATCGTCGAAATAGAGGGCGGTATAAGGACAAGCCTTGACCGCCTGCTCGAAGGCCTCCCTCCCCTGAAACTTTTCGTAGTTGATGGCCACGATCCCATCAGGCCGCTTGGTGATGGACCCGGGCTGAACAGCATTGGCGGCCTTCATACAGGGAGGGTTGTCACAGTGCATGCAGTTCGTGGGCATGAAGGTCCGGGAGACCTGCGGGTACTCCCCCACCTCCACCTCCGGGACCACCCGGTAGGAGACCCCTGGTGGCGAGACGTTCTCGGCCATGCAGGCCACAACACAGGCGAAGCAGGCCGTGCACTTCCTGGGGTTGATGACCATCACCCAACTACGCTCCTCCACCGGTTTCTTCAAGGCCCGTTTCAGCTCCTCCTGCATCCTGCGAAGCTCCTGCCCCCTGGTCGTCATCGGTGTGGCATCCATTTCCCCCTCCTCTTCCAGGAATCATCCTCCTGTGAGCCGGCCATAGAGCGGCAGAGTGATAGGCAATTGTACCCGAATGAACAAGCAGGTCAATAGGATGTTCAGCTTATTTTTTCTAGGCCGTTGGCCTCACTCTTGTCCCTTCGCCAGGTCCGCCGTGATCCGACAGGGGGGGCACACCTCAAAAAAATCTAGGGGCTGGGGTTTAGGGTCTAAGGGTTGGGGGCTGAGGAGGTGTTGGACCCTTTGGAGCATCCTGGAAGGGGCGATGGGCCTCCCGCACCGTTGGCAGGAGACGATCCGATCCTCGGCTAAAGGGACAGGGCCCTTTCGAAGGAGGCCAAGAGCCAACGCCCTCTCCCCTGTGAGGACCTTCTCGGGGCAGGCCTCAACACAGGCAAAACAGGCGATGCAGGAGGCGTGGTCGAAGAGGAGCGTTGAGGTTTGGGCGTGTTCTTGAAAGAGGAGGGCACCGGTCGGGCAGCGGTCGGGGCAGGCCCCGCAGAGGGTACAGGCCCTCCCACTCTTTTCAAGCTTTATCAGGCCAAAGGGGACATGATCCCCCTTTAGGATGACCTGTTCCACCCCGAACCTGGTAGAAAGATCCTGGAGGAGGTCCACGAGGCGAAAGGACCCGTCGGCGGCCCCGGCCTCTTGGAGGCGGTGGGGGCCCATCTCCTCCCCCTCCTCGACAAAGGTTCGGAGGCAGGCGATAAAGGCCTCAGGGTCTAAGGTCCCGGGGATTGCCTGAAGCCGTGCAGCCGGGACCCCGAGGGCCGGGAGGAGGGTTTGAACAAAGTGAAAGGGCCTCTCCCATCCCTTCCCGTGACAGTGGTGCCGGCAGGAAGGATCGCACGGAAGAACGAAGAGGGCATCAGCTCCAAGCCTCAGGGCCCGGAGGAGGAGCCAGGCCGAGAGCGCTCCGGTGCAGGGAAGGAGGAGCTCCAGGATCTCCGGCGGAAGCCATCCCCTCCCTGCTGGTACCCGATCCTTGGCCGTGATCAGGAGAACCCGGGGCCGCAGGGGGACTTCTTCGGAGAGAAGGGCTCGAAGCTTCGCCTCCAGGACCTGGGGGGCCAAGCGGGGGGAGCTGATGGCCTCTTGAGGACAGGCCGGCAGGCAGGCACCGCAGCCCGTGCAGAAGGCCTTATCGAGGACGATCCTTCCCTCCCGGAAGGAAAGGGCCGCTTGGGGACAGGCGTCCAGGCAGAGGCGGCAGCCCTTCCAGGCCGTGCAGCGAGAAGCCTCCACGGCGGGGATCACTTCATAGCGGGGCTTGAAGAAGCCAAAGAGGAGATCCCGGCGACTTAGGGCTTCCTGGACCGACACGAAGGTCGGCTTCAGATGCTCGGGAGCAACCTCTCCCTGGGCCCTCACCCCTTCCACAGCCGCAAAGGCAAGGAGCCTGGCCTTTTCCAGGGTCTTCCCCTCCAGGGGTCCTGGGGGGAGCTGGATCGCCTCGAAAGCGTACGGCGGGATCCCGGCCTCCTGAAGGGTCTCGGCGACCTCCCCTTCCCCCCCTTCCTCTACGAGGACCGCCCCTTTGATCCCCGATTGCCGGATCAAGGCCTTCAAAGCCTCGGGCAGCTCCTCAGGGGCCTTTGGAACAGCAAAGGTGGGGATCCCTTTCCTCTCCAGGAAATCCGCAACCTTGTCCTGCCAGGGCTGTAGAAAGACCCCCACCTTCATGGTGTCCTCCGCTCCGCTCCGGCGAGGCCCCTTCCTCCCCTGGTCTCTTCCAGGAGCTTCTCCAGGGCAGCCGTGGTGCCCAAGTCCCTCACCACAAAGTCCCGGAGGAGGCGGGCGAGGAGCTGGTAGAAAGGCTCCGCGGTGGAAACGAGGATCTGCTCGCTAAACCGCGGAATCCACCGGACCAGGTGATCGGTGAGGAAGGCCCTCTCTCGCTGAAGGACGGTGGCGGCAGCCTCGGCATCCCCACGCCGCCAGGCCTCTGCCTCTTCCAACGCGAGGCACGCCATGAAGAGAAGCTCCGTCGTCACATGGTCAGGCAGTTCCTTGAGGGCGGGGGAGAGCCGGAAGCCGGCCTCTTCATACCGCTTGAGGACCTCCAGGGTGGAGGGGCCCATGAGGATCCGCCCGGGCTCAAGGTAGATGGAAGCATAAGGAGGAGCGGGGAGCCGATACGGCCCCACGAAGAGGCGATGGTACTCGCCTTTGAGGGTGGTGAAGCGCCTGTCCACGGTCCCGAGGAGCTCCTTGTCCTCTGGGGTGGGCCAGGAAAACTCCCTTCCAAGCCGTTGCAGGGGTTGAAGGAGCTTCGCTTCGAGGATCTGGTGGAAGGCTTCAGAGGGGGGGCGGAAGGCCAGGGCCAATCCCTCGTAGGCTGATCCCCTGAGCCTCGCCAAGGCCTCGGTCTCGATCATCCCTTTCCCCCTTTCAGCTTCCGGCCTCTTCCCCCAACTCCACCAGCGGGAAGAGTTTGGCGGCGATGGCGAAGAAGAGGGCGCCCAGGGCGTAGACGCCGATCACCAAGGAAAGCTCGAGGGCGGTGGGGGTATAGCTTCCCGGGGCATAAGGGAGGTGAGCATGCCCGAGGAGGGGGGCGATCACGATATTCCACCGTTCCGCCAGGACCCCCAGGACGACCAAGGCTGCGGCGATCCCTACCCGGGTTTCCGTCCGCCACCCCTCGCCCAGGAGAAGGTACAGGGGGAGGACGAGTCCGAACAGCCACAGGACGAAGTATTCGAGCCAGGGCGGGAGGGAGAAGCCGAAGGTGAGGGGGAGGGCCCAATTGAGAACCAGGGGGGTCTCCACGTTGAACCAGATCACCAGGAGGGCGATGGCCGCGCCGATCGGGAGGCCAACCCACGCGACGAGTTTCCGTTTCGGCTTGGCCAGGATCGCCAAGGGGTACAAGAGCCCGAGGATCAGGTTCCCCCAGAAGAGGGGGGCGTATTGACCAGAGATCATCTCCTGGAAGACGTGGAGACCTGCCGGCTCTTTGGCGTAGGTCACCGTCAGAAGCTCGGCGAAGAGGAAGTAGCCGAGGATGGGGATCGAGAAGAGGAGGAGCCTCCCCAGATCCTCAATGACCTTCTCCTGGATCTCCAGTTTGAGCCCACGTCGGGTGAAGACCACCGAGACGATGAGGAGGGCCAATCCCGAGACCGTGGCCGAGACCACGAAGAGGGGGGCCAGGAGGGCACTATGCCATCCCGGGTGGGCCTTGACCAGTCCCAGGATCCAGGCCGTGACCGAGTGGAGGGCCACGGCCAGCGGGAGGCCGACGTAGGCCAGGCCTTTCAGGATCCTTCGATCCCGGGAAAGGGCCCGCTCCGAGAGATCGGTGGAGCCCAAGGCAAGAAGCCGGAAGAGCCGCCGCCTTTGGGGAATCACCTGCATACACCTCACCAGGTCCGCCCTGGTCCCGAAGTACCCATACGTGAGGCCGACCAACAGATAGAGGGTGATGACGATCACATCCCAGATGAGCGGCGACTCGAAACGGCCGTAGAGGAGGAGGTGGTAGAAACGGTCGGGCCGGCCCAGGTCCAGCATGATGAAGATCGTGGCCAGGATCAGACAACTGATGGCCATCAACTCGGCGATCCGGGCCACCGATCGGAACCGCTCGAGGCCGAAGGCATGGACCAAAGAGGCGATGATGATCCCCCCGGCGCTCAACCCCACGAAGAAGACGAAGTTGACGATGTAGAACCCCCAGTACGTGGGGGTGTTCATCCCGGTGACGGCCAAGCCGGTTTTGAGCTGGATGGAGTAGGCATAGAGGGCCCAGGCGACGAGGACGATGAGGACGCCTGTGGACAGCAGGTAACCCGGGCCCGTCTTTAACAAGGGGCGGAGGTATCGCTCGTCAATCCGTGCCATCTCAGCCCTCCTTCAGGTAATAGACCCGGGGCTCTGTCCCCAGCTCCTCCAGGAGCCGGAAGGCCCTTTTATCCCGGGAGAGCCGGTAGACCTCACTCTTCGGATCGTCCAGGTCCCCGAACCGGATGGCCCCTCCAGTACACGTCTGGGCGCAGGCCGTAATGTAGTCCCCGTCTTTGATCTCCCTCCCTTCCGCCTTAGCCTTCTGGATGGCCTTCTCCAACCGGTGGACGCAGAAGGTACACTTCTCCACCACCCCTACCGGCCTCACCACCGGCCCCTCCCTTCCCCCGTGATGGCCCGAGACTTGATCGGGGTTCAGGTACGCCATTGCCTGGAACTCGGGCCGCTTCCAGTTGAAGTAGCGGACGCCGTAGGGGCAGGCCACCATGCAGTAGCGGCAGCCGATGCAGCGGTCGTAGTCCTGGGCCACCAGGCCATCCTCCCGCTTGTAGGTCGCGCCGACAGGGCAGACCTGAACGCAGGGGGGCAGATCGCAGTGCATGCAGGGCCTCGGGATGAAGCGGGCCCTTGGCCTCGGGTACTCTCCCTCAACGACACCCAAGACCTGCATCCAGAAGATGTCCCGTCCCTTCCGGCTCCCCTCGGGACCGGCGATAGGCTCGTTGTTCTCCGCCTTGCAGGCCACGGTGCAGGCCTGACAGGCCGTACACTTGTCCAGATCAATCACCATCCCCCACCGTGCCATGGGACCCCTCTCCTCAGGCTTTGTAGACCTTGACGCGGGTGGAGAAGAAGGCGGCCAGGCCTCCCAGATGATCGTTTTCGTGGACCAGGATCTCGTTGGGGTTGACCCCCCTCCCCTTGGCCCAGCGACCGTAGGCCTTATGCCCCAACTCGTAGGGCATGTTCACCACCTGGGGCATGCATCCCGGATAGAGCTTGGCCTTCGTCTTGATCCTGCCGACGACGGATTCCACCCAGACCTCATCCCCGTCCTCGATGCCCAGTCTCCTCGCCATCTCCGGGTGGATCTCCACCCAGGAATCCCACCGGATGCCCACGTGGAGCCCCAAAATCTCCTGGAGCCAGGGGGCGTTTGCCCCCCTCCCCTCCGCGTGGGTCATGAGCTTGTAGGTGTTCAGGAGGAGGGGGTACTCCTCCGGGTCGCCTACATGCCGGATCGGCTCGTAGTGAGGCAAGTACACCGCGTCCCCCCGGGCCTGGAGCTTCAAGCCCTTGAGGATCTCCTCCAAGGCCTCCTCCTCTGTCAAGGCCCTCCCCTCCTCTTTCGCCTTCTCCACCTCTTTTTTGGCCAGTTCCTCCAGCTTGTGCTCCAGGATCTGGGAGTAGAACTCAAAGCGTTTGGAGGGGGTTTTGAAGGCGTGCTCCCAGTTCCTGAACTCATAGGGCGGGTTCGCCCAGAACCCCTTCTTCTTGAACTCCTCCCAGAACTTGGAGAAGGTGGGGGCGACGATGGTTCCGGTCTTTGCCTCGAAGAGGCCCTTCACCTTGTCCCTGATCAGATCCTGATAATCCTTCCACGGGAAGGACTGGGCCACCGTCCCTCCGATCCGATGGGCCAGCTCGATAAGCACATCGCCCGTATTCCGGGTGTCGAAGAGGGGCCTGACGACAGGTTGCCGGAGGCTCATGACGGGGTACCCTAAACTAGGGTAGATGATGTCGTCATGCCAGCGTTCCAGATAGGTATGGTCGGGGAGGATCAGGTCAGCATGGTCGGTCGTCTCGTCCATGAAGGGGGAGAAGCTGACGATGAACGGGATCTTCTCGATCGCCTTCTCCCACCGCCTGACATCGGGGGTGGAGAAGAGGGGGTTCGTGTAGTAGAGCAGCAAGGTATCAATAGGGTAAGGCCCTTCCCCTAGGAGCATCTCCGGCATGTCCTGGTAGACCTTCCCCGCCAGCGGGTACTTCTTCGTCCCAGCATAGTCAATCCTCGGTTGTTCCACTCCCCTCTTGGCGATCCCATCCTGGACCACCTCGGGCCACGGGGTCACGGGGGGTCCGATCTGGATCAGGACCCCTCCCGGCACCTCCAGGCTCCCCACCAGGGCGTTCAAGGCATGGATGGCCATCCGGTTGTAGACGCCGTTTGTCTGCATGCTGGCCCCCCGCTCCCCGGCGGCGATGGCCGGCTTCGTCGTGGCAAACTCCCGGGCGATCCTTACGATGGTCGCCTCGGGGACCCCTGTGATCGCCGAGACCTTCTTGGGGGGGTAATCCCGGAGGACCAGGGTCTTAAAGCCCATGTGCCTCTTTCCGGTTTTTTCATCGACCCAATCCTCGAAGCCGAAGGTGTGCTCCTGGACAAAGGCTTTGTCGTACAGCTCCTCCTGAACGATCACATGGGCAATTCCCAAGGCCAGGGCGGCGTCGGTCCCGGGGGTGATCGGGATCCACTCATCGGCCTTGGCGGCGGTAATGGAGAAGCGGGTCTCCACCTGGACGATCTTGGCCCGGATCGGCCGCTCCCTCCGCATGTGGCCGAAGGCCCGGAGGAGCCGGGTCGTCGGCCGCCAGGCCTCGACAAACCCGCCGCCGAAGCAGAGGAGGTAGTTGGTGTTGTCCCAGTCGTAGCCGGCGTAAGCCTTGACCCCCTGGGTGAGGTAGTGGGCCTGGGCCGTGCCGTCGGCACAGATGGAAGAGTGGCCGACGTGGTTCGGGGAGCCGTAGGCGGCCAGGAACCGGTCAATCAAGGGACCCATGTGGCCTCGATTCCTCCCGCTCATGATAACGAGGCGATGGGGCTCCCCTCTTGCCCTAAGGCTTTTTAAGCGGTCGGCAACGATCTTTAAGGCCTCATCCCACGAGACCTGCTCCCACCGGCCAGACCCTCTCGGTCCGATCCGTTTCATCGGTCCCTTGATCCGGTCGGGATCGTAGAGGAGCTGCAGGCCAATATGGCCCTTGGGGCAGAGCCTCCCCAGGTTGATGGGGTGCTCGGGGTTCCCCTCGATCTTCACCGCCCGGCCCTTGACGACCCGGACCAAGATACCGCAGCCGGCCGGGCACTGGAGGCAGACACTCGGCACCCACCTCTCCTCAGGCCCAGTGTTTTGAGCCTCTTCCTCCTTGGCCGCTTTTGCCTTCACGAGTGGGCCGGCCAGGGCCGTCCCCGCCCCGGTTGCCGCGATCTTCAGGAACGCTCGTCTCGAAAGCTCCATCTCCCCCTCTGGTTCCATGATGTGGTGGGTTAAACAGGGACCAACCCTTTCACCTATCAGTATCGGCCTTTGGCGTTTCGCCGTCCATCCTGGGAAGGCACCAGTCCGGCTCAAAAGATCCTCTATTCTCAAAGCAAAAAGGCACCATCGGATGATGGTGCCTTTCCGCCATTCCCCTTAAGGCGGGGATCTTTTAGGCCTCCAGCTCGATCAACCCCTTACGGATGGCGTACTTGATCAACGCGGCCCGGTTGTGGAGGTTCAGCTTGGCCATGAGGTTCTGGCGATGCCGCTCCACCGTGTGGGCGCTTACCCCCAGGAGCTCGGCGATCTCCTTGCCCGTCATTCCCTGGGCGATCAGGCGGAGGACCTCCCGCTCCCGATCGGTCAGCTCCTGGGAGGTCTCCCTCCCTTCCTTTTCCCTGGTCAGGTACTCGTCCAGGAGCTTCCGGGCCAGCGAAGGGTAAAGATAGGCCTGCCCCTGGTGAACGGATCGGATGGCGGCGATGAGGTCGGCCGGGGGCGCCCCTTTCACCACATACCCCGAGGCACCGGCGTGGAGGATCTGGAAGAAGTACCGCTCGTCCTCGTGCATGGTGAGGGCGAGGACCTGGGTCTCGGGGCATTCGGCCTTGATCCGCCGGGTGGCCTCCAGGCCGCTTAAGCCCGGCATGGCGATATCCATCACCACCACGTCCGGCTTAAGCTCCCTGGCCTTCCTGGCCCCCTCCAGCCCATCCGCCGCCTCCCCGATGACGGTCATATCCGGCTGGGACTCTAACAGGAGTTTCAGGCCGGCCCGGACGATGGCATGGTCATCCACGAGGAGGATCCGGATCTTGCCCATCCTTCACCCCTCCCCCACCGGGATCGTGAAGGTAATCCGGGTCCCGTGACCGGGCCGGGAGTCGAGGGTAAAGATCCCGCCCAAGAGGGTGACCCTCTCCTCCATCCCGAGGAGGCCGAACCCCTCCGGCCGCTTTTCCCTGGGATCGAACCCTTTCCCATCGTCCGCAATGGAGGCGGTGATGGAGGAGGCCTCGAACTGGAGCCGGATCGTGGCCGTTTTGGCCCCGGCGTGCTTGACGATGTTCGTGGTGGCCTCCTGGATGACCCGGAAGAGGGCGGTCTCCACAGGGGGTGGAAGCCTCCGCTTCGGGCCCACCACCTCAATCCGGGGCTCCACCCCGGCCCGGGCCAGGTGGGTCTCGGCGTACCAGTGGATGGCAGGGATCAAGCCCAGATCATCCAAAAGGGTGGGCCGCAGATCCACCATCAACCGGCGGATCTCCTCCAGGGTCCCGGCCGTCAGGGTCCTGATCTCTTCCAGACGCCTTCGAAGGGGCTCCAGCTCCTGGGGGATCATCTCCTCGGCACCTCCTAAGCCCATGATCAGGGCGGTGAGGCTCTGCCCCACCTCGTCGTGGAGCTCCCGGGCGATCCGCCGCCGCTCCTCCTCCTGGGCCATGATGAGCTTGTCCAGGAGCAGATGCCGGACCTCCTCCTTCCGCTGGACTTCTTCGTAGAGGATGGCGTTCTCGACGGCAATCCCGATCTGGTGGCCGATGGCGGTGAGGAGCCGAAGCTCCTCCTCGCTGAAAGGACGGTCATCGTGGCAGGCAACATTCATGACGCCGAGGACCCGGTCCTTCGCCTTCAGGGGGACACTGGCATGGGCACTCAACCCTTCTTTCTCTATCACCTTCGGGCTTAAACGGGGGCACCGCCAAAGATCGTCTAAGATCCTGGCCTCCCCCGACATCATGACCTCCCGGCAGATGCACTCCTCCCATTCCTGCCGGGCCTCCTCCTTCAGGAAGTCAGTTGAGAGGCCTTTGTGAGCGGCCAGGACGAGGGATCCGTCCTGACCGTGCTGGAGGAAGATCCAGCCAGCCTGAAGCCTCATCACCTCCAGGACCTTCTCCAGGGCCCCGTCCAGGACATCCTTTAACTGTAGTGACCGGCTCACCGTAACGGCAATGGCATTTAAGGCGGAAAGCTCCTCGTTCCGTCTGAGGAGCTGTCGGTTGAACTGCTCGATCTCGGCCCGGGATCGGGCCAGGGTCTCGATCATGGCGTTGAAGGCTGCCCCAAGCCGGCCGATCTCGTCCATCGCCCACAGTGGGGCCTTCCGACTGAAGTCCCCTCGGCCAACCGCCTCGGTCACCTGGACCAGATCCAGGATCGGCCTGGTCATCACCGAGGTCAGGAGATACGCCCCTGCGACACCGGCCAGGGAAACGAGCCCTGTCACGAAAAGCAGGAAGCGGGTGGTCGAAGCGATCGCTTCCCGGAGATGCCTTTCCGACATCCCCACCCGCACGACACCGACCCTCCCCTCCAGGATCGGGGCGGCCACATCATGGATCAACCCTTCTTCCGTCTCCAGGATCTCGATCCTGAACCGCTCCCCGGGCAGGACGGTATTGGCCTCCAAGAGCCCGGCCGGGAAGTGGTGGCCGAAGGTGTGGGCCAGCAGGTTCCTGGCCTGATCCACGACGAAGACATAGCGGACATCGTGGTCGGTCTGCACGGCCTCCCGGACCAGCTCGTTCAGGGTAAAGAGGTTGTCCGTCAGGATCAGGTCGGTGGCCCGTCCGGCGATGTCCCTGGCGATGGAACCGCCCCGCCGTCGAAGCTCCTCCTTTAACGTGGCCTTCATCGTGGCCCGGACCTGGAAGGTGACGACCAAGCCCAGGAGGAGGATCACCCCCAGGGCGATTCCCATGATCTTCACCCGGACACTGAAGGAGAGGAGCCAGGATCGGAGTCGGGGCCAGAGCGTAGAAGGTCTCATGGTCGTTCCCTGGCCAGGGCGGCCATCCTCCGGACGTCATCGTAGGCCCGATTGTTGGGCAGGGTGAAGCGATCAATCATCAGCGGGGAGAGGACCTTCCTCCCCTCCTCCTCTTCGTGCATGGTGAGGAAGATCTTTTTCAGCCGCTCCCGCAAGCTTGGATCAATCCGGGGATGGACGACGACGGGCGGGTTCCCCCAGGGCGGGGACTTCTGGATCACCCGGGTTTGCTCCCCAAGGCGAGGCTCCCGGACCACCATGAACTCGTACACTAGGCTGTCCACCGCCCCGCCGTCCACCAGCTTCTCCGCCACCGCCTTGACGGTGTTGTCGTGGCTGTAGGTGAAGATGTAGCGTTTGAAGAAGGTCTTCGGGGACTCGCCGATCTTCCGCAGGAGATGGGTCGGGAAGAGCCAGCCGGAGCTGGAGAGGGGGTCGGAGAAGGCAAAGGCTTTCCCTCTGAGATCGTACAGGCTTCGGGCGTTGCTCTCCTTAGGAACGATGATGTAGGAGTGATAAGCCGTCTTCCCCATGACCACGGGGACGACGAGGATCTCCATCCCGAAGTCCCGCTCCCCTTCGACATAGGCGTAATCGCAGACGAAGGCCAGATCGGCATGACCATACCGGATCAGTTCGTTGATCTCCCCGTAGGTCCTCCGCTGGATGAAATCCACCGGCCGATCCAGCTTCCTGGAGACGTACTCGAGGAGGGCGGCGTAGAGCGTAAAGCTCTCCCGGGGGGAGATGACCGGTGCCACGGCCACGCGAAGGGGGGCCTTGACCCCCGGGCTGGAAGCCGCAGCTTCGTGCCGGCCTGGTTCCGAGAGCCTCACCTGTTTGTACTGTTCTCGCTCCCCGCAACCTGCCAGGAGGAGGAGAACGAAGCCTGCGATGCGCCACGGTCTCCAATTCTTGACCACCAACCAGCCTCTTTCCAGCCCCAGGCCCCCCTCCTGCTAGGCCGCCTCGGCCGCCTCCTCGGCCGCCTCCCTCTTCCTCCGGCCGACCAGCTTGGCCGCCAGGATGCCGACCTCGTACAGGAGGCACATGGGAAGGGCCATCAGGGTCTGGTTGAAGACGTCGGGGGTCGGGGTGAGGATGGCGGCGATGGTGAAGTTGAAGAGGATGGCGTATTTCCGGTTCCTGGCGAGGAACTGGGGGGTGACCAGGCCCATCATGGACGCCAGGCCGATCAAGAGGGGGAGCTCGAAGATGGCGCCGAAGGCCAACAGGAACTTGACGGTGAAGTCCACGTAGTTCCCGATGGAGATCATGGGCTTCAGGTGTTCGGTTTTGTAGGTCAGGAGGAAGTGGAGGGCGAAGGGGAGGACAATGTAATAACAGAAGAGAAGGCCGATGAAGAAGAAAACGGTCCCCAGGAGGATAAAGGGAAGGATGTAGCGCTTCTCCCGGGGCAGGAGCCCCGGCTCCACAAACCTCCAGATCTGGTAGAGGACGAAGGGGGTGGCCAGGAGAAGGCCCGAGAAGAAGGCGATCTTCAGGTGCATCCAGAAGGCCTCGGCCGGCGCCAGGAACACCAGGTCCACGTCCTGCCCTCGGGTGGTTGTGAGAAACGGATAGGTCCGCTGGAAGGTCAGGTTGGTCGTCATGGGCCGTTTGAGGAGGCCCAGGATCCTCTCGGAGAAATTGAAGGTCAGGAGGAAGCCTATGCCGATGGCGATCAAGGATCGGATGATCCGCTTCCTCAGCTCCTCCAGGTGGGCGAAGAAGGGCATCCGGTCTTCAGGCATAATGCGGCTCGTTGGTCTGGGAGGGCGTCGCCTCAACCGGGGGGACGTCCGATCCCGGGGAGGGCTGATCGGCCTTGGCCTCGCCAGATGGGGCGGATGATCCCTGGTCGTCGGCCTTCACCCCAGGGGACGAAGGGGAGGAGGCCTGCCCGGCTTGCGGGTTCGCCTGGGAGGCAGGGTACCTGGGAGGTTCCATTTCCTCCTCCAGCTTGATCTGGGAGACGATCCCATCCCGGAGCTCGTCAGAGGCCCTCCGGAATTCGGCGATGCCCCTCCCCAGGGCCTTGCCCAGGTCGGGGAGCTTCTTCGGGCCGAAGATCAAAAGGGCGATAATGAAGATAATGATCAGTTCCTGAATGCCCAGGCCGAACATGGCTGCTCTCCTCGTGAAAGGGTTTGGCTACGCCTTAAGCCTAACGCCAGCCAGGGGGAATGTCAAGACGGCATTTGTCCGGCTTCCGGAACACGAAAAGGCTCTTGACAGAGAAAGGGGGAACGGTCATAATGCTTGTTAAATTTTTCTCTTGCTCTTGGGCACGCTCGCGCCTCTTTCCAGAGGGAGGGCCTGTGGGGGTAGGATTGAACCAATCAAGGGTGGGGCAGAACCGGTGAAGACGATCACCATCGCCCTCCTTAGCGGGTTGCTGCTTTTGAGCGTCGGAGCCTTCTCCCTTCTTCCCCGAAAAGCGAGGGCACCGGAGCAGCCTATCGCCTTCAGCCACAAGATCCATGCAGGGGATTATCAGATCCCGTGCCTCTACTGCCACGCCAATGCAAGACGATCCCCCGTGGCGGGGATCCCGTCGGTCCAGTTCTGCATGGGGTGTCACAAGATCACCGCGGCCGACAGGCCCGAGGTCCAAAAACTCCAGGGTTACTGGAACCGGAAGGAGCCGATCCCGTGGGTCAAGGTCTACGATCAGCCGGACTTCGTCCATTTCTCCCACATGCCCCATGTCCAGGCGGGGATCGCCTGCCAAGACTGTCACGGCCCGATTGAGACCATGGAACGCGTCCGGGAGGTGGTGATCCTGACCATGGATCGGTGCGTGGCCTGCCATCGAAGACGGCAGGCGAGCCTCGACTGTATCACGTGTCATAAATAGGAGTTTGGGATGGAAGTGAACCGTCGGGACTTCCTCAAGGTCCTCTCCATCGGCGGGGCTGCGGCCCTGACCGGTTGTGCCACCCAGGCCCCGGAGAAGCTGATCCCGTACCTCATCCCGGTGGAGGAAATCATCCCGGGGAAGGCGACCTGGTACGCCACCGTCTGCCGCGAGTGCCCGGCCGGGTGCGGGATGCTGGTCAGGACCAGGGAGGGACGGGCCGTGAAGGTCGAGGGCAACCCCGACCACCCGGTGAACCGGGGCCGCCTGTGCGCCCGGGGTCAGGCCGCTCTCCAGGGGCTCTACAACCCCGATCGGATCCGTCGTCCGCTTCTGAAGGAGGCCTCGGGGGGATTTAGGCCGGTGAGCTGGGAGGAGGCGGAGGGGTGGTTGGTCGCCCGTCTGGCCGAGCTTCTCAAACAGGGGAGGGGACCGGGGGTCACCTGGATCACCCCGCACGTGACGGGAAGCCTGGACCGGTTGGTGGACCAATGGCTGAAAGCCCTGGGCTCGACGCGAAGGCTCCGCTATGAGCCCTTCGCTTACGAGCCGATCAAGGCGGCAAACCGGCTTTCCTTCGGCCGGGAGGCCATCCCGACCTACGATCTCGAATCCGCCGAGGTCATCCTGGCCTTCGGAGCTGATTTCCTCGAGACCTGGATCTCGCCGGTGATGTATGCGAGGGAGTTCGCGGCCATGCGGGCCTACAGGGATGGGCGCATGGGTCGGTTCATCTTCATCGGGCCGAGGCTTTCCCTCACAGCGGCGAACGCGGACCGGTGGATCCCGGCCCGGCCCGGGACCGAGAAGCTGCTGGCCCTGGGGATGGTGCGGGTGATCCTGGTGGAGGGTCTCGCCAAAGGGCTTTCGCCGGAAGAGGCTGGTCGGATCCGGAGGCTGGTGGACCGTTACGACCTGAAGCGGGTCTCCGAGATCTCCAGGGTGGAGCCGGAGGAGGTCGAGAGGCTCGCCCGGATCTTCGCCGAAGGGGACCCGGGACTCGCCCTGGGGGGTGGGACGGCCATAAGCGACCCCCAGGCCACCGCCACCCTGGTCGCCATTAACCTTTTAAATTATGCCACCGGCAACGTGGGCCGGACCGTCCGCTTTGGCCCCATCTCCAGTTTGAGCCGGCTTTCGACCTACCGGGAGATGTTGGATCTCATCCAGGCGATGGAAAAGGGCCAGGTTTCGGCCCTCTTCTTCTCCGAGGTGAACCCCCTCTTCACGCTCCCGAAGACGGCCGGCTTCGAGCAGGCCCTGGAAAAGGTGCCCCTGGTCGTCAGTTGTTCCAGCTTCATGGATGAGACGACGGCCAAGGCCCACCTGGTCCTTCCAACCTCCACACCCCTGGAGAGCTGGGGAGATCATGAGCCGTGGGAAGGGGTGCACGGTCTAATGCAACCCGCCATGGAGCCTCTCTTCGAGACAAAGGCCTTAGGCGACCTGCTCCTTTCCCTGGCGAGGCGGTTGGGTGGCCCGCAGGCTCAAGTTTTTAAGGAGGAGAGCTTCTACGAGTACCTCCGGGCCCGCTGGAGGGAGCTCCATCAGAGGCTTCAACCAGACGTCGAGTTCGAAACGTTCTGGATCGAGGCCCTCCGACGGGGAGGGGTCTTTGAAGAGATCCCCGCCCAGCCGGTCCGCCTGAATGTGGCATCCCTGTCCCGGTCTCTAGAGGTGCCCGAGCCCACCGGCCAAGCTGAGACTTTTGTCTTCCTCCCCTACCCTTCCCTGGCCCATTTCGACGGCCGGGGGGCCAACCGGCCCTGGCTCCAGGAGCTCCCCGACCCCATGACCCAACTTACCTGGGACAACTGGCTGGAGATCCATCCCGAGGAGGCAAAGCGCCTGGGGGTCGAGGAGGGGGACCTCCTCAAGGTCAAATCCCCCTATGGGGAGCTGGAACTCCCCGCCCATCTCTACGCCGGCGTGAGAAGGGATGTGGTGGCGGTCCCGATCGGTCGGGGCCATCCCGTCTACGGCGAGTACACCAGGAAGCTGGGCGCAACGGGGACGAACCCTCTGGTCCTGCTCCCCAAAGATCCCGAGCCCCGCTCCGGAGGGCTCCCCTGGCTTTCGACCCGGGTGACCCTGGCCAGAACCGGCAGGAAACGTCGTCTGGCCTCGGTCTCAGGGAGCGACCGGCAGTTCGACCGGGGGATCGCCCAGATCATCCCCCTGGCCGAACTTCAGGCCGAGAAAGCCCCCCAAGACGAGCCCAAGGTCCGCCAGATGTACCCCCCCCATGAGCATCCCGAGCATCGCTGGGGCATGACCATTGACCTCAACGCCTGCATCGGTTGCTCGGCGTGCGTGGTCGCGTGTTACGCCGAGAACAACATCCCGGTGGTTGGCAGGGAGCAGGTGGCCAGGGGCCGGGAGATGGCCTGGATCAGGATCGAGCGATACCTCGAGGGCCCCCCCGGGCAACCGGAGACCCGGTTCATCCCCATGCTCTGCCAGCACTGCGACCATGCCCCCTGCGAGCCGGTCTGCCCGGTCTATGCCACCGTCCATAACCCCGAAGGCTTAAACATCCAGGTCTACAACCGCTGCGTGGGGACCCGGTACTGCTCGAATAACTGCCCCTATAAGGTCCGCCGGTTCAACTGGTTCACCTATCAATGGCCTTTCCCCCTGAACCTCCAGCTCAACCCGGACGTCACGGTCCGGGAGATGGGGGTGATGGAGAAGTGCACCTTCTGCGTCCAGCGGATCACCCAAGGGAAGGCGAAGGCCAAGGAGGAGGGGCGGCCGGTCCGGGATGGGGAGATCGTCCCCGCCTGCGCCCAAACCTGCCCCACCCGGGCCATCGTCTTCGGCGACCTGATGGACCCGGAGAGCGAGGTGTCCCGGCTCCGCCGGACCCCGCGGCGGTATCGGGTCCTCGAGCACCTGAACACCCAACCCGCCATCGTGTATCTCAAGAAGATCAAGCCCGGTGAGGAGGCCTGACGGTGGCTCTCGGCTACCAGCTCAGCTACGCCCAGGTGGATCGGGATCTCCTGAAGACGATGGAGCCGGCGGGGAAGCTCTACTACCTCCTCCTTTTGGCCGATGTCGTCGTCCTCCTGTGGGGGATCTACGCCTGGATGTACCAGATCAACACCGGGTTGGGGGTGTCGGGGCTGACCCATCCCACCATGTGGGCGATCTACATCACCAACTTCGTGTTCTGGGTGGGGATCGCCCACTCAGGCACCCTGATCTCGGCCATCCTCTTCCTCTTCCGGGTCCGGTGGCGGGCCTCCGTCTACCGGACGGCCGAGGCCGTCACGGTCTTCGCCCTGATGACGGCCGGCCTCTTCCCCATTATCCACCTGGGACGCCCCTGGTACTTCTACTGGCTCCTCCCGTATAAGCAGATGGGTGGGCTCTACCCGAATTTCCGGTCCCCGCTGATCTGGGATGTCTTCGCCGTGTTCACCTACATGATTGTCAGCATGGTCTTCTTCTTCACCGGGTTAGTCCCGGACCTGGCGGTGGCCCGGGACCGGGCGAAAGGATGGCGGAAGCTCCTCTACGGCTTCCTGGCCCAGGGGTGGCAGGGGACCGACCGCCAGTGGCGGCATTACACCAGCGCCTATCTGTTCCTGGCCGCCCTGGCCACACCCCTGGTGATCTCGGTCCACAGCGTCGTCTCCTGGGACTTCGCCATGTCCATCGTCCCAGGCTGGCACTCGACGATCTTCGCCCCCTACTTCGTGGCAGGGGCAATCCACTCAGGTCTGGCCATGGTCATCACCCTGCTGATCCCCTTAAGGCGGATCTTCCGTTTAGACACCTACATCACCCAGTGGCATTTGGAGAACCTGGCCAAGCTCATCATCCTCACCGGATTGATCGTCGGCTACTCCTATGCGACCGAGTTCTTCATCGCCTGGTACAGCGACAACACCTTCGAGTGGGAGAGCTTCCGGTACCGGGCCGTGGGGCACTACGCCTGGGCCTTCTGGATCATGATCGTCTTCAACTCCCTGGTCCCGCTCCTCTTCTTCGTGAAGAGGATCCGGACCAGCACCCCCTGGCTCCTGGGCATCTCCATCCTGGTCAACATCGGGATGTGGTTCGAGCGGTTCGTCATCATCATCACCTCCCTCGCCCGTGAGTACGATCCCTATTCGTGGGGCCTCTACACCCCCACGTGGGTCGATCTGAGCATCACCGCAGGAAGCTTCGCCTGGTTCTTCCTCTGGTTCCTCCTCTTCGCCAAGTTCCTGCCGGTCATCTCCATCGTGGAGGTGAAGCAGGAGCTTCCGGTGCCGCTCAAAGGAGGGGAAGCAAGATGAGTCGCGTGATCGGGATCGTAGGGATCTTTGCCCACCTGGATGACCTCCTGGAGGCGATCAGGCACCTTCGGGCAGGAGGCTTCGAGGAGCTTCGGGCCCTCTCACCGGTCCCCCTCCAGGAGATTGACGAGGCCCTGGGGCGAAGGGAGAGCCCGGTCAGGGTCTTCACCCTGGTCGGAGGGATCCTGGGAGGGGTGACGGGGCTCTTCCTCACCATCAACACCTCCATCGGCTACCCCCTGATCGTTGGGGGAAAGCCGATCGTGGCGATCCCGGCCTTTATCGTCATCACCTTCGAGCTGACGATCCTCTTCGGGGCCCTGGGAACCGTCCTGGGCCTCCTGACAAATGCCCGCGTCCCCCGGCTCCGCTTAGGCCCAGCCTTTGACCCCCGTTTCTGCTCCGACCGCTTCGGGCTCTTCGTCCGATGCCAGCCGGAGGAGGTCGAGACGGCCTCCCGGCTTCTCTTGGGGGCAGGGGCGGAGGAGGTCCGGCATGTGGAAGCTTAGACCTTTCGGGCTGTTGGCCCCTGCCCTCCTCCTCGGGGTAAGCTTAGCCTATGGGTGGCCCTGGAGCCGCGACATGAAGGATCAGCCTTCCATCAAGCCCCAGGAGGCCCCCAGACGCCCTCCCGCCAACACCGTCCCCCGGGATGGCTTTGAGCCTCCCATGAGCCGGGAGGAGGCAGGCCAGCGTTTGAAGAATCCGGTCCAGGCCACAAAGGCCTCCCTGGCCAACGGGAAGAAGCTGTACGAGATCTACTGCGCCATCTGCCATGGAGCGAATGGAAAGGGGATGGGTCCGGTGGCGAGCAAGTTCATCCCTCCGCCGGACCTGACCCTCCCTGTGTTCAGGGAGCGGACCGACGGCTTCCTCTACGGGACGATCCGGAACGGGGGGGCGCTGATGCCCCCCTATGGGGAGGTCCTCTCTCCCAGGGAGCGGTGGGATATTGTGAACTACCTTCGGAGCTTGCAGGGACGATGACCGAACCGATCGGACTGGAGGAGACCTTCCAGAAGATGCCCAGGCAAATCCCTCGGGTGGCCCTGGTGATCCTCTTTGGACTCTTGGCCCTCGGGGGGGTGGCCTTCTTGATCGGGATCTCTGGAGAGGAACCGCTCCGGGCCTGGCAGATCTACCTGGTCAACTTCGTCTTCTGGACCGGGCTGGCCCAGGCCGGGGTGGTCTTTGCCGCCATCTACCATCTCAGCCGGGCCCAGTGGGGCCATGTGATCAGACGGGCCGCTGAAGGGATGGGATTCTTCCTCCCCATCGCCTTCCTCCTGTTTCTCCCCTTGATCTTTGGCCGCTCCTGGCTCTTCCTCTGGATGCATGAAGCTCACCCGAACAAGGCGGCCTGGCTGAATGCCCCCTTCCTCTTTTCACGAAACGGGATCGGCCTGTTCCTCCTCGCCCTCTTGAGCCTGCTCTTCCTCTACTACTCGCTCCGTCCCCAGCTCGGCCTGGCCCTCGAGCGGGCCCTTGTCAAATCAACACCTCTCTACGACTGGCTCACCCGGGGCTGGCAGGGGTTTGAGCTGGAGGAGACCAGGTGCCGCCATGCCCTTCACACCCTGGCGCCGGCCATCATCGTTGGATATGCCATCATCTACAGCCTGATGGGCTTCGATCTGATCATGTCCCTGGATCCCCACTGGTACAGCACCCTCTTCGGCGCCTACTTCTTCATGGACAATTTCTATCTGGCCCTGGCGGTGATCGCCTCGGTCGCAGTGATCCTCCGACGGACCCTGAGGTTGGACCGGGAAATCACACCCTCCCACTTCCTCGATCTGGGCAAGCTCCTCTTCGGCTTCGACATGTTGATCCTCGGCCTGCTCTTTACCCAGTATATCGTCATCTGGTACGGAAACATCACCGAGGAGACCCAGTTCGTCATCCTCCGAACAAAGATCTTCCCCTGGGCCTTCTTCTCCCTGGTGGCCCTGGTCGCAGGCTACCTGGGACCCTTCATCGTCTTCCTGAACCGCCGTGTGAAGCAGGATCCCTTCGCCCTTCTCCCTATGGGCTTGGTGATCGCCGGAGGGATCTGGATGGAACGGTATGTGCTGATTGTTCCGTCGCTGTGGCGGGGACCCGCGGCGCCCATTGGCCCCTTGGAGCTTCTCATCACCGGCGGGTTTGCCGCGGCCGCGGCCTTAAGCTACCTGGCCTTCCTCCGGGCCTTCCCCGTCCTTCCGTGGCCTCCCGGCCTTTCAGGGATGAGGCGGTAACGCCCTCGGTCAGCGGCGGATCACCCCGCCCTGCTTTTTCTGCTCCAGCAGGATGAAGGCCGCCAGCTGACTCCTCGTTTCCTCGTCCAGGCCGAGGAACTCGACCTCCATCCCTGGCCCTTCCGGAGCCCCTCTCGGGATGAGCCTGACGAGTCGGCTCCTCACGTGGAACAGACGGGGGATGCCCGGGAGGACAAACTGGAGGAGGAGCTCCATGCCGGGTAATCCAGGGCGGTCGGCTCGGATGGACATCCCCTTCCTTCCAAGGGTCAAAATGGTTCCCCGCAGGACCTCCCCCTTCATCTGGTAGAGGACATCAAGGTTGGCCTGGGCAAGAGGGATCGGTTGGTCAGCCCTTCCAGGGGAGAGGAGAGTGGTCACCGTTGTCAGGAGGTCTTCAGGAGGATTCGACAGCCAGTGGAGGGCCGAGACCTCCAATCCTTTCACCTGCAAAACAAGTTCCCGGGGCGTTAGAGCCTCCGTCAGGGCGACGATGGGAGCTCCCTCTTTGGCCCTGATCTCCTTGAGATGGCGTAAGAGGGAAGGGGAATCCGTCCCCAGGAGCCGGAGGTCCAGGATCAGGAGATCCGGACGGAGGCCCTGCTCGAAGAGGGTCTCAGCCGCCTTCCCATCTTCCGCGGTGATCACCTCCAGTCCCGCCTTGCTGAGGCGATCGGCCAGCGCCCGCCGGTCCTCCCTGGAGCATCCGAGCACCAGGACCCTTTTCGGGGCCGGGATCCCCTTCTCCTCCTGCCCCTCCTCCGGGATCGGCGTCAGGTCTCCCACGGTTTGCAAGTAGAGGAACAGGAGCTTGGTCCGCCCCAGCCAGATCTCATCCAGGTGGGAGAGGGGGGCCTCCGTGATCTTTCTCCCGTTCAGATAGGTGCCGTTCGTGCTCCCCAGGTCCTTGAGGGTGCAGCCTTCCCGCGTGACCGTGATGACGGCGTGGAGCTTGGAGACCTCGGGGTCACTCAGGAGGATGTCCGTCCCTTTCCTCCCGATGGTGGTCCTGACCTTTCGGAGCGGAAACCTCCCCCCTTTATCCCTCCCCTCCAGGACCGCAAGGGAGATCTGGACCCCCTCCGGAATGGAAGCCTCCCACAGGGGCGAGACGGTCACCACCGTCCGATCGAAGCCTTCCGGCGAGATCTCCCCCTTTGGATCTTTTCCCTCTGGGAGAGGGATCAGACCGCGGCATCTGGGGCACGGGACCGTCTTTTGCATCCTAGGGGGGGAAGTGAGCTTGTAGCGGGTCTGACAAGTTGGACAGAGGACAACGATCATCGCACCTCCCATGAACACACGGTACAGGTCGGGTTTTGGATTTCACAAGAAAAAAATGCAAACCGTGTGCCATAAGAGGGGGAGGCAGAGACCCGCTACACCTGAAGAACCTTCAGTGCATGTAGATGCCCCCGTCCACGTTTAAGGACTGACCTGTGATGTTCCGGGCCTCCTCCGAGGCCAGAAAGACAGCCGCCCACCCAATGTCCTCCGGCACCTGCTCCCGCTGCATCGGCACCCACTCCTTCACCCGCCTCTCGAAGATCTCCCGGGGGGAGAGGTTGCCGAAGGCCCCGCTTTTTGCCAGCCCCTCGCCGAGGCGCTCCCAGAAAGGCGTCCACAGGAGGCCGGGGCAGATGGCGTTGACGTTGATGCCGTAGGGGGCCAGGTCCCGGGCAAAACAGCGGGTCAGGGTGATGACGGCCCCCTTGGAAACGCTGTACGGGGCGCTGGTCGCGCTCCCCAACTGCCCGGCAATGGAGGCTAAATTGATGATCTTCCCAAAGCGCCGCGCCATCATGTGCGGGGCGACCGCCTTACAGGTCAACACCATCGACCGGACGTTGATCTGCCATCCCCGGTCCCACTCCTCCTCGGCAGTCTCGGTGAAGTGGCGCCCTGCCGGGAAGTCCACCCCGGCGTTGTTCACCAGGATGTCAATCTTCCCGAAGGCCTCCAGGGTCCGCTGCACCAGCGCCTCGACCTCCTCGGCCCTGGACACATCGCATCGGAGGGCCAACGCCTTCCGACCCAGCCCCTCGATCTCTTGGGCCACGGCCTGCGCCCCCTCCAGGTTGAGATCCGGGATCGAGAGGTCCGCCCCTTCCCTCGCCATGCATAGGGCGATGGCCCGCCCGATCCCGCTGGCCCCTCCCGTCACAATGGCACTCTTCCCTTGAAGTCTCATAATTCCCTCCTCCCCCACAAAGAATGATAACACGTTAGGTTTCAGTGCATGTACACGCCCCCGTCCACGTTTAAGGACTGACCTGTGATGTTCCGGGCCTCCTCCGAGGCCAGAAAGACAGCCGCCCACCCAATGTCCTCCGGCACCTGCTCCCGCTGCATCGGCACCCACTCCTTCACCCGCCTCTCGAAGATCTCCCGGGGGGAGAGGTTGCCGAAGGCCCCGCTTTTTGCCAGCCCCTCGCCGAGGCGCTCCCAGAAAGGCGTCCACAGGAGGCCGGGGCAGATGGCGTTGACGTTGATGCCGTAGGGGGCCAGGTCCCGGGCAAAACAGCGGGTCAGGGTGATGACGGCCCCCTTGGAAACGCTGTACGGGGCGCTGGTCGCGCTCCCCAACTGCCCGGCAATGGAGGCTAAATTGATGATCTTCCCAAAGCGCCGCGCCATCATGTGCGGGGCGACCGCCTTACAGGTCAACACCATCGACCGGACGTTGATCTGCCATCCCCGGTCCCACTCCTCCTCGGCAGTCTCGGTGAAGTGGCGCCCTGCCGGGAAGTCCACCCCGGCGTTGTTCACCAGGATGTCAATCTTCCCGAAGGCCTCCAGGGTCCGCTGCACCAGCGCCTCGACCTCCTCGGCCCTGGACACATCGCATCGGAGGGCCAACGCCTTCCGACCCAGCCCCTCGATCTCTTGGGCCACGGCCTGCGCCCCCTCCAGGTTGAGATCCGGGATCGAGAGGTCCGCCCCTTCCCTCGCCATGCATAGGGCGATGGCCCGCCCGATCCCGCTGGCCCCTCCCGTCACGATGGCACTCTTCCCCCGAAGTCGCATGCCTTTTCCCGCTAGATTCCTAACAGACGGACCCGAAGGTCCAGATCCTCGATCAGCTCCCGGGTTCCCCCGGCATACACGATCTCCCCGTTAGAGATGACGTAAGCCCGATCGGAGAAGGAGAGGGCCAAATGGGCGTTCTGCTCCACCAGGAGGAGGGTCATCTCCTTCTTTAGCTCCTGGAGGATCCGGGCCAACTCGGCGACGACAGCCGGGGCCAGACCCTCGAAAGGCTCGTCCAGAAGGAGGCATTGAACATTTCCCATGAGGGTCCTGGCGACGGCCAGCATCTGACGTTCACCGCCACTCAAGTGCTCCCCTTTCCGGTCTTTCAGCTCCGAAAGCTTAGGGAACAGGGAGAAGATCCGGTCCAGCGTCCATCGGCCGTCCTGCCCCTTCCGGGCGGCCAGCCGAAGGTTTTCAAGGACGGTCAGGTTCGGGAAGATCCTCCTCCCTTCCGGGACAAGCCCGATCCCGAGCCTGGCAATGGCCTCAGGGGGCCACCGGGTGATCTCTTTGCCGTCGTAGAGGATCCTGCCACTCTTTGGCGGGGTGGCACCGATGATGCTCCGAAGCGTGGTCGTCTTCCCGGCACCGTTTCGCCCTAGGAGGCAGACCATCTCCCCTTCCCTGACCTCCAGGGAGACGTTGTGGAGGATGTGGGACTTGCCATAGAAGGTGTTGATCCCCTCCACCTGGAGAAGGACCCGTCCCCCTCTGGGTCCCAAAGCGGCCTCCCCCTTCTCGGGCATCCCGTGAATTTTCCCAAGATACGCCCGTTGGACCTCCTCATTCTGCTGGATCTCGTCCGGTGTCCCTTCGGCAATCACCTTCCCCTGGTGCATGACGGTGATCCTGTCCGAGAGGGCCAGGACCCGGTCAATATCGTGCTCGATCAAGACCACCGTCAAGTTCCCGGCCAGACGGCGGATCAACTCGGCGATCCTGGTCCGCTCCTTGGCCGAGAGGCCGGCCAGGGGCTCGTCCAGGAGGAGGAGCTCAGGGTGGGTGGCCAGGGCAATCCCGATCTCCAGGAGCCGCTGGTCGCCGTGGGAGAGGCTCGAGGCAAGGGTCCCCTCCTTTCCCGAGAGGCCGACCTCTTCGATGATCCGGAACGCCTCCTCGTTGATCCGGGAGAGGGTTTCCACCCGGGTGAAGAGGTCAAACCGGTGCCGGCTTGTCGCCTGGACGGCCACCCGGATGTTCTCGAAGACGGTGAGCTCCTGGAAGATGCTGATGATCTGAAAGGATCGGGCAATCCCCTTGCCGATGATGGCATGAGGGGGGAGCTTGGTGATCTCCCGGCCTTTGAAGAGGACCTTCCCGCTATCTGGGGGGATCAGCCCTGTGAGGCCGTTAAAGAAGGTGGTCTTCCCTGCCCCGTTCGGCCCGATGATGGAGTGAAGTTCCCCCCGCCTGACCGTGAGGTCCACCCGATCCACCGCCTTAAGCGCCCCGAACCGCTTCGTCACCCCTCGACAGACCAGGACCTCTTCCCCATCCTCCCCCGAAGGGACCTTCCGGCCCTCGGAGGCTCCCCGGATCCCTGGCTTCCTGACCAGGGACAGGGAAGGGATCTCTTGCGGCCGCTTGAAGGGCCAGGGGATCTTTAAGAAGAGGCCTGTAATCCCCTGGGGGGAGAAGAGGATGAAGAGCATGAAGAGGGCGCCGAAGAAGAGGAGCCAGTTCTCGGTGTAGGTGCTTAAGAAGTCTCGGAAGAAGATGAAGAAGGCGGCGCCGACGGCAGGTCCCAAGAAGTGACGCATCCCCCCAACGACGGTCATGGCCAGGATCTCGCCGGAGAAGGTCACATGGACCGCCTCGGGATAGACAAAGTAGATGAGAAAGGCGTAGAGGACACCGGCCAACCCGGTGAAGGTACAGGAGAGGACAAACGAGAGGAGCTTGTAGTGCCTGGTGTTGTAGCCGACAAAGCTGGCCCGCTGCTCGTTCTCCCTGATCGCCTGAAGGACCTTCCCGAAGGGGGAGTGGACAATCCGCCAGATCAACGCCATGGAAGGGAGAGCAATAACCAGGACAAAATAGTGGTAGATCACGGGATTGGTGAGATCGAGGCCGAGGAGCTTCGGGCGGGTCAAGCCCCCGAGGCCGTTCTCGCCTCCGGTGAAGGAGGTCCATCGGTAGACGATGTAGAAAAACATCTGGGTGAAGGCCAGCGTCAGGAGGGCGAAGTAGACCCCCCTTCGCCGGAGGATCAGGAACCCGGTGAGGAGGCCGAGGATCGCGGCCGTTGAGACCCCAACCAGGATGGGAAGGAGCAGATGGCCCGGGAAAAGATGGATCTGGGAGAGGGCCCCTGCATACGCGGCCAGGCCAAAATAGGCTCCATGGCCGAAAGAGACCAGCCCGGTGTAGCCCAAGAGGATATTAAAGCCCAAGGCCATGAGGATGAAGAGGGTGATCTCGGTGGCGAGGGAAACGGTACCTTTCGCCAAAGGAAGGACAAAGGGGAGGAGGATCAGGGCCAGGGAGAGAAGGGTCAGGGGATGGCGGGCGAAGGCTGCGATACGGTTCATTCAAACCTCTCCCATCGTTCGCCGAAGAGTCCCCTCGGGCGGATCAGGAGGATCAGGGCCATGAGGATGAACATGGAAGCCTCTGCCGCCGGAGGGAAGAAGAGGATGCTGACCGAAACAATCTGCCCCACGAGAAGACCGGCCAGGACCGACCCCCAGAAGCTTCCCAGACCTCCGATGACCACCACCACGAAGGCCGCTGTGCCGATGGAGGTCCCCATGGCGGGGTGGACCTCGGCCAAAGGGGCCGAAAGGACACCGGCCATGGCGGCCAGGGCGGTCCCGATCCCGAAGACCAGGGTGAAGACAGGCTTTAAGCTGATGCCGAGGATCCTGACCATCTCCGGATCCCTGGTCCCCGCCCGGATGATGGTCCCATAGGGGGTCTTCTCCAAGAACCACCAGATGGCGGTGATGGTCACAGCCGTCAGGAGGAGGGTGAAGAGTCGGTACTTGGAGTAGATGATGTTCCCCAGGATGATGGCCCCCTGGAGGGCCTGGGGGATGTCAAAGGGGTGCCCTGTGGCTCCCCAGATGATCCGGATGAGCTGCTCGACGACCATGGCGAGGCCAAAGGTGAAAAGGAGACCGAGCAGCGGATCCCCGGTGTAGAGTCGGCGAAGGCACAGGGCCTCAATGACCATGGCAAGACATGCGACCAGGATCGGGGAGATGACCAGGGCACCGCCGAAGCCCAGGGTGTTTTTCAGGACCAGCGCCAGATAGGCGCCGATGGCATAGAAGGCCCCATGGGCTAGGTTCACGACCCCGATCATCCCGAAGATGATGGAGAGGCCCAGGGCCAGGATGATGTAGTAGGTCCCGACGACGAACCCGTTGGTCAGATAGATCAAAAACGTCGAGGTTGAAAAAGGCAGCATAGCCTCCTCAGGCGGGTGCAGGCTTCTTTCCAGCCCTCTTGGTAAGGCAGGGAGACTTGACTTGTAAAAAGCATACCTGGGGGTGAAGGCTCCGTCAAGAGAAACATTTTTTTCTTGACATGGCGTTCGACCAGGAGTAGGTTGAAACCAGCCCCAAGGGGTTCATCGGCGTGGACCTGGGCCTTAAGGATTCTGACAGGTCGAAGCCCTGGAGGGGTTCTTAAGGAACCGGGCGCGAGGATGGATTCCTTGGGGCTTGGTATTTTGGAGGTGTCTTGTGAAGAGGGCTTTTGTTTCACTCGCTCTCCTCCTCGGGGCCTTGACCTCATCGGCCTCTAGGGGCGATGGCGCCGACCAAGAACCTTCCCCTTGGCTGAGCCGGATGCCCAAAATGGCTGAGGTGGCCTACGCCTACTTTGCCGAACTCCCCCAAGGGCCCCGGACAGCCCTTTCCCGGTGGGTTGAGGAGTCCTGGCCAGCGAAGATCATCACCCTTCAACTGACCGAATGGGAGATCGAGTTCCATCCTGCCCGCCCGATGGCGATCTGTCGACCAACCTATGCCACGACGCTCTCTGATGGCCGGACGCTCCTCCTCCAGCCCCAGTACATCGTGGGATTTTCAGGAGAAGCTCAGGTGGAGTGGGTACGTTTGATGGGGGTGATGGTGCTGTACACCCCACCGCCTGAGCCTCAAGGGGCGACTTCACCGGGTGAGCACCGGTAGCGGAAGGGCCGGGTTCTGGTAGTAGCGGAGGGCCTCCGGCATCCACCCTTGCAGGTTGGCGATCCGTTGCGGCGGGCTTGGGTGGGTTGAAAGCCAGAGGGGGGGTCTGGCCCTTTCCAAGGCCCCCATCCTCTGCCAAAGGGTGATGGCCTCCCTGGGATCGTAACCGGCCTTCGCCATCAGGAGAAGACCGATGTAATCGGCCTCGCTCTCCTGGCGGCGGCTGTAGGGGAGGAGAATCCCCACCTCGGTTCCCAGACCGAGGGCGGCAGCCAGGAGCCTTCCGCCCGGGGTGTCCGGGACCCCTCGCAAGATTGCAGCGCTGACCAACCCTGTGAGCTGCTCCTGGCTGATCCGCTCGGCCGCGTGGTGGGCCAGAACATGGCCAATCTCATGACCCAAGACAACGGCAAGCCCTGCCTCGGTCTGGGTGACCTGGAAGAGACCGTTCCAGATGATGATCTTCCCTCCCGGGAGGGCCCCCGCGTTCACCGTGTTGGGGTCGTTCAGCAGGACATACTCCCAGGCGTAGCGCCGTTTAGGATCAGCCACCGGGGCCAGGCGCGCCAGGACCGCCCGGATCTGGGCGTGGGCGGCCCGGTTCCCAGGATCGGGGTTAGCCGCCGGGATGATCCTCCCCTGGCGACCCGCCTGCTGGACGAGCTGGGCAAAGGCCCTTTCACCCAACCTGACCTCTTCAGCCTCGGAGATCAGGAGGAGCTGGGGCCGGCCCGTGACCGGCGCCTTGGCACAGCCGGTGGAAAAGGCGAGGAGCCCGAGGAGGCTGAGAAAGAAGCATCCGCTCAGAGAGGGGAAAGAGATCCGCATGATCGTCCTAGAGGCCCCTGTCAGGGGGCGGCCTCTTTCAAGAGCCTCGCCGCCTCTTCGGGGGAGAGGGGGTTCACGAAGAACCCTGTCCCCCACTCGAACCCCTCCGCCACCGGCAGGCGGACCCTGATCTCGATATGCCAGTGGTATCGGGGTTCGGTGTAACCCTGAAGGGGAGAGGTGTGGAGGACCAGGCTGGAGGTGGGCTCGGGGACGAGCTTTCTGATCCTTGCCATCACGTCCCTTACCAAGCCTGCCAGCTCTTTCAGGTCAGGATCACTGATCAGACCAAAGTCATGGGCATGGGTTGTGGGGATAATCCACGTCTCTAAGGGGTAGCGGGCGGCGAAGGGGACGTAGGCCAGAAACCGTGGGGTGGCCTGGATCACCCGTTCGTTGCTCCCCAGCTCCTGTCGGATCGTATCACAGTAAGCACACCGCTCCTTCCGTTCGTAGTAGAGAATCAGCCCACGAAGCTCTTCCTCGATCCGCTTCGGGATGACGGTCAAGGCCAGGAGGTGGGAGTGGGGGTGGGTTAAGGTGGCAAGATACGGTCCATGGTTTCTCGCAACCACGATGGACCGGAACCGCTCGTCCCGCCGAAGGTCCAGACTCCGCTCCCGGTAAGCCCGGAAGACCCCCTCGAGCTGGTAGGGCTCCAGCATCCCCCAGTCTGCCCGGTGGGCTGGCGTTTCGATGACGATCTCGTGGGCCCCGACCCCACTGATCCGGTCGTAGATCCCTTCAGCCGTCCGTTCCAGCTCCCCCTCGATCCGCAGGAAGGGGAATTTGTTCGGCACCACCCGGACCATCCATCCCGCCTGGTTGACCGAGGTCCCCGGCTCCCTCAGGGCAAAAAGCTCAAAGGGCGTCTCCGCCTCGTGTCCAGGGCAGAAGGGGCAAGGTTCTTGATCCCCCCCTTTCGTCTTCTTGAGGAGTTCCAAGAGCGTTTCCCAAGATTGCCCGGTCACGACGACCCACCGTTGCAAGACAGGTTCCCTTCGAAGCTCTGACATGCCTTCTCCCCCCCCCTTTCTCAAGACCCTTCCAGGGGTCGCTTGGACCCTTGCAGTCCTGGCAAAAGGCCCCTTGAACGTCCAAACCTGGCGCTTAAAGCGCCGCTTCTTCACATACCAGAATCCTGGGGTCTTGTCAAAACCTTTGAAGCCTGCGGGGGGTTAGCCCCCCGGCCGCTTTAATAAAAGGATAGGGAGGATCCGGCTCTTCAGCTCGATGGGGGAAGCCTTCTTGAGATCCTCCGGCAGTTCCTGGGGGTCCACGGGCCTCCACGGACCGCGATAGTACCTGGTACTGTACCAGCGGCCCTTGTGGTAGTAGTAATAACGCATCTTCGCCTTGGAGAAGAAGAGGTCCAAGTCACGGTCAGGAACGAGGGCGAAGAACAGCTCCTGGGTTTCAGGAATCAGGATCAGCGTAGGGGCCGCGCTTAAAATCAAGGGTGAGGAAACCGCCTTCCGAGGGGGAGGGGTTGGGCGGGGTGGTTTCTTCGCAGCCGGAGGCGGGACTGCCGGAGTTTTAGGAGCGGCTGGGGCCTGGGGAGGGGCTTCGGTCAAAGGTGGGGCCACGGCAGGGGCCTGGGAGGGTTCCGGCGGGACCTGAACGGTTGAAGGGGGCCCAGAAGGAGGGGCCATCCGGGGAGGCGGGACCTGGGAGGATGGAGGCCGGAGCGCCTCAGGGGGAGGGGTGGGGGCTGTGCAGCCGAAGAGCCCGAAGAGGATGGAGAAAACCCCGGAGAGGACCACCAGGACCTTTATGCCCTGGCTCGCCCCTCTCGCCATCGCCGCCTCCCCTATCAGCGCAAAGCAAGGCGGCTTCATCCCGATGCCCCTCTCCCAAACAGCTGCAAGGTTCGTTCCCCCCAATGGGTTACGATACCAACAGTTAAGCCTGAAAAGGATTCGCCTGTCAAGGGTTGGGAGTTTCGAGGGGAAAGGCTCAAGGGTGAAGGACCGGGAAGGCCTGCCTAACGTTTGATTTTTGAAAGGGTTCTTCTTTGCAATCAACCGGGATCTATGGTAAATTTTTCGGGTGAGGAAAGGAGGTGAGGCGATGTCCGGTCACTCGAAGTGGCACGAGATCAGGCACAAGAAGGCGAAGATGGATGCCCAGAAAGGGCGGATCTTCACAAAGGTCATCCGGGAGATCACCGTGGCGGCCAGGTTGGGGGGGGGCGACCCTGAGGGGAACCCCAGGCTCCGGGATGCTATTGAGCGGGCGAAAGCGGTCAACATGCCCCAAGACAATATCCTCCGGGCCATCCAGAAGGGGACGGGCGAGCTCCCCGGGGTCACGTACGAGGACTGCATCTACGAGGGCTACGGGCCTGGGGGGGTGGCTGTGCTGGTGGAGGCGACCACCGACAACAAGAACCGGACGGCCTCGGAGCTTCGGAAGCTCTTCTCCAAGAACGGGGGGAACCTGGGCGAGCCGGGGTGCGTCGCCTGGATGTTCACCAAGCAGGGGGTCATCCGGATCGAGCAGAACAAGGCCGACGAGGAAACACTCCTCCCCATCGCGTTGGAGGCAGGGGCCGAGGACCTCCGGGTCTCCGAGGACGGGGATTTCGAGATCATCACCGCCCCCCAGGAGTTAAACAAGGTCAAGGAGGCTCTCGCTCGCCGGGGCATCGAAATCACCTCGGCGGAGATCACCGCCTTCCCGCAGAATACCGTGCGGCTCGAGGGGAAAGAGGCCCAGCAGGTGCTTAAGCTGATGGAGGAGCTGGAGGAGCACGACGATGTTCAGCACGTCTACGCCAACTTTGATATCCCTGCCGAGATCATGGCCGCCATGCCCTGATCCCTCGGCCGGCGGGACAGCGAGAGGCTTCCGAGGGGTCCTTGACGGAGGCGCCGGTGCTCGTGTTGGGCGTTGATCCCGGGCTGAAGATCACAGGCTACGGGATTGTGGAAGGGGATCAGAAAGGCCTTCGGCTTGTCTCCTGTGGCCACTTCGACTTGTCCTCCGAAGCCCCTTTCCCGGAACGGCTCCACCGGCTCTACCGGGAGCTGGGCGGGCTCATCGAGAAGCACAACCCTGAGTGTATGGCGGTTGAACACCCCTTCTTCGCGAAGAATGCCAAGAGCACCCTCCTGCTGGGGAAGGTCGTGGGGGTGGTGATCCTGGCAGCAGCCGAGCGGGAGCTTCCCGTTTACGAATACTCCCCCCAGGAGGCCAAGGGGGCCGTCACCGGCTACGGTCGGGCGGGGAAAAGACAGGTGCAACGGATGGTGAAGGTCCTCTTGGATCTGGCCGATACCCCTGAGCCGCTTGACGCAGCCGATGCCCTGGCCGTCGCTATCTGTCACCATGCGGCGAAGCTTAAGCGCAGGCTATGGGTCCATACGGCAACATCCCATGGTGGTTGACATCCCGTCATGATCGCCAGACTCCGAGGTACGCTGGTCAGCAAGAGCCCTGGTCAGGTCATCGTCGAAGTAGGGGGGGTGGGCTACCAGGTCTTTGTCCCCCTCTCGACCTATTATCATCTCCCCGAGAAGGGTGAGGAGGTCCTCCTCCACACCTCCACGTATGTCCGGGATGAGGTCATCGTCCTCTACGGGTTCAGGACCGAGGAGGAGAAGGACCTCTTTGAGCTTCTCCAGGGGGTATCCGGGATCGGTCCCAGGGTGGCGACCAACATCCTTTCAGGGATCTCGACGGAGGAGCTGATCCCTGCCATCTCCAGGGGAGATGTGGTCCGCCTGAAGACGATCCCTGGCGTGGGGAGGAAGACGGCGGAGCGGCTCGTGCTGGAGCTGAGGGAGAAACTCGCCGACCGGGTCAAGGATGGCCAGGCTGCTGTCCTCAAGGGGAAGGATCAGGTTCTGGAGGATGTCATCTCGGCCCTGGTCAACCTGGGCTGTGACCGGAAGGAGGCGGCGAAGGCGGCAGAAGGGGCCAGGGAGGCCCTCGGCGTTCAGGCCGGCTTCGAGCCCCTTGTCAAGTTTGCCCTGAAGGTGGTTTCGGATGCCAAGTAGGCGGATCCCGAATCAACCCCGTCCATTCCCGGAACGGATCACCAGCCGGAGGCCCCTGGACGAGGACCTAAAGGTCGAGCAGAGCCTCCGCCCCACCACCTGGGAGGAGTTCGTCGGCCAGGAGCAGATCAAGGAAAACCTCAAAGTCTTCATCCAGGGGGCGAAGGCTCGAGCCGAGGCCCTTGACCACGTCCTGTTCTATGGCCCGCCCGGGTTGGGGAAGACGACGCTGGCCGGTCTCATCGCCTCGGAGCTGGGCGTGAACCTCAGGGCCACATCAGGGCCGGTCCTCGAACGTCCCCGGGACCTGGCAGCCATCCTCTCCAACCTTCAGGATCGGGACATCCTGTTCATTGACGAAATCCATCGCTTGAGCCCCGTCGTCGAGGAGACCCTCTACCCGGCCATGGAGGAGTACAGACTTGACCTGGTCATTGGCCAGGGGCCGAGCGCCCAGACCTATAAGTTGCAGCTCCCCCGCTTCACGCTGGTGGGGGCGACAACCCGGGCGGGGCACCTCACCTCCCCCTTCAGGGAACGTTTTGGCGTCGTCCACCGTCTCGATTACTATGATGTCGAGGATCTGACAAAGATCGTGGTCCGTTCAGCGAGGATCCTGGGCGTTGAGATCACGGCCCAGGGGGCGGCCGAAATCGCCAAGCGGTCCAGGGGGACTCCCCGGGTGGCAAACCGGCTGCTCCGACGGGTCAGGGACTTCGCCCAGGTCCTGGGCGACGGGGTGATCACATGGAAGGTGGCAGAGACGGCCCTTGAACGCCTTCAGGTGGATCGCTTGGGCCTCGACGAGATGGATCGGCGGATCCTTCGCACGATCATTGAGCATTTCAAGGGAGGGCCCGTCGGGGTCGAAACCCTGGCGGTGGCGGTGGCGGAGGAACGGGAGACCATCGAGGATGTCTACGAGCCCTTCCTGATCCAGATCGGGTTTCTGGCCAGGACGCCCCGGGGACGGGTAGCCACCCCGTTGGCCTTCGATTACTTCAAACATCCTCCCGCGAAGGGCATCCAGGAGCAACTCAAGTTTGAATCAGGATAGGTCACGTTGGGGGTGTTCAAGCATGGGGTTTGACTCGCTGGCAAAACTGCTGATCCTCTTCGGGATCGTGCTCGTCCTCTTGGGCGGGCTTCTGCTGTTCATGGGCAAGATCCCCTTCCTGGGAAGGCTCCCCGGAGACATTTACATCCAGAAAGGGAATTTCAGCTTCTATTTCCCTTTAACAACCTCGCTCCTCATCAGTCTGCTCTTAACCCTGCTCTTCACCCTCTTCAGCCGTCGGTGAGGCCTTTAGACCCCGTTCCGTGGACACGAGCGCCTTTGACTTTAAACTCCCCCCGGAACTGATCGCCCAGCATCCCCTCAGGGTGCGGGACCGTTCACGCCTGCTGGTCCTCCACCGAAGGGACCAAAGGCTTGAAGACCGCCTCTTCCCCGATCTCACGGCGTATCTTCGGGCCGGGGACCTTCTGGTCCTGAACGACACCAAGGTCATCCCGGCCAGGCTCCACGGCACCTTCCGAGGAGGAGGGGCGGTGGAGATCCTGCTCCTAGAGGAGCGGGGGCAGGATCGGTGGGAGGCCCTCGTCAAGCCGTCCAAGAAGGCCCAACCTGGGAAGAGGCTGATCCTCGCCCCAGGTGTTCTGGAGGCTGAGATCGAAGGGCGGACTCAGGACGGCCGCGTGCTCCTCCGATTCGTCTGTGAGGGGAACTTCCGGGCACTTCTTCAGCACTATGGACAAATGCCCCTCCCCCCCTACATCAGACCGGAGACGAGAGACTTGAGACGAGAGACTCGAGACGAGAGCTCCAGCCCGCCAGATGCCTTCAGTCTCCAGTCTC
>CAZHST010000007.1:38690-95289 GCA_964535215.1 uncultured bacterium
CAGTCTCCAGTCTCTTCATAGGGAGCGGTACCAGACGGTCTATGCGAAGACGGAGGGGGCCATTGCGGCACCAACGGCTGGCCTCCACTTCACCTGGAGGCTTTTAGAGCGGCTCCAGGACATGGGGATCACCTTGGCCTTCTTGACCCTCCACGTCGGGATCGGGACCTTTAAGCCGGTCCGGGCGGGAGAGGTTGAGCACCATCAAATGGAACCGGAGCGGTACTGCATCCCCGAGGAGACGGCTCAAGCGATTAAAACAACGAAGAGGGAAGGGGGTCGGATCGTCGCCGTCGGAACGACGACGGTGAGGGCCCTGGAACATTCGGCAAAGCCAGCAGGGGAGGTCGAAGCCGGGGAGGGATCGGCCGACCTCTTCATCTACCCAGGGTACCCCTTCAAGGTCATTGACGCCTTGATCACGAACTTCCATCTCCCCAGGTCCACGCCCTTGATGCTCGTCTCCGCCTTCGCCGGCAAGGAGCTTATCCTGCAGGCCTATCAGCATGCCATCCTGCACCGCTACCGTTTCTTAAGCTTCGGCGACGCCATGTTGATCCTCTGATCCCTTCTTTTCTCCTTGTCCGAAGCGATGGTGGCGTGTAAAATCTCCGTAAAAGTCACCAGCCGTCAGCTCCCGGCGGGGAAAAGAGACGCCAAGAGTACCTATGCGTTTCGAGCTTTTAACGGTGGATGCGGAAACCGGGGCCAGGCGGGGCCGTCTTCTGACAGCCCACGGGACGGTGGAGACCCCGGTCTTCATGCCCTGTGGAACTCAAGGAACGGTGAAGGCCTTGACCCCCCAGGAGCTTGTTCAGGAAGGGGTAGAGCTTCTGGTCTGCAATACCTACCATCTGTCCTTAAGGCCTGGGCCCGAGGTGATTGCCGCCTTAGGCGGCCTCCACCGGTTCATGGGATGGGGCGGTCCCATCTTG
This sequence comes from uncultured bacterium, assembly GCA_964535215.1. GTDB lineage: Bacteria > Methylomirabilota > Methylomirabilia > Methylomirabilales > JACQHM01 > JACQHM01. The sequence goes on from CAZHST010000007.1 coordinate 39,626, forward strand.
ACAGACAGTGGAGGGTACCAGGTCTACAGCCTGGCCAGGCTTCGAAGGATCACGGAAGAGGGGGTAACCTTTCAATCCCACCTGGACGGTTCCTCCCACCTCTTGACCCCCGAGAAGGCCATCGCCATCCAGGAGGCCCTTCAAGCGGATATCCTGATGGTGCTCGATGAATGTCTCCCCTATCCCGTCTCTTACGAGGAGGCAAAGGCTTCACTGGAACGGACGCTCCACTGGGCCAGGCGCTGCCGACGGGCCCACCACGACGGCAACTCGGCCCTCTTTGGCATCGTTCAGGGAGGGGTCTTCAAGGATCTCCGGGCAAAGGGGGCCGAGGCCCTTCAGGAGATCGGATTCGACGGCTATGCCCTTGGAGGCCTGAGCGTGGGGGAGGGGACAGAGGTAATGTACGAGGTGGTCTCGTTCACCACCCCTCTCCTCCCGGAGGAGAAGCCCCGGTACCTGATGGGGGTGGGGACGCCCGAGGACCTCGTCGAGTGTGTGGCCCGGGGGATTGACATGTTTGACTGTGTCCTCCCGACCCGCCACGCCCGGACCGGTAGCCTCTTCACCAGCGAGGGGAATCTCAGCCTCAAAGCGGCCCGGTATGCCAGGGATGAACGCCCCGTGGATCCGACCTGCACCTGCTATACCTGCCGCAACTTCTCCAGGGCGTATCTTCGGCATCTGTTCCTGGCCAACGAGATCCTGGGTCTCCGGTTGAACACCCTCCATAACCTCCACTTCTACCTCTCCCTCATGGAGGAGATCCGGAGGGCCATCACGGAGGGACGGTTTGCCCAATTCAAACAGGCGTTCTTCAAAAACTCCCAGCGAGAGAGAGCGGAGGGCGTCGGGGTCGGGAGCGGGGTAGACGGTTGAAGGCTTACCTTTAAATAGCACTGGGTGGAGGGTGATGATGGTCGAGTTTGCGTACGCCATGGGCCCGGCGCCGGGCGGCGGCCAAGCGGGTGGAGGCTGGAGCGCCCTCATCCCGCTGCTCCTGATGTTCGCGATCTTCTACTTCCTCCTGATCCGCCCCCAGCAGAAGCAGCGGCGGCAGCATCAGGAGATGCTCCGGAGCCTGAAGACCGGGGACGAGGTGATGACCAACGGGGGGCTCTACGGGACCATCGTTGGCTTCGGGAATGGTCGGGTGAAGCTGAAGATTGCCGACAACGTCAAGGTTGATGTGGCCTTAAGTGCCATCGCTGCTAAGGTCTCCCCTGGGGAACCTCCGGCGAAGGAGTAAGGCGCTTCGCCGTCAGGCATCCACCACCTCCAGGATGGCGCACTTCAGGTACTGGGTCTCCTTCACCCCCATGAGGACCGGGTGGTCCCGGGCCTGCGTCCTGAACTCCAGGAGCCGGAGTCGCTTCCTGGCGTCCAGCGCCGCGGATTGGAGCACCTGGAGGAAGGTTTCGGCATCCAGATGGTAGGAGCAGGAACATGTGAGGAGGATGCCCCCCTCCCGGAGAAGCCTCATGGCCCGGAGGTTGATCTCCTTGTAGCCGCGGATGGCCCCGGCGACCGCTTCCTTCCCCCTGGTGAAGGCTGGCGGATCCAGGATGACCATGTCGAAGCGGCGTCCGGCCCGCTCGTAGGCCCGAAGCTCGTCGAAGGCATTCGCCTCCTTGAAGGTGCACCGGTCGGCAAGACCGTTCGCCTCCGCGTTTCGCTTCGCCAGCTTCAGGGCCGCCGGTGAGAGGTCAATGCCGACGGCCGAGGCGGCCCCGGCAGAGAGGGCGTTTAAGGCAAAGCCTCCCGAATAGCAGAAGCCGTCCAGGAGCTCCCGTCCCGCCGCATACCCTCGAAGGGCGAGGCGATTCTCCCGCTGATCCAGGAAGAAGCCGGTCTTCTGCCCTTCCGCCACGTCCACCCAGAACTTCACCCCCCCCTCCTGGATCTGGACCACAGGGTCGAACTGACCGTAGATCGGCCCCTTTTTCACCTCGAGACCCTCCAGCAGCCGGGAGGGAGCGTCGTTCCGCTCGTAGATCCCCTTCGGGGAGAGCAGCTCGATCAAGATCTGGACAATCGCCTCCTTTAGGCGCTCCATCCCGGCCGTCAAGGTCTGAAGGACCAGGAGATCCCCGTAACGGTCCACGATCAGGCCGGTCAGGAGATCCCCCTCCCCGTAGATCACCCGGAAACTGTCCGTATCCGCGACGACTCGTTTTCTAAGCTCCAAAGCCTTCTGGATCCTCCGGCGGAGGAAGGCCTCGTCAATGGCCTCCTCCTCCCAGGAAAGGAGCCTCACCGCGATCTGGGAGTAAGGGTTGATGTAGCCCATGCCGACGAAGCGACCCCTCGAATCCTTCACCCGGACCTGTTCACCCGGCTGAGGGTCCCCCCGGATCCGCTCGAGCTCCCCCCGGTAGATCCAGGGATGACCTGCTAAAGGTCTCCGCTCCCGGCCTCTTAAGAGGGTGACCTCGACCATGCTCCCTCCGTCTGCCCTTTAGGGCCAGAGCTGGAGTTCCATCTGGACCCCCTGCTCCCAGACCTCCGTCATCGGGAGTTCCCGGATGAGGATCCTCCCTGCAGCCCGTCGGCCCCTCCGCGGGGGCAGGGGCCCTTCCGTTCGGAGCGAGAACTTAAACGTCAGGTTCGCCCGCCGCCACGCCTCCCGGGTCTCGCCGGTCAAGGTTCCCATCGGCTCGATCCTCAAAGAGAAGGCCCCCTGCTCCCGGTCGTACCGGATGAACCGTTTGCTGAAAGGGAGGAAGGTATCGCCCAGGAGGAAGGAAAGCTCGTTCACATCCTGAAAGTCAAAGGCGAACCGGTACTGGACGCTCCTGCCCCGGCCCGTGACGTTGGCTTCCCGTAAGGTAATCCCCGACGCCTCCATCGCCGTTTTTCTCTCCTCAATCTGGGCCTTGATCCCTTCCTGCTCCTTCCTGACCCGTTCGGCGATTTCAGGGGGGGAGAGCCTCTCCAGAGGATCATAGAACTGGATCGTCAGGGAACCGGAGCCGTCCCGGCGGATCAGGAGCTCCTCCTCGTACTGGAGGCAGCCTGTAAGGAGGAAGAGGAGGGCAACGGGAATGATGAGTCGGTGTGAACGGGGTATGAGGAGCATCCGGTTAAAACAGCCTAAGCGCTGTTAATGATCTCAGCAGGGGAAACAGGGGTGAGACCGTGGGCTTCGGCCACGGCTGGATGGGTGATCCGGCCAAGGGCCACATTCAGCCCGGCGGCGAGTTCCTGATGCCTCCTGAGGGCCTGCCGCCAGCCTTTGGTGGCAATCTCCAGGATATAGGGGAGGGTCGCGTTGGTCAGGGCAAAGGTGGCCGTCCGGGAGAAGGCCCCCGGCATGTTGGCAACGCAGTAGTGAAGGATGCCATCCACCTGATAGACTGGGTCCGCGTGGGTGGTCGGGCGGGTCGTCTCGACGCACCCCCCCTGATCCACCGAGACATCCACGATGACCGCCCCGGGCCTCATAAGGGAGAGCATCGAGCGGGTGACCAAACGGGGTGTCCTGGCCCCGGGGATCAACACGGCACCGATCAGGAGATCAGCCCGCTTCAGGCACTCCTCCAGGCTCATGGCGTTGGACATCAGGGTGGTGACGTTCTCCGGCAGAAGCTCATCCAACCACCGCATCCTGACCGGGTTCACCTCCAAGAGGTAGACCCAGGCCCCCATCCCGGCCGCGACCTTGGCGGCGTTGTAGCCTACCGTCCCGCCTCCCAGGATGACCACGGTGGCCGGCGGGACCCCCGGCACCCCCCCGATCAAAACCCCTCGCCCCCCCAGGGGCTTGGAAAGGTAATACGCCCCCACGTGGACGCTCATCCTCCCGGCAATCTCGCTCATCGGCTCTAAAAGGGGTTTCCTCCCATCCGGGGTTTCAACGGTTTCGTAGGCAATCCCAATGACCTTCTTCGCCAGCAGGACCTTGGTGAGTTCGGGGGCAGGGGCGAGGTGGAGGTAGGTGAAGAGGATCTGCCCTTCCCGAAGCAGATCGTATTCACCGGGGAGGGGTTCCTTGACCTTACAGATCAGCTCCGCCTCGGCGTAGAGCTGTCTTGCGCTAGGGAGGATCTCCGCCCCCACCTTCCGGTAGGCCTCATCCGAGAAACCGGAGCCCTCCCCCGCCCCCTGTTCCACCAGGACCCGGTGCCCCCGGGCCCGAAGGGCCTGGACCCCGGCCGGGATGATCGCCACCCGGTACTCCTGCTCTTTGATCTCCTTGGGAACCCCGATGATCATCGAAACACCATCCCCCCTAGTTCTTCTCTTGTCAAACAGGGCACTCCCATCTCATTGCAGGCCAAGCGCGATGCGTAGCCGCTCATCCACCTTCGCCATCAACGGTGGGCTCAGCTCCCCGAGTTCTCCCAAGAGAAGACCCTTCTGAAGGGTAAACAGCTTGTCCAGCTTAATCCCTGAGGGACGTTTTAAGCCCGTCCCCTTGAAGTCAGGATCGGCCTCGCCAATCAGCAGGTCTGTCGTTAAAAGCGGCTCCCCTCTATATCTCCCGGACAGGTCTCAGGCGAGACAACGAGGGCTGGACGCCGTTTCTGTCCGGTAAGATCCGTGAAGGGGAGAACAGCCAGCACAACCGTCCCCCGCCTCACCGGTAGCGCTCCCGCAGATCCGCTTCTGTGTAAAGGTCCTCTTCCTTTGCCACGAAGTCGAGGGCCCCGCTTTTAAGTGCTGCCAGCATCCCCTCCAGGCTGGCCAGATGGTCTGGCTTGGGTTCGATGCCGTATTGTCGCAGAACACCAGGGGCATCCGCCAGCGAAGAGAGCCCCGCCTCCAGAGCGAAGCCGGACAGGTCGAGTTCTCCTCGTCTATAACGGTCTGCGGCTAGAATTTCCTTGCCCAATTGCCGGATTTGCTCAGGGGAAAGCCTTGAAAGCTGCCGTCGGAGTTGTTCAACCTTCATCGCTAAAACCTCACTCACATCACTCATGACAGCGATTCGTCATCCAGGTCCAGCTAGATATTATCTCATCCAGGGAGAAGACCTCGCAGGCCAGAGTCACTCCCCGGATGGCTATATGCCCCAGTCCCGGGGATACCGGAAGTCCCTGTCAATGGTCCGGTAGGAGATCTTCGCAATCAGGGGGAGGCGGCGCTTGTACTGGGAGGCTTGGACCTTGGCAAACACACCCTTGACGAAGCGCTCGTCGAAGCCGGAGGCGACAAGATCGGCGATCTCGTACCGCTTGTCAATCATGAGATAAAGGACCTGGTCCACCTGCTCGTAGGTAAACCCCAGTTCCTCCTCGTCCGTCTGTCCCACCCAGAGGTCGGCCGAGGGCTTTTTTTGGACGATCACCTCGGGGACCCCTACATGGCGGGCAAGCTGACGGACCTGGGTCTTGAAGAGGTCGCCTAAGGGGTTGATGGCCGAGGCCATATCGCCATAGAGGGTCCCATAGCCCAGCATGAGCTCCGTCTTGTTACTGGTCCCTAAGACCAGGGCGTGGAGGGCGGCGGACTGGTCGAAGAGGATGGTCATCCGTTCCCTGGCCATCTTGTTCCCTCTCCGGATGTGATCCGCCTCGGGGAAGCGATCGAAGTAGGCATCAATTTGGGGGGTGATGTCAATCTGCATGGCATTGATCTTCAAACGATCCACCACCAGCCTGGCATGTTCAACGCTCTCCGGGCTGCTGGTCTTATACGGCATCAGGACCCCCCAGACGTTGTCGGGGCCCAGGGCCTCGGCGGCCAGATACGCCGAGAGGGAGGAGTCCACCCCCCCCGAGAGGCCCACCACGACCCGATGGAAGCCAGCCTTTGTCACCTCATCCTTGATGAACCCGACGAGGACCTCCCGGACGATCTCGACGTTCAACGACAGGTCAACCATTTCCGTTTTCCAGCCCCTCTTCATCGGTCATGAAGCCCAGCCTCCCCGGATCATCGGAACTGCCCCTGGATCCGTTTGAGCTCCCGGATCGTCAAGTCCAGCTTCTCATCCCGGAGCATCGGGTTCATCGTCCTGACCCTTCTTAGCTCACCAGGGTCAATGGTGGCAAAGAGAAGGCCCGGGTGGAGATATTCAGCCTTGGCGAGGCACTCTCCCGAGGGGCTGATCACCTCGGACCCGCCCCAGAAGCAGGCCCCGTCCTCGTAACCGATCCTGTTAGCGTACACCACATAGACGGTGAAGAGCTGGGCGTAGGCGCGGTTGATCAGTTCCCAGGCCTTGGCGTTGGCGAAGATCCCCTCGTGGGGGGTTCCACGGCCGGGGGATGCCGAGGGGACGAGGAAGAGCTCGGCCCCGTCTAAGGCGGCAATGTAGGCGGCGGAGGGGTGCCACATATCTTCACAGACAAGGATGGCCATTCGACCGAAAGAGGTGTCGAAGGCCCGGACCGTGTCCCCCTCGGCCAGATACCGCTGCTCGTCAAAGATCCCGTAGGTGGGGAGGTAGACCTTCCGATGGAGGTGCTTCACCTCTCCCCCCTCCAGGAACAGGGCTGCGTTGTGGAAAAAGTAGCCGGGCGCCTCTTCAACGAAGCCGACGATCATGGCGATCCGGCGGCTTAACTCCCTTAAAGGGGTAAGGACTGGGCTTTCGGGGGTCAAGGCAACGGAGGGGACCAAGTCCTTCAGGAAGTAGCCGGTCAGGCTCAGCTCGGGGAAGACCAGGAGATCGGCCCCTTCCGCGATGGCCTCTTCGGCGAGCTTCTCGTGGAGGGAGAGGTTCCGCTCCAGGTCTCCCAGGGCCGGCTTGAGCTGCGCGATGGCGATCTTGAAGCTCCGCCCCATCACAAACCTTTTGGAGGGGGTGCTTGACTTTGCAGCCTTAATCTACTACAGTTTCCGCTAAAAGACAAGGTGGGAGGAGGGCTGGTATGCCCACTGTCCGGGAGGAGATTGCGGGCCGGCTGCTGCCGCTTTTGAACGATGCAAGTGAGGAGGTCCGAAAGGCCGCCGCTTTTGCCCTGGAGCGGTTGGAAAGTCTGAAGGCCGTCGAAGCCTTGAAGGAGAGTCTGGCCCGGGGGAACAAGCTCCAAAAGCTTAAGGCCCTCTATGCCCTGGGGACCCTTCGGGACGAGCGGGCCATGGCGGCAGTCGTCGGGGCGCTCAAGTCGGAAGAGGTGGACATCAGGGCAGCGGCCATCCGGGCGATGGCCTCCTGGGACGAGCGGGCCATCAGCCCCCTGTTGGAGGCCCTGGACGATCCCAGCCTTGATGTCAGGATCCTGGCCGTCGAAGCCCTGGGGAGGTTCCGGGACAGGCGGTTGACCGAGGTGATGCTCTCCCTTTTGGAAGGGGAGGAGGATGAGCTCCGGGGGAAGGCCATTGAGGCGCTGGGGGGGATCGGTGACATCAGGGCCAAGGACTTTCTCGTCAACCTCCTTCAGGACCCGAATCCCTCCATCCGCGCCAAGGCTGCCCGGGCCCTGGGGGAGCTGGAGCTCCCGTCATCGGCCTGATGTTACCCCAGGTAAGGGTCCAGATCAAGGTTCAGGGTGGCGGGATCCACGGAGAGGAGGATGGAGCGCTTGAAAGCCCCTGTGGCCTCGTCCTTCTCCGTAAGGTCCACCTCCCCCTCGAGCCTCCTCCCGGTCCGGTCCAGGAGCAGTTGGACCACCGGGCGGGTGCTGTCATTGGGGTTTGGCCTGGTGACGACGGCCAGCTCCCCTGTACTCAGCCGCACCACCGCCCCCACCGGGTAGATCCCCAACATCCTGATGAAATTCTCTAACAGCTCCGGGTCGAATACCTTCCCTGACAAGGAGCGCATCCGCTCGATGGCTTTTGCCGGCTCCATGGCGTTCTGGTAAGGGCGGACCGTTGTCATGGCGTCGTAGGCGTCGGCGATGGTCACCAGCGCGCTTAAGAAGCTCGGCTCCTTCTCCGGCTCCAGGGAAGGGTAGCCGGTCCGGTCGTACCGGATATGATGCTCCTTGATCACAGCCAGGGTATTGGGGTTGGTGTTCCCCATCTTCTCCATGATCTTCACCCCGTCCACGGGGTGCCTCTTCACATAGCGCCACTCCTCCTCGGAGAGATCCCTCGGCTTCTTCAAGATCGCATCCGGCCAGTTGACCTTCCCCAGGTCATGGAGGAAGGCGCCGAGGCCCAGCTCGAAGAGGGCCTCCTTGCTTAAGCCGAGGAACTGCCCCAGGGCAAGGGAGAGGATGCCCACGTTCACCGAGTGGGTGAACAGGTACTCGTCGTAGCTTTTGATCATGGTGAGGGCGATGAGGGCATATTTGTGATCGAGGATGCCATCCACCATGGCCTTCACCATGGGCGGGAACTGCTCGTTGGACGGGACCTTGCCCATCCGGGCCTCCTGCATGATCTGCCTCACCACCCCGAGGGCGCGCTGGTAAAGGATCCGGGCCTGCTTTCTCTCGTGGTCCTCTTCGATCTCCCCCTCGCCTTCCCGGGGCTCCCCAGGGGAGACGACGATGATGTGCCGGACCCCCTTCTGGGTCAGGACCTCCTTCATGCCGCCGGCCTCCTTAATCAGGGAGGCATCGGTCGAGAGGGTCTCGACCAAGAGCTGGAGCTCCCCGCCGGTCACCCCTCGAAGGAACGTGAGGCCTTCCACCTCCCGGGCCTTCAAGCGGTCCATAAAGGAGCCGAAGAGCTCGGCCGATCCCTTGACGGGTACCCCTGCCAGGAGGAGGGACCCCTCAACGAGGCCCATCGTGACCTGTTCCTCCTCCTGAAAGATCTCCCTGAGGACCTGTTCGGCTGCGGTGAGGAACCTGGTAGAGGCGGGGTGGGTGGACGGGTAGAGGGCGAGGCTCCTGACGGCCCCGTTGAGATGCCTGATAAGATTTTCCAACCTCTCCATGGGATCCATCGCCTTTGTCCCTCTTCTAGGGCGCCTGCCCGAAATGCTGCTCCAGGGCCTGGAGGCAGGCCTGCCGGACCCTGCCGCGGAAGGCTTCCGCCGCAGCCTTTAACACCTCGAAGGCCTCGGCCGTCCTCATCCTTCCCAGGGCCGCCGCGGCCGCTACCCTGAGCTCCTCCTGGGTGTGGCTTCTCAACCAACCGGGCCGCCTCAGGAGGGTGGAGAGGAGCCGAAAGGCTTGAGCGCCGCCCAGTTGTCCCAAGGCGGCAATCGCCGCCTTCTGCAAATCCAGATCCTTGGGCTTTGAGGCAATCTCGATTAGGGCAGGGATCGCCCTGGTCTCTTTCAGGGTACCCAGGGCGGCGATGGAGGACTGGCACACCACAGGATCCTGATCGTGGAGGGCCTCCAGCAGGGGCGCCGAAACCTTCTGACCCCCGATCCGGCTCAGGGCCCTCACCACCTCTCTCCGGACCCGGTGGTCCTCATGTTTGAGCGGCCCGGCCAGGAGGTCGACGGCCTCCTCCGCCCTGAGCTCCCCCAGAATAAGGGCAACGTTCCGCACCACGTACCAGCGGGGGTCCTCGAGGGCCTTTAAGAGGAGAGGGACGGCATCCTTCCCCTGTCGGATCAAGGCCGTGATCAGCCGACGTCGGGCTGAACGATCCTCTTCTTTTTTTAAGCGTTCCAAAAGGGGGGAAACCGCCCTGGTCCCTAAAGTGGCGAGGAGGTACAGCAGCTCGTCATGGGGGGTGTCCTTGAAGCAGAGCTCATCGATCAGGAACCCGATCCCTTTCTCATCAGCCATCCGACCGATCGCCTCCTCCGCCAAACCCTTACACCCGGAGGACTTCGGGTGTAAAGGATGGATGTGGAGGGCAAAGCTGGAGAGGATCTTGAGAAAGGTGGGGAGATCCCTTGCCTCCTTGGCTTTTTCTGCAAAGGTCTCAAGCCTCCCCGCGAGGTACTGGTACTCCCTTGGTTCCTCAGTAGCCTCCAACCGCTCCAGAAGCCTTTCCACGTCCTCCGGCTCTTCAGGGCGGAGGGGGAGAGGAGGCGTCACCGTGGAGGAGGCCTCAAAACCGTAGCCTAACTCCAGGACATCCTCCAGGGAGGTTTCCTGGAGGGGCTGGCCTGTCTCCTGGAACGGGGGTTCACCCGGCCCCCCGGGAGGGGAGGAGAGAGTTTCCAACCCCCCTTCTTGTTCAGAGGCCCTCCAGCCCTCCTCGGCTTTGACCCCTTTCCCCCGGAGCCCATCCTCTCCATGGAACCTGAAGGTCAGCTCCTCGATCCTCACATGTTTCACCCCCTGGTCTGAAAGCGCCTGCTTGAGGCCCCCCTTCTCCAGGAGCCGTTTGGGATCAACGAGGATGAGTCGCAGGAACTGTTCCACCTCCTCCGGGGAGGGGGTTCTTAAGACCTGGAGGGCCTGGACCTTTCGGAAGTAGAGGTCCAGGGCAAACGCCCGGAGCTGAGGGTTCCCCTCTCCGACCTTTTCCCCATCGTAGGAGAAGCCCTCCTTCGTCACCGTCAAGGTGAAGGAAGGGGTCTGCTCCAGGAGGCTTTCGAGCTGCATCACGGTGCGCTCCAAGGATTGCTTCAAGGCAGGATGGGTCGGGGGGTAGAAGGCCAGATCCCTGGTGGCCTTCTTCAGCGAGACCAGCGTTTCCTCGAGCCTTTTGAAGAACCCCCCTGGAGAGGGGCTCCAGGGATCTTTCGGGAGCGGCTCCATTGGTCAACAATGCTCCTTCAGTCTCGCATTACCTGGCCGTCTGGGACCCGGGAATCTGTTCTTTAACTGTAGCAAAAGTCGTGCCGTTGTCAATCAAATTGATGCCTTTACAGGAATTCAACGGGGTCCACATCCACCTCCACGACGGCCTTCTTTGACCGGGGGGAGGAGGTGAACCGCTGAAGGGCCTCCCGGGCTGCCCGTCGGATGGTTTCCGCTTCCCCCTTCAAAAGGATCTGCCAGCGGAACCGGCCTTTCAGCCGTGAGAGGAGGGCGGGGGCCGGGCCATCAATTCGGAGGCCTTCCTGCTCCCGGAGGAGGCGGGAGAGTTCCTCAGCGGTTTCCTTTGCCTCCCCCTCCGAGGGGCTGGTCGCCAGGAGGCGGATCAAAGAGGCGAAGGGGGGGAGGGAACGCTCCGCCCGGAGGGGAAGCTCCCTCCGATACAGCGCCTCATAGTCCTGACGACACACGGCCTGGAGGCAGTAGTGGTCGGGGTTGTAGGTTTGGATCAAGGCAAAACCGGGAAGCTCCCCGCGCCCCGCCCTCCCGATGACCTGGGTCAAGAGGGCATAGGTCCGCTCAGCCGCCCGAAAGTCGGGGATCTGGAGGGAGAGGTCGGCGGAGATCACGCCGACCAGGGTGATCCTCGGGAAGTCATGGCCCTTTCCGATCATCTGGGTCCCGACCAGGATGTCAATCTCGAGCTGCTCCAGGGCCTTCAGGAGGCGTCGGTGGGCATCCTTCCCCTGGGTGGTATCCCGGTCCATCCTGGCAACCCTGGCCTCGGGGAGATGGGTTTTCACGGCCTCCTCGACCTGTTGGGTCCCGAAGCCCAAGGCCGAGAGCTTCAAACCGCCGCACCTGGGGCAGGTGGAGGGGGGTCGCCGTTCAAAGCCACAGTAGTGGCAGCGGAGCCTCCGGCTCTGGGCATGGTAGGTTAAAGAGACGCTGCAGTGGGGGCATCTCAGGGCCTGTCCACACGACCGACAGAGGATCAGGGTCGCATAGCCCCGGCGGTTCAGGAAGAGGAGGACCTGCTCCCGCCTTTCCAGGCGCTCTTCGATCATGCGGAGGAGCCTCTGGGAAAGGATCGGCACCCGCTCCGCCCGCTCCGTTTTTAAGTCGAGAAGCGTGACCGTTGGCAGCCGTCGTCGCTCCACCCGCTCGGGGAGGGTCAAGAGCCGATAACGCCCGGTTTCTGCGGCATGGAAGCTCTCGAAAGAAGGGGTGGCGGAGCCGAGGAGGACGGGGATCTGGAGCCGCCTCGCCCGTTCAAGCGCCACATCCCTGGCATGATACCGAGGCTCGTCGTCCTGCTTGTAGGAAGGGTCATGCTCCTCGTCCACAACGATGATGCCCAGCCTGGGGAAAGGGGCGAAGACGGCCGAGCGGGTCCCGACAACCACCCTGGCCTCCCCCCGCTTCACGCGCATCCACTGGTCCAACCGCTCCCCGGGACTTAAGCCGCTGTGGAGGGGGGCGACCTTGTCGCCGAAACGGGCGCGGAAGCGGGCCAGGGCCAGGGGGGTCAGGGCGATCTCAGGGACGAGGACCAGGGCCTGCCTTCCCCTCTGGAGGACCTCTTCGATGACCTTCAGGTACACCTCCGTCTTGCCCGATCCCGTAATCCCGAAGAGGAGGGCCGGGAAGAACCTTCCTGCATCCATCCCCTGCCGGAGGATCCTCAGGACCTCTTCCTGATGGGTGGTGAGGGCCGGAGGGTTTGGGGTGACCAGGGTCGGCTCTTGGAAAGGGTCCCTGATGACCTCCCGGTTCTCCATCGCCACAAGGCCCTTCACAAGCAGCCCCCGGAGGGCCGAAGATCCGGCAATCGCTTTGGCCTCGGCGGCCCTTACCGGTCCCCCTTCCCGGATAAGCTCCTGGAGGAGCTTCGCCTGACCTGGGGCCCTTCGCTCCAGATCCCTGACCGCTTCCATCAACCTCTCCTTTCCGTGGAGGGGGACGACGAACCGCTCCCGTCTGGGCTTTACCCGGGGAGGGACCAGGAACGGTTGGACGGCGAGGATTCCCTCCCGTTGAAGCCGTCGGAGAACGGTTTCGACTTCAGGCATCTTGTACCGTCGCCTGACATGGCTCAAAGGGAGACGCCCTCCCTCCTGGAGGAGGGTGAGGAGTTCTCGGGCCAGGGGGGGAAGCTCCTTCAGCCTTTCGGGAAGGGGGGCCTCTTTCAAGACCAGGAACGGCTTGGTCGAGGTATCAATCCCGGGGGGGAGAGCCACCCGGATGGCGAGGCCTAATGGGGAGAGGTAGTAGTCGGCCACCCACCGGGTTAAGCCAAGGAGGTGCTCGTCCAGGATCGGCTGGGTGTCAAGGATCTCTTGAAGCGCTTTCACCTGGGGGAGGTCAGCCTCCCCGAAGAGGGCAACGATGTAACCGGTCACCAACCTTTTCCCCAGCGGGACAAGGGCCCGTTTGCCGATCGCCGCCTGGTCTTGCAGAGGGGGCGGGATGGCATAGGTTAAGGTCTGCCGGATGGCCTTGATGGGAATGGCGACTTCGGCGTAGCTGGTGTGTGACATCCCAGGAGGCATCGAACGCAAAAAAGGGTGGGGGGCAAGGAAAAACCGCCACTGGCTGAACGCCAGGCAAAGGAGAAGGAGAAAAAGATCGGGGAGGAAGCACTTCGGAGAGATGATCACTCCTGGTGCCACCTCCCCGATGGTTCCCTTCCTACTTCTTGCCCCCCAGCACGGAATCCTTGAAGGCCTTGGCGATCCTGAAGCGCACTACCCTTTTCGCCGGGATCTTGATGGGCTCACCGGTCCTGGGGTTTCGCCCCATCCTCGCCTTTCGCTGGACCAAAACCACCTTGCCGATCCCCGGGATGGTGAAACCATTCTTGGCCTCCCTGGCGGCCAGTTTCGCCAGCTCCTCTAAAAAACTGTTGGCGGTGGCCTTGGTGACACCTGTCTTCTGGGCCAGGTGGGACACGGTCTGTGACTTTGTCATCATCTTGGCCATTTCGCCCTCCTCATTTAAGGTTGGATGGGGACTACCGGTATGCATGATACGCATCGTGACCTACCGCTGCAAGGGAAAAGTGAGGGGCAAGCGTTCAGCTATCGGCCGTCAGCCGTCAGCCTTATTCCCCTTTGAGAAAGCCCTTGATTAGAGGACAGAACCGTAGTAAATTAATGCCGCCTGTGTCTCTGCCCTCACCGCATCAGGGAATGCCCGAACATCAGGCGGGGGCTTTGGATCCTCAGGCCGAGAAAGGCGAAGCTTCACCAACTCGTCCCTTGTCTGGCAAGAAGACTCATGCTATACTACCTTTCGTTGAAGGGAGGACAAGATGCTACCATTTGAGGTCTATGGGATCAACCTCGTGGTGAAGCTTCTTGCAGAACCCCCGAGTGGGATCAGCCTTTACTGCCCCGCCGGCTCCCCCATTCGCTATGGGACTGTGGTCGCCAAGGGTGATGGCTTCGACGAAGGCGCCAATGCCTTCCGGGACATGCCTCCGCTCGGCTCCATTGTTGCCTTCGAGGAGGAACAGGAAGGGGTGGAGGGCCACTACTTCTACACCGAGGATGGGGAGTATCGGGTCTTACGGCTTGATGCTGTGATCATCGCCTTTCCCCAGGCTTGAGACATCGGTTTGTTCAGGCATCACCTCTTTTTCATTGACGCATGGTGACCCCTGGAAGGGGTGGTCTGATTCCACGGGGCACCGGCTGTGAAGAGGTGGGATCGGCCAGCAGGCACCCTGGCCGAAAGCGACCAGGAGGTCGTTCAAGGCCAACCGGTGAGCGCGGGTGATTTTTCCCTATTTCTGTCTCCTCTGAGAACCTCGCCGAATAAGGAGGAAAGCAGGTGAAGAAGCCCCTCATCGTCGGCCTACTTTTCGCTTCGATCATGACCATGGCCGACCTGGGATCCACGGCCAAAGGTATGGAACCGGCTAAGGTCCGTCAGCTCATCGCGGAAAAGAAGGTCGCGATCGGGATGACGAGCAAAGAGGTGAAGGCGATCCTGGGCGAGCCGACCAAGATGGGCAAGACGACGCAGGCCTGCTGGGGAGTCATCGAAGAGTGGATCTACGGGGAGGGGAAGGAAGCGGTCACCCTGCGGTTCAGCAACGGCAAGCTCCAGAGCATCAAATGACTGAGGACGCCTTCGTTCCCCTCATGACCGGGCCGGTCCCAGGTTGATCCGGCTGGAAGAATCCTCCAGGTTGGCTGATCGTCCTTTCAGGCTGCCGCATCGTCCCCACCATCCGTGGATTCCACCTGCTCCTGGTTCCATCGCCATCGCCCACCCGGTAGAGAGCTGCCCCTGGGCGGTTCCCTCCTTCCCCACCGATCCCCCTTTCCTCGGCGTTCCCACCTCCGCTACTGGGGTATCAAGGGCTTCGAGACGCCCCTGGCCGGGATGCCCGCCTGCGGCATTGGGGTGGAAATGTCGGCTCGAATATGCTATCTTGTTGATACCCCTCTGGACGATGGGAGACAAAGGATTTCCCATGGCCTCCGAGCCTCAGGTCATCCAAGACTACCTCCGGAAGCTCCCCTCGGTGGATGAGCTTCTCCGGGAGCCCTCCCTCCAGACCCTCCTCTCCCATCTCCCGAGGTGGGCTGTGTTAGAGGCGGCCCGGGAGGTTCTGGAAGAGAGGAGGCGGCTCGCCCGTGCCGGCCAGCTTCCCGAAGAGGCCCCTGAGCTCTCCACCCTCGTTCAAGAGGTTCAGACCCTCGCCAAACGGCACCACCGGCCGAACCTTCGGAAGGTCATCAACGCCACGGGCATCATCCTCCACACGAACCTGGGGCGGGCCCTCCTGGCCGAAGAGGCGGCCCATCGGCTCCTGGAGGTGGCCCTGAGCTATTCGAACCTGGAATACGATCTCGAGGGGGGCCGTCGGGGCTCCCGTCAGGCCCATCTGGAACGGCTCCTCGTGAAGCTCACCGGGGCGGAGGCGGCCTTGGTGGTGAACAACAACGCGGCCGCTGTTCTTCTGGCCCTGAACACGTTGGCCGAGGGAAGAGAGGTCATCATCTCGAGAGGGGAGTTGATCGAGATCGGCGACTCCTTCCGGATCCCGGACATCATGCGGAAGTCAGGGGCGATCCTGAAAGAAGTCGGGACCACGAACCGGACTCATCTAAAGGACTATGAGGCGGCCATCACCGAGAAGACCGCTCTTCTCCTAAAGGTCCACACCTCGAACTTCAGGATCATGGGCTTCACGGCCGATGTCCCGTTGAACGACCTCGCCCTGCTGGGACGCCGCTATCAGCTCCCGGTGATGGAGGATCTGGGGAGCGGCGCCCTCCTCGACCTTTCAGCGGTGGGGCTTCGGAAGGAACCGGTGGTGTCGGAGAGCCTTAAGGCTGGGGCCGACCTCGTGACCTTTAGCGGCGACAAGCTCCTGGGGGGGCCTCAGGCCGGGATCCTCCTCGGGAGAAAGACGCTGATCGAGAACCTTCGGCGGAATCCGCTGGCCCGGGCCATCCGGGTGGATAAACTCACCGTGGCTGCCCTCGAGGCCACCCTCCGCCTTTACCTGGATGAGGAGAGGGCCTGGCAGAGGCTTCCCACCCTCCACGCCCTGGCCTTAAGCAAAGCCCAGGTTGAGGCCAAAGCGAAAAAGCTCCTGGAACAGGTCCAGGGGCGGCTCGGAGGAAGGCTCTCCCTTTCGCTGGAGGATGGCTTCTCGGAGGTGGGCGGGGGGGCGCTCCCCCTGGAGGAACTTCCCACGAAGCTTGTGGCCCTCCGCTCCTCGACCTGGCCGCCGGAAGAGATCGAGGCCCGCTTGAGGCAGCACGATCCCCCCATCATGGGCCGGATTAAGGACGGTCAGGTCTTTCTGGACCTTCGGACCGTCCAGGAAGGGGAGCTTGAAGAGGTGGTGAAGGCCCTGGTCCAGCTCGCGGGAGGGAGCGGATGATCGGGGAGATCGCCCCTTGGCTTCAGCATCTCAGTCACGGGGAGCTCCTGGCCCTCGCCCGGACCCCCCAGGCCTCCCCCCAGGATCTGGAGGCCCTTGCCATGGCCTTTGCCGACGAGGAGGAGATGGTCAAGGCCCTTCTCGCCAACCCTTCAACGCCCAGTTCGGCCTTAGTCGCCCTGGCCCGGAGGACGTCGAAGCTGGCGGAGCTTTTGGCCCAAGCCCCGGTCATCCGTCAGTCTCGGGAGGCTGCGGAGGTCCTCGTGAAGAACCCGAACCTCTCCCCCGAGGGGAAGCGGGACCTCTCGGCGGAGCTGGCCAGGAGGGCGGAGAAGAGGAGCCTGCTCCAGATCATCAAGGACTTGACGACGGGGCAGAAGATCGCCCTGGCCAAGAAGGGGAACAAAGAGGCCAGGATGATCCTGATCAAGGACCAGAACGAAATGGTCCAACTGGAGGTGGTCTCGAGCCCGAGGATCACGGAGGCGGAGATCCTGGCCATCGCCCAGATGCGGGATGTCTCCGAGAAGGTCCTCCGCTACATCGCCAACGACCGTCGCTACCGGTCCAACAAACTGATCGTGCTGAGCCTCCTCCACAACCCCAAGACCCCTGTCGGCGTCTCCCTCTCGCTGGGCTTAAACTCGCTCACCGACAAGGAGCTGGAGGGGTTGGCCAAGAACAGGAACATCCCCGGGGCCCTGTCCAGGGCGGCCAGGAACCTCCTGGAGCAACGGAGGAAGCCACCCCCTGAGCCGGGGGGGCACTAAACGGCCAGGGAAGAAGAGGGGCAAGGTTCAAGGTCCTAGGAGGGTTCGATGAGGAAGGGCTTGATGATGTCCAGGGCAGCCTGCACAAGGGTCTGGCCGACACTTTCCAGGGCGTAGATGCTTTCAACCGGTTGAATGTACGGTTCTCGGAAACCATCGTAGACCCTCTGGACATCCGTCAGGTAGTCTTCCCGTTCAAAGATGGTCATCTTCTCCTTTCTCCCGTTGATGATCCGGGAGAGGGCGATCCGGGGGGCAAGGCGGAGGAGGAACACCAAGGTAGGTTTGGGAGCAAACGTTTCGTTCAACCTCTGGATCTCTCCAACGGGGAGCCCGAGAGCTCCCTGGTATGCCATGGTTGAAAAGTAATAACGATCCATGACCACGATCTTTCGCTCCCTGAGCGCCGGCTGGATGTTCTGCTCCACATCCTCCATCCGGTCCCGGAGAAAGAGGTGAAGCTCCTCTTCCGGGGAGGGCCGGGGGACAAGTCCTTTGGTGATCTCCTTGATCCTCCGCCCCCACTGGCCATCGGTGGGTTCTTTGAGATAGATGGCCTCGTACCCCTCCCTTCTCAGCCTTTCGCAAAGCAGGAGGGCGGCGGTGGTTTTCCCGGCCCCGTCAATGCCTTCAAAGGCGATCAGGAGACCTTGGGAGAGCAACTTTTCGTGGGACATGAACGGCCTGTACCAGGAAAAGGGTTGGTTTCTTCATAGCAAGGTTGGCATCGGGTGTCAACAGGTTTCTTTAGAAAGCGCTCAGCCATCAGCGATCAGCCATCAATGGATTTCAGACGATGCCGTTTAGGGGGATTATCGGCCAGGATCGGGCCCTCACGCTCCTCCGGCGGGCCCTCCAGACAGGGAGGCTTGCCCAGGCCTACCTCTTTGTTGGCCCCGAAGGGGTAGGGAAGAAAACGACGGCTCTGGCCCTGGCCCAGGCCGTCAACTGCCGGGAGGAGAGGGAACAGGATGCGTGTGGGACCTGTCCCCCCTGTCGGAAGATCCAGCATGGTCTCCATCCCGATGTCCGGGTGGTTGAGCCCGAAGCCGGAAAGGTAAAGATCGGGGTGGATCAGGTCCGGGAGCTCCTGACCGAGGCGGCCATGAAGCCGTATGAGGGGAGGCGGAAGGTCTTCATCTTGGAGAAGGTCGATCGGATGACCGAAGAGGGGGAAAATGCCCTTCTGAAGACCCTGGAGGAGCCGGCGGGGGAAACCCTCCTGATCCTGGTCACCTCCAACCCCTCGGCCCTCCTGCCGACCATCATCTCCCGTTGTCAGGAGGTCCGTTTTCCTCCCATCCCTCCAGAGCCGTTGGCCGCCTATCTTTCCCGGGAGAAGGGGGTGGACCCTCTGAAAGCCCGGCTCTTGGCCCGCCTCTCCGGGGGGAGCTTAGGCCTTGCCCTCCGGATGGAAGACGACGGCCTCCTGGAGACCCGAGACCGGGTGGTGGAGATGGTCTTCCACGCGGTCCAACAAGGTGACATGGCCATCCTGGAGTTGGCCGAAACCTTGGCCAGGGACAAGGAGGCCTTAGACGAGGCCCTGGGCTCCCTCCAGAGCTACGCCAGGGATCTGGTGGCCTGGAAACTCACCGCTCGAAGGGACCTCCTGGTGAACGAGGATCATGTCGAGGAGATCAACCGCCGGTCGGCTCCCCTTTCCGAAGAGGGACTCCGCTCCCTCTACGCGGCCATCCAAGAGGCCCGGGACGGGATCGGGCGGAACTGGAATGCCCGGCTCACCCTGGAGGTCATGCTGTTCAGGATCCGCGAGGTCACTTCTCCAAACCGTGAAGGGGTCTTCCATGCCTAATCTCGTCAGGGTCAATCTCGATGAGCGGGGCGGGAGCGATTACTTCCGGGCAGACGGCTTGGAACCGAAGGTGGGCGAAGCTGTGGTGGTGGAGACGGAGTGGGGAACGGCCCTGGGGCATGTCTTACGGAGTTACAAGCCGGTTTCGCTGGAGGAGGTGAAGCATCCTGTCCGGAACCTCCTCCGTCGGGCCCTTCCCAGCGATCTGGAGGCCTGGAGGACCCTGGGAGAACGGGAGGAACAGGCCGCCATCTTCTGCCGGCGGCGGATCAAAGAGCGGGGCTTACCGATGAAGCTCTCCACCGTTCGGATCAGCCTGGATGGCTCCAAGGCCATCTTCTACTTCACCGCCGAGGGGCGGGTGGACTTTCGGGAGCTGGTCAGGGACCTGGCCCGGGAGCTCAAAATGCGGATCGAGCTTCGGCAAATCGGCCCCAGGGACGAGGCCCGCCTGTTGGGGTGCGTTGGGCCCTGTGGCCGAGAGCTGTGCTGCAAACACTTCCTCCAAGGCTTCCAGTCCATCGCGATGAAGATGGCCAAGGTGCAGGATTTCTCGTTGGATCCGGACCGCCTCTCCGGGGCCTGCGGCCGCCTAAAATGCTGCCTCGCCTACGAGTACCGGATCTACGAAGCGTTGAAAAAGGGCCTCCCCAAGCTGGGAAGCCCGGTGGACACGCCGGAGGGTCCGGGAGTGGTCAGGGGTCATGAGGTGCTGAAGGAGGCCATTCTGGTCCGGTTGGAAGGGGGCGGGGAGCGGCAGTATCTCCTGGCCGAGCTTCGGAATTGGGCCCTTAAGCGCTGGGGCGAGGAGGGGCCGCCGTCCTGCGGAGGAGGATGCGCCAGCGGGTGCGGGACCCCGTAAAGTTTGGGAAAGGAGAGGACAAGCGAGAACATGGGCAGGATCTTTTACCTTACCACACCGATCTACTACGTGAACGCCACCCCCCATCTTGGTCATGCCTATACGACCATCCTGGCCGATACCATAGTCCGGTTCAAACGGTTCCTGGGGGACGAGGTCTACTTCCTGACCGGGACCGACGAGCACGGGAACAAGATCGCCCAGGCGGCCGAGGCGGCAGGGGAGAGCCCCCAGGCCTACGCCGATCGGATCAGCGCCATCTTCCGGGAGACCTGGCAGAAGCTGAAGATTACCTATAACCAGTTCATCCGCACCACCAGCGAGCCCCACAAGCAGGCCGTCCGCCGCTTTCTCCAAACGATCTACGACAAGGGGGACATCTACTTTGGCGAGTACGGCGGGAAATACTGTTTCGGCTGCGAGCGCTTCTACACCGACCGGGAACTTGTGGACGGGAAGTGCCCCGACCACCGGAAGGAGCCAACCTACATCTCCGAGAAGAACTACTTCTTTAGGATGAGCCGGTACCAGGACTGGCTTGTCAACTACATTGAGACCCACCCTGACTTCATCCGCCCCGAGCCGTACCGGAACGAGGTCCTGGCCTTCTTGAAAGAGCCTTTGGAGGACCTCTGTATCTCCCGGCCGAAGGCCCGGCTCTCGTGGGGCATCCCCCTCCCCTTCGATGAGGAATACGTGACCTACGTCTGGTTCGACGCCCTGATCAACTACATCAGCGCTTTGGGTTACCCCGACGGCGAGCTGTTTCGGAAGTTCTGGCCGGAGGCGAATCATCTGATCGCCAAGGACATCCTGAAGCCCCATGCCATCTACTGGCCAACGATGCTGAAGGCTGCCGGCCTCGAACCCTACCGCCATCTCCACGTCCACGGCTACTGGAAGCTGGAGGAGGGGAAGATGTCGAAGAGCGTGGGGAAGGTGGTGGATCCCTTGGTGCTGGCCGACAGGTACGGCCTCGATGCCTTCCGCTACTTCCTCCTCCGGGAGATGGTCTTCGGTCTGGATGCCAGCTTCAGCGAGGAGGCCCTGATCGGGCGGTTGAACGCCGATCTGGCCAACGATCTGGGAAATCTCTTCCACCGGACCCTGACGATGCTCGAGCGCTACTTTGACGGGAAGGTCCCAACCCCCGAGGGGGGAGACGACGGGCTCAAGGCCAAGAGCCTGGAGGCGGTCACCCAGGGAGCCGCCGCCATTGAGGCCTTCGGCTTCCACCGGGCCCTCGCCCTCCTTTGGGAGTTGATCGGGACGGTGAACCGGTATCTGGACGAGAAGGCCCCCTGGACGCTGGCCAAGGATCCGAAGCGGAGGGGGGAACTGGCCACCGTCCTCTACAATACGGCGGAGACCTTACGGATCATCGCCGTCTTCCTCTCGCCGCTCCTCCCCGAGGCGGCTTTGAAGATGGGGGAGCAGCTCGGGATGGCAGAGGAACTCAAGGAGGCGACCTTCGAGGAGGCGAAGGCCTGGGGGAGGCTGAAGCCCGGGACAAAGGTGAAGAAGGGGGAGCCCCTCTTCCCGAGGGTTCTCGAGGCCGGGGAGGAGGTTCCTGGCCGAGAGGAGGCAAACGTAAAAGTTGAAGGGGCCGCCAAGCCCACAGTCACCCTGGAAGAGTTCCAGCGGCTTGACCTTCGGATCGCCGAGGTCGTCATGGCCGAGGCGGTCCCCGCCTCGAAGAAGCTCATGAAACTCACGGTGAGGGTGGGACAGGAGGAACGGACCGTCGTGGCCGGGATCCTCCAGCACTACACCCCTGAAGCGATGGTGGGGAAG
Organism: uncultured bacterium; assembly: GCA_964535215.1. Classification (GTDB taxonomy): domain Bacteria; phylum Methylomirabilota; class Methylomirabilia; order Methylomirabilales; family JACQHM01; genus JACQHM01. The sequence goes on from CAZHST010000007.1 coordinate 61,284, forward strand.
AAGATCGTCCTGGTGGCGAACCTAAAGCCGACGAAGCTCATGGGGATTGAGTCCCAGGGGATGCTCTTGGCCGCCGAGGACGACAAGGGAGGCGTCGTGATCCTCATCCCGGAGAAGGATGTCCCCTCCGGCGCCCAGGTCCGCTAAGCGATTCCGCTGCTTCCCCTTCCCTGCCTTCCCGAGGCAGAAGCCAGGGCCCCCGGCCGATTCAGCTCCCCCCCTGGAAAAATTCTCGGGCGTAGGTGTCAAAGGCCTTCAGGAACCGTTTGAGCCCTTCCCGGACCTTCAGGGAAAAGCCTGCCATAACCTCTCCGTTAGGCCGTAGGAGCCCCGGCGGCCGGCACCGTCGGGCGGGTGAGGCTTTGGATCGCCTCCCCGATCAGGGTGGCCGCCAGGAGGAGGAGGGCCACGCTGACGATCCCGTTCAAGAGCACCGTGTTAAAGGCCAGCCCCTCCCGGAACACCGCCTCGAACGCCCCCCGGGCCTGAATGAGGAAGGACCAAATCGTCATGGTCATGACGAAGAGCATCGGGAGCAGGATGAACCAGGTGGGCCGGCCCGATTTTTTCAACCAGACGGTGATCCCCAGGAGGGTCAGGGCCGCCAGCAACTGGTTGCTCGTCCCGAAAAGGGTCCAGAAGAGCCTGTAGGCCCCTTCGCCCGCCGTCACGATGAGGAAGAGGGGAGGGGCGATGGTGATGGCGGTGGCCAGGGCCGCCGCCTTCCTCCCCGACCAGTTAAACAGCTCCTGAACGATGTAACGGCCGAGGCGGGTGCTGACGTCTAACGTGTCGAAGACGAAGGTCGAGAAGGCCATGGCCCCGAAGGTCATGGCAAACCGGAGGTGTTCCTGTCCGATGAGGACGGCCAGGAATCGCCCGATCCCGTCTCCATAGATCTTCCCTGGGGCGAGCCCTTTGAGCTCAGACTGGGCGACGATCATGACGGTGGCCAGGGAGATAAAGGCCACAAAGCCTTCCCCCAGCATCGCGCCGTAGCCTACAGGCCGGCAGTGGGGCTCCTTCGCAATCTGCTTCGACGTGGTCCCCGAGCAGACCAGACCGTGGAAGCCCGAGACAGCGCCGCAGGCGATGGTGACAAAGAGGAAGGGGAAGAGGGCCCCGGTCATCCCGGGGGCCCGCCAGGTCTTGAAGGCCTCCTGCTGGATCGAAAAGCCGCCGAAGAAGATTCCGATCAAGCCAACGACCAGGGCCATGTAGAGGACAAAGCCGCCGAGATAGCCTCTGGGTTGGAGGAGGAGCCACACCGGGAGGAGGGAGGCGACGAAACAGTACAGGAGGATCAAAACCCCCCACGTTTTGACATCCAGGATGAGGAGGGTGGAGATCCGTGTCCCGAGCCCCACAACCCCCAAGGTCGCCGGCACGAAGATGATCGTCTGGAGCCAGAGCGGCGGGTCGAACCGCTTTTGGATAAGTCCCATCACGACGGCTAGGAGGAGGTACATCGTGCTGGCGGCGGCCACAGCCCCGCCCGGGTTGAAGGTGAACGCCCCCCCTTCAAACTCCTCCGTTTTACCGACGAAGGTGCTGGCTGTGATGTCCGTGAAGGCCACAATGACGTAGATCAGGGCCAGCCAGATAAAGAGCATCAGGGCGACCCACCCCCGGTGCCCCAGATAGATCCGGACGATCTCGGCAATGGACCGGGCCCGGTGCCGTACCGAGGCGACCAGGCTGGAGAAGTCGTGGACGGCCCCGATGAAGACCACCCCTAAGCCGATCCAGAGGAGGCTTGGGAACCATCCCCACATCTGGCCGGCCAGGATCGGGCCGGCGATGGGGCCGGCCGCGGCGATGGCGCTAAAGTGTTGTCCCAAAAGGTAAAAGGGGTTGGTGGGGACATAGTCCACCCCATCGTTCATCGCAGAAGCCGGGGTCACTGCCTTGTCATCCAGGCGGTACTGGCGGGCAATGAACCGGCTGTAGAACCGGTAGCCGATCCCGATCCACAACAAGAACATAACAGCCAACACCGGTAGGCCCATGATTGCCTCCCCTCCTTTTCCGGTTCCTCGAATGGTCCAAGAGGCGCTGCCCCCTTAGGGGACCATAGGGGCAGTGAGGAAGATACCCAAGTATAAAAGTCAGACCCTCTGAATGCAAGGAAAAAACCGGAGGCCATGACCGGGGGTGGAGCCAAAGAGGGACGGGCCTAAAGCACCAGATCGAGGAAGGTGAAGACGAAGAGGGCAATGCTCAAGAGACCGTTGGCGGTGAAGAAGGCGGTATCCAGCCTGGCCAGCCCGTACCGGGCAAGGAGCAGGTGCTCGTAGAAGAGGAGACCTCCTGCCACCGCCAGACCGATCAGATACAGAGGGCCCAGCCCGGCCAGGGGAAGGAGAAGGGCGAGGAGGAGAAAGGTCAGGAAATGGAGGAGGCGGGAGACCAGGATCCCCTTTTCAGGGCCAAAGCGGGCTGGGATGGAGTGGAGGCCAACGGTCCGATCGAACTCCACGTCAGCTAGGGCGTAGAGGATATCGAAGCCTGCCACCCAGAAAAGAACAGCCAGCCCCAGCAGAAAGGGAGGAAAGGCGAACGTCCCCTGGATGGCAATCCAGGCCCCGATGGGGGCACAGGCCAGGGCCAGTCCCAGAAAGAAGTGGGTCAGGGCAGTGAACCGTTTGGTGTAGGAGTAAAGGGTCACGATCAGGATAGCTAAAGGGGAAAGCTTCAAGGAGAGGGGGTTTAACCGGTAAGCGGCGAAGATGAACAGGCCGAAGGACGCGAGGGTAAATAAGACCGCCTCCCTGACGGTGAGGAGGCCCCTGGGAAGCGCCCGGTCTTTCGTCCGGGGATTCAAGGCGTCCAGCCTCCGGTCGGCCAACCGGTTAAAGGCCATGGCCCCGCTTCGGGCCCCCACCATGGCCATCAGGATCCAGAAGACCTGTCTCCCGGAGGGGAGGCCCCGGGCCGCCAGGATCATCCCCATGAAGGCGAAGGGGAGGGCGAAGACGGTGTGGGAGAACTTGACGAACTCCAAAAAGATGGCCGCCTTCTTCAGGGTAGCCGTGACCCTGCTCATTTCACCCCGACATGGAGATACACGACCCCCCCGGTGAGGGGCCGAAACGAAACCTCCTGAAAACCGGCGTTCGAAAGAAGCAAGGCGAGCCCTTCCGGGGAAGGGAATTCCAGGACGGAGGCAGGAAGGTAGGCGTAAGCCGTGGGATGGCCGGAGAAGAGGTGACCGACTTTGGGGAGGATGGTGTGAAAGTAGAACCGGTAGAGGGTTCCAAAGACCTTCCCTTGAGGGAGGCTGAACTCCAAGAGAACCACTCTCCCCCCGGCCTTCAAGACCCGGTGAAGCTCCAAGAGAGCCCCCTCCCGGCCCTCGACGTTCCGGATGCCAAAGGCGATCAGGGCCGCATCAAACGTTTTCTCGGGGAAAGGGAGGGCATCGGCGGAGGCGACCAGGAGCTGGATCTTGCCTTCCAGACCAGCCTTCCAGATCTTCTCCTGGCCCAAAAGGAGCATCTCCTGGCAGAAATCAACCCCGGCGATCCTGGCATCCGGGCATTGGCGGGCCAGCTCCAAAGCCACGTCGGCTGTCCCGCAGCAGACATCCAGGGCCCATCCGTTTGGGGGGAGGTGAGCCTCGGCGACGGCCACCCGCCGCCACACTCGATCCCTTCCCAGGCTTAAGAGCCGGTTCAGAAAGTCGTAGCGTGGGGCAATGGCGGCAAACATCCGCCGGACCTCCTCCCCCCGCATCAGCCCCCCTAGCCTTGCGGCGTGAAATCCACCCCTTGCATGGCCTGCTCCCTGACCCCAAACCGCTGGGATTTCAGGAGGGAGTAGTAGGTCAGGACCTTCGGGACATAGTTGTCTCGATCCCGGAAACCCTTCTGCTTGGCCACCTCCCCATAGTAGTAGACCATGAGGGCGGTGCGAAGCCCTTTTTTGCCATCTTTCAAGTTGGCCTTCAGATACTTCAAGGCCGAGCTTAAGTTGACGTGGACATCGTAGAGATCGTCAGGCGTTTCCACCAGCTTTGGATTGATCTGTCTCGCCGTAGCGAACATGACCTGACCAAGCCCCCTGGCGTTCCTGTGGGATCTGGCGACGGTGTTGAACTCCGACTCGACGGCGATCACGGCAAAGAGCAGGTCAGGATCAACGTCGTATTCCTTGGCCAGGCTGATGATCTTGGCGATGAGGTACCGTCGAAGGTGAGGATCATCCTTGGTGGCGTCAAATTCTTTCATCATCTCATCGTAAAGGGGATCATAGGCCGAAGCTTGGGCCGCCCGCTCCAAAGCCAGATCCCGTTGAAGCTTCAGGGTATATCCACCCAAGAGGGTCAAGGCGATGATCAGGATCCCCATCCCGAAGAGGTACCTTCTTCGGGTATGGGTGAGGAGCCTCAACGCATGCTCAGAGATCAAGTAGATCTTCCCTCCCATCAGCGTTCCTCCCTCATCAACACCCACCGACACTCACCGGTTTTTTGGCCTTGCTTAGCCTCCTTCTTACTTACTTAAGGGGCGTGACCGCCCGGCCCATCTTTCCCTCAGCCCTCCTCAAACGAAACGGCCCTCAGGTGACCGTTCTCCCGAGGGCCCCTTTCCACACATATAATTTTTAAGAATTCGTTCCTACACCATGTTCACAGCGATGCTCCCAATTGTCAGGCTATGGAAAAGGGCCTTGAACAATCGAGGGCAAATTAGCAGATTTTCCACCCCCTGTCAAGTTTTTTTCCAAGAATTCGTCGAAAACCGTGGAAGTTCCTTCAAAAGCTCATGAATCTGGGCTAATCGAGGATCACCTTGACCTTTTCCCCAGCCTTGAGAATGGCATCCTCCTTGAGGCCGTTTAACAGGGCGAGATCCCAGGCTTTGTTCTGGTCCTTTAAGAGTTCCCGGGCGACCTGGGGGAGGCTCTCCCCTCCTCGGGCTGTGTAGATCTTCAAGCGCTTGTATTCCCCTTTCTCCCCGTAGCGCAGGCCGTCCAGATGGGCCTTATAGGTGTCGGTCTCCACCTTCCCTTCCCTCCCCTCCGCCGTCAGGAGGTCGGCCAGCGTCTGGGCCTTGACGATCCGCTCGGAGAACTCCGGGTGGGTCGAAAAACCATGGTAGCCTAACCCCCGGAGGCGCTCCTTCATCTTCATCTGCCTGAGGAACGAGACCATCTGCCTGGGGTCGTACCCGGCCTTCGTCATGTACCGGAGACCCAAGGTGTCCGCCTCCAGCTCGAAGTCCCGGCTGTAGCCTAAGAGAAGCATCTGGAAGATCTGGCTCATCAGGAGACCCCACTCGGCCGTATGCTCCCGCCCTCCCGGACTGGCAACGATCATTCCCAAGGTCAGGAGCTGGTACCCTAGGGCCCGGGTCAGTTGTTTGGCGGCGTGACGGGCGGTGACATGCCCGAGTTCGTGACCCAGGACCCCGGCCAGTTGGGCCTCGCTGTTCAGCTCCGCCAGCATCCCCCTGGTGATATAGACATACCCCCCTGGGAGGGCCATAGCGTTTACCTCGGGACTATCCAGGATGGTGAACGTGTACCGAAACCCCCGGGATTCCTCCATGGACTGGACCAGACGCTGACCGACGGAGGCGACATAGGCCTCCAGTCTTGGATCCTCGTAGCGGCCAAACCGCTTCAGGATCTCCTCATTGGCCTGTTGACCGAGGGAAACCTCCTGGGATTCACTGATGATGACCTGGGCCATCCCCAATGCCGGAGGGAAGATCATCGCTCCGGCCAGGAAGAGGCTTACAAAAAGAGGTTTTTTCACCATCACCCGGCTACTCTTTCAGCTTCTTTTCCAAAACCTTGATATTCTGCCTGGCCTGCTCGGCCAACTGGCTGTTGGGGCTGAACTTGAGGAACAACCGGTACTGCTTTAAGGCCTTCTGGTAAAGGGCCTTCTCCTCGGTCCCCAGCTTCGCCTTCGTATGATAGGCCAGGGCGAGATGGAAATGGGCATCGGCAAAGCTGGGGTTCAGTTGGATGGCCTTTTCGTACTCGGCGATGGCCCGATCCAGAAACTCAAACATCTGTTCGTGGTAGACAAGACCCAGCTCGTAGTGGGCTTCGGCCCGGGTCAGGGCATCCTGGGGGGGCTTTTTGTCCTGAGCCGAGGCTTCAAGGCTAAGAGCGAAGAGGCCAAGGGCGATGATCACGCTAAAGCGAAAAGTCCCCTGGCCCTTCGGCCAAATCCCTTTGGGGATCGAAAGACAGGGCCCGTGCGAAACCTGCCCCGGGTCTCCCTTGGCAAGACCTGGTCGCCGGGTCCAGGCGGGGAAGAGGGACCGGCAGAGACCGGGAAGGAGGCGTGACGTACCGCGTAGGCGATTGGGCGTTTGATCCAGCAGTATGATGGAACCTCTTGAGGCTTTCACCAAAAGAGCCTCATCCAAAAAGCAGGTATACAATAGCACCATCGGAGGAAGGATGTCAAGGGTGATCGTTCCAGATTTTCCTTGACACGCCGGGGAGAGCCTGGTATAAACCTACTCACCAGTGTTCTCTTGGATGAGGAAGCGATGAGCCCGGAGAAGAAGCCCTTGGCAGGATCGTTTGGGTCCTATTTTTGGTTTAGGGGCGTCTGCCTCCGGGCTCGCGCCTTGTAAGGATCGGTAAAAGACCCGGTCACGCGAGCACGGGGCAGACAGCGGATGCCCCGTGGCTTTTTTTGAGGCCACGGTGAAAGCGACCGTGGCCTTAAGCTTTTTAGGAGGGAGCGATGATCATTGTGATGCAGTCAGGAGCAACGGAGAAAGAGGTGGAAGAGGTTATCAGCAAGGTGGAGGAGCTTGGCTACCAGCCCCACATCATCCGGGGGGTGCAGCGGACGGTCATCGGAGCCGTCGGGGATGAGCGGGGGAAGGCCCGGCTCCAGACGTTAGAGGCCCTCCCCGGGGTGGAGAGGGTCGTCCGGATCCTCCACCCTTTCAAGCTGGCCAGCCGGGAGGTGAAACCTCACAAGACAGTGATCAAAGTAGGGGATGTCGAGATCGGGGCGGACCGGCTGGTGGTCATGGCCGGCCCCTGCTCGGTGGAGGGGGAGGCCCAACTCTTGGAGACGGCCCAAGCCGTTAAGGAGGCCGGGGCCAGGATCCTCCGGGGTGGGGCCTTCAAACCCCGAACCTCCCCCTACTCCTTCCAAGGGATGGAGGAGGAGGGGCTCAAACTCCTGGCATGGGCCCGGGAGGTGACAGGCCTGAAGGTGGTAACCGAGGTGGTCAATCCAAAGGATGTCCCCCTGGTCGCCGAGTACGCCGATATCCTCCAGATCGGGGCCCGGAACGTTCAGAACTTTGCCCTCTTGAAGGCTGTCGGGGAGGTGAGGAAGCCGGTCCTCCTGAAGCGGGGGTTCGCCACGACCATTCAGGAGTACCTGATGGCCGCCGAGTACATCCTCTCCCAGGGGAACTACGAGGTCATCCTCTGCGAGCGGGGGATCCGGACCTTCGAGACCTCCACCCGCTTCACCCTGGACTTAAACGCTGTCCCCGTCCTGAACAAGCTGACGCATCTTCCGGTCCTCGTGGACCCAAGCCACGGGACCGGCCACTGGGAGTACGTAGCGCCGATGGCCAAGGCAGGGGTGGCCTGCGGGGCCGACGGTCTCCTGATCGAGGTCCACCCTAAGCCCGAGGAAGCCCTCTCCGACGGGCCCCAGTCCCTGAAACCTGATAAGTTCAAGCAACTGATGGAGGAACTTAAAGTTTTGGCTGCTGCCCTCGGCCGTCCCCTCTAGGACCGCCTCCCACCTCCGGTTACGAGGCGAGGAGCTTGGAGATCCTCGAGAGATCGAGGGCCCCCTCCAGGGAAGGGAGGGCTTCTTCTCCATCGCGAGGGACGTGAGGGACGATGCCCAAGAGGGGAACGGGGAGGCGGACAAGGAGGGCCTCCAGGTTTGCCTGTTCGGCGTCGCTGATCGGCCCGGACGGGTGGTTGATGAGGACGCCCAAGACCCCGATCCCGAGATGGAGGGCCCAGCGGACGGTCAGGAGGGTGTGGTTGATCGTCCCGAGGTTCGCCCGGGTGACGATGAGGGCCGGGATGCCGAGGGTCAAGATGAGGGAGGCGTTATCGGCCTCTCCTGTCAAGGGGACGAGGAGGCCGCCGGCCCCTTCTACCAGGGTAAGGTCATGCCGTCTGGCGAGGGCGGCATAGGTGTCGCAGATCCTCCGAAGGTCAATGGTGATGCCTTCCCTGGCAGCGGCCACCGCAGGGGCGGCAGGGAGTTCAAAGGCATACGGGACAATCTCCTCCAGGGGATCCTGGCTCTGGGTCTTCTCCTTGAGGAAGAGGGCATCCTGGGGCAACAGGAGGCCATCCCGCCGGGGGCAACCGGTTTCAACGGGCTTCATCACCCCCACATTGACCCCCCTCCGACGGAGGAGGGAGGCGAGCAGCCCTCCCACGAAGGTCTTGCCGACCCCCGTATCTGTCCCCGTGATGAAGAGCCCCTTTCCCATTCCTTTCAGGCCGACCCGACTCCAGCCCCTTCAACCTTTGGAAGGGTGGTCACAGCCCAGATGGAGGCGTAGACGACGTCCAGGAGGAAGTCCAGTTCGCCATCGGTGATGGAGAGGGGGGGCATGAGGACGATGACATCCCCTAAGGGCCTGATGATGACCCCTCTTTTCCTCGCCTCGAGGGTCACCTGGTAACCGATCCGCTTCTCCAGAGGATAGGGTTGCTTCGTCGCCTTCTCCTGGACAAGCTCAATCCCCACCATGAGGCCGAGCTGCCGGACATCCCCGACATGGGGGAGGGCCTTGAACCGCTCCAACCCTTTTTGGAGACGGGCGATCTTCGGCGGGAGCTTCTCCAGGAGTCGTTCCTTCTCGAAGAGCTCCAGGTTGGCCAACGCGGCGGCGCAGGCCAGCGGGTTCCCCGTGAAGGTGTGGCCGTGGAAGAAGGTCTTCAGCTCCTCATACCGCCCGAGGAAGCCGTCGAAGATCTCCTGGGTGGTCAAGGTGGCGGCTAAAGGGAGGTAGCCGCCGCTTAGACCTTTCGCCACGGCCATCAGATCCGGCGTGATCCCTTCATGCTCGCAGGCAAACATCCTCCCCGTTCTTCCAAACCCCGTCGCCACCTCATCGGCGATGAAGAGGACCTCATGGGCCTTGCAGAGCTCCCAGGCCTCCCGCAAGAACCCCTCCGGGAAGACGATCATCCCGGCTGCCCCCTGGATCATCGGTTCGGCAATGAAGGCGGCCAGCTCCTCATGGTGCTCCCGGATCGTCTGCCGGAGCTCCCCGATACACTCGACCCCACAATCCGGGTACGTCAAGGTTAAAGGGCAGCGGTAGCAGTAGGGGGCCATCACTTGAAAGGCCTCGAAGAGGAGGGGCCTGTAGAGCTTGTGGAAGAGGTCAATCCCGCCCACGCTCACCGCCCCCAACGTGTCGCCGTGGTAGGCGTTCGTCAGGAAGGCGAACTTCGTCTTCCGGCGATAGCGCCCCCCCTTCTGCTGCCAGTACTGGAAGGCCATCTTCAGGGCGACTTCCACGGCCGTCGCCCCATTATCGGAGTAGAAGACCTTGACGAGGCCCTTCGGGGCGATCTGGACGAGCTTCTCGGCCAAGAGGATGGAGGGGACGTTGGCCAAGCCTAAGAGGGTCGAGTGAGCGATCTTCTCAAGCTGCTCTTGAATGGCCTGATCAATCTCTCGCTTCCTGTGGCCGTGGACGTTGCACCAGAGGGAGGAGACCCCATCCAGGTACCGTCGGCCCTCGACATCAATGAGAAAGTTCCCTTCCCCCCGCTCGATGATCAGGGGCTCCTGTTGCAGCCAGTCCCCCATCGGGGTGAAGGGATGCCAGACGTAGCGCTTGTCCTTCTCCTGAAGCTCCTTTTTCCACGCCATGGTCTCTTGGCTAGGCGATCACCCTGAACTCCCGTCCCGCCTTCTCAAAGGCCGAGAGGGCGTGGTCTAAGTCTTCCTTGGTGTGGGAGGCGAGGATCGTTACCCGGATCCGGCAGCACCCTCTGGGGACGGTAGGCGGCCTGATCCCCTGGGCGAAGACCCCAAGCTCCAAGAGCCGGTCGGTCATGGCCATCGTGAGATGGTTCTCGTAGGTCATGATGGGGAAGATGTGGGTTTGGCTGCCGAGGAAGTCGAAGCCCAGCTCTTCTAACCCCCTTCGGAAGTACCGGACATTCTCCCAGAGCCGCTCCCGGATCTCCGGCTCCTCCCTCAAGACCTCCAAGGCGGCCAAGGCCGTGGCCAGGACAGGAGGAGGGAGGGCACAGGTGAAGATGAAACTCCGGGAGCGGTTGATGAGGAACTCTTTTAAGGCCCGGTCCCCCACGATGTAGGCTCCGAAGCCTCCCAGGGCCTTGCCTAAGGTCCCCATCTCGATATCAATGGCCCCTTCCAGGCCGAAGTGCTCGGCGGTTCCCCTCCCCCCTTTCCCTAACACTCCTGTGGCGTGGGAGTCGTCCACCATGGTGATGGCCTTGTATCGTCTGGCCAAGGCCACGATCTCGGGAAGGGGGGCAAGATCGCCGTCCATGCTGTAGAGGCCGTCCACGACGATGAGCCGCCTCCGGTACCGGCCTGAGGCCCGGAGGAGCTCCTCCAGGGCCTTGACATCGTTGTGGGGGAAGATCCGGACATCGGCCTTCGAGAGCCGGCAGCCGTCCACGATGCTCGCATGGTTCAGGGCATCGCTCAAGATGGCATCCCCCTCCCCGACCAAGGAGGCAATGACCCCAAGATTCGCCATGTACCCACTCGTATAGACCAGGGCGGCCTCCCGCTCCTTGAAGGCAGCCAGGGCCTCTTCGAGGCGGTGGTACAGCTCGACGTTCCCCGAGATCAACCGGGCGGCGGAGGCGCTCGTGCCGTAGCGTTCAACCGCCTGGATGGCCGCCGCTTTCAGCCTGGGGTGGGAGGCCAAGCCCAGGTAGTTAGAGGAGCAGAGGATGACGACCCTCCGGCCGTCCACCGTCATCTTCGGCCCCTGCTCCCCCTCGATACAGCGGAGCCGCCGGTAGGTTCCTTCCTGCTGCAACCGCTCCAGCTCCTCCTGGAGGAACTTCATCGTTTGGCCTCCTCCACCTCGAACCCCAGGTCCTCGATCATCCGGTGGACCTCGTCGGCCTTCTGCCCGGGGGTCGTCAAGTAGCCTCCCACGAAGAGGGAGTTGGCCGGGTACAGCGAGAGGGCCTGGAGGGACTTCAGGTTCAGCTCCCTCCCCCCGGCTACCTTGAGTTCTTTGGTCGGGTGCAAGAACCGAAAGAGGCAGAGGGCCTTCAGGCACCGTTGGGGCGTCAGATGGTTCGACCCGGCCAGAGGGGTCCCGGGGATCGGGTGGAGGAAGTTGACGGGGATCGAGTCCACGTCAAGCTCCCGCAAGGCCAGGCCCAGGGCGATGAGGTCCTGGTCCTCCTCCCCCATCCCGATGATCCCCCCGCAGCAGACCGAGAGCCCCGCCCGCTTCACGTTCCTGATGGTGTTCACCCGATCGTCGTAGGTATGGGTGCTGCAGATCTTCGGGTAGAACCTTCGGCTGGTATTCAGGTTGTGGTTGATCCGCTCGACCCCCGCCTCCCTCAGCATCCTCGCTTTCTGCTCACTCAAGAGCCCTAAGGAACAGCAGATGTCAATCGGAACGGTCCTCCGGATCACCCGGACGACCTCGGCCATCTCCTCCACCTCCCGGTCCGTCGGGCCCCGGCCGCTCGTCACCAGGCAGTACCGGAAGGCCCCGGCCTCCCTGGCCCTTACAGCCCCCTCGACGAGCCGCCCTGAGGGAAGAAGGGGGTACCGCTCGATCCGGGCCGTGGAGATGGAGGACTGGGAGCAGTAGGCACAGTCCTCAGGGCAGAGGCCGCTTTTGGCGTTCATCAGGACATGGAGACGGACCTTCCGTCCGAAGTGGTGCTTTCTGACCAGGAAGGCGGCCTGGAGCAGCGGGAGGAGCTCGTCATCGGGGGCCCGGAGGACGGAGCGCATCTCCTCTCGTGTCAACAGCTCCCCTGCCAGGGCCTTCTCGGCCAGCCTCATGTAGTCCATCGTCACCTCCAGAGAGGGATGGGAATTGGCCTCTCTCCTACCATAGCCCTTCAAGGGCTGTCAAGAGGGCCCTTTAACCCTCCCCCTTCCTGAGGAGACTCCCGGGTAGGGAGCCTCTTTCGAGGGCGAGGAGCTTTTTCTTCCAGCCAAGGCCGGCAGCGTACCCACCCAGGGAGCCGTCATGGGCAATGACCCGGTGGCAGGGGATGATGATGGGAAGGGGGTTGCTTCCGACAGCCTGGCCGACCGCCCGCGGGGCTGTGGGTCGTCCGATGGCCTCGGCAATCTCCTTATAGGAGCGGAGCCGGCCCCAAGGAATGGCCTGAAGGGCCTTCCAGACCTCCCGCTGGAAAGGGGTGGCGCGTTCCAGGTCCAGCGGCTCGTCAAAGGTCACCGGCTTCCCGGAGAAATAGGTTTCAAACTTCTTTTGGAGCCTCTTTCGAGGTCCATTCCCAGGCTTAAGAGGCCCTTTGCTCTCTTGTTCCAGGGATCGAACCGCTTCCTCCACGCTCTCCTTCGGGAGGGTCAGCGCGAGAAGACCCTTCTCCGTGTAGCTCACCCCCATCCACCCCCATCTCGTCTTGAAGACCGTGTAAGAGCTTCCCATCTTTCCTCCTTACTATTCCAGGGCCACAAGGAAACTTTGAAGCGATTGGGCCAGGGGGAGGGGGAGGCCGGCGGCCTCCCGAAGCTCCTCGACACTGGCATCCCTCAGGTGTTTCAAGCTCCCGAACCGCTGAAGCAACAGCCTCTTCCGTTTGGCCCCGATCCCCGGGATCTCGTCCAAAAGGGACTGGAGGCCTGCTCTCCCCCGAAGCTTCCGATGGTAGGTGATGGCAAAGCGGTGGGCCTCGTCCCGGATCTGCTGCAGAAGGAGTCGGGCCCGGGAGCCCCCGGGAAGGCGGATCGGCTCAGGAAGGTCGGGGTGGAAGATCAGCTCCTCCTCCTTCGCCAGGCTGATGATGGGAAGCCGCTGGAAGCCGAGTTCCTTGGCGACCTTCAAAGCCACCTTCAGGTGGCCCCTCCCGCCGTCAATCAGCATCAGGTCGGGGAGGGGAAGGGTCTCGACCTTGGCGAAGCGCCGCCTCAGCACCTCCTCCATCATCGCATAATCGTCGATCCCTTGGACGGCCTTGATCCTGAACTTCTTGTAGTCCGCCTTCTTCGGCCTCCCTTCTTCCATGACGACCATGGAGCCTGTGGCGAAGAGGCCGGAGAGATTCGAGATGTCGTAGGCCTCGATCCTCCCCGGAGGGGCAGGGAGTTTCAGGACAGCCTGAAGCTCCTCCAGGGCTTTCCTTCTCCCCTCAAGGGAGCGGAGGCTCAACGAGAGGGCCTCCTCGGCGTTCTTCAGGGCGATCTTAAGGATCCCAGCCTTCCGCCCCCGTTTGGGGACCAGGATCGAGACCTTTCTCCCGGTTTTCGAAGAGAGCCACTCCTCGATCAGGGCCTTTTCCTCCGGAAGATGGGAGACAAGGATCTCCGAGGGGATCTCCCGGCGTCTCACGTAGAATTGCTTCAAGAGGGAGGCCAGCGTGATCCCTGGCTCCTCCTGGGTCTCAAAGGCGAAGGCCTCCCTCCCGATCAACCGCCCCCTTCGGATGACAAACAACTGGACCTGGACCTCCCCCCCTTCCCGGGCCAGGGCGAAGGTGTCCAGATCCTCCCCCCCTGGGGAGAGGACCATCTGACGCTCCGTCGCCCTCTTTAAGGCGAAGAGCTGGTCCCGGAGCTTGGCCGCCTTCTCGAACTCGAGGGCTTCCGACGCCTCCTCCATCTCCCGTTCCAGAAGCTTCGCGACTTCCTTGTCCTTCCCCTCCAGGATGAGCTTCACCTTCTGGACCAGTCGGTCATAGTCTTCCCTGCTCACCAGCCCTTCACAGGGGCCCAAGCACCGCTTCAAATGGTATTCCAGGCACAGGTGGTTCCCCTCCACCTTCCGGCACTTCCTTAAAGGGAAGGTCTTGTTCAGGAAGGCGAGAAGCTCCCACAGGGCAGAGGCAGGGACGTAGGGGCCAAAGTAGAGGGCACCGTCCTCCTTCATCCCCCGAACCACCTGGAGCCAGGGCCAGGGGTCGTTTAAGTCCAGCTTTAAGAAAGGATAGTGCTTGTCATCCTTGAGGAGGATGTTGTAGCGGGGCTGCTGGGCCTTGATCAGGTTCGACTCCAGGATTAACGCCTCCAGCTCGGTCCTGGTGAGGATGAACTCCAGGTCGGTCGCCTGGTCTAGCATGAGTTGGATGCGGGACGGGTGTTCGGCCGAGCCGGTGAAGTACGAGGCAACCCGCTTTTTCAGGGAGAGGGCCTTTCCGATGTAAAGGGCCTTCCCCTTTCTGTCCTTAAAGATGTAGACCCCCGGGGCATCGGGGAGGTTCTTGACCCTCTCCTGGAGGTTCGTCACCATTAGGCCCTCCCTGAATGCCGCTCAGATCGAACGCATCTTGGATGTCTGATCAGTTTGAGCGTAACCTGTCTTCCTTCCTGAACCTCGTCCAGGGATCGGACTTTGAGGAACCTGTCTTTGACATCAATATAATAGTACAGGATCCCCCCTCCTGTATAGACCTTCCGCTCCACAATTCCGACGATCTCACCGTCCTCCCCCTGGTCTATTTGAAGATCTTCGGCCCTGACGAACAGCCTCACCTCCTCACCGATCTTCAAACCCGCGGTCTTGCAGTGGATCATCCCGTACGGTGTCTTCACCAGTCCATTGGCCACGACGATCCCTTCAAGGACATTCGTGACCCCGATGAAGCCTTGCACGAACTCCGTAGCGGGGCTGTGGTAAACCTCCTCAGGGGTCCCGATCTGTTCGATCCGGCCTCGGTTCATGACCACGACCTGATCGGCCAGCGTGAAGGCCTCCCCTTGATCGTGGGTGACGTAGAGGAGGGACAGGTGGTCATCCTTCACCAAACGGAGGAGGGTTTCGATGAACTGCTCCCGGAGGAAGACGTCCAGGCTGGAAAGGGGTTCGTCCATGAGGATCACCCTGGGGCGGGTGATTACGACCCTAGCCAAGGCCAGGAGTTGTTGCTGGCCTCCTGAGAGTTGGGAAGGAAAGGCCCTGGCGACCGATTGGAGGGAGGCCTTGGCGAGCATCCCTTCGATCCTCTTCACATGTTCGTCGGGCGGGCAACCAACCGCTCGAAGGACGAAGTCGAGGGTCTTCATCACCGTCATGTGGGGCCAGAGGGCGAGATCCTGGAACACCATCCCGATCCCCCGCCGCTCCGGCGGGACGACAATCCGCCCATCCCGGCTCACCACCTGCCCCCCGATGGTGATGACCCCTTTCCTCGGGGCCTCAAAGCCGGCGATCAGACGGAGCAGGGTGCTCTTACCGCAGCCGGAGGGGCCGAGGAGGACGGTGATCTTCCCCTGCTCCACCTGGAGGGAGATGTCCTCCAGGACCGCTCTGGCCCCGTACGAGAAGAAGACGCCTTGGACTTCAATGATCGCCATTATGCACCTCCAAGGACCCTCCTTTGAAGAGGGAAACCATTAGCATAAGGGCTGCGAGGGTGATCAGCACGAGGATCAAGGAGAGGGCCGCCACCCCAGGCTCGGGACTGTTGGCCATCAACGTGTAGATCCTGACCGGCAGCGTTTCACCGCCAGGGGGGTAGACGGTCATGGTCGTATCCAGGTCGCGGAGGCAGAAGATGAAGGCGATCAGCCATGAGGCCAGGAGCGCCTTCTCCAAGGTCGGGACATGGATGCAGAGGACCTCGGTCCACCACGGCACCTGGGCCAGTCGGGATGCCTCCTCGTAACTCTTTGGGACCTGTCGGAGGGCAATACCCTGGATCCGGGAGGCCAGGGCGGTGTACTTGGCGATGTTGCCGAGCAAGATGACTAGCATGCTCCTGTAGATAAAGGCGGTCGCCGCCCGATTCCAGAGAAGGATCAGGCCCACCCCCAGGACCGTCCCGGGCAGGGCGAAGAGGAGGATCAAGAGAGAGTCAACGCCGTGGCAACGCGTCCTCCCAGACCGCTCGATAAGGTACGCGAGGAAAAAGCCCAGGATGGTGATCGCCGTCGCCCCGAGGCTGGCGTCGAGGAGACTGTTCGCGATGCTCCGGCCGGAACCCTTCATCGCTTCGAGATAGGTGAAGAGGGAACGGGAGGTGATGAAAAAGGCGGCAAGAGGGAGGAGGACCGCCAGGCTCGCGAATGTGAGAACAAGGCCGGTTATGGGGAGGCGGAGGCGTCCTAAGGGGACGATCGCTTCCCGTCGGACCCTTCGCCCTACGACGGCGAAGAACCGGTCTCGAAGGCTGTAGCGCTCGATCAGCAGCAGAGCAGCAATCAACAGGAGGAGGGGAATGGAGAAGAGGACAGCAGCTCGGTAATCGTAGAAGGCGGCAAACTGGGTGAAGACCTGCACCGTGAAGACATCGTAGCGGAGGAACAACGGGACCCCCAGCTCGGAGATGGTCAGGATGAAGGTAAAGAGGGCTCCCAGGAAGATCCCCGGAGCGATCAACGGGAGATCGATCCTGGCCAGTACCTTACTCCAGGGCATGAGGAGCCGCGCGGTCTCCTCGAAAGACGGGGTGATGGCCTTGACGAACGTGTGGACCAGGATCATCGTCACCGGATAGGAGGTCAAGGTGAGGACGAAGACGGCGCCCGGGAGGCTGAAGAGGAAGGAGGAACTGAACTCCCCGAAGCCTGGGCCGAGGAGGGAGGCCAAAAGCCCCTTCTTCCCCAACAGGTAGAACCAGGCGAGGGCGAGGAGATAGGGGGGGAGGAAGAGGGGAACCATGAGGATAGGGTAGAGACGGCCTTTGAACGGGATATCAGTCCTGGCCAGGAGGATCCCCAGGGGCGTGCCCACCAGGGTGGTAAAAAGTACAACAAGCAACCCAAGGAGGATGGTATTTCCCAGGAGGTGCCACTGCCGGCCGGTCAAGATGAGGGAGAGGAGGTTCGAGGGCCCTGTGCTGGCCACCGTGCTCGCCACCATCCAGGTAACCGGTGCCACGCCGATCATGAGGAAGGTGAACAGGCCAGCCGTCAGCGAGACCGATCGGGATTGAATGGCGAGGCCCCTCAGATTCATCGATAGCCGACCCACGTGCTCAAGAAGGGTTGGATCTTCTCCATAATCTCCGCCACCTTCACGTAGTCCACGTCCATGCCCTTCAGGGATCCGATCGCCGGGACGTTCTCGGGCGTCTTCACGCCCGGACCGAGGGGCATCTGGGCGGCGGGGGAAAAGGCGAGCTTCTCCTCCACCTCCGCCGAGAGCAGGTAGTCGATCAACTTCCTGGCGTTCTCGGGATGCGGACCTCCCTTAATCATCGCCACCATGTTGGGCATGATGAGCGTTCCAAGGCCATCCTGATCCGGGTAGACCACCCCTACTGGTTTCTTCTCTGTCAAGGCAACATGGGCATCGTCCGTGTCGGCGAAGCCCCAGGCGACCTCTCCGGCGGCGACCAGGTCCCGCACCTCCCCGTTACTGGTGGCGATCCTGACGCCGTTTTGCTTCATCTCACTGAAGAACGCCTTCGCCCGTTCCTCTCCCCAGACCTCGAAGAGGGCAGCCGCATGGAGGGTCGAGGTTCCGAAGAGTGGATTGGCAAAGGCAGTCTTTCCCTTCCATCGTGGGGAGGTGAGCTCCAGGATGGAGCGTGGGGCCTCTTGGGGCTGGACTAGGTTGGTGTTATAAATGATTACCCGGGCTCGGGCGGCGAAACCGGTCCAGTAGCCCTCTTCATCCCGGTACCGCTTAGGGATCCTCTCCCGGTTCGGTGACCGATAGGGGGTCAGGATCCCCAGCTTTTGGAGAACGATGGGCCGGACCGGGTCGTTGCTCCAGAAGACATCCGCCTGGGGGCTGTTCTTTTCAGCGATCAGGCGATTGACAACACCGGTGCTTTTGGTCTCCTCGGTGTCGTAGACGGCCTTCACCCTGATTCCCGTTTGCTTCTCGAAGGCCTTCAGGATCGGTTCTGAAAAGACCTGATCCTCGGAGGTGTAGACCACGACCTCCTGGGCTCCTCTCCGGCCACAACTGAAGAGCCCCACCACGAGGATCAGGAAAAGGCATCCGAGAAGGATCCGTTTCACCGCTTTCCTCCAACTCACACGTCAGTTCCTGGTGGAAGGTGGGAGGGGGAAGCTGAAGGTCACCCCCATCGTGAACCGCCAGTCAGGAGCCCCACTGCTGATCCCCTTCCTGATCCCGAGATCAATGAGGACTTTTGACGATGGCGGCTGCCAGATGAAGCCGAGCAGGCCTGAGTTGTTGGCAAGCTCCCCTTTAACGCTCTCCCCGTTGACCTCCCCCACCAGCCTGAAGTTTGAGAGGACGGGAAGCTCCACGATCACTCCCCAGATGGCGAAAGGGTTCGCTTCAGCCCTGTTGACGCCTCCCCCGAAATTCACGTGGTATGTGAAAGGCGACAGCCTTCCACTGAAGATCCCAATCCCTTCGAAGCCAAACCTCCTCTCCCCCTGGACCGTCGAAGGCAAAAGGGGCCCCGCCTCGACGGCGAAGCCGATTCCATTCTTCTCCTGGAGGATCCCCTCCTTCAGGACAGCCTTCAGGAACAGCCCTGGATCGACGAGCTGGACATCCTCCTCCGGGGGCTTCGCGACCTCGAACTCCCCGACGACCTCCAGGTCCCGGATGACGCCATAGTTGAACACAACCTTGGGAATAATGAAGGTGTTTGCCTCCTCCGCTCGTTCTAGATTAAAGTACCCGACTTCGATCTCCATCTCTTGGGGATCAGCCACGGCGGCGTCGGTCGAGACGAAGGGCCGGTACCCCCAGGCGTGGGAAGCGGGAAGGAGCAGCACGAACGTCAATAGCAGACTCCGAGCGTGGGGCGGAAAGCCCTTCATGGGGATCCCATGCCGATCCTCATCAAGAAACCTCCGACACTCGGGCCGGCCATGGCAAAACGAGCCAATCAAGGGTCTTCATATCCAAATTTCCTTTCATGTTCACCTTGCTTGTAGGGCATTTGTGGGTCCCTGACCAAGACGGCAAAGATGAGGGCGGTGGCCGCCATCAGGGAAGCGATCAGGGTAAAGGCCGGTGAGTAGCCGAGGGAGGCGATCAGGAAGCCGGCCAGGATGGGCCCCGAAGCCTCACCGGTGTCCCAGATGGTGCCAAAGACCCCCATCGCGGAGCCCATTCGGCCGGCCTTCACCAGATCGGCCACCAGGGCTGTGGTGGAAGGGGTGACGAGGGCCACCCCCAGGCCGAAGAAGGCGGCGAGGACGAAGAGGAGGACGAACCTTCTGGTCAGCACAATTAAGGGTAGGATGCTGGCACAGACGAGGAGCCCTCCCAGGATGAGCGGTTTCCGGCCGAGCCGGTCGGAGAGGCGACCCCCCATCGGCTTGGCCGCCATCGTCGTCGCAAGCTGCCCCCCCAGGACGATCCCGATCTGGGCATCGTTCAAGCCGACCTCCCTGGCGTAGGGGGGGAAGAAACCGAGGAAGGCTCCGTACCCTACGTACATGGCCGCCTCTACACTGGAGGCGACGAGGACTGGGCAGCTGGAGACCACCTCGACAATGCCTATCTTGAACGTCGCCCAACGCCCGTCACTTCCATTTTGCTTAGGAGCCCCGCGCTCGTCCGGCACCTTCAGGACCAGCAGGAAGGGCAGGACACCCAGGGCGCCCACCAAGAGGTAGATCGTCACATAACTGGCCGTGGCATACAGGACCAGGCCGCCCAGGAGGGGCCCGATCGTCCCGCCGATGTCGTTCGCCAAGGCGAACCAGCCGAGTTTCTCGCCCCGTCCCTTCTGGGCGAGGTCGGCCACATAGGCCGAGGCCACCGGGGAGAAGATGGCAGTGGCAAAGCCATGGAGGAAGCGGAGCGCCAGGAGCGCGCCCGGGGAGTGGACGAAGGGGTAGAGGAATGGCGGCCCGGCGAAGAAGAGACACCCCAGGAGCATCATGCGCTTGCGCCCGAGCACATCGGAAAGGGCACCGGCGGGAAGCTTGATGACGACCCCGGTGATGGTGGAGGCCCCGAGGATGAGCCCGATGAGCTCGGGAGCGGCGCCGAGATCCTGGGCGAAACGGGGCAGAACGGGGCTCCTGGCCATCTGGTAGCCGAGCCTCGCCAGCAGGCCCATAGCACAGAGCTGGACGAAGGGTGTCCAGTCCCTTTGTAGATGGCCGGGGTCACCGAATACACCGTGCCTGGTTGCGCGGCAGTCGCCTTTCTTCACTTTACAGGTCTTACCCGAAGATCATCGAAATACGTGACCGCGTCGGCCTTGGTCCAGAGGCCGATCTTCCCCCGGGGAAAGGTCTTGTCGCGGATCGCCAGGTACCTCTTGCCGTCGTAGAAGCCCTCCATCCGATCGCCTTTGGCAACGATCCTCAGGGTGTGCCAACTCCCCCTCGTTACCTTCAAGCTGGCCCCCTGGAGCTGCTTTCGCCGGCCTTTGACGACCCGGTAGATCCTGAAGTTGTCCTCCAGCGGGTTGGCCCGGGCCACGTAGTAGTTATCGGGATCCTGGTAGCGCCAGATCAGGCCACCCCCTTGATCCTCTTTGCCCTCCACCGCTTTGAACTTGACCTCTAATTCCAGATCCTGATAATCGCTGTCCTCGACGACGGCCAGGTTGAAGTGCTCGCCGGA
Source organism: uncultured bacterium (assembly GCA_964535215.1). GTDB lineage: Bacteria > Methylomirabilota > Methylomirabilia > Methylomirabilales > JACQHM01 > JACQHM01. The sequence goes on from CAZHST010000007.1 coordinate 81,917, forward strand.
GTTCTCCTTCGAGCGTTGGGCCAGGACGTTAGGTTTGGTAGGAGCTGTTGGATCGGCGACCACCTCCCACTTGGGCAGCGTCCCCCTCCCGGTCTTCTGCATCGAAAACCCTGAAGGGAGCTGGCCCACAGGCGCCTGATCAAAGGTCCAGGTCCGCCCCTCGCCGGCCGGAGTCGGAGGAGGGGAGTGACCGGAGGCCTCCAGCTCCCCACGGCTCCAGGCCCCTCCCAGAAGGGCCACGCCGGACAACGCCACCAACCAAATACCGATGCGTTTCACCGTCTTCCTTCCTCCATGGAGGGGCATGCGGTCTCCTACCGCCAGTCGTAGGTGAAAGTCGCCTCCACAGGTTTCTCCCCCCATCGGCCTTTCGCCTTGGGGCTACGGACGATGAGACCCATGGGGTTGATCATCACCAGGATCTCATACCGGCCCTTCCCCGGAAGGGCCACGTTGATCCCATAGTGCCACTCGTCGCTGATCATCGCGGGGACCCGAAAGATCCGGTAGGCGCCCGTGTCCAGGTTGCTTGCCCTCACGCTCACGTCGAGATACGGGACGAACTGCTTCGTTACCGTATCAGAGATGTTCAAGTGGAAGTGATGGTTGGCCTCCGGGGCGCTGGCCGCCGCCGCATAGGCTGGCACCTCGAGCCCTGAATCCGGCGTCTGCTCCATGACCAGCTCAATGACAAGATTGTCCCGTTCCACCTTCCCAACATTCACTTTGGGCTCTCCGGCACCAGAGAATGCCGGCAGCAGGGTGAGCCATCCCACGAAGCCTCCCACGGCCATCCACGGACCAAGCTTTCCCTTCATGAGGTCTTCCTCCTTTCCACCGTCGAATCCGATAGGGACGTTAGTCCTTGGTATTCGAGAGGGAGAGGATGTAGGCAACGAGCTTCCAGATCTGCTCATCGGTCAGCCTGTTTTTGAATCCCGGCATCCGTCCCTGACCATCGGCCAGGACTTTGAACAGCCCGCCCTTATCGAACGGCCGGCCTCTGAGATCTGGACCCAGCTTGGGCCTCCCTCCCTGCCCGTGGCAGTAGAACGTACAATTGCCATTGTAGATAGCTGCTCCCTCCTGGATCACCGCCGGATCTTTGAGGTCAAAAGGCGGGGCACTCTCCCCAGCTTGCTGGGCCTCCGCCAGGGTAGGCCGCCCGATGATCGCTGGCTCATCCCCTGAGAGAGGCATCAGGGTGAAGAGCATGGTGAGCCCGACGAGGAGGGTCCCTCCTATCCAATGTTGCTGTCGTTGCATCTCGAAACCTCCTTTCCCTTGATGAAACGAATGGTCACCCCTCAGCGTTTGACCTGAGGGCCGCGGCCCGACATCCTGCCGCCAAAACTGGCGTACAGGGCGTCGAAGACGAGGAGCCCCTGTTCTAGAAGGGCCTGATCGTCAGGGGTGATCGCTGCCAGTCCTTTGATGACCGCGTCCACCCCTCTGGCCTCCTCCCGACCGAACTTGGCATCCTTTAAATCCGCATCATGGACGATCTCGGCTATCGCCTTCAGGGCCTTGCCCTTTAAGCCAAACCGTTTGAGAACGGTCTCGAAGGTGCAATCCTCGCCTTGATGACCGAACTCGGCCCCCAGATAGTCAAAGGGGATCCCCCCTTTGATCTTCTCGCGTTCGCGAGCGAAGGCGAACTTGGCCTTCGGGTCAATGAAGCGACGGATCACCCAGGCCGTCGCGATCCGATCCACGTGGGGCCGAGGCCTCGTCACCCAGGTCTTCCCTCGAAATTCCTCCATCTTCAGCATCCTGGCCTCCTCCAGGGCCAGGCTCTGTTCCTTCCCCGAGAACCCTTGGAGGGCGGTCCGGCACCGCTTGAGGATCGCCTCGGCCTCCCGGCGGCCGGCGGCGTGGAAGTAGTCAATTTCCTCCAGCTCGGCCAGCCGTTTCTCCAGGACCTTCAGCTCATCGGCCAGCACCATCAACTCCCGGGACACCCTTTTCTGGGGGAGGGCCTCCAGGCGCTCCAACCAAGCCTTGCCCTCTTTCAAAAGCTCCGCGTAGTCTTCGTTCCGGGCGCGGCGGAAGAGGCTGGCCACCTCCTCATCGGAAAGGTTCTCGATCCGCTCCACCTTTAAGAGGGTCGCCTCTCCCCCGGCCCGCTGGATCTCCTGGCAGATCCACTGGGCGATCTCGTAGCGCTCCTCGCCGAAGGGGAGGAGGTAGACGGAGTTCCTGAAGGAAATCGCCCCCAGCTTCTTCAGCTTCCGCCAGACCTTCACCCGGCTGCTCCCGGCCTCGGGCGGGAGGGTGTAGATCAGGACCAACCATCTATACCGTGGTCCCCGTGCCATGGGCCCGCCGTAAGGGAATGTAATTTCTGTTACAGACAAATTTATCGTTTGTTACAGTCAAAGTCAAGGGGAAAATCGGGGAGGGGGAGGCTGGAGGAGGACCACACCGGCGAGGGATTGGTCGTCACCATCAAATCATCTGCTACTCGTCAAAAACGATGAGACCTTGCCGGTCCACATCGAGCATCCGGGAAGAGGCCTCGATCCTGAACCGGCTTTGCCAGAGCTCCCGCATTCTCTCGCCGATCTCCTCTCCACCATCCTTGACCAGGGCGATGATGGTGGAGCCAGCCCCGCTTAGAAAGCAGGCGAGGGCCCCCCGGTTCATCCCCTCCTCCATCACCTCCAGCATCCCGGGAAGGAGCTTCGCCCGGTAAGGCTGGTGGAGGCGGTCTTTAGACCCTTCGGCGAGAAGTTCAAGCCGCCCTGTGACAAAGGCGGCCACCATCAGGGCCTGGCGGCTCAAGTTGAAGACGGCGTCGCGGAGAGGGACTTCCTCCGGGAGGATCCTTCTGGCCTCTTGCGTGGGGATCTCGACGGCGGGGATCACCGCAACGGCCTTGATCCCCTCTGGGAAAGGAAGCCGGGCGTAAAGGACCTCCTCCTGGACCAAGGCCGAGGCGGTGAAGCCGCCTAAAAGAGAAGGGGTGACGTTATCGGGATGGCCCTCAAAGGTGACGGCAAGCTTGAGGACCGCTTCAGGCGGGAGGTGGGCTCCGGCCAGCCTGGCGGCGGCGGTGATCCCGCCCAGGATGGCCGCCCCGCTGGATCCCAAGCCCCTCCTGAGGGGAATCCGATTGATCAGCCGAAGCCTCAGGCCCTTGAGGTGGTAACCGATCTGTTCGAAAGCTGCCAGGGCCGCGCGAGCGGCCAGGTTTTTTGCCCCATCCCGCGTTAAGGTCTCCCTCCCTTCCCCCTCGATGGTCAGTCTGACCCCCTGCTCGGCCTCCTCCACTTCCAAGATGTTGTAGAGGGAGAGGGCGAGCCCCAGCGTATCGAACCCGGGCCCTAGATTCGCCGTCGAGGCCGGCACCTGCACCGTCACCTTTCTCATCGTCATCTCCTTTGGGTAGAGTCCAATATAGCCTAGCTGACCGGATGGAGCAAGCCGAAAGCTGCGAGTCTTGAATTCCCTTGACTTCGCGCCTCCTCCTGGGTATAACACCTGTAAGCGGCAGGGAGGCTGGATGCTTAAAGGGAAAAGGATCGGCTTCATCGGCGCTGGGAACATGGCCGAGGCCCTGACCCGTGGCCTTTTGAAGGCCGGCCTGTGTTCACCGGAGGCCATTTTTGCCTCGGATGTGAAGGAAGACCGGCTCCGGCTCTTTAAGGAGGCCTTCGGCGTCCAGACCTTCCAGGAGAACGCCCAGGTGGTCGCCCGGGCTGAGATCCTGCTTCTGGCCGTGAAACCGCAAGACATGGGGGCGGTCCTGGAAGGCCTGGCCCCCTTTGTAGATGAGACGAAGACCCTGATCTCCATCGCCGCAGGCGTCCCCATCCGGTTCATCGCCGAAAGGCTGGCCAAAAAGGCGCGGATCATCCGGGTGATGCCGAACACCCCGGCCTTGGTCTTGGAAGGGGCGGCGGGGATCGCGAAGGGGGAGCACGCGACGGAAGAGGACCTGGCCATCGCCCTCCAGATCTTCCAGGCGGTGGGGAGGGTCGTTGTCGTGGAGGAAAAGCTCTTGGATGCTGTCACCGGTTTAAGCGGGAGCGGTCCGGCCTACGTAGCCGTCATCATCGAGGCGTTGGCCGATGGTGGGGTTAGGATGGGGCTCCCCCGGGAGGTGGCCTTGACCTTGGCCGCTCAGACGGTCCTCGGGACGGCTCGGATGATCCTGGACGGGAAGCGATCCCCCGCGGAGCTCAAGGACATGGTGGCCTCGCCGGGAGGGACAACCATCGCGGGGCTCCACGTGTTAGAGCGAGGAGGCCTCCGGGCGGCCTTGATGGACGCGGTGGAAGCGGCGACCAGGCGCTCCCAGGAATTAGGAAAGAGTGGCTAGAGGGAAAGCATGTTTCTCATCGCCAACTTGATCGAGGCCGTTGCCTTCATCCTGGACAAGCTCCTGTGGCTCTACATGTGGGTTATCATCATCCGGGCCCTTATTTCCTGGGTCAACCCGGACCCCTGGAATCCTATTGTCCAGTTCCTCTACCGGGCCACGGAGCCGGTCCTCCAGCCGATCCGACGCCTCTTGCCCATTTCCTTCGGGCTGGACATTTCCCCGGTCATCGCCATCTTCGGGGTCTATTTCCTTCAAATCTTCCTCGTCCGATCGCTCTATCAGCTTGCCAACCTGTTCAGGTGACGGAGGAGTGATGAACCAACTGACCCCCCTTGACATCACCCAGCGTGAGTTCGGCAAGGTCTTCAGGGGCTTTGATCCCAAGGAGGTGAAGGCGTTCCTGGAAGAGGTCTCCCAGGAGCTGGAACGGTGTGTCCTGGAGAACGCTGAGCTCTCCGAGCGGGTCCGGAAGCTGGAAGGGGAACTTCGCACCTACCATGAGCGGGAGGAGGCCTTGAAGAATGCCCTCCTGACGGCCCAGCGGCTCACCGAGTCCTTGAAAGAAGGTGCGAAGCGGGAGGCGGAGCTTCTGGTCAAAGAGGCAGAGCTGAAGGCCGAACGGGTCCTCGAACAGGCCCAACAGCGCCTCGCCCGTGTCCAGGGGGAGATCATGGAGCTGGAGCGGCAGAAGAGTCTCTTCCAGGCCAAGCTCCGCTCTGCGATCAAGCTCCACCTGGACCTCCTGGAAGCCGATGCCGAGAAGGAGGCCTATCGGGAGGCAAGGCGGTCCGAAGGCCTCCACCGATCAGCCGAGGCGACCTCTAAGGCCTCCGCCGAACCCCCGCAGAGGCCGGTCCCCAATGTTGGGCAACCTGGATCTCCGCCAAGACGGCCCTGACGTGACCTTCCCCCTCGCTGTCCACCCTCGGGCCTCCCGGGATGAGGTGGTGGGTGTCCACGACGGAGCCCTGGCACTCCGGGTCACCACTCCCCCCGTCGAGGGCAAGGCCAACGAGGCCTCCCTCCGCTTCCTGGCCAAAATCCTTGGCCTCCCCCGTTCGCGGCTGGAGATCGTGCAGGGGAAAAGGTTCCATCGGAAGGTCATCCGGGTCAGGAACGTCCGGGTCGAGGACCTCCGAGAGCGGCTCTCCGTGTTGGAACGGCCCTAGAGATTGCCTCGAGACCGTTCTAGGGAGCCTTCCGCACCACGTCGAAGGTAAAGAGGAGGGGTTTGGCCTCGGCACCGATGTAGAGGGAGGAGAGCTCGAGCAGCAGGGTTTTTGCTCTCGGGGAAAGCTCGGGAAAGAGGAGGAGCCCTTCCCGCTCCTTCTTGGGGGGAAGGGCGACATATCCGGAAAAGATGGAGGCCTGGAGACTCGGGAGGACACCTGGCTGCTTCTTCTCCCCGGTCAACTGGAGGTAAAAATCCTCGTAGCGGAGGGGGAAGGTCCGAAGGCGCTCCTGGTCAGTGAGACTGACCTGCTGCGGGTCGAAATAGACCATCTCCTGACCGTGGTTCTCCAGCTTCACGCGGAAGGCGAGCGGCTTGGAGGAAGGGGAGGGGATCGCTTCAAAGGGGTTTACCAAGCCTGGGCGGCTTTTGTAATACTGGCCGACGGCCTCAGGGGAAAGCCATTCCACCACCAAGGTCAGATCCTTTTCACTATAGACAATCCGCCCCCCGATGGTCCGGCTGTTTTGAAGGGGTTGAGGACCCGGTCTTAAAAGAGCCTCCCTCCCCGGCCCCGAGACGCATCCAGCGACCAGGAAACCAACGACAAAGGCCAAGGTCGGCCCTTGGGGCCTTTGACGGATACGATCCGACATCAAACCTAAACCCGCATGGCCCGGAGCCTCGCCACCCTAGCCTCGGTAGGGGGATGGGTGGAAAACCAGCTTAAGAGGCTTCCCCCCCGTAAAGGATTCACGATGAAGAGGTGAGCCGTGGCCGGATTGGCATCCAGAGGGACGATCCGGGAGGCCCGGTCCAGCTTCTCCAGGGCGTTGGCCAGGGCCCAGGGCTTCTTCGTGAGAAAGGCCCCCGAGGCATCGGCCTGGAACTCCCTGGTCCGGGAGATGGCCATCTGGATCAGCACCGCCGCGATAGGGGCGATGATGGCCATGACGATCAAGCCGAGGAGGCCTCCTCCCCCTTCGTCATCGTCCCTCTGGGGCATGCCCAAGAAGACCCCCCAACGGAGCATGTTGGCAATCCACATGATGGCACCGGCTAAGGTAGCGGCAACGGCCATCGTCAGGGTATCCCGGTTCCTGACGTGGGCCAGTTCGTGGGCCAGGACCCCCTCCAGCTCTTCCTCGTCCAGGATCTGCACGATCCCCTCGGTGACGGCAACGGCGGCATGGTCAGGCGAGCGTCCCGTGGCAAAGGCGTTGGGGGTCTCTGTCGGGATCAGGTAAAGCCGGGGCATCGGCATCCCAGCCCGCCGAGCCAAGCCCCGGACCATCTGGTAGAGCCTGGGGGCCTCGGCCTCGGAGAGGGGCTTCGCCCCATACATGGCCAGGACAATCCTATCCGAGAACCAGTAGGCGCCCAGGTTCATCAGGGCGGCGAAGATCAGGGCAACCGTCAGCCCCCCCCGGCCTCCCAGTCCCCCGCCCAGGAGGAGCAAAAGGCCGGTCAAGAGGCCTAACAAGGCTGTCGTCTTCAGGGTGTTGTTCATCGTTTCCCTCCAAACCCGGTAGGGACAAGAGCCAGCATGGCCGCAACGGGCATCATGAAGGTCTCCCCTCCGCGGATGCTCAATAGAGAGCCTTAGGAAAATCTACTATGACATCCACCTCCTGTCAAGCCTCATCGGTCCTCTTCCGGGCCAACCCCTGGCGGCCGACGGGGACAAGGCTTGTAGAGGATTTCGAGCCCATCTGTTGGATCTCCTCGCCCATCCGTTTAAGCAAGGCCTCCATCAGCTCATTCATCTGCCGCTGCATCGCCTCCATGCGCTCCCGCATGTTCAAGATGATCTGCACCCCGGCCAGGTTCACCCCGAGATCCCGGGTCAGTTTGAGGATCAGCTCAATCCGGTCCACATCCTCCTGGGAGTAGAGCCTGGTGTTCCCTTCGCTCCGGGACGGGCGGACCAGGCCCTCCCGCTCGTAGGTCCGGAGCGTCTGAGGGTGGATGTCGAACATCTCGGCCACCGTGCTGATCATGTAGAAGGGGCGCTTTCCCTTGCGCATGGCTTCACCTCCTCCCCTGCTCGTGACGCCCCCTGAGGAGATCCCGGCGGGGATCGTAGGGGTTCAAGCGCCCGAACTCCCTCAGGAGCTCCTGGGATCGAGCATCCAGGTTCGGGGGGAGAACGATCTTCACGGTCACATACTGGTCCCCTCGACCGCCCCCTTTCAGGTGGGGCACCCCCTTGCCTCTCAGGCGCAGGACCTGGCCGCTCCCGGTTTCAGGCGGGATCACCATGACCGCCGGTCCATCGACCGTGGGAATCTCAATCCTGGCCCCCAGGGCTGCCTCGGTCACGGTGATGGGGACCTCGCAGTAGATATTGTCCCCCTTCCGCTCGAAGAAGGGGTGGGGCCGGACCCTGGTGATGATGTAGAGGTCACCCGGTGGGCCGCCGTTTCGACCGGCCTCACCCATCCCCGGGATCCTGACCTTCGAGCCGTTATCCACACCCGGTGGGATCTTGACCGCGATCCGCTCGGTTTTCAGGGTGGTCCCCCGGCCGCCGCAACTAAAGCAGCGCTCAGCCCCCACCTGTCCCGTCCCGCCGCATCGAGGGCATGGTTGACGGAGGCTGAAGAATCCCCGGGAGACCCGGCGCTGACCGCTTCCCTGACATTCAGGGCACACCTCCCGCCGCCCCCCAGCGGACCCCGTCCCTTGACAGGAGACGCAGGTGACGTGCCGTTGAAGGGTGATCTCAGTGGTGAGTCCCTTCACGGCATCCTCGAAATCCAGATCCATGGTGTAGTGGAGATCTTCCCCCTTCTCGGGGGCCGTCGTGGTCTGGGTCCGGCCGAAGCTCCCGAACAGGTCAAAGAGGTCGCCGAAGCCCTCAAACCCTCCCTGCGAGAATCGAGAGAAGTCGAAGTCGAAATCGAACCCCGTGCCAGGCCTTCCTGCCTCGAACCCGGCGGCTCCAAGGCCAGCATGACCGTAGAGGTCGTACTGCTTCCGCTTCTCAGGGTTGCTTAAGACCTCGTAGGCTTCGGTGATCTCCTTGAACCTCTCCTCGGCTGCCTTATCCCCGGGATTGACGTCCGGATGGTATCTCCGGGCCAGGCGACGATAGGCCCGCTTGATCTCCTGCTCGGAGGCATCCCTCCCAACCCCTAAGACCTCGTAGTAGTCCCGCTTGGCCATACACTATTTTTTGCCGCCGAGGTCCTCGAACTCGGCATCCACAACCTCACCCTCGGCGGGTCCTCGGCCCGTCCCTTGGGACGAGCCCGCACCGGCACCGGCCTCGGCGGTCTGCCTGGCACCGGCCGCCCGGTACATGGCCTCGGCCATCCGGTGGGAGGCCTTGGTCAGGCGATCGATGGCCTGGCGCATCCGGTTCACCTCGCCGGACTCCAAAGCCTTCTTAGCCTCGGTCAGGGCCTCCTCAATGGACCCGATCTCCGCCACAGGGATCTTCTCCCGGTTCTCGTTCAGCATCTTCTCCGTCGTGTAGATCAAGCTGTCGAGTTGGTTCCTGACCTCAATCTCCTCTTTCCGCCGCCGGTCCTCCTCGGCGTACCGCTCGGCCTCCTTCACCATCCTGTCAATCTCTTCCTTGGTCAGCCCTGAGGAAGCGGTGATGGTGATGGCCTGCTCCCGGCCGGTGGCCCGATCCTGGGCCTTGACGTTCAGGATGCCATTCGCGTCAATATCGAAGGTCACCTCGATCTGGGGCACCCCCCTGGGCGCGGGCGGGATCCCCACCAGGTGGAAACGACCCAGGGTCCGGTTATCCTTGGCGAGGGGACGCTCCCCCTGAAGGACGTGGATCTCGACGGAGGTCTGGTTGTCGGCGGCGGTGGTAAAGATCTCGCTCTTCTTCGTCGGGATCGTCGTGTTTCGCGGGATCAGGACCGTCATCACACCGCCCAGGGTCTCAATCCCAAGGGAGAGGGGCGTCACATCCAGGAGGACGATATCCCGGACCTCGCCGGTCAGGACCGCCGCCTGGATGGCCGCTCCGACGGCGACCACCTCGTCCGGGTTCACGCCCTTGTGAGGCTCCCGGCCGAAGAAGTCCCTGACCACCTGCTGCACCCTAGGCATCCTGGTCTGCCCCCCAACCAGGATGACCTCGTCAATCTGGTGAGGCTTGAGCCCTGCATCCTCCAGGGCCTGCCGGCAGGGGCCTATGGTCCGCTGGATCAGATCCTCGACGAGCTGCTCCAGCTTGGCCCTCGTCAGCTTCATGTTCAGGTGCTTTGGCCCCGAGGCATCCGCTGTGATGAAGGGAAGGTTGATCTCCGTCTCATAGAGGGTCGAGAGCTCGCACTTGGCTTTCTCGGCAGCCTCCTTCAGGCGCTGCAAGGCCATCCGATCCTTCCGGAGATCAATCCCCTGATCCCTCCGGAACTCGTCCACGATCCAGTTGATGATCCGCTCATCAAAGTCATCACCGCCGAGATGCGTGTCGCCGTTCGTCGCCTTGACCTCGAAGACCCCCTCACCAATCTCCAGGATGGAGATGTCGAAGGTCCCGCCTCCCAAGTCGAAGACGGCGATCCTCCCTTCCTTCTTCTTGTCCAAACCATAGGCCAGGGCTGCGGCCGTCGGCTCATTGACGATCCGGAGGACCTCCAGGCCGGCGATCTTCCCGGCATCCTTGGTCGCCTGGCGTTGGGAGTCGTTGAAGTAGGCCGGGACGGTGATGACGGCCTGGGTGATCTTCTCGCCCAGGTAGGCCTCGGCATCGGTCTTCAGCTTCTGCAGGACCTTGGCCGAGATCTCCGGCGGGGAGAACCGCTTGTTCACCGCCGGGACCTCCACCCACGCGTCCCCGTTCTGGGCCTTCACCACCTTGTACGGGACCAGCTTGATCTCATGCTGGACCTCATCAAAGCGGCGCCCCATGAAACGTTTGATGGAGAAGATGGTATTTTCGGGGTTGACGATGGCCTGGCGCTTGGCCACCTGGCCCACCAGCTGCTCACCATCTTTCGTAAAGGCGACAACGGAAGGGGTCAGGCGGCCCCCTTCGGCGTTGGGGATGACGACCGGATCCCCCCCTTCCATCACGGCAACGACGGAGTTTGTCGTCCCTAGGTCAATACCGATGACTTTTGCCACTTCGACCCTCCTGTCTCTCTTGAAGCAACCGGGCAAACGATCCGCCTATTCGAAACTCGTCCAGCAAAGGAAACTCCAGGATCCGCTGGAAGCGGCCACCGGCCGGTTCCAGGCGGTAACAGCCTTAGGATGAAGGTGTTGCCCACGATGGAGATCCCGACAACTCCAGTACTACTTTTCCTCACCTCCTTTCCCCTGGTGAGACACCCTATCCGACCAAGACGGGTTTCGTCCCTTCAACGAATTCATCCAATCGTTCGAAGGGCCTCTCCTCCGCACCGGAGAGGGCGATGGCGAGGGCCTCTTCGATCCTGCTCACCAGGTGGAACGTCATCTCCCCCCGGATTGCCTCGGGGATATCCTCTAACAAGTTCTTCCTGTTCCGCTCGGGGAGGATGACCTCCCGGATCCCGGCCCGCCGGGCGGCCAGGACCTTCTCCTTAATCCCGCCGACGGGGAGGATCTGACCGGAGAGGGTGATCTCCCCGGTCATGGCCACCTCCCGAGCCTTTCGACCGGTCAAGAGGGAGACGAGGGCCACAACCATTGTAACCCCGGCCGAGGGGCCATCTTTAGGGATCGCCCCCTCCGGAACATGGAGGTGGATGTCGTGCTCACCGTAGAAGTTCTCATTGATCCCCAAATCCTTGGCGTGGGCCCGGACCCAGGAGATGGCCGCCTGAGCTGACTCCTTCATGACCTCCCCCAGGTGACCGGTAAGGGTCAAGGTTTTGCCTCCTTTCATCTTTGTCGCCTCGATGAAGAGGAGATCACCTCCCGCCGGGGTCCAGGCGAGGCCAATGGCCACGCCCGGTACCTGGATCCGGTCCTTGCCCTCTTCCTCGAAGAACCGGGGGGCGCCTAGGAACCGCTCGACCAGGTCCGGCGTCACCTCGCACCGCTCCTCTTTCCCCTCGGCGATCCTCTTGGTAATCTTCCGAACGATGGAAGCGATCTCCCGTTCCAGGTTCCGGAGGCCCGCCTCCCGGGTGTACTCCCGGATGAGCTTGACCACGGCCTTGTCGGTGAAGGCAATCTGCTCGTGGAGTTTCAGACCATGCTCCTGAGCCTGCTTGGGAATCAGGTGGCGTTTCGCGATCTCCAGCTTCTCCTCCTCGGTGTAGCCGGGGAGCTCGATCACCTCCATCCGATCCCGGAGGGCGGGAGGGATCGGGTCCAAGATGTTAGCGGTGCAGATGAAGAGGACCTTGGAGAGGTCGAAGGGGAGATCAATGTAGTGGTCCCGGAAGGAATGGTTCTGCTCCGGATCCAAGACCTCCAGGAGGGCGGAGGCAGGATCCCCGCGGAAATCCATCCCCAGCTTGTCTACCTCGTCCAGCATGAAGACAGGGTTTTTGGTTTCAGCCCGCCTGATCCCCTGGATGATCTGGCCGGGGAGGGACCCGATGTACGTCCGCCGGTGCCCCCGGATCTCCGCCTCGTCCCGCATCCCCCCCAGAGAGATCCTGATGAACCGCCTCCCCAAGGCCCGGGCGATGGACCGCCCAAGGGAGGTCTTCCCCACCCCCGGAGGCCCCACGAAGCAGAGGATTGGGTTCCTGGTCGTGGGGTTCAGCTTCCTGACGGCCAGATACTCTAAGATCCTTTCCTTAACCTTCTCCAAACCGTAGTGGTCCTCGTCCAGCACCTCTTTTGCCTTCAGGAGGTCAATCTCCTCGGGGGTCTCTTTGGACCAGGGGAGGGCAATCAGCCAGTCGAGGTAGGTCCGGCTGACCGTGTACTCGGCTGCCTGGGGTGGGATCTTTGCCAGCCGATCCAGTTCCCTCAGGGCTTCTTTCTTGGCCTCCTCGGGCATCCCGGCGGCTTCGATCTTCTGGCGAAGCTCCTCGATCTCCTGGGTCCGTTCATCCGTCTCCCCCAGCTCCCGCTGGATCGCTTTCAGTTGCTCCCGAAGGTAATACTCTCGCTGGGTCTTTCCCATCTCCGATTGCACCTGGGATTGGATCTTCGAACCCAGCTCGGCGACCTGAAGCTCCCTGGTCAGGAGGGAGAGAAGGCGACGGAGGCGCCCCTTAAGATCAAGGGCTTCCAGGATCTCCTGCTTCGATTGGGTAGAAAGGAAGGGGAGATTTGCCGCAATGAAATCCGCCACCTCCCCGGGATCGGTCATGTTCGAGGCCACGGCTTGGAGCTCGTCCGGGAGCGACTGGGAGAGGGCAACAATGCGCTGGAACAGGTGCATGACGTTCCGGAACAGGGCCTCCATTTCCACGTCCGGTTCGACAGGTTCTGGTTTCAGGGTCTTGACCTTTGCCTGGAGGAAAGGCTCGGTCTGGATGATCTCGTCAATCCTGAACCGGTTGAGGCCCTGGACGATGATGTTCAAGCCCCCGGTAGGAAGCCGGAACATCCTTAAAATGGAAGCCGCCGTCCCAATCTGGTGGAGGTCACCGGCTTTGGGATCCTCGATGCCTGGATCCCGCTGGGCGACGACCCCGATAATCTTGTCGGATCCCATGGCCTGTTCAACAAGCCTGATCGAGCGCTCCCGGCCAATCGCCAGAGGAAGAACAGCATTGGGGAAAAGGACCGAATCCCTCAAAGGAAGGATTGGAAGCTCCTCTAGCGTATTGCTCATTTCCGGGGTTTCTTGAGGGGTTTCGTGGGCTTTGAGCTCTTTTTTCATAGGCTGAGACCTCGTCTGTTGGTCATCACCATAAATATTAAAACTTGAGTGTTAATTTGTCAATCCTTTTAAGTGTGAAAATTGAAAATATTAAGACAAGATCCTTTTGAGCTCTTCCCCTTCAATCACCTCCT
>CAZHST010000008.1:0-88941 GCA_964535215.1 uncultured bacterium
AGGGCCGCTGGCGGTGGGGACCGATGGCGGAGGCTCCATCCGGATCCCTTCCAGCTTCTCGGGGATCTTCGGGTTCAAACCCTCCTTCGGGCGGGTCCCGATCTATCCCCCGAGCGCCGCCGAGACCTTGGCCCATGTCGGGCCGATGACCAGAACGGTGCGGGATGCCGCCCTGATGCTCTCCGTCATCGCCGGACCTGACGAACGGGATCGGAACTCCCTTCCGGCCGATGGCGTGGATTATCTAGCGGCCCTCCAGGGCAGCATCCAGGGGCTCAAGGTGACCTGGAGTCCGGATCTTGGCTACGCCAACGTTGACCCCCAGGTCAGGAGGATCACGACAGAGGCCGTGAAGACCTTTTTAGACCTTGGCTGTCATCTGGAGCAGGCCGACCCCGGCTTTGAGGACCCGGAGCCGATCTGGACCACCCTCTTCTACGCCGGCATCGGCGCCCGATTACACGAGTACCTCCCGGAGGGGCGGGATCGGATTGATCCCCCTTTGGTCAGGATCGTCGAGGAAGGGAAGGCCATAAGCGCCTACCAGCTTATGCAGGCCTCCTTCCGCCGAGCGGCCCTGTGGGACATCGTCCGGCGGTTCTTTGAGCGGTACGATCTCCTCCTCACCCCGACCGTCGCGGTCCCCCCTTTCAAGGTCGGAAGCGAAGGACCGGCGGATATCGGGATCGAGGGGATCTCCCGCCAGGGATGGTTTGCCTTTACCTTCCCGTTCAACCTGACCGGCCAACCGGCGGCCACGGTCCCCTGCGGGTGGACGGCCGACGGCCTTCCCATCGGCCTGCAGATTGTTGGCCGTCGGTATGACGACGCCACGGTCTTGAAGGTTGCGGCCGCCTTCGAGGCCGCAAGACCCTGGGCCGACCGCCGTCCTCCCCTGAGCTAGGGGTTCGGCTTCAAGGGGAGAACCCTGGGAGGGAGGCCGAGTTCCGCCACCCCCGGAACCGGCACGTAGAAGCGCCGCCACCGGCGGATGTACCCGTCCACCCCGACCTCGGTCAAGAGCCGCCGTCCGTGGGCCTGTCTCTCTTCGAGCTTGCGATTCACGTAATCGAGGGCGCCGCGGGCCAAGAGACACAAGGAGGGCCACACGATCCAGTAGGACATCCCCATACGGATCTCTTCGCTTCGACCGATCACGCTCCCCGTGACACCCCGCAGGATCAAAGGATCGTAGCCCAGGCGTGGTAACGGCATATCGAATCCTGCCGCCTCGGCATCACCCCAGGTTGGGTTGGCGGGGATCCAGCAGCCGCGGATCTTCAACTCGGCCTGCCACCCTGCGTTGAAGAAGCCGCCGGTGAAGGCTGCCTTTCCCCGGTACCTCACCAGCCGCCTCAACCGGGCCCCGATCGTCTTCAGACGCCAGTCCGGCTCGGCTTCCAAATCCTCGGAAAACTGGTGCAGGAGCTGGGGTCTGGGGGCCCCCCACCCTGATTCGAAGGGGGAGAGGGAGCCGACGGTGCAATACCGGGCCGGGATGCCGCCGGCCCGGGCAAGCGTCACAAGCAGATTGAGCTTGTCCAGGCAGGTTCCGCAGCCTGCCTCCAGGGTGGCCGTCACCCTCCGGTGGGGCGGCTCAAAGACGAGGGCGATCTCGTTTCTGACAAAATCGTAGATGGCCTGGGTGTACTCCCAATCCCCCGGGCGGCGAAAGTCGTCAGCCAACGCGATCACCTCGGGGGCGCGGGAGTCGCAATAGGTGGTGGGACGGAGATACGGTTCCTGGGAAAAGACGCGGCCTTCAAGGGAGGGCTTTGGGAGCGGGCGCCGCCGTTCAGAGAGGGTTGGGGTAAAGGGACCTTTCCCGGCCCGGAGCCGTGACCAGTACGCCCCAGGCGTGAGCAAGAAGAGTCCAGAGCCGACGGCCACGCCCAGCGCGTGCAGCAGCCCCGGGGGGAGGGTTAGCCTCCGAGGGTGGGATCGGGTGTCATGGCCCATCCAAACGCTTCCCTTAAGCCATGAGCCGCTCGGCGATGATCTGCCGGACGATGTTCGCGCAGCCTCGATCCTCAGCCCCCTGCATCCTGGAAACCTCCGGGTCCAGGGCCGGCCCTTTGCGGTCGCAGGCCGGGCAGCGGCTCAAAAGCCGTACCCGGTCCCCGGTGACGATGAACCCCGGGTAGGCGTGAATCAGGGGGTTCAAGAAGGCGAAGCGGCCCCATTCCCCGTCTCCCACCGGCTCCATCCTTTCGTTCACCACCAAAGGATGGAGCACCGTTGGGGGAATGTGCTTGTAGCCGCCCTCGCACGAGAGCCCAATGAGGCCGAGGCATTCCGTCGAGCCGTAGATATCGTGGATCTGCGATGGTGGGATCTCAAACACCTGGCTGGCAAGGGTCCGTAACGCTCCTGCCGACAAAGGCCGTTTTCGAAGGAGCTTCCACCCCCCGCCGAGGAGAATCCGCCAGCGCCCGCCGAACTTGAGCTGAAGCCCTCGCTCACGGACAAAGCAGGCTAGGGAGTAGAGGAGGAAGGGAGGGGTCCAGAGAAGGCCAGGCACCCCTGAGGCCAAAAGCTCCTTTAACTGGGTCACCAGGCCCTCCAGGAGGGCCGACCCTTTTCCCGGACCCTTCCGGCCGAGGAGACGGTCGAGGAGGCCTGGAGCCGGCATGGTCATCGCCCGGATGACGGTCTCTAGACCCAGGGTCTTGTCGAGGAGGGCGTGCACCCGCTCTTGGGGCGCCATCAGGTCGGCCCAGCTGAAGTCCAGGGGCCACAGGGTAACGGAGAGAAGGTCGGGAAGGTCGAGGAGCTCGGGGTACATGGCGGAAAACGCCAGGATCTTCCAGTGGGCACTCCGTCGCTTTGTTGGGGCATCCCGGGGGAGGAATGACGGGACCCCACTCGAGCCGCTCGTTGACCGGACCTGGATGCCGTAACCTCGGTGCAGGGTCGCGATCTGCTCGTCATACGAACCGGAGAGGGCCCCGGGTGCCGGCCACGGGATCTCATCGGAGCTGAGACTCGCCAGCCAGGGGACAAACGCCTCGGGGCTCGGACAGCCCTTGAAGATGTGCTCGGGGATGAGGGGGATGCGGGAGAGGTCCCTGGGCCCTTGGAGATCGTCGGGAGAGATGCCGGCGGTCTCGCAGTAGCGACGGTAGAAGGCGTTGTGTTGGACATGGTAGGCGAAACTGAAGCGGATGGCGTTGTAGCGGAGGGCCATCGCCTCCTGTTCCTCCAGGGCGAACGGGTGAGGGGCGTAGAGGGCCTCCTCGATCTCGTTCCAGTCGGCCTTCGAAGGCAGGGGGCCATGGGGAACCAGGAGGGCCCTCCGGTGCGGGGCAACGATGGCCCTTGGGTGAGGGGTGGTGCCTCCGTTGACAGGGGTCATTAGCCCTCTTTGGAGCTTAAGAGGGGTGCGGGTTCTCCGGCATAACCTTCAGCCGCTCTTCAACACGTTCGGTCTCGACCTCGCCTTTCCCGGTCCCTGCAAGATTGCCCTTCAGGCCGCGGTCTTCCTGGAGAGCCTGGATCGCTGAGGGGGAGCCTTTCCGGGTGGCGTGGAATCGAAGCTCCACCTCCAGGGCCGTGGGCGGAGAAGGGAACGGAAGGGCCTGCCGGATCGCTTGAAGGGCCGACACGTCAAAGGCCTCGTCCCCCGAGGGTCGGACCACAGTGACCCGGGTGAGCTGTCCAGAGGCTTCTATACCGATGGCAACCACGACGCTCACCTGTCCCGGCCCTCGGAACGGAGGAGGCTTCCACAGGCGGCTAATTCTCCCTCGGATCCGATCCAGATAGGTGACCATGGAACCGGGCCTGGGGGAGACGGGCAGAGGTGAGGGGGGGACCAATCGAGCCATCGGATGGAGCAGGGAAGAGGGCACCGACCCTGGAGGCCGATCGAGGAGGAGGTTCTCCACGGAAGGTAATCCCCAGGTCCCGAACGTCCAGGAGGAAGCAAAAGAGGGGGAATGGACGGGGGGGGGCTTCTGGGGTTGAACCTCCCCGCCCTTTCGAGGCATGGCTTCCAGGAGGATCAGGATGGTGAAGAGGCCTAGGCCGAGGGCGGTCAGGGCAATGGTGAAGGCCTGGAGGAAGGCCAGGGCTCCCTTGGGGATCCAGCCGAGGTCGCTCAGGAAGACGCCGGAGGAGGTCTGAAGACCCCGATCCCACCGACGAAGGGTCAGGAGGCTTGTCCTTGCCGATTGAAGGCTCTTGCTCCAGACCATGATGGCCTTTCTGCCCCGTAGCGGGCCGAGATGGAAGGGGCCCCTCTACGTCCGAGAGGGCAAGTCACCCGGGGGGCCAAAGGTCTTCCGGAAGTTGGAGACCAGCTCTGAAGTGGACCGGGCCAACAGGTAGGCATCGGAGGCCAGGCTCACGAACTGATACCCCTTGTCGTAGAGGGCCTTGGCCTGCTCCCAGGTGCCCGAGACAGTCCCCAGGGCGATCTTCCTGGCCAGAGCGGCTTGTTCGATGGTTGCCATCGCCGCTTGGACCTCCGGGTGTCCGACCTCTAAAGGGTGGCCGGTTGAGGTGGAGAGGTCAGCCGGCCCGATGAAGACCACGTCAATGTCCGGGACCGAGAGGATGTCGTCAATATTCCTGACGGCCTCCATGGTCTCAATCTGGAGGATGACCATGATCTCATCGTTGGCCCGGGCAACGTATTCCTTGGTATATCGGGTCCAACCGGTCGGCCTGGTGTTCGCCAGGCCCCTGATCCCTTTCGGGGGATACTTGCAGGCCGCCACCGCGGCCTCGGCCTCTTCCTTGGTATTGACCCACGGGATCATCACCCCGTAGGCGCCGCAGTCCAGGATCCGTTTAATCGCCACAAAGTCGTTCCATGGGGCCCGGGCCAGGGGGACAGCCGGGGTGGCAGAAGCGGCTTGATAGAGGGCCATGAGGGTCTGGTAGTCGCAGGGCGAGTGCTCGAGATCCACCATGAGCCAATCGAACCCGGCGTGGGCCATGATCTCCGCCGAGATGGGGCTACAGAGGTGGAGCCACGCCCCGCAGGTCTTCTCACCGGCGCGGAGGGCTCGTTTGACCCGGTTCTCCCTGACGGCACTCATGCCCCTCCCCTCCTCCCCTGTCCCCGCCTTTATACCCCCTCCTCCTGGTCCCGTCAAGTCCATTCATCAACCCCCAGCCAGGGGAGTTGACGAAGGTCTGGTTTTGAGGTACGTTCATCCTTGTCCAGGGGAGAGCCAGGAGGCCATGTTCTCAGGCCAGGCTTTCTGGGGACCCTGGGGAAGAGGGGGAGGCGGTGGATGAGGTGATCGCGCGGTTCGGCCGGTACGAGGTCGTCGAGGAGATCGGCCGGGGGGCGATGGGGGTCGTCTACAAGGCCCGGGATCCCAAGATTGACCGGTGGGTGGCCCTGAAGACGATCCGCTTTAGCGATGGGCTTTCACCGGCCACCCGTCAGGAGTTCCTCCAGCGGTTCTACCGGGAGGCCCAGACGGCGGGGAAGCTGTCCCATCCTGGGATTGTGACCATCTACGATGTCGGTGAGGAGGGGGAGACACCGTTCATCGCCATGGAGTATGTGGACGGGCGGACCCTGGAAGACCTCCTGCTGGAGAGGGGGAGGCTTGGCTGGCAGGAGGGGGTCTTGATCGTCGGCCAGGTCGCCGAGGCCCTGGCCTATGCCCATGCCCACGGGATCGTCCATCGGGACATCAAGCCGGCGAACATCCTCCTGACCCGGGAAGGACGGGTCAAGGTGACGGACTTTGGGATCGCCAAGGTCGCCGCCTCCCAGCTCACCTTGGACCGGCCCTTCTTGGGAACGCCCAGCTACATGGCCCCGGAGCAGATCCTGGGCAACCCGGTGGATGGCCGCACCGATCTCTTTGCCTTGGGGGTCGTGCTGTACCAGCTCCTGGCAGGG
This sequence comes from uncultured bacterium, assembly GCA_964535215.1. GTDB lineage: Bacteria > Methylomirabilota > Methylomirabilia > Methylomirabilales > JACQHM01 > JACQHM01. Next base: position 5,867 of record CAZHST010000008.1, read on the forward strand.
GTGAAACCGTTTTCAGGGGAAGACATCACCACGATCGGCTACAAGATCGTTCACGAAAACCCCAGGCCCCTGGCCACCTTCCCCCTTGACCTCCCTCCCGGGCTTGACCGGTTCCTGGCCAAAGCCCTGGCCAAGGACCCCGAGGGCCGGTTCCAGACGGCCGGGGAATTTGCCGAGGCTTTACAGGAGGCACCGACGCTTCCAGCCAGCCTGTCAGGGGAGACGGTCCTCGCCGGGGACCCGGAGGCAACCCTTGCTCGTGACCTCCCGAAGGTTACACCCCCCCCTCGACGGACCCCCTGGATCCTCCTCTGGTCGCTGGCCGCGGCCGGGGCAGGCCTTCTGATCCTGCTGGGCCTCCTGCTCTTGAAACCCTCCCCCCAGAAGCCGCTTGGTCCTTCCAGACCCCCTTCCGTTCCGGTGAAGGAGACGGTCGAACCGCCCCCCCCTCTTAGCCCGTCTCCGGGAACGGCCAGGGTCCCCCCGCCGCGGTCGAAGGCGCCGACCCCGAGGAAACCGGCCGAGGCGCCCCGGTCGGTCAAAGAGGAGGTGGTCTCTCCCCCCACCCTTCCGAGCCCTCCTCCAGCACCTCCACCCCGCCCGATGAAGAATCCCTGGGAGGGGATCAGGATCGAGAAGAGGTAAAGGATGGGGCATGGAACCTTTGGGGTGAGGAGCTCCTCTCTCCTGCTCGTGGCCGCCGGGGTGTTGATCCTCATCAGCACCCCGGGTTGCGCGACGGTGACGGGCGTGTGGGAGAGGCTGGTCTTCGAGACGCGGAAGCCTGGGGAGGACCGGATCAAAACCACAGAGGAGACCGTCGCGGCTTATCAAAAGACCTCGGCCAAGAGGCCCCTCTTCGTCCTGGAACGCTCTGAGGTCATCCCAACGACGGTCTCACCCGGGGGCAAGATTGCCCACCGTTTCATCTATGCCTTCCTCCCGGAGGTCCCCTCCCAGACTTTACGGGGGAAGGTCCGCCGGGAGATCTTCTTTCGCGGGTCCAGCGTTCTCCGGGATGACACGGATATGGAGTTTAAGCCAGGGACCTGGTATGTGGATGTGCGGGTCCCGATCCCCGGCAGGGCCGAGGAGGGGATCTACGCCCTGGTGACGACCGTCTCCATCGGGCAGGAGGTGTACCGGAAGGAGGCCGAGTTCAGGATCAAGCGGTAGGAGACCCGATCGAGCCATGGAGCGATACCTCTGGCTTGTCCCCCTGGGGTTTGTCATCGGTGCCTATGGAACGCTCATAGGTGCCGGTGGGGGCTTTGTCTTGATGCCCATCCTCCTCCTGCTCTACCCCGGTGAGACCCCTGAGCTGCTGACCAGCATTTCCCTGGCCGTGGTCTTCTTCAACGCCCTGTCGGGCTCGTGGGCGTATGCCCGGATGGGGCGGATTGATTACCGATCAGGTCTGCTGTTTGCAGCCGCCACGGTTCCCGGCGCCGTCCTCGGGGCCCTGACCACGGCCTACATCCCACGCCGGTGGTTCGATCTCGTCTTCGGTCTCCTGATGATCGCCGCGTCCGTTTATCTCCTGTTCTCCCCTGACGGGGAGCCGCAGGCAACGGGTGGTAACCTCCATCACCCTCTCCCATGCGAGCTTGGGAAGGGGGACGGGAGGGGGCCTACCTTTTCCTACAACCCCCTAGTTGGGGTAGGCCTAAGCCTTGTGGTCGGATACGTCTCCAGCCTGCTGGGGATCGGGGGCGGCATCATCCACGTCCCCGCCCTGGTTCATCTCCTGAACTTTCCCGTGCATGTGGCGACCGCCACCTCGCATTTCATCTTAGCGATCATGGCCTTGACAGGCACCCTTGTCCACCTCCTGACGGGCACCTTCTCCCACGGTGTCCGGCGGACGATGGCCTTGGCCGTTGGGGTGCTGTTCGGGGCCCAACTGGGGGCGAGACTCTCTGGCCGTGTTCAAGGGACCTGGATTATTCGAGGGTTGGCCGTTGCTCTTGGATTCGTAGGCCTTCGGATCCTCATCGGGGCTCTGTAAGGGGAGGGCTGGACATGCCGAGGCGGATGTCAAAGGGGACGTGTCAGCTTTGCCAGGCCACCTTTAGCAAGGCGGCGATGACGAGGCACCTTCTGTCGTGCATCAAAAGACACGCCGGTTCCAAAACGCCGCCGGGTAAAGGGAGGTTGCAGAAAACGAGGCTCTTCCATTTGGTGGTTGAGGGACGCTACCGGCCCGAGTACTGGATGCACCTGGAGGTGCCAGCCCATGCCATGCTCGAAGACCTGGACCGGTTCTTAAGACATACCTGGCTGGAGTGCTGCGGGCACCTGAGCGCGTTTACGATTCACGGGGAAACGTATACCACCTCGCCCATTGGACCCCTCGAGGAGGTGGAAGGCGAAGATATGGGCGTAGCCTTGGGAGAGGTGCTGGGTCCGGGGGTGAAGTTCACCTATGAGTATGACTTCGGTACCACGACGGAGCTGAGCCTTAAGGTGGTGTCAGAAGGGGAGGGTGAAGTCCGGGGGAAGGCCCCGCGGATCCTGGCCAGGAATGAGGCTCCTCTGAGAACCTGTGAGTCGTGCGGGAAGATCGCTACCCGGGTGTGCAATAGCTATAGCTGGGTAGGCGAGGGATGGGTGTGCGAGGGGTGCGCTGGTACACATGAGTGCGGCGAGGAGAGGCTCCTCCCCGTCGTGAATTCCCCGCGGGTAGGGATGTGTGGATACACAGGATAGAAAGAGCGAAAGTTTTGCATCCCTGCCCTTCCCTAAGATATAATAAAAGAAGCGTTTCTCCGAGTTGCTGAACCTACAGAGGCCGATCGGCCTACGGTTCCGCAGCCGACAGGGTAGGGTTGGAAACGGCCCTGCCTCCCGTCCTAGGAAAGGGGGAACCCAGGAGGGTTCCCGTTTTTATTTGGCAGGTCACCATGGAGAAGGTCCGAATTACCTTCCAGCCCGAGGGGAGGACCGCTGAGGTTCCTCTGGGGGGAAGTGTTCTGGAGGCGACCGAGCCCCTCGATCTCTACATCACCTCCCCCTGTGGCGCCGAGGGGAGGTGTGGGCGCTGTAAGGTCAGGCTCCTGGATGGCTCCATCCCTTACGATCCCTTGGAGCTGAAGCTCCTCCGCCCCGAGGAGCGGGAACGGGGAATCCGGCTGGCCTGTCGCCTCAAGCCTTCCCACGACGTCGTGGTGGAACTTCTGCCAGAGTACGTTTACGTCCAACCGAAGGCCAAGCTGGAGATCCAGGGACCCCCGGTGGAGGTGGAAAGTGGCCTGGAGAAGCACCTGGTCCCTTTGAAGGCTCCGACTTTGAAGGATCAGGCCTCCCTCCTCCGCCAGATCTGCCGATCCCTTCCCCCCAGGGAGGGAGGATACCGGATAGACCTCGAAGCGGTGAAGGCCCTTCCGGGGATTCCATGGGCGGAGGGGGAGACGGCCACGGTCACCATCTGGGACGGGACCATCATCGCGCTGGAGCGGGGGGATACCAGACGGGCCCAATACGGGTGTGCCGTGGACATCGGCACGACCACCATTGCCTGTTTCCTGGTAAACTTGACGACCGGGGAGACGGTGGGTGCAGCGGCCAAGGCGAACAGCCAGCGCCTTTTTGGGGATGATGTCGTCTCGCGGATCCGATACGCGATGGAGAAGGAGGAAGGCCTGGGGAGGCTTCATCGACGCCTGATCAAGGACATCAACACCCTCCTCCTTTCGACCTGTCGGGAGGCCGGAATCCTCCCCGATCGGGTCTACCGTATGGTCTTCGTCGGAAACATCACCATGCTCCACCTCTTCCTGGGCTTAGACCCCCGCTCCCTGGGTACCGCCCCCTATGTCCCTCTGGCCGACGAGGGGATTGAGTTTAAGGCCGGGGATCTGGGGATTGAGGCACACCCCGCCTGCCGCTGCTCCTTCCTCCCCGGGGTTACCAGTTGGGTCGGCTCCGATGCCCTGGCCATGACCCTAGCCGCCGGGATTGATCGGAGTGAAGGGATCGTCCTTGCCATTGACGTGGGGACCAACGGGGAAAGCGTTCTCGGTTGGAGGGAGGAGCTCCTCTGCTGCTCCAACGCCGCCGGCCCCGCCTTTGAAGGGGCCCACATCACCGACGGGATGCAGGCCTTCCCCGGGGCCATTGAGGCGGTCTGGATCGAGGGGGATGTGCATTGGAGGACCATCGGCGGCTTTCCGCCGAAAGGGCTCTGCGGCTCCGGGTTGATTGATGCCGTGGCCGCCCTGTTGGAGGTCGGTCTGATCGAGCCCTCCGGGAGGATGCTCGGTCCCGAGGAGGCCAGGGAGAGACTCCCCCACCTCGGCCGTCCGATCTTGAGCCGCCTCCGTCGTGAAGGCTCCCAAAACACCTTTGTCCTGGTTACCGAGGAGGAATCGGAGACGGGACTTCCCATCCGGCTGACCCAGCAGGATGTCCGGGAGCTCCAGATGGCCAGCGGGGCCATCGCCGCCGGCTGCCGACTCCTCATGAGGGAGATGGGGATCGGGGAGGAGGAGCTCTCCGAGGTCCTCCTGGCCGGGGCCTTCGGCAATCATATCCGGGTGGAGAGCGCCATCCGGATCGGCCTCCTCCCCCGCCTCCCTTCCGGCAAGGTGCGCTTCATTGGAAACGCCGCCGGGGCGGGGGCCAGGATGGCCCTCCTCTCCCGCTCCGTCTTCCAGAGGGCTTCTCTTCTCCGGGAGAGGATTCGGTACGTCGAGCAGGCGGGACGTCCCGACTTCCAGGATCTCCTGATGGAGGCTGTCGTCTTTCCAGGGCCGTAGGGAACGCATCGAACCATGGGATGGAAAGGAGGGGAAACGATGGTGGATCTCAAGATGCTGGCAGAAGCCGTCATCCGGGGAGACGCCAAGGAGTGTGCCCGGCTTACCCAGGAAGGGTTGGATGAAGGCCTCTCCCCCCAGCTCCTCTTGAACGATGGGCTCATGGCCGGGATGGCCGTCATCGGGGAGCGGTTCAAGGCGAACGAGATCTATGTGCCGGAGGTCCTCATCGCTGCCAGGGCCATGAAGGCCGGGTTGGCGATCCTCCGCCCCAGGCTGGTGGAGACGGGGGCCAAGCCGGTGGGGAAGGTCGTCATCGGGACCGTCAGGGGGGATCTGCACGACATCGGGAAGAACATCGTTGGCATGATGCTGGAAGGGGCAGGCTTTCAGGTCACCGATCTTGGGAACGATGTAGCGCCAGAGCGGTTCATCCAGGCGGCAAAGGAGCAGGAGGCCCAGATCATCGGGATGTCGGCCCTCTTGACCACCACCATGCTGAACATGAAGGGGACTATCGAGGCCCTGAAGGCCGCCGGCCTCCGGGAGAGGGTCAAGGTCATGGTGGGGGGAGCGCCGGTGACCCAGCGTTTTGCCGAGGAGATCGGGGCCGATGGGTACGCCGAGAACGCCTCGTTAGCCGTGGAGAAGGCCAAAGAGCTGTTGGCCGTGCACTGAGGGGGGAAACGATGATGACGCACCGCGAACGGATTCTCGCAGCCCTGAATCACAAGGAGCCGGACCGGCTCCCCCTCGATCTGGGATCCTCCATCGCCACCACCATGACGGCCAAGGCCCACGAGCGGATGAGGGCTTACTTAAGCCTCCCCTCGGAGCCTCCACCGGCCACCTTCTCCCGACGCTCCTCCACCGTCATCCCGGATGAAGCCATCTTACGCCGCTTCGATGTGGATGCCCGTCCCCTCCTCCTGGGAACCCCTGACGGCCGGCCCGACCGTGAGGTCTCCCGGGATGCCTTCGTGGACGAGTGGGGAGTGACCTGGGCACGGCCTGAGGGGGGCCATTACATCAGCAGGGATGGCCCCTTCTATCCCCTTGACGAGCCTACCCTGGAGGACCTGGAGAAGTTCCCCTGGCCCGATCCTGCCGATCCCGGACGCTACCGGGGCCTTCGAGAGCGGGCCAGGGAGCTTCACGAGGAGACCGATTACGCCGTCGTGTTGAACCTCCCGGTGGGGCCCGTCCACCAGTGCCAGTTCGTCCGGGGCTACGGCGAGTGGCTGGAGGATCTCCTGCTTAACCCGGCCTTCGCCGAGGCCCTGATGGACCGGGTCGTCGAGGTCTGGATTGAGATCACCAACCGGGCCCTGGAGGAAGCGGGCGATTACGTGGACCTGGTCATGTACGGCGATGACATCGGCACCCAGAAGGGGCCCCTCGTCCAGCCGGAGCTGTACCGGCGGGTGATCAAACCCCGGCACCAGCGGATGGCCGAGGCCGTCAAGCGGCACGGGAAGCCGATCCTCTACCACTCCTGCGGCTCGGTCTACGCCCTGATCCCGGATCTGATTGACATGGGGATTGATGCCCTGAACCCGGTTCAGGTCACGGCCGCCGGGATGGATACCAAGCGCTTGAAGCGAGAGTTCGGCCGGGACCTCACCTTCTGGGGAGGGATCAACACCCAGCAGGTGCTTCCGTTGGGGACGCCCGAGGAGGTCCGGGAGGAGGTGAGGAGGCGGATCGAGGACCTGGCGGAAGGGGGCGGGTACGTCCTCTGCGCCGTTCACAACATCCAGCCGGAGGTGCCGCCGGAAAACGTCGTGGCAATGTACGAGGCGGCCCTGGAGTACGGGCGATAGGGAGGGGTACGATGGTGAAAAGGGCTCCCAACTTCGAGAACCTCCGGATCGCGCTTTTAAGGCAGGGCGAGCCGGCCTACGTCCCGATCATGGAGGTCGGCGTGGATTACGATGTCAAATGTGCCTTCCTCGGGAGACCCATCAAAACCCTCCAGGACGAGGTCGAGTTCTGGTACCAGGCCGGGTACGATTACGTCCCGTTGCAGGCGGGGATCCGGACCCTCTTCTGGCCTGGCTACACCGTCTCGGAGAAGGTGGCCGATCGGGGCCTCCGGACGGGCTATCAGCTCCACCGGCAGGCGAAGACCAAGTACAGCCTCTACCAGCAGGAGGATCGGGACATGGCCTGGGCCGAGGAAGGGAGGGGGGCTATCACCAGCCTGGAGGAGTTCGAACGCTTCCCCTGGCCCGACCCCGACCGGATGGACCTCTCGGCCTTCGAGGAGGTGAGGCGGTACCTGAAGCCCGGGATGAAGGTCATCGCGTACCTGGGCTACATCTTCACCTCGGCCTGGTGGCTGATGGGGATGGAGACCTTCTGCATCGCCCTCTCCGAGCAGCCGGAGCTGATCCGGCGCCTCTATGACCGGATCTGGACGATCCAGAGCCGGGTCCTCTTTCGGGTGTTACAGTTCGACGTGGTGGGGGCGGTGATCCACGCCGACGACCTGGCCTACTCCGAGGCCCTGATCGTCTCGCCCAGGCATTACCGGGAGTATGTCTTCCCCTGGTACCGCTGGTGCGGGGCCATCGTCCGGGATAAAGGCCTTCCCTATATCTATCATTCGGACGGTCGCCTCTACGAGGTCCTGGACGATCTGCTTTGGTGCGGCTTCAACGCCCTCCACCCTATCGAGCCGAAGGCGATGGACATCGTGGAGCTGAAGAAGAAGGTCGGGGATCGGCTCTGCCTGATCGGGAACATTGACCTGGGGTACACGTTGACCCGGGGGACGCCTCAGGAGGTGGAGGAGGAGGTGAAGGAACGGATCAGGACCATAGGGCCGGGAGGGGGCTACTGCGTTGCCTCCAGCAACTCGGTGACGGCCTATGTGCCCCTGGAGAACTTCAACGCCATGCGGGAGGCGACCTTCAAATACGGCACGTATCCTCTTTCCCTCTAGAGAAAGGATCAGCGATGGATATCTTTCAGCTCCTGCGAGAGCGGGTAGTCGTTTTTGACGGGCCCTTAGGGACCGAACTCCAGCGGAGGGGTCTTCCGGGGGGGGAACCGCCGGAGGCCTGGACCCTGCAGAGGCCTGAGGAGGTCATCGCCGTCCACGTCTCCTACCTCCAGGCGGGACCGGATGTGATCCACACCAACACCTTTGGGGCCAACAGGATCCGGTTGAACCGCTACGGCCTCGGGGGGCAGGTCCGGGAGCTCAACCAGAGGGCAGTAGCCCTGGCCCGGGAGGCGATCCGCCGGACCGGCCGGACGGAGGTCTTCGTTGATGGGAACATCGGGCCGACCGGCGAGCTGCTCGAGCCCTTGGGCGACTTTACCCCCGAGGCCTTCTCAGAGGCCTTCACCGAACAGGCCCAGGCCCTGGCGGAGGCGGGGGTTGACTTCCTCCACGTGAAGACCATGACCAGCCTGGAGGAGGCCCTTCTGGCCCTGAAGGCGGCTCAGACGACGGGCCTCCCCGTCATCGTCTCCATGGCCTACCACCTCTCCCCTAAAGGGGCCTTCACCATGATGGGGGTCGAGGCGGGGAAGGCGGTGGAGACCTTCGAGCGAGAGGGGGCATCGGCCGTGGGGGCCAACTGCGAGGTGCAGATCCAGGAGATGGTCGGGATCGTGAAGGGGATGCGGGGCAAAACCTCCCTCCCCATCGTCGCCCAGCCGAACGGGGGCAAGCCAACCCTCCAGGAGGGGACCATCGGGTATCCCGAGACCCCCGAGAGCTTCGTGTCTTTCGTCCCGGCCTTAATCCAAGCCGGGGCCAACGCGGTTGGAGGCTGCTGCGGCGTCCAGCCATCCTTCATCAAGTTGGTCGTCGAGTCCCTGGGGAAGCGATGAACAGGTATGTGATCGCCTGCGAGGTCTTCAAGGACGAGTTCCTCGCCTTCCAGGGGCCAGGCCTCGAATACCGGTTCCTCCCCCAGGGCTACCACAGGACCCCAGGAAGGATGCCGCCGATCATCCAGGAGGAGATTGACCGGGCCCCCGAAGGGGTGGACGCGATCCTCTTGGGCTACGGCCTGTGCAGCAACGGGGTGGTGGGCCTCCGGGCCAACCATGCCCCTTTGGTCATCCCCAGGGTTCACGACTGCATTGCCATGCTGATGGGCTCCCGGACGATCTATGAAGAGGAGGCGGCCCGGTTCCCGGGGACCTATTACCTCACCCAGGGCTGGATCGAGTACGGGAAGACCCCTTACTCCCAGTACAAGGACGAGTACCTGAAGCAATATGACGAGGAGACCGCAGCCTGGATTGCCAAGGAGATGATGAAGCCCTACCAGCGAGTGGTCTTGATCGACCATGGTTTGGGGGCAATGGACAAATACCGGGCCTTTGCCAAGGAGATGGCGACTTTCTACGGAATCGCCTACGAGGAGATGAAGGGCTCCCTGGAGTACATCCGGCGCCTCCTCTTTGGCCCCTGGGACCAGGACGATTTCATCGTGATCCCGCCCGGGGGGACCATCGAACAGGGTCCCTTCCTTTGCTTAAACCCCCTCTGCCTCTTCTAAGCCAGGCCGTAGCTCGAAGGGTCGAAGAGGTGGCCGTAGGTCTGGGTCATCTCCCCTATCAGCTCGCCCTCATCGGCGGGAAGGGAGGCCAGCTCCTCCTCGATCCGGTGGAGCCAGTGTTCCTCCAGACGGGAGAGGGCCAGATGGCCCGAGGCCACCCCATCCTTTAAGAGATCCACGGCGGCTTCCGCCGCGGCCACCGTCCGCCGGTAATCGTCCCTCTGACCGACGATAGCCCGGGCGATCTCAAAGGCCGCCTCGGGGGAGAGGACCATCGCCTGGGGGCTGGAGAATCGGTCAGAGGCCACGAGCCAGTCCCGCAGGGTGAGGGCCCCCCCTCTCTCCAGGGCGGTGTTCATCAGCCGACAATCGTAGATCAGAAGCTCGGTGAAGGCCTCGGGGGCGCTTCCCGAGAGCAGTCGGACGTTCTGGACCGACTCGTTGCTCCACAGGTCGCACGCGGCGGCGGCGATGTTCCCCAGGGGGCTAAAATGGGCACAGCTCGCCGATTTTCCTTCCATGGCGATGGGCCGTCCGGTGATGACCTTCAGCACGGGACCTTCATAGGCGCAGTCCTTTGAAGGTCCGATGGCGCCGTGCTCAAAGGCCACCAGGCTCCTGGCCGCGCTCATCGCCCGATCCACCGCCGCCAGCACCTCCGGGAGCAGCCGTTGGTGGGCCATCTGCATGGCGGTGTTGGCGAACCCGCAGGCGGAATCCCCCCCGGGGATGACCCCCTCCCGTGCCGTGCAGACCCTGAAGATCTGATCCCAGAGCCACCCCATGTCGCGGGCGGCCAAGACCCCCAGGGCGAACACCAGGCCCCGGATGTCGCCGTAGAGCAAGGCCTGGTCGTGCACCTCCTTTCCTCCCACTGACTCAATGGAGAGGATATGGGCGCCCGCGTCGGCACAGCGCTCGAAGGATCGCTTCACCCTTTCCCAGGCCTCCCCGCTCCGGAGGGCGGGGGGTCGGTGCTGGTCCCTAAGGTCCGCCGGCGTGACGCGGAGGGCGGATTTGAGGCCATGGGTCTCATAGGCCCGTTTCAAGTGGTGGTGGAGGAGGGCGGTGATCTCGGCGCCCCACTCCGCCCGCTCCGTCATGGGCGGCAGGTGCTCGAACTCCAGGACAAGGCCGGGGGCCTGGAGGGCCACCGCCCGGCGGAGGATCGCCTCAACCATCTCCTCATACTGGTCCACCACCTCTGCCCAGGTCTCTTCGGTGATGGAGCATGGCGGGAGGGTAAAGTTCACCTCAGGGTAGACCTGGCCGGCGCCGATGACAAGGTCAAACCCACAGCGGACCGGCTGGGGGGAGTGGCCGAAGATGAGATCCTCCGGGTGATGGATCGTCAACCCGGTGTAGCGGATGGCCGGGAAGGGATTCGGCATGGGACTCCTCCTCACGAGAAGGCCTTGGGAAAGAGGCGTCTGGCATTCTCGGTGGTGACGGCAGCGACCTCCTCAACTGAGATGCCTTTCAGCTCCGCGATGGCCTGGCAGGCGATGGCGATGTTCTTCGGCTCGTTCCTGGCAGAAGGGTCAGGGCCGAGGACGGGGGCGTCCGATTCCAGGAGGAGGGACTCCAGGGGGAGTCTTCGGACGAGCTTCTGCTTCTGGGGCGACCGGACGACGGAGGGGGGGATGGAGAAGAGATAGCCCTCGGCAACCCCCTCCAGGGCGGCCGAGACCTTACCGTCGAAGGCGTGGAGGAGGACCCGGCGGGCCCCGTGCTCCTTTAAAAAGGTGATGGTCGTTCGGCCGGCCGAGCGGGAGTGGACGTTCAAGGGGAGGTCGAGGTCGTTCCCCAGGTGGACGAAGCAGGCCAGGATCCTCCGCTGGATCTCCCGGTCGGCCTCCTCCCGGATGACCCAGTAATCGAGGCCCACCTCGCCGATGGCCACCAGGCGGTCCTGGTGCTTTTTGATGAACTCGATGACCGCCTGGGCATGATCCTGGTCCACGACGGTGGGGTGGAGGCCGGCGCAGGGCTTGACCATTGGATACCGCTCGGCCAACTGGAGGTTCCGCTTGGCGTCCTCTAATGTCTCTCCCACGGCCAGGATCCGTTCGACGCCGGCGGTGGCCGCCTCTTGGAGGACAGCCTCCAGGTCCGCGGCGAACTCCTCCGCCGAGAGATGGGCGTGGACATCAACAAGCCTGGACCGGTTCACCTGTTGCCGTCCGGACACCACGACCTCCGACGGGACCATTCCCTTACGAGAGAAGGATTGGTACGCTTCTGTATACCCTTCACCGGCTGCCTTGTCAAGAACGCCTCCCAGACCCTTTGGGTTGTTGAGAAGGGTTAAAGGGTGTAAAATGGCAATGGGAGGACGGGAAGCGGAACCTCCTAAAGGAGGCAGGTGGAATGAAACCGACAACGATCCGGCTCGCCGAGATAAGGCTGAAAGAACTGGCTGACGAGTTGGGAACGGTCCGGGCGGAGCTGAAAAAACTCTCAGCGCTGGAACGGTCCCTCTCGGGTCAGCTCAAAAGCGAGCTGAAAGCCCACGGGTTGAAAGAACTCCAGGGGGACCGCTACGAGGTCCGCCTCGTCCGGGCAGAGCAACTCAAGGTCTCCCCCGAGGGCTTCTACAAGCTTGTCCCCCTGGAGGCGTTCTTGAAGGCCGTCGAGGTGATCCCCAAACGAGCGCGGGAGTGGGTCGGGAAGCGGGAGCTGAAGGAGATCTCCGAGGTGACCCCCGTGGAGACCCTCATTGTCCAGGAGCGGAAGAGGGCGTAGCGGATTGCCAAACGGAGGCTTGACTCCCCCGGGGAAGTGTGTAATCCTAGACTTTGAAAAATCCCTTTTCCCTCAGGGAGACCGATGGAGCCAGGGAACCGGGAAGAGTGGGCTATAGACGTCCATGGTCTCTTCAAGGTCTTCGGATCCCATCCGGCCTTGAGGGGTGTTGATTTAAGGCTCGAGCGCGGCCAGCTCCTTACCCTCTTCGGCCCGAACGGGGCCGGGAAGACGACCCTCCTGAAAGTTCTGGCGACGGCCATGAAGCCGACAGCCGGTGGGGGGAAGGTCCTGGGATTTGACCTCCTTCGCGAGCGGGAGGAGATCCGGAGGCGGATCGGGGTCCTGGCCCACGGCACCCATCTCTACGAGGACCTGACGGCCCTGGAAAACCTCCACTTCTTCATGGCCCTCTGGGGGATTGATGGTGGGCGGGCGCGGATCTTTAAAGCCATCGAGGCGGTGGAGCTCAACGGCGCGGCTGAGCAGCGGGTCAGGACCTTCTCCAGCGGGATGAAGCGGAGACTAACCCTGGCGAAGCTCATGCTGGCCGACCCGGAGCTGCTCCTCCTGGACGAGCCCCTGGCCGGCTTGGACCAGCAGGCCATGAAGATCCTGGAGCGGTACATCATGTCCTTGAAGGAAAGGGGGTGCTCCATCCTGATGTCTACCCATAGCCTGACCAGGGGCTATGACCTCGCCGACCGGATCGCCATCGTCGCCTCCGGGAGGATCGTCTTTACCGAAGAAAAGGCGAAGATCAGCCTGGAGGAGCTGAAGAGGATCTACGCCGCCTCCACCGGGGAGGTCTAGATGAAGTTTGCCAGACGGGCCTTCACCATCACCTGGAAGGACCTCCTCACGGAGCGGCGGACGAAGGAGCAGGTGAATTCCCTGGCCTATTTCGCTGTTCTCCTCCTGTTTCTCTTCCAGTTTGCTATCGGCCCGGACCAGGCCAAGATCCGGGAGGCGGCCCCCGGGCTCCTCTGGTTGAGCTTCATCCTCACGGGGATCCTGGGGCTCGGTCGGGCCTTTCAGGTCGAGCGGGAGAACGAGTGCTTGGAAGGCCTCCTCCTCTCCCCTATCGATCGGGAGGCCATTTTCCTGGGGAAGCTCTTGGGAAACACCATCGTGATGCTCCTCCTCTCCTTCTTCCTCCTCCCCCTCTTCGCCGTGTTCTACAACCTGGACCTCTGGCGGTCTCTCCCCTCCATCCTGGTCGTTGTCTTCCTGGGGATCTTCGGGTTCGCCGTGGTGGGCACCCTCTACTCGGCCATGACTGCCAATGTGCGGGCCAGGGAGCTCCTCTTCCCGCTCCTCCTCCTCCCCCTGGTGGTCCCGGTCCTCCTGGCTTCTGTGACCGCGACCGAGATCCTGATGGAGGGGGGGTCTCTCTCGAAGGCCATGCGGGGACTCCAGCTCCTGGTCGGCTTCGACATCATCTTCCTGGTGGTCGCCCTCTTGGCCTTCGAGTTCGTGGTGGAGGAGTAGGGTGAACAACAGCTTCCTTCGACCGCTTGGACCGCTCCTGGGGCCCGTTGCCTTGATCACCTTGGCCCTCGGGCTCTTCCTGGCCTTTGGCTACGCCCCGCCCGATGCCATCCAGGGGAACGTCCAGCGGATCATGTACATCCATGTCCCGGCGATTCTCACCGCCTATGTGGCCTTCGGCGTGGTCTTTTTCGGCAGCCTTCGCTACCTTTGGACGAGGAAGGTCCGTTGGGATGCTATCGCCGCCTCCTCCGCCGAGATCGGGGTTGTCTTCACCGGCCTCAACCTCTTGACAGGATCCATCTGGGGGAAGCCCACGTGGGGGACCTGGTGGACCTGGGATGCCAGGCTCACGACCACGGCTCTCCTCTTCGTGATCTACATCGGGTACCTGATGCTCCGGGCCTTTGTGGAGGAGCCCGAGCGGAGGGCTCGGTATGCGGCCGTGGTAGGAATCCTGGGCGCCCTGGACATCCCCTTGATTCACATGTCCGTTGTGTGGTTCAGGACCCTCCATCAGCCTTCCTCCATCATTAGGGAGGGGGGGCCCAGCATGGCCCCCTCCATGCTCTTCACCCTTTTGTTCAACGTCTTGGCTTTTGTCCTCCTCTACCTCTACCTCCTGAAAGATCGGATCCGGCTGGCGGAGCTGGAGCAGGAGGTAGGGAAGGTGAGGCTGGAGGTCTAGATGCTGGACCATTGGGGCTATACCCTCTCAGCGTACCTCCTGACCTTTGGGGGCCTGCTCGGCTATTGGCTCTCAATTCGAAGGAGGATCACGAAGCGGGAACAAGAGCTCTCCTACCTTCTGAAGGGGAGGAAAGGGCGATGAAGCGGAGGACGAAGCTCTTGGTCGGGGGAACGGTGATCCTTGTAGCCATTGCTTTCCTGGTCATTGGGGGCTTGAAGGAGGCGGTGGTCTACTTTGTGACCCCGAGCGAACTCCAGGCCCAGGGGTCTTCGGCGTACGGGAAGGCCTTCCGCCTGGGAGGGATGGTGGCGGAGGGGTCGCTCAAATGGGAGCCAAAAACCTTGCAGCTCTCCTTCGAGCTCACCGACGGTCAGGCGAAGGTCCTTGTCCTCCACAAAGGGACCCCCCCTGACCTCTTTGGGGAGGGGAGGGGAGCGGTGGTGGAGGGGACCTACACCAAAGAAGGACTCTTCCGGGCCAGCATGATCATGGCCAAGCACTCGGAAGAGTACAAGCCCCCTTCGAGGGAAACCAAGGCGGAGTATGAGAGGCTGCTCAAGACCCTGTCGGAGCCTTAAGGAGGGACGATGACAGCCGAGATCGGCTATGGGAGTTTGATCATCGCCCTGGTCTCTGCCGTCTACGGGATCGGGGCCTCCATCCTCGCAGCCCGGCGGCAACGGGCGGACCTCCTCCAGAGCGCCCAGAACAGCGTCGTCGCCCATTTCCTGGCGGTGGGGGCGGCGTTTGTGGCCTTGGAGTATGCCTTCATCAAAAGCGACTTCAGCCTCCGGTTCGTCGCCTTCAACTCCGCCTCCACCTATCCCCTCTGGTACAAAATCGCCGGGCTCTGGTCGGCCCTGGAGGGCTCGATCCTCCTCTGGGCCTTCCTCCAGGCCGGTTACACGCTCCTGGTGGTCTTCTCGGTGAGAAAGCGCCAGCCGGAGCTTCTGCCCTCCGTGATGGCGGTCCTCCTTGCCATCTCAGCCTTCTTCCTCCTCGTCATGCTGATCCCGGCTAACCCCTTCGAGCGTTTGACTCCGGTCCCGCCGGAGGGGAGGGGGATGAACCCCCTCCTGGAAGACACCAGCATGCTGCTCCACCCCCTGCTCCTCTACTCAGGCTATGTGGGCTTCTCCATCCCCTTCGCCTTCGGGATGGCGGCCCTCCTGACCGGACACCTCTCGGAGGAGTGGATTTTGGCCACCCGTCGCTGGACGGTGCTGGCCTGGCTCTTCCTGACCGGCGGCATCCTCATGGGCGGGTGGTGGTCGTATCATGTCCTCGGCTGGGGGGGGTACTGGGCCTGGGACCCCGTGGAGAACGCCTCCATCATGCCCTGGTTCACAGGGACAGCCTTCCTCCACTCGGTGATGCTCCAGGAGAAGCGGCAGATGCTCAAGGTCTGGAACCTGGTCCTGATCACCCTCACCTTCTTCCTGGTCCTCTTTGGGACCTTCTTGACGCGAAGCGGGGTGCTCTCCTCGGTCCACGCCTTTGCCGAAGGGCTGATCGGCCCCTTCTTCTTAGGCTTTCTGGCCCTCGTCCTCCTGGGTGCCACGGCCCTGCTGGTCCTGCGGGCCGACCGGCTGAAAGGGCAGGGTGAGCTGGACTCCCTCCTCTCCCGGGAGAGTGCCTTTTTGCTGAACAACCTGGTCCTGGTGGGCCTCTGCTTCACGGTCTTTTTGGGAACGATCTTCCCCCTGCTGGCCGAAGCCGTCCGGGGGGTGAAGGTAAGTGTGGGGGCGCCCTATTTCAACCAGGTGGCGGTGCCCTTGGGAGTGGCCTTGCTCATCCTCATAGGGGTGGGGCCCCTGATCGCCTGGCGGCGGGCTTCCTGGGACAGTCTCCGGCGGAGCCTCCTCCTCCCCAGCCTGCTTGCCCTGGGGGGAGGGGGGCTGGGGTTCCTCCTGGGGGTCCGGCGCCCCGGGGTCCTCATCACGCTGGCAGCGGTCCTCTTCATCCTCCTGACGGGGGTCTCGGAGTTTTACCGGGGGGCGCGGGCCCGGCAGCGGCTCTATGGGGAAGGGTTCGTAACGGCCCTGATCAACCTCACCCTCCGGAACCGGCGGCGTTATGGGGGGTTCATCGTGCATGGGGGGGTGGCGCTGGTCGCCCTCGGCATCGCCTTTTCCTCCTCGTACCAGCTGGAGGTGGAGACGACGCTGCGGCCGGGGGAGGCCCTGACCGTTGGAGCGTATCGGCTGCAGTTCAACGGGTTACGGGCCGTCCAGGGGCCGACGCACGTGAAGGTGGAGGCGGCCTTGCTTACGACGAACCAGGGGAAGCCCCTGGGGACCCTTCGGCCGGCCCTCCGGTTCTACGAGCGGGAGCAGAACCCTATCGCCGAGGTGGACTACCGGATCGGCTTCAAGGAGGATCTCTACGTGATCCTGGGGCGGGTCGAGCGGGACGGGCGGGAGATCGCCGTCAAGGCCTTGGTGAATCCGATGGTCACCTGGATCTGGCTGGGGGGGGCGGTGATGGCCCTGGGGGGCCTTTTGGCCCTTTGGCCCGAGCGGTGGTTCGGCCGGTCCCGCCTGGTTCCACCCCCTGAGGAGAAACGGCTCCTGGTCGGGAGCCGCAGGTAGCAGGAGGTGTCCGATGGAAAGCCATCGTCTGGAACAGCTCTTGCTGGTCCTGTTCCTGGGCCTTGCCTGGTCCTTTTCCCCGCCCGGGGCCTTCGGCGTCCAGGCCGATCTCGAGGCAAGGGTTCGAGCCATTGCCGCGGAGCTTCGCTGCCCTGTCTGCCAGAACCTCTCGGTAATGGATTCCCCGTCGGAGCTGGCCCAGGAGATGCGAAGCCTGATCAGGGAGCGTCTCCTCCTGGGGGAGAATGAGGAGCAGGTCAAGGCCTACTTCGTGCAGAAGTACGGGGAGTGGGTCCTCCTGGCCCCGCCGAAGAAGGGGTTCAACCTGCTGGTCTGGATCCTCCCGTTCCTGGCCGTGTTCGGGGGCTTGGGGGGGATCATGCTGGCCCTCCGAAAATGGGTCAAGCGGGGGCGGCAGCCCAAACCGGGGCCGGAGATCGCCGCCCCCTACCAGGAACGACTCCATCGGGAACTCGCCGACTGGGACCTTTGAGATCGGCAGGGGGAAAGGGGAGGCTTCACGGTGGAATACCTTGTCATTGCCATCCTTCTCCTCATCGTTTTGACCTTGATCCTCCTTCCCTTCTGGCGAAAAGCCGTCCCGGCTCCTCCCCATCGGTTCCGGGGAGAGGTGGATGAGCTGCTCCTCCGGAAGGCTACCCTCTACCAGAGCATCCGGGAGTTGGACCTGGACTATCAGATGGGAAAGCTCTCCGACGAGGACTACCATGACCTCCGTCGGGACTACGAAGCGGAAGCGGCATCAATCCTGGCCCGGCTCGATGCCCTGGGCCACAAAGCTGGAAGCCGCCCCGAGGAAGGACGACCGGTGGGAGCCGTCCAAGGGATGCAGGGTCACCCCTTCTTTAGAAATCCGGCCCTGCTCGCCGCCTCCGGCCTCCTCCTGGTCGTCCTGGGGGCGGCCGGAGGGTACTTCCTCGCCAGGTCTTCGAATCCAGGGGGGGATGAAGGCCGGGTCCCGCCGACCACGCCCCAGGTCATGGCGCTGGAGCAACGGCTTCGGGAAAACCCCAATGATATCAAGGCGCTCCTGGAGCTGGCCCACCTCCACCTGGACCAGGGGGCGTTCCATCAGTCAATCGAGCTGTACAAACGGGTCCTCGCTTTAGATCCGAGAAACGTGGAGGCGATCACTCATCTGGGCATCATCCTTTCGAGAAGCCCTCACCCCGAGCAGGCCCTTCGAGTCTTCGACAAGGCCCTGGCGATTGACCCGAACTATCCTCATGCCCTCTGGGACAAGGCCCGGGTCCTTTATGAGGTGAAGCAGGACTACAAAGAGGCCATCAAGACCTGGGAACGCTTCCTGGCCGTCGCCCCCTCTCCAGAGGATGCCGCCCGGGCAAGGGAGTTCATCCGGGAGGCGAAGCGGCGTCTTCAGGAAGGTTCGAGGGCCCCACCGCTTGTGCGTTAAAGCACATTTTCCTTGACAGCGGCTGCCCCATCGCTACAATAAAGACCAGTGAAGAAAGATCTCGCCTGTTCTATCGGGCACGATGGGTTCCCCTGCCCCTCCCGGGCTTTTTTCGTAAGCGTTCAGCCCTCGGCCGGGGGAAACTGAACGCTTTAGTTTCTCCAAGGTGGAACACAATGGCGGCGGACTATGCCTATGTCGGCGTCTTCCTCATCGTAGGGCTCCTCTTCGTCATCGTGAACGTCGAGGTCCTCTCCCGCCTCCTTCGTCCCAAGCGACCGACCCCTGAGAAGCTCACCACCTACGAATGCGGCGAGGAGCCTATCGGCGGCTCCTGGATTCGTTTCCACGTCCGCTACTACCTCTACGCCCTGGTCTATATCGTCTTTGCCGTCGAGGTGATCTTCCTCTACCCGTGGGCTGTGATCTTCAAAGACTTCATCAGGGAGGGGCTTGGGGCGTTAGCCCTTCTCGAAATGTTTGTCTTCATCATCATCCTGCTGTTGGGCTTCATCTACGCTTGGCGGAAGGGATTGTTGGAATGGGTCTAGATGCCGCTTCCATGACGGGTGACCAGATCCTCCAGGTGTTGAAGGAGCGGTTTGGAGAGGTTCTCTTGCAAGGGGAGATCAAAGGGCCTGAGATCCGGGTCATGGTCACCCCCTCCCAGAGCCTTGAGCTGCTGGGGTTCCTCTACGACTTGGGCTTTGAGTATTTGAACTGCCTGAGTGGGGTGGACTGGATCGAACAGGGGGAGCTGGAGGTGGTCTATCACCTCTCCTCGCTTCGACACAAGCACAAGGCCCGGGTGAAGGTCCGCCTCCCTCGCGAGAACCCGGTGGTCCGGTCGGTCGTTTCCCTCTGGAAGACGGCGAACTGGCACGAGCGGGAGGCCTACGACCTCCTCGGGATCCGCTTCGAGGGCCACCCGGATCACCGGAGGATCCTCCTCTCGGAGGACTGGGTCGGTCATCCGTTAAGGAAGGACTACGAGGATGAACGCCTCGTCCCCTACAGTCCTCCATAAACGTCAAAGGGAGCTTTCAGCCATCAGCGTTCAGCGCAGGGCTGATTCCTCGTAAGGGCTGACGGCTGGTCGCTGAGAAGATGAGGTGCGGGCCATGGCTGATGTTGTTCAGGCTCCGGTGGAGGAGCGCACCAAGGACCGGATGGAGGAGATGTATGTCAACATGGGACCGCAGCATCCCTCCACCCACGGGGTCCTCCGGCTCCTCCTGAAGCTGGATGGGGAGGTGGTCCTGGAGTGCACTCCCTACATCGGGTACCTTCACCGCTGTCACGAGAAGATCGGGGAGAACAGGACCTATACCCAGATCATCCCCTACACCGACCGCCTGGATTATCTCGCCTCCATGTACAACAACTGGGGGTATGTCCTGGCCGTGGAGCGCCTCTTCGGGGGTGACATCAAGGTCCCCGAGCGGGCCGAGTACATCCGGGTGATCTTGGGGGAGCTGCAGCGGATCGCCTCCCACCTGATCTGGCTTGGGACCTTCGGCCTGGACCTGGGGAACTTCACCATCTTCATGTACTGCTTCCGGGAGCGGGAGATGATCCTGGACCTCTTCGAGTCGGTCTCCGGCCAGCGCCTGAACTACTCCTTCTTTCGGATCGGTGGGGTGGCCCTGGACCTCCCCGACTCCTTCGTCTCCGACTGCAAGGCCTTCCTGGAGTGGTTCAAACCCCGTCTCCCGGAATACGACGCCATCACCACGGACAATGTCATCTGGCAGAAGCGACTCCAGGGGATCGGGATCCTCCCCAGGGACATCGCGCTGAGCTGCGCCGTCAGCGGCCCGATGCTCCGGGCCTCCGGGATCAAGTGGGATCTGCGAAGGGAAGACCCTTACGGGATCTACGATCGGTTCGAGTTCGACATCCCCACCGGCGAGAAGGGGGATACCTGGGATCGGTTCTGGGTCCGGCGCCGGGAGATGGAGGAGAGCGTCAGGATCGTCGAACAGGCCCTGGAGCAGCTCCCCCCGGGGGAGGTCATGGGGAAGGTCCCAAAGAAGCTGGCCCCTCCGCCGGGGGACATCTACTCCAGGGTGGAGTCCCCGAGGGGAGAGCTGGGGTTCTACATCGTCTCCGACGGCTCGACGAAACCCTATCGCTACAAGGTCCGTTCCCCAGCCTTCGTCAACTTGAGCGCGCTCCCCTACATCGCCCCGGGCCATCTGGTAGCCGACATGGTGGCCATCCTGGGGTCGATCGACATCGTCTTGGGTGAGGTAGACCGCTGAAGTAGTGGCCAGTTGTCAGCGACCTGGGACCCGTTGAAGGAGCGGAGCCCGCTCCGGGCCTGGCCGTTGGCTGCTGGCCACAATAGCGTTGGCAAGGATATGCCGATCATGCTGAACGGGGTGCTCGATCTCCAAACGCTGGTGGGCAAGCTCTCCGCGCTGGCGACCGCCTGGGGCATCCCTTCCCTCGTCATCCAGCTCCTCCTCATGGTGGTGGTGGCTGGGATCATCATCCTTTTTGTCTCCGTCTCCGTCATGTTCCTCGTCTGGTGGGAGCGGAAAATCAGCGCCCACATCCAGGCCCGCTTTGGCCCGATGCGGGTAGGGGGGTGGCATGGATGGGCTCAAAGTATCGCCGATGGGATCAAGCTGATCCTCAAAGAGGATATTGTCCCCCGAGCGGCCGACAGGATCGTCTTTGCCCTAGCCCCCATGGTCGTCTTCGCCACCGCCTTGACCCTCTACGTGATCATCCCCTTTGGCCCTGGTCTGATCGTGCAAGATCTGAACATCGGCGTTCTCTTTTACATCTCCCTCTCCTCCCTGACGGTGGTCGGGATCGTCATGGCCGGGTGGGGCTCCGGGAACAAATACTCGGCCCTTGGGGCGCTACGCTCGGCGGCTCAGGTCGTGAGCTACGAAGTCCCCCTGGTGATTTCCATCCTTCCGGTGATCATGCTGGCCGGGTCCCTCAAAATGACGGACATCATCGCCGCCCAGGAGAAGATCTGGTTCGTCGTCCCGCAATTTTTGGCCTTCCTCACCTTCTTCACCGCCGCCCTCGCCGAGACCAACCGTCTCCCCTTTGACATCCCCGAGGCGGAGTCGGAGCTGGTGGCCGGTTTCCACGTGGAGTACAGCGGCATCCGGTTCGCCATGTTCTTCCTGGCCGAGTATGCCAACATGTTCACCGTCTCGGCCATCGCCACCACCTGCTTTTTAGGGGGGTGGCGCGGTCCGGCCCTGCTCCCCTTCCTCCCCGGGAAACTCTGGGCTGTTTTCTGGTTCCTGACCAAGACCTACTTCCTCATCTTCGTCATGATGTGGCTCCGCTGGACGCTGGCCCGTCTCCGGGTAGACCAGCTCATGAACTTAGGCTGGAAGGTCCTCCTGCCCGTTGGCTTCCTGAACTTGGGGGTCACCGGGTTGGTGATGGTCCTCCTGGGATGAAACCCTTCAGATGACGGCTTCTACCATCAGCTTCTTTATCCTCGCGGCCCTCGCGGTGGCGGCGGCCCTGATCGTCGTCCTCGGCAGAAATATCGTCCATGCGGCCCTGGCCCTTGTCCTGACCTTCTGCTCGGTGGCCGGGCTCTATGTCCTCCTGGATGCGGAGTTCCTGGCGGCCGTCCAGGTCCTCCTCTATGTGGGCGGAATCACCATCCTGCTCCTCTTCGCCATCATGCTGACCAGCCGGATCACCGGCGGAGGGGTCCGGATCCTGAACGAGCAGGTGGGGGTCAGCCTTTTGGTCGTAGGAGGGCTTCTGCTGCTGATCATCTCCGTCTTCTGGAACACCCCCTTTGGGGGAGGGGCGTCCCCCCCCGTCCAGACCACCCCCTACATCGGGAGGCTTCTGATCACGACCTACCTCCTCCCCTTTGAGGTGGTCTCGATCCTCCTGCTGGCCGCCCTAATCGGGGCCTTGATCCTCGCCAGAAAGGAGAAGGAGTAAGATGGTTCCGCTCCACTACTACCTGATCCTGGGAGGAATCCTTTTCGCCATCGGCATGTTTGGCGCGCTGACGAGGCGACATGCCATCGGCATCTTGATGTCCATCGAGCTGATGTTCAATGCCGCCAACCTCAGCTTCGTGGCCTTCTCCCGGTACCTCCCTGAATCGGCCCTTCGGGGTCAGGTCTTTGCCATCTTTGTCATTACCGTCGCCGCGGCCGAGGCGGCGGTGGGTTTGGCCATCGTCCTGGGACTCTACCGGAACTTCAAGACGGTCAACGTGGACGAGATCAACCTGCTCAGATGGTAAGGAAGCCATCAGCCGTCAGCCGTTAGCCCTGAGGAGCAGGGCTGGAAATGGGGTCTTCTGATGATTGAGTCCGTGGGGTTGGTCCCTCTTTTCCCCCTGGTTGGGGTGCTGATCAACGGCCTCTTCGGGAGGACCCTGATCAGGGACAGGGCCCACTGGGTGGCCGTGCCGGTGACCGGCCTTTCCTTCCTGGTAGCCTTCTTCATCTTCCTCGAGGTGGCCTCGGGCAAGACCCTGAACCTGGACCTCTACACCTGGGTCTCCGTCGGCGACTTCCAGGCCACCATCGGGTTCCAGGTGGATGCCCTGTCGGCCGTCATGATGCTGGTGGTGACCTTCGTAGGGTTCCTGATCCACATCTACTCCATTGGCTACATGCACGGCGATCCCGGCTACTGGCGCTTCTTCACCTACATGAACCTCTTCATGTTCTCCATGCTCACCCTGGTCCTGGCCAACAACTACCTCCTGCTGTTCTTAGGTTGGGAGGGGGTGGGCCTCTGCTCGTACCTTCTCATCGGCTTCTGGTTCGAGAAGAAGTCGGCCTCGGATGCGGGAAAGAAGGCCTTCATCGTCAACCGGGTCGGAGACGCCGGCTTCATCCTGGGGCTCTTTTTGATCTGGACAACCTTCGGGAGCCTGAAGTTCTCCGAGGTCTTCCACCGGGCCCAAGACCTCCACGGGATCCTGACCCAACCTTCCTTCCTGGGCCTGAGTCTGGTGGGCTGGATGACCCTCCTCCTCTTTATCGGCGCGACCGGGAAGTCAGCCCAGCTCCCCCTGTACGTCTGGCTCCCCGACGCCATGGAGGGGCCGACGCCGGTCTCGGCCCTGATCCATGCGGCGACCATGGTGACGGCCGGCGTCTACATGGTGGCCCGGACCCAACCCCTCTATGATCTTGCCCCTTTTAGCCGGGACCTGGTGGCGATCGTGGGGGCGCTCACAGCCGTCTTCGCCGCCTCCATCGCCCTGGTCCAGAACGATATCAAACGGATCATCGCCTACTCGACCATCTCGCAGCTTGGCTACATGTTCATGGGGGCTGGGGTCGGGGCCTACGCCTCGGGGATCTTCCACCTGGCGACCCACGCCTTCTTCAAGGCCCTTCTGTTTCTGGGAGCCGGGTCCGTCATCCACGCGCTCCAGGGGGAACAGGATATCAGGAGGATGGGGGACCTAAAGCGGCACATGCCGATCACGGCCAACACGTTCCTGATCGCTGCCTTGGCGAACGCGGGGATCTTCCCCCTGGCCGGGTTTTGGTCCAAGGATGAGATCCTCTATGCCGCCTTCTCCTCGGGCACCCGCACCGGTTTCTTCGCGGGGCTCCTCGGCATCCTCGGGGCCTTCCTCACGGCCTTTTACATGTTCCGGCTCTATTTCCTGGTCTTTAAGGGAGAGTCCCGGGTGGCCCCCGATCTCCGCCACCACCTGCATGAGTCGCCGCCCGTGATGACCCGCCCCCTGATCATCCTTGCGTTTTTTGCGGCGGTGGCCGGCTTCTTCGGCGTCCCTCCTGAGAGGGGCCTGTACCATACCCTCGTCCTCCCCGTCTTCGAGGGGGGCCATGGGGCGACCACGGCGGCCCCCGCCTCTCTCCCCCTGGGGGGGACCCTGGCCCTCTCCTCCCTCCTGATCGCTTTGGTTGGGATCGCCCTGGCCTACTCCTTCTACCTGGTCAGGACGGAGCTTCCCGGAGAACTCTCGGAGCGGTTCCGGGGGATCTACCGGCTCCTCTTCAACAAGTACTGGGTAGATGAACTCTACCGGTTGATCTTCGTGGACTTCGGCGGGTGGGTCTGTCAGAAGCTCTGGGGCTTCGATGACAAGGTGGTGGACGGGGTGGTGAACGGGGCAAGCCTCCTTACCTTAAAGGCGAGCGGCCTTTCCGACCGAATTGACCTGAAAGGGGTGGATGGGGCCGTGAACGGCGTCGCCGCCGTCATCCAGGAGGGGAGCTTTGTCATGCGGTACTGGCAGACGGGGCTGATCCAGAACTACCTCTTCTGGATGGCGGCAGGCATCTTCGCCATGGTGGTGATCTATCTGCTCCTCTGAGCGAGCCCGGTTCACAGGCTCCCATCGAACCAGGGGGGTGAGCGGTACTGGACCCGATGGTTGAAGTCCTTCTGGCAAGCGGCGTAGAAGGAGGTCCCTAGACCAATGGATGCTCCGAGCTTCCCCATCCTCTCCCTGATTGTCTTCCTCCCGCTCCTGGGGGCCTTGGCCCTGCTTCTCGTCCCAAAGGTCCAGGAAACCCTGATCCGCTGGATGGCGCTCCTCTTTACGACGGCGGACCTCGTGGCTTTTCTCTGGACGGTCCCGCGGTTTGACCCGACAACAGCCGCGATGCAGTTCGTGGAGAAGGTCCCCTGGATCCCCTCCATCGGGGTGACCTATTTCCTGGGGGTTGATGGGATCAGCCTGTGGCTCGTCGGCTTGACGACGCTCCTCTCCCTCATCGCCGTCCTCTGCTCCTGGGAATCGATCACGGAGCGGGTCAAGGAGTACCATATCTTCCTCCTGATCCTGGAGACCGGGATGCTGGGGGTCTTTACGGCCCTGGACTTCTTCCTCTTCTACATCTTCTGGGAGGTCGTCCTGGTCCCCATGTATTTCCTGATCGGCATCTGGGGTCATCCGGCCAGGAGGCTGTACGCGGCCATCAAGTTCTTCCTGTACACCCTCTTCGGCTCCGTCGTCATGCTCTTGGGCATCCTGGCCGTTTTCTTCTACCACTGGGGGGAGGAGAAGTTCCCCACCTTTGATGTCCTGGAGCTGATGAAGCTTTCCTACCCCACCGCCCCCCTCTTCTCCCTCTTGGGCGTTCCCTTCTCCTTCCAGGACCTGGTCTGGCTGGCCTTCTTCCTCTCCTTTGCCATCAAGGTCCCGATGTTCCCCTTCCACACCTGGCTCCCCGACGCCCACACGGAAGCCCCTACGGCGGGGAGTGTCATCCTGGCCGGGATCCTCCTGAAGATGGGGACCTATGGGTTCGTCCGGTTCAACCTGCCGATGTTCCCGGAGGCCACCAAGCACTTCGTCCCCTTCATGGCGACCTTGTCCCTCATCGCGATCATCTACGGGGCCATGGTCTGCATCGTCCAAAAGGATATGAAGCGGCTCATTGCCTTCTCCTCCGTCAGCCACATGGGGTTCGTGACCCTGGGAACCTTCGCCCTGAACCAGCAGGGGCTGGAGGGGGCCCTCCTTTACATGATTAACCATGGCCTCTCCACCGGAGCCTTGTTCTTGATCGTCGGGATGATCTACGATCGTCGCCATACCCGGATGATCAGCGAGATCGGTTCGGGCCTGTCCCACCGCATGCCCATCTATGCCGCTCTCTTTGCCATCACCATGCTCTCCTCCATGGGCCTTCCGGGCTTAAACGGCTTCATCGGCGAGTTCCTGGTCCTGATCGGGGCCTTTCACGTCAACAAACTCTGGGCGGCCTTCGGCGTCACGGGGATCATCTTGGGCGCGGCCTATCTCCTCTGGCTCTACCAGCGGACCATGTTCGGCCCCCTGGAGAAACCGGAGAACATGAAGCTTTCAGACCTGAACTTCCGGGAGATCCTTACCCTGCTCCCTCTGGTCCTCCTCTTCTTTTGGATCGGCCTCTACCCCGTCCCGTTCCTCTCCAGGATGGAGCCCTCCGTGGAAAAGATCCTGGTCCAGGTCCACGAGCCCAAGGCCGCGAAAGCCGACACCAGCCTTAAGGCTAAAGGTCTGAGGGGGGGGGTCACGAGAGGCCAGGAGGAAGCCGAACGAAGCCGGGCGGAGGGTGGGCAGAAGACAGGAGGGCCATGGGCGGTGTTCGGGCCCGAGACGGTCACCGCCGTAAAAAGTCCAAATCTGGCCACGGGCCACCGGTCACCGGCCACTGAAGTTGGGAAGGAGCCATGATCCCCTTTGTAAGCTGGGCCGATCTCCAGGCTGCCCTCCCCGAGGTCCTCCTCACCTTCGCGGCCCTCGTGGGGTTGACCCTTGATTTTTTCTTCCCTCGGGGGAGGCGGGCCTGGGTCGGGACCTTAAGCATCGGCGGGGTCCTGGTGGCCGCCTGGGCCGTCCTCTGGCAGATCAGGACCGGGACGAACCGAACGGCCTTCAGCGGCCTTTACACCGCGGATCCCTTCTCCCTTTTCTTCAAGGTGATCTTCCTCCTGGCCACGGCCTTGATTATCCTGATGGCCATGGGATATTTACCGTTGGAGGGGATTGACCTGGGGGAGTTCTATGTCCTCCTCCTCTTTTCGACCCTGGGGATGATGCTGATGGCATCGGCCTCCGATCTCCTCACCGTCTACATCGGCCTGGAGACCATGTCCGTCTGTATCTACGCCCTGATCGGTTTTTTAAAACGGGACCGTCGGAGCGTGGAGGCGGCCCTGAAATACCTCCTCATGGGGATCTTTGCCTCGGGGGTCCTCCTCTACGGGTTTGTCCTCTTCTATGGCTTCTCAGGGACCACTGAGTTAAAAGGGATCGCCCGGGCAGTGGCCTCCCAACCCTTGAAGAGCCCCCTCCTCCTGGGGCTGGTGTTGGTCTCGGCAGGGTTCGGCTTCAAGATCGCCGCTGTCCCGTTCCACATGTACGTCCCCGATGCCTACGAAGGGGCCCCCCATCCCGTCACGGCCTTCATCTCCATCGGGCCAAAGGTGGCTGGCTTCGCCGTCCTCCTCCGGGTCTTCCTGACGGCCTTTCCAGCCCTCCAGGAGAGCTGGACCGTCCTCCTGGTCGCTCTTTCCTTCCTGACCATGACGGTGGGGAACATCGTCGCCATTGCCCAGCGAAATGTGAAGCGGATGCTGGCCTATAGCTCCATTGCCCATGTGGGGTACATGTTGATCGGGGTGGTGGTCAAGGATCCGATCGGGGTCTCGGCCGTTCTCTTTTATGGCCTGGCCTACTGCCTGATGAACCTGGGGGCCTTCGCCGTCGTCATCCTCCTCTGCCAGGGGACGGTCAAGGGGGATCAGATCGAGGACTTCACCGGGCTGGCCCGGCGAAGCCCGGCGGCGGCCTTCGCCATGCTCCTGTTCCTCCTCTCCCTGGCCGGGGTTCCCCCCACCGCCGGGTTTGTCGGGAAGCTCTACCTTTTCGGTGCAGCCATCAACGCTGGTCAGGCAGCCCACCAGCCGCTCTTCATCGGGCTGGCCATTGCGGCCGTTGTCAACTCCGCGATCTCCCTCTACTATTACATGCGGGTGGCGATGTACATGTATATGCGGGACTCCGAGGGAACGATCCCCCTGAGCCCATCGCCCCCCTTGCGGCTTGCCATCCTCCTGGCTGTTCTGGGGACCTTCTTGATCGGTCTCTATCCGGGGCTCTTCCTGGACTTGGCCAGGGCCTCGGTGGAAGGGGTCCTCTAGGAACCGCGAAGAACGCTCTTGACAAAGAGGAAAAGCATGGTACACTAACGAAATCCATCCAGTGGAGAGGCTGAGGGGACCATGAAGAAGGAAACGGCGGAGCTTATCAAGCAGCTTGGGACCCTCAGCACATTGGGGATCGCCTTCGCGGTGGCCATTAGCATCGGCACGGCGGTGGGGTACGGGTTAGACCGCTGGCTTGGTACCTCGCCTCTTTTCACGATCATCTTTTTCTTCTTCGGGGTCGCGGCTGGTTACCTTAACATTTTTCGGGCAATTAAGTCCATGAAGGTCGAGTAATTTTTTTCCAGGGCCTTGTGATTTCTTGAACAAATTTTGAGGGGAGGATCGGTGGAGAGGTTCGAGCATCTGGCGATCTTGATGATCCCGAACTTTATCCCCTGGTTGGAGGGGGTGTTCATCCCGGACCATATTACGATGGCCTGGCTGGTGATGATCATCCTGGCGGTGGTTTCGTTCCTGGCGACGCGGCGCTTGAGCAGTGTCCCGGGGCCGCTCCAGAACCTCCTGGAGGTGGCGATCGAGACCTTCCAGGACTTCCTGGAAAGCATCATCGGTCCCCCTGGCAGGAAGTACCTCCCTTTGATCGGCACCTTAAGCCTCTTCATCCTCTTCTCCAACCTCTTGGGCCTGATCCCGGGTTTGAAATCCCCAACGGCCAACCTGAACACGACGTTGGCCCTGGCGATCATCGTCTTCTTCTCTTACCATTACTTCGGCATCCGGGAGCAGGGGCTGATAAGCTACCTCAAACACTTCGCCGGGCCGGTCTGGTGGCTGGCCCCTTTGATGCTGATCGTGGAACCTATCAGCCACCTCTCCAGGGTCATCTCCCTGGCCATCCGGCTCTTCGGGAACATCTTCGGGGAGGATACCGTCATCCTGATCCTGGCCTTCCTGATCCCCGTGATCGTCCCCCTCCCGATGATGATGCTGGCCATCTTCACCAGTGCTGTTCAAACCCTCGTCTTCGTGATGCTGACAACCGTCTACATCTCCCTTGCCGTTGAAGCAGGACACGAGGAGCACCATTAGCGGGGTCGGAGGTCTCGTGGGGTTCCTTAATAACCATCTTTTCAGGAAAGGGAGGGATCAATGGGAGCCAAAGGGATCTGGGGATCGCTGATCGTGATGGCGTTCCTGGCGGGCTTCGTACCGTCGGCTTGGGCCCAGGAAGGGCAGGCCACTGCCGCCGCGACCTTCTTCTCGGCTTCGGTGATCACCATGGGGTTTGCCCTCGCCCTTGCCGCGCTGTTTGGCGCCATCGGTCAGAGCCGGGCCATCGTGGCTGCCCTGGACGGCATGGCCCGGCAACCCGGTCTGGCAGCCAGGATCCAGCTGGCCCTGATCATCGGCCTGGCGTTCATCGAGTCGCTGGTGATCTATGTCCTGCTCATCGCCCTTCTCCTCTTCTTCGCCAACCCCTACATCAGCTATGTCGTTCCAGGGCGGTAGGGGGGAGGAGGTCCGATCTCTCTTGTGAAGGCGTGACCGGAGGGATGTTGCTAAGCTATTTGCCCATCCTGACCCTGATCCTGCTGGCGGTGCTGTTTGCCTCCGTCACCATGCTCCTCTCCTCGTGGTTTGGGCCCCGCCGACCAACCCCGGCCAAACTGGCCCCCTATGAGTGCGGCATCACCCCCGTGGGCACGGCCCGGGAGCGGGTTTCGGTGAGGTTCTACCTGGTTGCCATGCTCTTCATCATCTTCGACATCGAAATCGCCTTCCTCTACCCGTGGGCGGTAGTCTTCCGGGATCTGAAGCTCTTCGGCCTCATCGAGATGGCCGTCTTCCTCTTCATCCTCCTCCTGGGATTCGCCTATGCCTGGCGGAAAGGAGGGTTGGAGTGGGATTAAAAACCGGGTTTGGGGTAAAGGGTATAGGGTTCTTAAACCCCAGACCCCAAACCCTAAACCCTGAGGTTCTATGGTGGAAGAGAACCTGACGGTGAGGAAATTACGGGCGGCGTTTCCCGATTCGATCCTGGAGGTGGGTTCCTTCCGCGGTGAGGTCACCGTCCTGGTGAGGCGGGAGGACCTTGTCCAGCTTTGCCGGTTTTTGAAAAACGACCCCGAGCTGGAGTACGAGTACCTCTCCAACGTCACGGCGGTGGACAACTTCAGGCGGGGGGACGGGCCGCGGTTCGAGGTGGTGTATCATCTGTACTCGTTGCGGCACAGGTGGCGGGTCCGCCTGAAGGTAAGGGTCGAGGAGGGGATCCCTGTCCCAAGCGTCACGCCGGTCTGGGAGGGGGCCAACTGGTACGAGCGGGAGGTCTACGATCTCTTCGGCATCCCCTTCGAGGGCCATCCCGATCTGCGGAGGATTCTCCTGCCCGAGGGCTTCGAGGGGCATCCCTTACGGAAGGATTACCCGGTCCAGGCATCCCCCCCCTGGTGGGAGGAGGAGGCTCATGGCAGAGCGTAGGACGATGACCGTCAACATGGGGCCTCAGCACCCCAGCACCCACGGGGTCCTGCGCCTGGTCCTGGAGCTGGACGGGGAGGTGGTGGTCCGGTGTATCCCCCACATCGGGTACCTGCACACCGGGGTGGAGAAGGAATGCGAGGCCAAGCGGTACCTCCAGGTGATCCCGATGACCGATCGTCTGGACTACCTGGCCCCCCTCTCGAACAACCTCGCCTACTGCCTGGCCGTGGAGAAGCTTCTGGGGGTCGAGGTCCCCGAGCGGGCCCAGGTCATCCGGGTGATGCTGACAGAGCTTTCCCGGATCGCCAGTCACCTGGTCTGGCTGGGGACCCATGCCATGGATCTAGGCGCCATGAGCGTCTTCCTCTACTGCTTCAGGGAGCGGGAGAAGATCCTGGACCTCTTCGAGGCCGTCTCGGGGCAGCGGATGATGACCACCTACTTCCGGATCGGGGGACTCATGGCAAACCTCCCCCCTGGCTTCGAGGAGAAGGTCTTCTCCTTTATCAGGGAGTTCCCGAAACGGGTAGATGAATACGAGGACCTCCTCACCCGAAACCCGATCTTCGTCGAGCGGACCAAGGGGATAGGGGTCATTAAAAGGGAGGACGCCATCAACCTGGGGGTGAGTGGCCCGACCTTACGGGCCTGCGGCGTTCCCTGGGATATCCGGAAGGCGATCCCCTATTCCGGCTATGAGAAGTTCGAGTTCCAGATCTCCCTCGGGCAGAATGGGGATGTCTACGACCGGTACCTGTGCCGGCTGTTCGAGATGCGGCAATCGGTTGAGATCGTCAGGCAGACCTTGGACCGACTGCCCTCGGGTCCCGTCATGGTGGACGATCCGAAGCTGACCCCTCCCCCGAAGGCCCTGGTGAAGACCAGCATGGAGGCCTTGATCCATCACTTCAAGTACTGGTCCGAAGGATTCGCGCCGCCCCCGGGAGAGGTCTATGTGAGTGTCGAGTCGCCGAAGGGGGAGTACGGGGTCTACGTGGTGAGCGATGGTTCACCCAGACCGTACCGGGTGTACTTCAGGACCCCGTCCTTTGCCAACCTCCAGGCCCTCCCCAGGATGGTCGAGGGGAGGCTGGTGGCCGACCTGATTGCGGTCATCGGTTCCATTGATATCGTCTTGGGCGAGATTGACCGTTAAGCAGCCGCTTTCAGCAGCCAGCCATCAGCCGTCAGCCAAAAGCGCTTTGGTACTGGCCGTTGAGAGCTGACGAGACCTTCGAGGGGTCATGGTGATATCGGAGCAAATGCGGCAGAGGATCGAGGCGATCGCTGCGCGGTACCCGGCGGAGCGGAGGCGTTCGGCCCTGATCCCCGCCATGCTCCTTGTGCAGGAGGAGCAGGGGTACCTTTCGCCCGAGGCGGTTCAGGAGCTGGCCGATCTCTTCCACCTCCACCCGACCCAGGTGATGGAGGTGGCCAGCTTCTATGACCTCCTGCATCTGAAGCCGGCGGGTCGGTACAAGATCCTGGTGTGTCACAACCTGACCTGCTCCCTCCTGGGGGCCGAGGCCTTAATCGCCCACCTGGAACGACGATTGGGCATCAAGGCCGGGGAGACCACCCCCGACCGCCTCTTCACCTTGAACCGGGCCGAGTGCCTGGCCTCCTGTGGGACGGCCCCGGTCCTCCAGGTGAACGGGGCTTACGTTGAGAACCTGACCGTTGAGAGGATTGATCAGCTCCTGGATCACCTCAGGAAGGGAGGGGAGATTGAGTACCGGGAGGGGGTTGGATGGACTCCTGCCAAACTGCCCTTCGAGAAGATCCTGACAAAGAACATGGACCTTCCCGGCTATACCGGGAGCCTGGAGGACTACAGGAAGCAGGGAGGCTATCAGGCCCTCCAGAAGGCCCTGAGGGAGTACAAGCCTGATGAGGTCATCGAGATCGTCAAGCGGTCGGGCTTGAGGGGGAGGGGAGGGGCGGGCTTCCCGGCCGGTGTGAAATGGGGCTTCGTCCCCAAGGACTCCTCGAAGCCCAAGTACCTCGTCTGCAACGCCGACGAGAGCGAACCCGGCACCTTCAAGGACCGGATGCTGATCGAGCGGGACCCTCACCAGCTCCTCGAGGGGATCACGCTGGCGGCCTATGCCGTTCAGGCCGGGACGGCCTACATCTACATCCGGGGGGAGTTTGCCTACGGCTACAAGGTCCTGGAGCGGGCCCTGCAGGAGGCCTATGCCGCCGGGTTCCTCGGGAAAAACATCCTCGGAAGCGGCTTCAGCCTCGACATCCACCTCCACTCGGGGGCGGGGGCGTACATCTGTGGAGAGGAGACGGGCCTCCTCCAGTCCCTGGAAGGGGACAGGGGAGAACCCCGCCTCCGGCCCCCCTTCCCGGCTACCCGGGGCCTCTACGGCTGTCCCACGGTGGTGAACAACGTGGAGACGCTGGCGAATGTCCCCCACATCCTCCTAAAAGGGGCCGAGTGGTATGCCTCCATCGGGACCGAGCGGAGCAAGGGGACCCGGATCTTCTCGGTCAGTGGCCACGTCAGGAGGCCGGGGAACTACGAGCTTCCCATCAACATCCCCCTCCGGGAGCTGATCGAGGTGGCCGGGGGGATCCGGGAGGGGAGGCGCTTGAAGGCGGTGATCCCCGGTGGGTCCTCCGCCCCCTGCTTGACCGACGAGCACCTGGACGTCCGGATGGACTTCGAGTCGCTGGCCGCCGCCGGCTCTATGGGTGGCTCCGGTGCCGTTATCGTGATAGACGATTCGACCTGCATGGTCAAGGTGGCGGAGATTGTGGCCCGCTTCTACCGCCACGAGTCCTGCGGCCAGTGTACCCAGTGCCGGGAGGGGACGGCCTGGCTTCACAAGATCCTTCAGCGGTGGGAGGAGGGGAGAGGCTTCAAGGATGAAATTGATCTGATGCTGGATATCTGTGACAACATGAAGGGGAAGACGATCTGCGTCTTAAGCGATGCGTGCGCCATGCCGGTGGAGAGTTACATCCGGTCCTTCCGGGACGAGTTTGAGGAGCACATCCGCCGGCGGCAATGCCCCTTCCGCCGACTGTAGGGGCAGGCCTCCGGGCCTGCCCTGAGAAAGGGCAACCCCAGGGGGTTGCCCCTACATGACATGGCGTTGAGGGTTGGCCATGGTGACGTTGACGATTAACGGCCAAGAGGTCACGGTGGAACCGGGGACCAACCTGATCGAGGCTGCGAGAAGGCTTGGGATCGAGATCCCCCACTACTGCTATCATCCCGGACTCCCCGTGGTGGGCCAGTGCCGGATGTGCCAGGTGGAGGTGGAAGGCTCCCCGAAGCTTGCCGTTGCCTGCTCGACACCAGCCTCCCAGGGGATGGTGGTCCGCACCAACTCCCCGAAGGTGGTGAAGGCCAGGAAGGCGGTGCTGGAGTTTTACCTCCTGAACCATCCCCTCGACTGCCCCATCTGCGATAAAGGGGGCGAGTGCCCCCTCCAGGATTACACCGTGACCTATGGCCCCGGGGAGAGCCGGTATCGCGAGGAGAAGGTGAAGCGGGTCAAGGCCCTCCCCATCGGCCCCACCGTCATCTTCGATGCCGAACGCTGCATCCTCTGCACCCGGTGCGTCCGCTTTGTCCAGGACGTCGTCAAGTCAGGGGAGCTGGGGGTGTTTCACCGGGGGGACAAGGCCGAGATCGGTCTCTTCCCGGGGAAGGAGCTGGACAACCTCTACTCCCTGAACGTCGTGGACCTTTGCCCCGTAGGGGCCCTGACCAGCCGGGACTACCGGTTCAGGGCCAGGCCCTGGGACCTCTTCCGGCAGGTGGAGAGCATCTGCCCCGGGTGCAGCTTCGGCTGTAACATCCTCTTGGACGTCCGGTACTGGGATGAAGGGGAGCAGATCGTCCGGATCCGCCCCCGGGTGAACCTGGAGGTCAACACCTACTGGATGTGCGACATCGGCCGGTTCACCTTCCATCCCCTCTACGAGAAGGGGAGGCTGGACGGTCCACGGCTCAGGAAGGACGGGGCGTTGATCCCGACCTCCTGGGAGGAGGCGCTCGCCCTCCTGGCCTCGTCCCTGGGGCGGATCATCGCGGATCAGGGTCCCGGGGCGGTGGGGGCCGTTGCCTCCTCCCGCCTGACGAACGAGGAGCTGTACCTGTTGCAGCGGTTCTTCCGGCAGGTCGTAGGGACGGAGCACCTTGACCACCGGGTGAGAGCGGTCCAGGAGCCGGGCCGGGATTTCCAGGAGGACCATCTGCTCCTCAGGGCGGATCGGACGCCGAATACAAGAGGGGCAAGGGACATGGGGGTCCTGCCCGGTCCGGGAGGCTTGACAACGGTAGGCATGATTGAAGCGGCCCGGGCCGGTCGGCTCAAGGCCCTGTTCGTCTTCGGGGAGGATCTGGCCACTGAACTCCCCCAGGCCTTAAACGCCCGAGAGGCCCTCGCCAGGCTGGACCTCCTGGTCGTCCAGGCCATGTCCCTGACCGAGACGGCCTCCCTGGCCCATCTCGTCCTCCCGGCCTTAGGGTTCGCCGAGCAGGACGGGACATACACCAACTGGAAGGGCCGGTTGCAGCGGGTGAACCGGGCCGTAGACCCTCCGGGCAAGATCCTCCCCCTTGGGGAACTCCTGGGGAAGGTGGCTGCCCAACTTGGACACGCGTTCCCTTCCTCCTCGCCGGAGGAGATCTGGCGGGAGATCGCCGGATCCCGCCCGGGGTACGAAGGGATCGTCTGGGAGGCGATCCCCCCCCAGGGGATCCAGCTCCCGTAAGCCTTCAGCTTTCAGCGTCAGCGGTCAGCCCTATGGTGGAATTTGTCATCAT
Organism: uncultured bacterium; assembly: GCA_964535215.1. Taxonomy (GTDB): domain Bacteria; phylum Methylomirabilota; class Methylomirabilia; order Methylomirabilales; family JACQHM01; genus JACQHM01. Next base: position 40,970 of record CAZHST010000008.1, read on the forward strand.
CATGCTGGTGAAGATCGGGGTAGTGTTCATCGGGCTCCTCTTAACCGTCGCCTACCTCACCTGGCTGGAGCGCAAGATCGTCGCCGACATCCAGGTTCGGATCGGCCCGTACCGGGTCGGGCCCTATGGGCTGCTTCAGCCCATCGCCGATGGGATCAAGCTCCTCTTCAAGGAGGACATCGTCCCGGCCAACGCCGACCGGGTCCTTTACCTCCTGGCCCCTTCCATCGCCCTCATCCCTGCCTTGATCTCTTTTGCCGTCATCCCCTTTGGACCCCAGGTTCGTCTCTTTGGCCGACCCATTGACCTCTACATCACCGACATTAACGTCGGACTTCTCTACATCTTTGCAGTCTCGTCCTTGGGGATCTACGGGATCGTCCTGGCGGGCTGGTCCTCCAACAGCAAGTACTCGCTCTTGGGCGGCCTCCGCTCGGCCGCCCAGTTGATCAGCTACGAGCTCTCGTTAAGCCTCTCCGTCATCGGCGTCCTCATCTATGCTGGTTCCCTAAGCCTGGTGGACATCGTGAACGCCCAGGATGGGGTCCTGTGGGTTTTCGGGGTCATCCCGCTCCCGCGCTGGTTTGTCTTCGCCCCGCCGTTCCCGCAGGTCTTTGGCTTCCTGATCTTCCTGATCTGTGGGGTGGCCGAGACCAACCGGGCCCCCTTTGATCTCCCGGAGGCGGAGACGGAGCTGGTGGCGGGGTTTCACGTGGAGTACAGCTCCTTGAAGTTTGCCATGTTCTTCATGGCCGAGTACGCGAACATCGTCACCGTCTCGGCCCTGGCGACGACCCTCTTCCTGGGTGGGTGGCGGGGGCCGCTGCTGCCCCCGATCCTCTGGTTCCTGATCAAGGTCTTTCTGCTCATCTTCCTCTTCATATGGCTTCGGGCCACGCTGCCCCGCTTCCGCTACGATCAGCTGATGCGGTTCGGGTGGAAGTTCCTCCTCCCTGCCTCCCTGGTCAACATCCTGGTCACGGCAACCTTCGCAACCTTTAAGTGAACATGGGAGAGCTTGCTATCTTCACCGCGTTGGCCCTTCTCACCATGGGCGCTGCCTTGCTGGTGATCATCCAGCGAAACCCCGTCTACAGTGCCCTCTTCCTCGTCCTCACCTTCTTCGCCCAGGCAGGCCTTTTTGTCCTCCTCCACGCCCCGTTCATCGCCGCCATTCAGGTGATCATCAACGCGGGGGCGGTCATGGTCCTCTTCCTCTTCGTCATCATGCTCCTGGATGTAAAACGGGAAGCGGTGGTCTGGCTCCCCAGGGATCGGATCCAGCTGATCCTGGGGATCGCCTTGGCGCTGGCCTTCCTCCTGGAGATGGTCTCCATCCTGTTCCCCACGGCCGGCTCCGGGTCCCAGCCCTCAAACCCTGGGCCTCTGGTCAGGCCTCAACCAGGACCCCTGACCTCAGAACCTGGGGTGCCTTCGCCCCTTCAGGGGGTGGAGGCCATCGGGAACACCCAGGGGATTGGGAGGCTCCTCTTTACCGATTTCCTCTTCCCTTTCGAGGTCACCTCGATTATCCTCCTGGTGGCCATTGTGGGGGCTATGGTCCTGGCCAGACGCCGGTTCGACGAAAGACCTTAGGACCCCAGACACCAGCCCCCGGTCTGGAGTCGAAGGGGGAGAAAAGATGGTGCCGTTGAAAGCGTACTTGATCCTGGCGGCGTTCCTGTTTGCGGTGGGGGTTGCCGGGGTAGCCACGAGACGGAACGTCTTGATCATCTTTATGTCCGTGGAGCTGATGCTCTCCGCCGTGAACCTCACCTTCGTGGCCTTCTCCCGATTCTTAGGCTCCATGGATGGGCAAATCTTTGTCTTCTTCGTCATGACCGTGGCGGCGGCGGAGGTGGCTGTGGGCCTGGCCATCATCGTGGCCCTTTACAGGAACCGGGAGACGGTCAACGTGGATGAGATCAATTTGCTGAAAGGGTGAGATGCTTGATCGGCTTTGGTTGATTGTGTTCTTCCCCCTGGTGGGGGCGCTCACCAACGGTCTGTTCGGACGGCGCCTCGGCCGGGGGGCCGTTTCCCTGATAGCCTGCTCGGCGGTAGGCCTGGGTTTCCTGGCCTCTCTCCAGGCTGTCCTCGACCTCCTGAAGCTTCCCCCTGAGGGGCGTTTGGTGGAGCAGGTCCTCTTCACCTGGATCGAGACCGGGACCTTTCGGGCCGAGGCGGGCTTCCAGCTCGATCCCCTCTCGGCCGTCATGATCCTGGTGGTCTCGGGGGTGAGCCTCCTGATCCATCTCTACTCCGTTGGCTATATGGCTCAGGATCGGGACTTCCCCCGCTACTTTGCCTTCCTAAACCTCTTTGTCTTCTTCATGCTCCTCCTGGTCCTGGCCAACAACCTCCTCCTGCTCTACGTCGGCTGGGAGGGGGTGGGGCTCTGTTCTTATCTGCTGATCGGGTTCTGGTTCGAGCGGCGGGCTGCCGCCCTGGCGGCGACCAAGGCCTTCGTCGTGAACCGGATCGGTGACTTCGGCTTCGCCATCGGCATCCTCCTGATCTTCCTCACCTTCGGGACCCTGGACTACACCGAGCTCTTTTCCATGGCCCCCCAGAAGCTCCAGGGAGGGACGATGCTCGCCACGGCCATCACCCTCCTGCTCTTTGTGGGGGCCACGGGGAAGTCGGCCCAGCTCCCCCTGTACGTCTGGCTCCCCGATGCCATGGAAGGGCCCACGCCGGTTTCCGCCCTGATCCACGCAGCGACGATGGTGACGGCCGGGGTTTACATGGTGGCCCGGTTCCATGTCCTCTATGAGCTGGCCCCCTTCTCGCTGGCCGTTGTGGCCATCGGGGGGGCGCTGACGGCGCTCTTCGCCGCCTCCATCGCCCTGGTCCAGAACGATATGAAAAGGGTCCTGGCCTATTCGACGATCAGCCAATTGGGCTACATGTTCTTAGGTTGTGGCGTTGGGGCCTTCACCGCTTCTCTCTTCCACCTCATGACCCATGCCTTCTTCAAGGCCCTCATGTTCCTCGGGGCCGGGAGCGTCATGCACGCCCTCTCGGGCGAGACCGACCTCAGGAAAATGGGAGGTCTGAAGGAGCCCATGCCCACGACCTTCTGGACGATGGCCATCGGCGCCGCCACCCTGGCCGGGGTGCCACCGCTCAGCGCCTTCTTCAGCAAGGACGAGATCCTCTGGAGGGTCTGGTCGAGCCCTTCCGGCCATCCCCTCCTCTGGTTGGCAGGCCTCGCGACAGCGGGGCTCACCGCCTTTTACGCCTTTCGGATCCTCTTCCTGGCCTTCCTGGGCCCTTCCCGGATTGACAGGGAGGTGGCCCACCACCTCCACGAGTCCCCTCGGGTCATGACCCTCCCGATGGTCGTCCTGGCCATCCTCTCAGGTCTAGGAGGCTTTACCGGCGTCCCGGCGGTGTTAGGAGGAGGGAACCGGTTCGAGGCCTTTCTCGCCCCCGTCTTCAGGGCGGGGGGAGCGGGAGGGGCGGAGATGACCCATGGCGGGGGAGGGATGGAGCTGGGGCTCATGGCCCTCTCCACCATCGTCGCCCTGGGAGGGATCGGGGTGGCTTACCAGTTCTACATCAGGGATCCGGAGCTTCCCTGGCGGACAGCGGCCCGGTTCCGGAAGACCTATGATCTGCTCCTGAACAAGTACTATGTGGACGAACTCTATGACCTCTTCATCGTGGAGCCGCTCTTGAAGGGAGCGGTCTTCCTCTGGAGGGCCTTCGACATCAAGGTCGTGGATCGGCTTGTCAACGGGGTTGCCGCCCTGGTGGCCGAGGGGAGTCTGGTCCTCCGGCGGTTGCAAACAGGGCTGGTCCCGCACTATGTCCTCTTCATCCTGATTGGGGTGGTAACCGTTGTGGGCTATCTGGCCTTCGGCCGCTAAGGTCCAAAGATGGGGGTTCCCATTCTTTCCTTGATCACGTTCCTGCCCCTGGCGGGGGCCTTCATCCTCCTCTTTGTCGAAAGGAGACGGGAGGCCTTCATCAAAGGGTTGGCCTTCACCGTCTCCTTGGCAGACTTCCTCCTCTCCCTCCACCTCTTCGTCGCCTTCCGGACCGATACCGCTGACCTCCAGTTTGTTGAAAAGGTTCCCTGGATAAAAGGGTTAGGGGTGAGCTACTTCCTCGGGATTGATGGCTTGAGCCTGCTGCTCCTCCTCCTCACCACGTTCCTTTCAGCCGTCGCCATCCTGGCCTCCTTCTCCCTTGGGGAGAAGGTCAAGGAATACATGATCTGCATGCTCCTCCTGGAGACGGGGATGGTTGGGGTCTTCGTGGCCCTGGACCTCCTCCTCTTCTACATCTTCTGGGAGGCGATGCTGATCCCGATGTATCTCTTGATCGGCATCTGGGGTGGTCCCAGAAGGATCTATGCCACGTGGAAGTTCATCCTCTATACGATGGCCGGAAGTGTCCTCATGCTGGTCGGGATCATCGTCCTCTACTTCCTGGGAGGCCGGACCTTTGACCTCTCCGTCCTGTCCCAGGTGCCGATCCCCCCGGACCTTCAGCGGTGGCTCTTCGTGGCCTTCGCTTTGGCCTTCGCCATCAAGGTCCCGATGTTCCCCTTTCACACCTGGCTCCCCGATGCCCATGTCGAGGCCCCTACGGCGGGGAGCGTCCTCCTGGCCGGGATCCTCCTGAAGATGGGGGCCTACGGGTTCCTCCGTTTCGCCCTTCCCCTCTTCCCCCAGGCAAGCGGGGAGTTTGCCCCCCTGATCCTCTTCCTGGCCCTGGTCGGGATCCTCTACGGGGCCCTCGTCTCCTGGGTCCAGCCTGATCTGAAGACCCTGGTGGCCTACAGCTCCGTGAGCCATTTGGGCTTTGTCATGCTGGGGATGTTTGCCTTCACGATCCAGGGGGTGGAGGGGGCGATCCTCCAGATGGTGAACCACGGCCTCTCCACCGGGGCCCTGTTCCTGATCGTCGGCATGCTCTACGAGCGAACGCACACCAGGATGATCGAGGAGCTGGGCGGCCTCTACCGTCCCCTCCCCCGCCTGGGGGCCTTCTTCCTCATCGTGGCCTTTTCCTCCATTGGCCTCCCAGGCCTGAACGGGTTCGTCGGAGAGTTCCTCATCCTTGTCGGGACCTTCCTCCGGTCCAAGACGTCTGCCGTCCTGGCGGCCCTCGGGGTCATCCTGGCTGCCGTCTACATGCTCGGGATGCTCCAGCGGGTCATGTTCGGGGAGCGAAAGGGCCAGGCAGCGGGCCACCTGTTCGATCTCTCGGGAAGGGAGATCGCCGTCCTCCTCCCCGTGGTTCTCCTGATCCTCTGGATCGGCATCTACCCTTACCCCTTTTTGAAGAGGATGGATGCCTCGGTGCAGCATCTCCTCCAACAAGTTCAGACAAAACAGGTTCAAGGTTCAACGTTCTCCGTTCCAGGTGATCGGACCAGCGGGGTGAACCTCGAACCTCGAACCATGAACCTCGAACGGTAACATGGAACTCGTCATCCCCCAGGTGAATTGGGCCGCCATGGCCCCCATGCTGGTCGTCGTGGCCTCCGCCTTGAGTGTCCTGGTGGCCGATCTCTTCCTGCCGAGGGAAAGGAAGGGTCCCCTGGCCGGCCTGAGCTTCCTGGGGCTCGCCGTGGCCTTCTTTGTGAGCATCAAGCTGTGGGGAAGGGAGGAGCAGGCCTTCAAGGGGATGATCGTCCTGGATTCCCTCACCCTCTTCTTCGATCTTGTCTTCCTCCTGGTGGCCGCTTTGACCATCTTGATCTCCACCGATTACCTGAAAAGGGAGGAGGCCCACGAGGGGGAGTACTACGCCCTTCTCCTCTTCGCCACCGGGGGGATGATGCTCATGGCCGCCGGGCTGGACCTGATCGTGATCTTCCTGGGGTTGGAGACCCTCTCCCTTTCCCTGTTCATCCTCTCGGGGTTTTTAAGGGGGCGGTTAAGTTCCAACGAATCGGCCCTGAAATACCTCCTCCTGGGGGCCTTTGCCACCACCTTCTTCCTCTACGGGGTCGCCCTTCTCTACGGCTCCACCGGGACCACCAACCTCCTCCGGATCTCCCAGCTCCTCCAGGGGGTCCTTACGGAAACCAGCCCCCTGCTCTTCATCGGCATGGGGCTCCTCCTGGTCGGGTTGGGATTCAAGATCGCCACCGTCCCCTTCCACGCCTGGATCCCCGATGTCTACGAGGGGGCCCCGACATCGGTCACCGCCTTCATGATCGCCGGGACCAAAGCGGCAACCTTCGCCGCCTTCTTACGGATCTTTCCATATGCCCTGACCAGCCTCCAGACCGAGTGGACACGGATCCTGGCCCCCCTGGCCGTCCTGACCATGACGGTGGGAAACGTCATGGCCATCGCCCAGCAGAGCGTGAAGCGGATGCTGGCCTACAGCTCCATTGCCCATGCGGGCTACCTGATGGTTGCCCTAGTCGCGGCTGGTGAGCGATCCGTTAGGGAGTTAGCGATCCCCAGCCTCCTCTTCTACCTGGGGGTTTACGCCTTCATGAACCTGGGGGCCTTCGGGGTGATCATCGCCCTGGGGAGGAAGGGGGAGGCGAACCTCACCTTCAACGAGTACGCGGGCCTCGGCTTCCGCCATCCAGCCCTTGCCCTCTCCATGGCCATCTTCATGTTCTCCCTGGCCGGTCTCCCCCCCACCGCCGGGTTCATCAGCAAGTTTTACCTCTTCACCGCCGCTGTCCAAGCCGGCTACGTGGGCTTGGCCATCATCGGGGTGTTGAACGGGGTCCTCTCGGTCTACTTCTACCTCCGGCTGGTCGTCTCGATGTACATGGGTCCTGGGGGGGAGGAGCCGGCTTCCCTCACCCTCTCCCCTGCCCTGGTCACCGCCGTCACCCTTTCGGCGGTTATGACGCTTTACCTCGGCCTCTTTCCCGGGCGGCTCTTGGAGCTGGCCCGTATAGCTGTCCTGACCTTCCTCAGGTGAGGTGAGAGGGGGGAAGCGATGAGGTCCGACAAGATCCCCGAACGGACGATCACCCGGCTTTCCATCTACCTCCGGTGTCTGGAGGAGCTGGAAGCCGAAAAGATCGCCTCGATCTCTTCGAAACAGCTCGCCGAACGTTTCGGCCTGAACCCCGCCCAGGTCCGGAAGGATCTGGCCTACTTCGGCCAGTTCGGCGTCCGAGGCCTGGGCTACCCGATCCTGGAGCTAAAAAGCCACCTGGAACGGATCCTGGGTCTCAAACAGGATTGGGAGGTCGCGCTGGTAGGTCTCGGGAACCTGGGCTCGGCCCTGTTCCACTACAAAGGGTTCCAGGAGAGGGGGTTTAAGATCACCGCCATCTTTGACAAGGACCCGGCCAAGGTCGGACGACGGGTTCGGGGGGTGAGGGTCTGGGATGTCTCCAGGATCATCCCGGTGATCAAACGTCGAGGGATCAAGATCGCCATCCTGGCCATCACGGCGGCTGGGGCTCAAGAGGTGGTGGATGCCCTGGTCGAGGCGGGGGTGACCGCCATTCTTAACTTCGCCCCCACCCAACTGTCCGTGCCATCGTACGTCAAGCTCCAAAACGTGGATATCTCTGTCCTCCTCAAGACCTTAAGCTTCCACACGATCAGGGCCAACCGGACTTCCAGAGCCCAGGGGACCTCTTGACATCTCCCAGGTCCTTGCCTACATTTCATAAATGATCGTGGGGCAAGGATTCAGCATCTCTGGGAAGGAGGATGGAGCATGGCACTCAGCGACAAGAAGGTGCTGCTGGTCATTGCCGATCGCGATTTTCAGGATGAGGAGTACGAGATCACCAAGAAGGTCCTGGAGGGGAGAGGGGTGAAGGTGGAGGTGGCCTCCGTCCTGCCGGGCGAGGCGAGGGGGGCCAAGGGGACAATGGTCAAGCCTCAGGTTCTCCTCGATGATGTGAAGTACTACAACTACGACGCCGTTGTCTTCATCGGTGGAGAGGGAGCCCGCCGGCTCTCCGAGCACGAGAAGGTGACGAAGCTGGCAAAGGACGCCGAGTATAAGGTCTTAGGGGCCATCGGCCTTGCCCCTTTGATCCTCGCGAATGCTGGGGTTTTGAAAGGGAAGCGGGCGACCGCCGCTCATACCTTGGCCGGCCCCATGCGGGCCAAGGAGGCCGTCTATACGGGGAAAGAACTGGAGGTGGATGGGAAGGTGATCACGGCCCTGGAGGCCCGCTACAGCGAGCACTTCGGGAACGCCATCCTACAGGCTTTGGAACGGTAAGGTAAGGGGGATGCGCCGGCAGGTTCCTAAAAGACCTGCCGGCGCCCTCTTTTTCACTTCCTCTTATGCCGCATCCTTTTCCGGAGCTTTTTGTATTTGTGCTTGCGGATCTTCTTCCGCCGCTTCTTGACGACGCTCCCCATCTCACTCCCTGAGCTGTTAGAATTGGAGGCCACCGGCCCTCGCCCCTTCGGCCAGGGCCTTCACCCGTCCATGGTACTTGTACCCGCCCCGGTCGAAGACCACCTTCCGGATGCCGACCGCCAGGGCCCGCTGGGCCAGGAGCTCCCCAACGACCTTGGCTGCATCCTTTTTGGTGCCGATCTTCCCCTTGGCGCGGAGTTCGGGGACCAGGGTCGAGGCCGTAGCTAAGGTCACCCCCCGATCGTCATCGATGAGTTGAGCATAGATGTGTTTGAGGCTCCTGAACACGTTAAGACGAGGCCGTTCGGCCGTTCCAAAGACCTTCTTTCGCACCCGACGATGCCGCCGTTGCCTTTTGAGCCATTTCTTCGCTGGGTCCATCATCACCCTCCAGAAGACCATTTACCACACGTAGCAGAGAACCTCGCCTCCCACCCCGACGGCCCTGGCCTCCTGATCGGTCATGATCCCCCGCGAGGTGGAGAGGATGGCGATCCCCAGGCCGGCCTTGACCTTCGGGATCTTCTTGACCCCAGCATACAGGCGCCGGCCGGGCTTGCTGGCCCTGGACAGCTCGTTAATGACCCGCTGGTTGCCCGGGCCGTATTTCAAGAAGATCTTTAGGGTTCCCTGGGGTTTCCCCTCAATGACCTTGTAACCTTTGATAAACCCCTCCTGCTTCAAGATCCTCGCGATCTCCGCCTTCAGCGTTGAGAAGGGGATGTCCACCTCCTCGTGGAGGGCCTGGTTAGCGTTTCTGATCCTGGTGAGCATATCGGCAATGGGATCGGTCATGCTCATCGTTCTTCCATGTCCTCCTCTGATCCTAAGGGGTCAGCCCCGTTTTGAGTTCGTCGGGCAGGGTCCATCGAGTCCATACTCCTTCCACCGCTTCTCGACCAGCTTCACCACCTCGGGGTCCATCACGATCTCATCCGGCCACTCCCTGGTGAACCCCTCCTCCTTCCACTTCCTGGTGCCATCAATCCCCATCTTGGAGCCATAGAGGGGAAGGCGGCTGGCGTGGTCCAGGGTCTCGACGGGCCCGAGGACAAACTCGATGTCCCGCTCGGGATCAATATTGTTCAGGACCTTCCAGGCAACCTGGGAGAGGTCCCGGACGTCCGTGTCCCGATCAACGACCACGATCACCTTGGTGAACATTGCCTGACCCAAACCCCAGAGGGCATGCATCACCTTCCGGGCGTGACCGGGGTACTGCTTGTCAATGGCGACGATCATGAGGTTGTGAAAGACCCCCTCAAAGGGCATGTGGAAGTCGATCACCTCGGGGAGCTGCTTCCGCATCAACGGGAGGAAGATCCGTTCGATGGCCCCCCCGATCCAGCAGTCCTCCTGGGGGGGACGCCCGACGATGATGGTCTGGTAGATAGGATCCTTCCGATGGGTCATACAGGTCAGGTGGAACACCGGGTAGGAATCCGGCAAGGAGTAGAAGCCGGTATGATCCCCAAAGGGCCCCTCCAGCCGGAGCTCCTCAGGGTCCACGTACCCTTCAAGGACGATCTCCGCATTGGCCGGGACCTCCAGGTCAATGGTCTCACACTTCACCAGCTCGACCGGCCTCTTCCTTAAGAAGCCGGCGACCAGGAGTTCGTCCACCCCCTCGGGAAGGGGGAGGGTGGCGGCGAAGGTCGTGGCAGGATCGCAGCCGATGGCGACGGCGACCTCCATCCGTTTTCCGAGCCGTTTGGCCTTCCGGAAATGGGACGCTCCCCCTTTGTGGGCGTGCCAGTGCATGGCCGTCGTCCGCCCGTCGAAGACCTGCATCCGGTAGGTCCCCACGTTCCTGACCCCCGTCTCCGGGTCCTTGGTGAACACCAGGGGGAAGGTGATATAGCGGCCGCCATCCTTGGGCCAGCACTTCAGGATCGGGAGGACCTCTAAGCTTGCCTCCTCCTTGAGGATTACCTCCTTACAGGGCCCGTCCGAAACCCTTTTGGGGGGGACCGAGGCTAAGTCTTTAAGCTTCGGGAGGAACTTGATCTTCTCCCAGAGGCTTTCGGGGGGTTTTAAGTCCAGAAGCTCGGAGAGGGTCTCGGCGATCTCACTGATGGAGCTGACCCCTAAGGCCAGATTCATCCGCTCCTCCGTCCCGAAGGCATTGATCAGGACAGGGATCTTCGAACCCTTGACGTTCTCGAAGAGAAGGGCCGGCCCCCCCTGCTTGCTAACCCGATCCGTGATGGCAGCGATCTCCAGGATCGGATCCACCTCGGCCGTCACCCGCTTGAGGAGCCCCCGCTCCTCAAGGGTCTGGATGAACGCTCTTAAGTCCCGGTACGCCATCGGTTCCACCCGGGTAAGCCTTCAGGCATCAGCGCTCAGCTTAGGGTTGATTCATCCCCCCCGGGGGCAGCCTCCCAAAAGAAAAGCCCCCCGGAAGGGGCTCCGCCATTATTTTTAAACTATACCTGATGGGACAGGCCAAAGCAAGGAAAAACTCAGGGGAAAATCCCCCTTTTCGACAGGGGGATGCCGGGAAGGTCCTGGCGCGTCCAACGAGCTTGACATCCCCCGGGGTCATCCCGTACCATCGAACCAACTGGGAACGGGAGCGATCCGTCTCGCTGAGGCGGATGGCTGAAGGGGCATGAGGATTTCAGAGTGGTGGAACCGTCTCGCCATCCCCTCCTGACGGTGGACATCATCATCGAACTGGCCGGGCGGGGGATTGTCCTGATCCGCCGGAAAAATCCACCGTACGGCTGGGCCCTCCCCGGGGGGTTCGTGGACTATGGGGAATCCCTGGAGGAGGCCGCCGTGCGGGAGGCAAAGGAGGAGACCGGGCTAGACGTCCACCTGCTTCGGCAGTTCCATACTTACTCGGACCCTGGGCGGGATCCCCGGGGGCACACCGTCAGCACGGTCTTTATCGCGTCAGCCGAAGGCGAACCGAGGGCGGCTGACGATGCGGTAAGCGTTGGTGTCTTTACCAGGGAGACCCTCCCGGAGGAATTGGCCTTTGACCACGCCAGGATCCTGGAGGACTACTTCCAGGGGCGCTATTAGTTCAGGTTTTCCTTGACCCTTCCTTTCCCGGACCCGTATACTGGGAGGGTACCTCTATTCAACATCCCCCTCAAGGCTCAAGATGTGGACAAGACGACCGTATCTGGCCTTCTGGCGGCAGGGGAGATGGTCGGAGCCCTTTGAGGCCCGGTCATCGGAAATCTTCCGAAGGTTAAAGGAGGCCTTGCCGATCCCACCCCCTTTCCCGGCCCATCCCTTCCTGGAGGGCGAGGAGGCGGAAGGGGCCAGGAGGACATACCTGTCCGTTTTCAAGACGGTCGTGGCCGAGGAGCAGCGGAGGATCGAGGACCAGCACCGGAAGGGGGCTGGGGGCCTCCAGATCGTCGCGGAACTGACCACGCTGGCCGATGCGGTCATCGGGCACCTCTTCCGTCTCGCGGAGGAGGCCTTAGGGGAAGGCCGGAGGAAGGGGGAGGGGTGTGCGCTCATCGCCCTGGGGGGATACGGGCGGCGGGAGTTGAACCCAGCCTCCGACATTGACCTCATGTTCCTCCTCCCCCGCCGGCCGGACGACAACCTCCAAGCCCTCATCCGCCCCGTTCTTTATACCCTCTATGACATTGGCTTCGTCGTAGGCCACGCTTCCCGCTCCGTTGACGACTGCCTCCAGATGGCCGAGGCGGACCTCTCCTCGCTCACCGCCATGCTTGAGGCCCGCTTTTTGGCCGGACAGAGAGGGATCTTCGAGCGGTTCCGGCGGGCCCTGGCCAGTTTCCTAACCGGCCGGCAGGTGGCCTCCTTCATCCAGCGGAAACTCGCGGAGCAGGAGGCCCGTCATCGGAAGTACGGGGCCTCCATCTTCCTCCAGGAGCCGAACGTGAAGGAGGGGGTGGGAGGCCTCCGGGATCTCCACACGGCCCTTTGGATTGCCAAGGTGAGGTACCCGATCGCGGGCTGGCGGGACCTTACGACCAGGGGGCTCCTCAGCCAGGAGGAGCTGGACCAGGGCCTGGAGACCCTGGACTTCCTCCTGCGCCTCCGGAACGAGCTCCACTACTTAAGCCGGGGGAAGAACGATATCCTCTCCCTCTCCCTTCAGGAGCGGGTGGCGGCGAACCTGGGCTTTTCCGGGACGGGGGAGACCTATGCCGTCGAGCGCTTGATGCGGCATTACTATCTGTGTGCCCGTGAGATCCAACGCCTCTCCCGGACCATCGTGGAGAGGTGTTTGAGGCAGAGATCGCTGGTGGAGGAAGCGATGAAAACGCTGAAGGCCCGCGAGATCGGTGATGGCTTCGTCGAGGTGAACCGCCAGATCCATGTCATGCCCATGAACCGGGGCCTCTTTGCCGAGGACCCGGTCCGGCTCATGAAGATCTTCTGGTACGCCCAGCAGATGGGGTACGGGTTAAGCCTCGAGGCCAGGGAGCTGGTCCGTTCCCATCTCCCTTTGATTGACGACGACCTCCGCCGGTCCAACCGGGCCTTGGGCTTCTTCCTGGCGATCCTCCGGGAGCCCTCCGGGGTGGTCAGGATCTTACGGCTCATGCACGAGCTGGGGGTCCTGTCAGCCTATATCCCCGAGTTCGCTCCCTTGACTTGTCTCGTCCAGTTCGACTTTTACCACAAGTACACGGTGGATGAGCACACCTTCATGGCCCTGGAGAACCTGGAGGACCTCTACCGCTCGGAGAGCCCTGCCCTGCACGAATTCCGCTCCATCGCGAAGGAGCTGAAGAAACCCGAACTCCTGAAGCTGGCCATCCTCTTCCACGATCTTGGGAAAGGGGAGGGGAAGGGACATGTGGAGAAGGGGGTGGTCTTGACGGATCAGATCCTGAAGCGCTGGGGGTTCCCCGACCAGGACGCCGAGGAGGTCAAGTTCCTCGTGGCCCACCACCTGACCATGTCCCACATTGCCCAGCACCGGGACCTGGACGATGAGCCGATGATCATCGAGCTGGCCAAACAGGTCCAGACCGTGGATCGTCTGAAGAGCCTTTACCTCTTAACTTATCTGGATATCAAAGCCGTGGGGCCCGATGTCTGGAACGAGTGGAAGGCGGCCCTCCTCTGGGAGCTGTACCTGAAGGCCCACACCATCCTGACCCGGGGCGTGGAAGGAGAAGGGGATCTGGCCAGGGCGGCCAAGCTGAAGGAGGAGCTCACCCGGGAACTCGCCGACGAGTTCCCCCGTTCTGTCGTGGAGGAGCACCTGTCGCAGATGCCCATCCGATACCTCCTCACCACGCCGGGGGCCAAGGTGGCCGCCCACATGAGGCTCGTCGAACGGGTCCTTCGGGGGGAGGAGGTGGCCGCCCAGTGGACCCACTATCCCCTGGTGGGCTACACGGAATTTACCGTCTGCGCCTTCGGCAGGCCCGGCCGGTTCTCGCAGATCGTCGGAACGCTCACGGCGAACGGCATCAACATCCTGGGGGCCCAGATGTACACCAGGAAGGACGGGATGGTCATCCGGAACTTCCAGGTGAACGATGGGAGGGGAGGGGCTGTCCTGGAGGAGGTGATCTGGGAGCGGGTCAGCGAGGACCTCCAGGAGGTCCTCACGGGCAAGGTGGACGTGAGGGAGCTGATCAAAGCCCGGCGGAAGGAGATCCTGGTCAAGCCTTCCCGGAAAGGCCCTCCTCCTCCGACCCGGGTGGAGTTTGACAACATCGTCTCCGAATCCCATACCGTCATTGATGTCAGAACCCAGGACCGGCTGGGCCTTCTCTACCTGATCTCCAGTACCCTCTCCGAGCTTGGGATTGACGTCCGGCTGGCCAAGATCGCCACCGAGGCGGATCAGGTCATTGATGTCTTTTACGTCACCGAGCGGGATGGCAGGAAGATCCTGGAGGAGACCCGGCTGGAGGAGGTCAGGCTTGCCCTGGAGCGGGCCATCGCCGAAGGCCTCCTCTAAGACCAGGGTTTGGGGTTTAGTGATGAGGATCACCGGCAAAACAAAAATTTATGCAATTTTTGGGCACCCGGTTCAGCACAGCCTCTCTCCGGTGATGCAAAATGCGGCCTTCCAAGCCTTAGGGCTGGATTGCCTGTACATCCCCTGGTCCGTCTCCCCTCAGGCCTTTCCGGACACCTTAAAGGCCCTGCGGGCCATGGAAAACTTCGGCGGGGGGAATGTCACCATCCCCCATAAGGAGCAGGCGGCAGCCCTGGTGGATGACCTCTCCCCCGAGGCCGCCCTCCTCAACGCGGTGAATACCCTTGTCAAGGAAGAGGGGCACCTGTTCGGCCACAACACCGATGGCGCGGGGTTCCTCCAATCCTTGAAGGAGGATGCGGGTTTCGACCCGAAGGGGAAACGGGTCCTGCTCCTGGGGGCTGGGGGAGCGGCGAAGGCCGTCGCCTTCGCCCTGGCAGGGGCAGGGGTCGGCGAGCTTTTCATCAGCAACAGGACCTGGAAGCGGGCCGAGACCCTCGCCCGGCTTCTGGGGGGAAAATACCCAGGGTGTCAAATTTTGGCACTTGATTTGCAAAAAAAGGCCCTGGTGCCGATTTTGGCTTCCATTGATCTCCTGATCAATGCCACACCCGTTGGCCTTTATGCCTCCGATCCCTTGTTGATTGACTGTGGGACCTTGAACCCTCAGGCCGTGGTGGTGGATCTGATCTACAACCCGGAAGAGACCGCCCTCCTCCGGGAAGCGAGGGCCCACGGCCTTAGGGCGGTGAACGGCCTGGGGATGCTCCTCCACCAAGGGGCGCTGGCCTTCGAGCGATGGACCAAGCACAAGGCCCCCCTTGCGATCATGCGGGGGGCCTTGCTCAGGCAACTCCCTTGACGTTCCTCCGGGGGGCCGACGATCAAGAGGTCTCCGCCCCCGGCCGACAGGGCTAAAGGAGCCTATCATGGCAACAGGGACAAGCCGCCTGGGAGAGATGCTGGTCAAGGCCGGCCTGATCACCCAGGAGCAGCTCCAGAAGGCCTTAGCCCAGCAGGAGATGTCCGGCGGACGGATTGGATCCAACCTGGTCAAGCTGGGCTACATTACCGAGGACGAGATCACCTCCTTCTTAAGCCGCCAGTACGGGGTCCCTTCCATCAACCTCTCCCACTTCGAGATTGACCCGAACGTCATCAAGTTGATCCCTGCCGATATCGCCCAGAAGCACCTGGTGATTCCCATCAACCGGACGGGGAGCGTGCTCACCGTGGCCATGGCCGACCCCTCCAACATCTTTGCCATTGATGACATCAAGTTCATGACCGGCTACAAGGTCGAGCCGGTGGTGGCGGCGGAGAGCGCGATCAAGAACGCCATCAACCGGTATTACGATTCGGCCGGCCTCGTCCAGGACATCATGAAGAGCTTCGACGAGAAGGAGGTGGCGGCGGTCGCCGAGAGCGAGGAGCCGGTCAACGTCGCCGAGCTCCAGCAGGCCGTGGAGGAGGCCCCGGTCGTGAAGCTCGTGAACCTGATCCTCTCCGATGCGGTGAAGAAGGGGGCCTCCGACATCCATCTCGAGCCGTATGAGAAATCCTTCCGGGTCCGCTACCGGATTGATGGCATCCTGTACGAGGTGATGCAGCCCCCGCTGAAGCTGAAGGCGGCCATCACCTCCCGGATCAAGATCATGGCCTCGTTAGACATCGCCGAGCGCCGGCTCCCCCAGGACGGGCGGATCAAGATCAAGATGGGGCAGAAGGAGCTGGACCTTCGGGTCTCGACGCTGCCGACCCTCTTCGGGGAGAAGGTGGTCATGCGCCTCCTGGACAAGGCCAACCTCCAGCTCGACATGACCAAGCTGGGCTTTGAGCCTCAGGCGCTCCGGGACTTCATGGAGGCCATCGAGGCCCCCTACGGCATGGTCCTGGTGACGGGGCCGACCGGTTCCGGCAAGACGACCACCCTCTACTCCGCGCTTCAGCATCTGAACAAGACCGAGCGAAACATCATGACCGCCGAGGACCCCGTGGAGTTCAACCTGCCGGGGATCAACCAGGTCCACGTCCGCTCCGAGATCGGCCTGACCTTCGCCGCCGCCCTCCGCTCCTTCCTCCGACAGGACCCGGACGTCATCATGGTGGGGGAGATCCGGGACTACGAGACGGCGGAGATCGCCATCAAGGCCGCGCTGACCGGCCATCTCGTCCTCTCCACCCTCCACACGAACGACGCCCCCTCCACGGTCTCCCGCCTGATCCACATGGGGGTGGAGCCCTTCCTGGTGTCGGCCTCCTGCCTGCTCATCCTGGCCCAGCGGCTGGCGAGGAAGATCTGCCCGAACTGCAAGGAGGAGGTCCGCGTCCCGCCCCAGACCTTGATGGACCTGGGCTTCTCCCCGGAGGAGGCCAGGAGCCTGAAGGTGTACAAGGGGAAAGGCTGCATGAACTGCAGCGAGACCGGGTACAAGGGACGGGTGGCCCTCTACGAGGTGATGGTCATGCGGGAGAATATTAAAACCGCCATCCTGGAAGGGGCCTCCACCGCCGAGCTCCGGGAGCTGGCCCGCCGGAACGGGATGAAGACCCTCCGGGAAGCCGGCCTCCAGAAGATCCGGGAGGGGATCACCACCATCGAGGAGGTGATGCGGGTCACCCTGAGCGGCTGAGCGGGTTGAGGAGGGAAGGGTGGGACCTTTTTTGCCGTTGGGAGAAAGGGATCTATGCCGAACATGCACGAGCTGTTGAAGACGATGGTGGAAAAGGGGGCCTCGGACCTGCACCTGACGACCGGCATCCCCCCGATGATCCGGCTCCACGGGAAGCTCATCCCCCTGGAGGGCCAGCCGCCCCTCACGCCGGCCGACACCAAGGCCCTGGCCTACAGCATCATGACCGATGCCCAGAAGCAGAAGTTTGAGGAGCAGAAGGAGCTGGACTTCTCCTTTGGCTTGAAAGGGCTGGCCCGCTTCCGCTCCAACGTGTTCCTCCAGCGGGGGGCGGTGGCGGCGGCCATCCGGATCATCCCCTACCGGATCATGGGCTTTGAGGAGCTGGGGTTGCCCAAAGTGGTGGCGGAGCTCTGCGAGCGGCCCAAAGGGCTGATCCTGGTGACCGGGCCCACGGGATCGGGCAAATCCACCACCCTCGCCACCATGATTGACAAGATCAACTCGGAGCGCCAGGACCACATCGTCACCATCGAGGACCCCATCGAGTTTGTCCACAACCATAAGCGCTGCATCGTGAACCAGCGGGAGGTGCACTCGGACACCTTCTCCTTCAAGGCGGCGTTGAAATCCATCCTCCGGCAGGACCCGGACAAGGTGCTGATCGGGGAGATGCGGGACCTGGAGACCATCGAGGCGGCCCTGACCATCGCCGAGACCGGGCACCTCACCTTCGCCACCCTCCACACCAACTCGGCCGTGGAGACCATCCACCGGATCATTGACGTCTTCCCGCCCCACCAGCAGCCTCAGATCCGGGCCCAGCTCGCCTTCGTCCTGGAGGGGATCCTCTGCCAGCAGCTCCTCCCCCGGGCCGACGGGCGGGGCCGGGTCCTGGCCCTGGAGATCCTGATCCCGACCCCGGCGATCCGGAACCTGATCCGGGAGGACAAGATCCACCAGATCTACTCCGCCATGCAGACAGGCCAGGAGAAGTACGGGATGCAGACGATGAACCAGTCCCTCCTGAACCATTACCTCCGGCGGAACATCACCCTGGAGACAGCGCTAGGGGCCTCGACGAACCCCGAGGAGCTGCACCAGATGATCCAGCGGGCGCAGGCGATGGGTCATGCGGCCCAACGCCGCTAGAGGAGGTTGGAGATGCCGGTCTTTGCCTACAGCGGGAGAACACGGACAGGCCAGCTGATCACGGGGGAAATGGAGGCCTCAACCCGAGAGGCCGTGGTGGCGCAACTTCGGCGGCAGCAGATCATGGCCACCTCCGTCAGGCCGAAGGCCCGACCGCTGGAGATCTCCCTCCCCGGCTTCGGGGGAAGGGTCGGGGATAAGGACATTGCGGTGTTCACCCGCCAGTTCGCCACCATGATTGACGCCGGCCTCCCCCTGGTCCAGTGCCTGGAGATCCTGGCCTCCCAGCAGGAGAACAGGACCTTCAAGAAGACCCTGATCGAGATCCGTCAGGATGTCGAGGGGGGGTCCACCTTCGCCGCCGCGTTGAAGAAGCACCCGAAGGTCTTCTCGAGCCTCTACGCGAACATGGTGGAAGCGGGGGAGGCCGGGGGGATCCTGGACACCATCTTGAACCGCCTGGCCGCCTACATCGAGAAGTCCATGAAGCTGAAGAAGAAGATCAAGTCGGCCATGATCTACCCGTCCACCATCGTCACCGTGGCGATCACGGTGGTGATCTTCCTCCTCGTGTTCGTCATTCCGACCTTCAAGGCCATGTTCGAGGGGTTCGGGGCCACCCTGCCCCTTCCCACCCGGATTGTGCTGGAGCTCTCCCGCCTCGTGCGGACCTACTTCCTCCTCGGCCTGGGGGCCGTGGTGGCGGCGGTCATCGGGCTCCGCTTCTACTACCGGTCGGAGAACGGCCGGAGGACCATTGATGCCCTGGTCCTGAAGGCCCCGGTCTTTGGGCCGTTGATCAAGAAGGTGTCCGTGGCCAAGTTCACCAGGACCTTGGGGACCTTGATCTCCAGCGGCGTGGCCATCCTGGAGGGGTTGGAGATCACGGCGAGGACCGCCGGGAACAAGGTGGTGGAGGAGGCGGTGCTGCGGACCCGGGCCAATATCGCCGAGGGCAAGACCATCGCCGAACCGTTGAAGGCCTCGGGGGTGTTTCCCCCCATGGTGGTCCAGATGATCGCGGTCGGGGAGCAGACGGGGGCGCTGGATGCCATGCTGGGGAAGATTGCCGACTTCTACGACGAGGAGGTGGACACGGCGGTCTCCAACCTCACCTCCCTCCTGGAGCCGATGCTGATGGTGTTCCTGGGCGTCGTCATCGGCGGGGTGGTCATTGCCATGTACCTCCCCATCTTCAAGCTGGTGACGGTGGTCGGGCGCTGATGGAGACAGGGGTGGAACTCCGAGCAAAGGTGGGATGGCTCATCGGCCTGCGCCTGCTTTTGGCCATCATCCTTCTGGTCACCACGATCCTCCTCCACCTGCGGCAGCTCCCCCCCTTTCCGGTCGTGCCTCTCTACATCCTGCTCGGCTCAACCTTCGCCTTGAGCTTCATCTATGCCATCCTCCTGAAGTCCCTGCGGAACCTCCACCGCCTCATTCATCTCCAGCTCGCCACCGATCTCCTCTTGGCCTCGGCCTTCCTCCATTATACCGGAGGGGTTGAGAGCGCCTTTTCCTTCCTCTACCTCTTCATCGTCTTTGCCGCTGGCACGCTCCTCTCCCGGAGGGGGAGCCTCCTGTTTGCCTCCCTGACCAGCATCCTCTACGGGGGGCTCATGAACCTGGAGTTTTACCATCTGCTCCCGGCGGCGGGTTCTCCCGAGGTCGCCGTCGGCCGTTCCGCCGGCTACGTCCTCTTCCAGCTCGCTGTCAATATTGCCGCCTTCTTCCTGATTGCCCTCTTAAGCAGCAGCCTGACCGAGCGGCTCCGGGAGGCGGGGCGGCAACTGGAAGAGCAGGGCCTCGATCTTCGGAACCTTCAGACCCTCCACCGGGACATCATCGCCAACATCCCCAGCGGGATCATGACCCTGGACCTCCAGGGACGGATCGCCTCCTTTAACAAGGCGGCCGAGCAGATCACGGGGTTCCTGTTTGAGGAACTTCGGGACCGGGTCTGGGATTCGACCCCTTTTGCCCCCTTCCCGGGTTTCGGGAACTTTTTTGCCGCTCCCACCCCCTCCTTCTTCTTCTCGGGCGAGATGGAGTTCCGTCGGAAGCACGGTCAGACCATCCTGATCGGGTTGAGCCTCTCCCCCTTCAGGGATTCCGAAGGGAAGGTTCTGGGGCTTGTGGCGATCTTTCAGGATCTGACGGAGCGGCGGAAGGTGGAGGAGCGGCTGCGCCAGGCCGACCGTCTGGCGGCGGTGGGCCAACTGGCCACGGGGATCGCCCACGAGATCCGAAACCCCCTGGCGGCCATCTCGGGGGCGATCCAGCTCCTGAAAGAGGAGGGGGGGCCCCTCCGCCGGAACCAGCCCCTCCTGGATCTCGTCCTCCGGGAGGCCGAGCGGTTGAAGCTCATCACCGGCCAGTTTCTGGACTTCGCCCGTCCCAACGCCGCCCCTCTCCGGACCTGTGACCTCCATCAGGTCCTGGAGGAGACCCTCACCTTGCTGGAGAAGTCTTCCGATCGCCACCCCGACACCAAAATCCTCTATCAAGGCTCCGGTCTCCGGCCTCCGGCCTCCGGTCTCAAAGTGCTGGCCGATCCCGATCAACTGAAGCAGGTCTTCTGGAACCTCGGCCTCAATGCCCTCCAGGCCATGCCCCATGGCGGCACGCTCACCGTGAGGGTGCAGCGGGAAGCGGACTTCGTCGAAGTCAGCTTCCAGGATACGGGCGGGGGGGTCCCCCCTGAGGTCCTCGCCAGGATCTTCGACCCCTTCTACACGACAAAGGTTCAGGGAACGGGTCTGGGCTTGAGCATCGCCCGGAAGCTGGTGGAGGGTCTCGGGGGCACCCTGGAGGTGGAGAACCGGGTGGGGGAAGGGATGGTCTTTCGGATCCTTTTGCGACAGGCCTGAGCCGGCCTCACCCCCCTGACCGCCGAGGCGCAAGGGGCTTCAGCCATGGCACACATCCTGGTCGTGGATGACGAAGCGGGGATGCGGGAGTTTCTGACCCTCTTCCTGGAGCGGGAAGGGCACCGGGTGACCTGTGCCACGGATGGGCGTTCGGCGCTCCACCTGCTGAAGGAGCAACCGGTGGACCTGGTCATCTCGGATCTGAAGATGCCCAGGCTGGACGGCGTCGGGCTCCTGGCCGGCCTCCGGGAGCTGGATCCCGCCCTCCCGTTGATCGTCGTGACCGCCTACGCCTCGGTGGAGTCGGCCATCCAGGCCATGAAGCTTGGGGCCTATGACTACATCATCAAGCCGTTTAAGGTGGAGGAGCTCCGGCTCATCATCCAGAAAGCCCTGGAGGTCGGGGCGTTGAGGCGGGAAAACCGCTCCCTGAAGCAGGAACTCCACGAGCGGTGTTTCCCCGGCCTGATCGGGACCGGCCCCAAGATGCAGGCCCTTTTCGACCTGATCCAGCGGGTGGCTCCCCTCTCCACCACCGTGCTGATCACCGGGGAGAGCGGCACGGGGAAGGAGCGCGTGGCCCGGGCGATCCACGCGGCCAGCCCCCGGGCGGAGAAGCCCTTCCTGGCCATCAACTGCGGGGCCATCCCGGAGCCTCTGCTGGAGAGCGAGCTGTTCGGGCACGTCAAAGGGGCCTTCACCGGGGCCATCGCCCACAAGGCCGGCCTCTTCGAGGTGGCCGATGGGGGGACCGTCTTCCTGGATGAGATCGGGGAGATGAGCCCGGCCCTGCAGGTCAAGCTCCTCCGGGTCCTTCAGGAGAAGACCTTCCGGCGGGTGGGAGGGACGGAGGACATCCAGGTGGACGTCCGGCTGATCGCCGCCACCAACCGGGATCTGAAAGAGGCCATCGCCCGGGGGATGTTCCGGGAAGATCTCTACTGGCGCCTGAACGTCATCCCGATCCACCTGCCTCCCTTGCGGGAGCGGAAAGAGGATATCCCGCTCCTGGCCAGGGAGTTCCTGAACCGGTTCGCCAAAGCCCAGGGGCGGGAGGGTCTGAGCCTCTCCCCGGAGGCGATGCGCCTGTTAGAGGCCTATGACTGGCCGGGGAACATCCGAGAGCTGGAGAATGTGATCGAGCGGGCCGTGGCGTTGGAACCCTCGGACCGGTTGACGCCGGCGAGCCTGCCTGACCACCTCAGATCCCGGATCTCAGCCCATCAGAGGCCCCAGCCCTTGGACCTCACGACCCCAGCCCCCCGACCTGAACGGAGGTCGAGGGTCCAGGGTTTGGGGGCTCAGGGTTATGGTCTAGAGTCTGAATCCCGGAGGATGGACCTGGAGGAGGCCCTCTCCGAGCTGGAAAAGGCCCTGCTGCTCGAGGCCTTAGAACGGGCGGGGGGGGTTCAGACGAAAGCCGCGAAGCTCCTGGGGCTCAACTTCCGTTCCTTCCGGTACCGGCTGAAGAAGTACGGCCTGAACGTCAAGGGGAAGCTTGGCTGAAGAAGGGATCGGGCCCTGGCTGGGGAGGCTTCGAGCGGGCTTGAAAGTTGGCTTCGGCCACCTCGGCGCCTAAAAGCAGGATGACAGCGCTGTAGTAGATCCAGAGGATCAGGCCGATGAAGGCCCCCAGGGGGCCGTAGATCCGGTCATAGCCGGCGTAGTTCAGGATGTACCAGCCGTACACGACCTTGGTGAGTTGCCAGAGGACCCCGGCGACCACACCCCCGATCAGGGCGGAGCTGACCCAGATCTTCCGGGTGGGGGCGATGAGGTAGATGAGCGTAAACATGGTGACGATGAGCACCATCGGGATCAAGGAGAGGAGGAGGTTCCAGGTCATGAGGGAGAACTGAGAGGCCCTTTCCCCCAAAAAAGGAGGGAGGAAGGCCACCAGGCGCCCCCCCAGGGCCCGGAGGGCCGTGGCGAGGGAGACGAGGACCAGGGTCGAGAGCAGGAGGACCCCGGTCAGCCCCATGAGGAACAGGCTGGTCAGCTTCCGACGGAGAAACCCGCGGGTCTCCCTGACCTCATAGATCACGTTGATCGCCTGCTCGATGGCGTCAAAGGCCCCATGCCCCACCCAGAGGAGGGTGAGGAGGCCAAGGCCGCCGGCCAGGGTGCGCTTCTCGATCAAGGAGGTCAGGGCCTCCTCCACCGTCTCCAGCCCCTCCGGGGGAAGGAACTCATAGGCGACCTCGAGGATCCTTCCGACGGTCTCTTCGGAGGAGCCCAGGAAGAAGCCCAGGGCGGCCAGGCTGAGGAGGAGGAGAGGGATGAGGGAGAGGAGGCCGTAGAAGGCGATGGCAGCGGCCATCAGGAAGCCGTTGTCGTTCATGAATTCGGTAACGGCCACCTTCGGGTAGATCCAGATGGCCTTAAGGAACCGTCGGAGGTGAAGCGCCAAGGACTCCTTCCTGAACCGTGGAACGAAACTTCCCCACCCGGGAGCTACCATCACCAATTTCCTGGACATGTCAGCGTTCGGTCGGAGGCTTCTCCCCCACCTGGAGGCTCCCGATCACCTCGGCGATGTCCGGAATGCCCCTCACGCGTAGGTACGCTTCGATCCCTTCAATGATCTTGAGGGGGGCGAGGGGATCAAGGAAGCTGGCGGTCCCAACGGCGACGGCGGTGGCCCCGGCAATCAAAAACTCCAGGGCGTCTTCTGCCGTCATGATCCCCCCCATCCCGATCAACGGGAGCGTGACCACCTGCGAGACCTCCCAGACCATCCGGACGGCGATGGGCCGAATCGCCGGCCCCGAGAGGCCGCCGGTGATGTTCGCGAGCTTCGGCCTTCGGCTCTTCACGTCAACCGCCATCCCGACCAGGGTGTTGATCAGGGAAAGGGCATCGGCCCCCGCCTCGGCGGCGGCCTTCGCGATCACCCTGATGTCGGTCACGTTCGGGGAGAGCTTCGGGATGAGGGGGAGGGGGGTGGCCTGGCGCACGTGGCTCACCAGGCGATAGGTGAGCTGGGGGTCCTGGGCGAACTCCATCCCGTTCTCCACGTTGGGGCAGGAGATGTTCAGCTCGAGCCCACTGATCCCCTCCTGGTCGGAGAAGCGTTTTGCCAGCTCGACATAATCCTCGATGGACTCCCCGGCGATGTTGACGATTAAAGGCGGGTCCAGCTTCCTGAGGGAGGGGAGCTTCTCCTCGATGAAGGCTTTGACCCCGACGTTCTGAAGGCCGATGGCGTTCAGCATCCCTGCCGGGGTCTCGGCAATCCGGGGAGGGGGGGCCCCGGGCCGGGGGTTCAAGGTGATGGTCTTCACAATGATCGCCCCGAGGCGGTTTATGTCGAAATACGGCTGAAGCTCCTCCCCGTATCCACAGGTCCCCGAGGCGGTCATGACCGGGTTCTTCATCTTGATCCCGGCAATCTCGACGGCCAGATTCACCATGCGATCTCCCGGGCGTCGAACACAGGCCCATCCTTGCAGCACAGCTTGTAAGAAGCTGATGGCTGGAAGCTTCCGGCTGATGGCTTCACCGGGATAGCACACCCCATGCAGATCCCGAAGCCGCAGGCCATGGTGGCCTCCATGGAGACCTGGCAGGGGAGGCCGTACTTTGCTGCAACGTCGGCCACCGCGGCCAGCATCGCGGTGGGGCCGCAGGCATAGATGGTGGCTGGTGGCTGGTGGCTGGTGGCCAGTAGATACCTGTCTAATACGTCGGTCACTAACCCCTTCTGCCCCATGGAACCATCTTCAGTCACCGTGTGGACCTCGGCCCCTGCCCTCTGAAAGTCCTGGACACAGAGCACATCTTCCCTGCTCTTGCCTCCAATGAATGCCACCATCTTTAGCCGGGGTTGGGGGTTGGGGGTTCCATCCGCCTTGTGCCTTTTGCCCTCTGCGATCCATTCGGCCAGCGCCACGATGGGGGGGACGCCGATCCCGCCGGCCACCAGGATGGCGGTCTTCAGCCCCTCGGGCACGGTAAACCCCTTCCCCAGGGGAGCCAGCACCTCCACCCTCTGACCTCTCTTTAGCGTTGAGAGGTAGGCCGATCCCTTCCCCACGATCTTGTACAGAAACTCCAACCGGGTTCTTCCCCGGCCCCCTGCTTTATAGAGGCTGAACGCCCTCGGCAGGAACGGATCCAGGACCCCGAACCCGATCATGGCGAACTGGCCGGGCTCGAAGCGGACCCGGGCAGGGGAGGTCAGGACCAGATGGTAGTAGAGGGGGGTGAACTCACGGTTGGAGAGGATCGTGGCCTTCATGGGAGAGGGTCCAGGGGCTGAGGGCTGAGGGCTGAAGGTTCCAGGCTATGGTACTCCTGAAGGGACTTGACCTCCAACTCCTCCTGACGAAGGGCCCGGATCGCCTCCATGGCCGCCCTCGCCGCGGCCAGGGTGGTGAAGTAGGGAATGCCCATGTTCACCGCCGTCCTCCGGATCGAGTAGGAGTCCATCCGTGAGCTCCTCCCCTCGGGGGTGTTGATGACGAGATGGATCTCGCCGTTCTTCATCCGGTCCACGATGTGGGGGCGGATGCCGTCGGTGACCTTCGGGACCTCCTGGACCTCGATCCCCGCCTCCTTGAGGACGCCGGCTGTCCCGACCGTCGCGACGAGGCGAAAGCCCAGGTCGGCCATCCGCCGGGCCAGGGGGGCGACATGGGGCTTGTCCTGATCCCTGACGCTGATAAAAGCGGTCCCCCCCAGGGGGAGGGACCCTGAGGCGGCGATCTGGGATTTGGCAAAGGCCCGGCCGAAGTCCCGGTCGATCCCCATGACCTCCCCCGTGGATTTCATCTCGGGCCCCAGGATCGCATCCACCCCTGGAAGCTTCACGAAGGGGAGGACTGCCTCCTTGACGGCGACATGGCGGAGGGATCGCTCCTCGGGGAGACCAAGATCCCTCAGGCGGATTCCCACCATCAGCTTGGCGGCCAGCTTGGCCAGGGGGACGCCGATGGCCTTGCTGACAAAGGGGATGGTCCGGGAGGCCCTGGGGTTCACCTCCAGGACGTAGACGACCCCATCCTTGATGGCAAACTGGATATTGATGAGTCCCACGACCTGAAGCTCCAGGGCCAGCGCCCTGGTCTGTTCCCGAATCTCTTTCAGAAGGGCCTCGGGGACGGACCGGGGAGGGAGGGAGCAGGCCGAGTCCCCCGAGTGGATGCCCGCCTCTTCGATATGCTCCATGATCCCGCCGATAAAGACATCCCTCCCGTCCGAGAGGGCGTCCACGTCCATCTCGATGGCATCCTCCAGGAACTTGTCAATCAGGACCGGGTGCTCCGGCGAGGCCTGGACGGCCCGGGCCATGTACTCTTTCAGGCCCTCCTCGTCGTAGACGATCTCCATCGCCCGTCCGCCCAGGACATAGGAGGGACGAACCAGGACGGGGTAGCCAATCCTCTTGGCGATCCTGGTGGCTTCCTGGATGGAGATGGCGGTGCCGTTCGGCGGCTGGTTCAGGCCCAGCTTCGTGAGGAGCTGTTTGAACCGCTCCCGGTCCTCGGCCCGGTCAATGGCATCCGGCGAGGTGCCCAGGATCCTGACGCCGGCTCGCTCCAGCGGGACGGCGAGTTTCAAGGGGGTCTGGCCGCCGAACTGGACGACGACCCCCTCCGGTTTCTCCCGCTCCACGATGTTCAGGACATCCTCCAGGGTCAGGGGCTCGAAGTAGAGGCGGTCGGAGGTGTCGTAGTCCGTGGAGACCGTTTCGGGGTTACAGTTCACCATGATGGTTTCGTAGCCCAGCTCCTTGAAGGCCATCACCGCATGGACGCAGGCATAGTCGAACTCGATCCCCTGGCCGATCCGGTTCGGCCCGGATCCCAGGATCACCACCTTCCTCCGGCTCCCCGGGTTCGCCTCGTCCTCCCGTTCATAGGTCGAGTAGAGGTACGGCGTGTACGCGACGAACTCGGCGGCGCAGGTGTCCACCATCTTGAAGGTGGCCTCGATCCCCATCTTCTTTCGGAGGCTCCGGATGGTCATCTCGTCACTGCCGGCGAACTGGGCCAGTCTTCGGTCGGAGAACCCCAGCTCCTTCGCCTCCCGCAGCAGGGAGGGGCTTAAGAACCTCAGGAAGGAGGAGGCCCCTCCCTGTCTGCCCGCCTTGAGCCGCTCCTCGAACTGGACGATCTCCCTGATGTTGCAGAGGAACCAGGGGTCGATCTTGGTCAGGGTGGAGATCTCTTCGAGCTCCATCCCGAGGCGGAAGGCATCGGCAATGTAGAGGACCCGCTCCCAGTTCGGCACCCGGAGCTTTTCCCGGACCAGGGTGACGGCCGCCTCGCCGTTTACGCGTGGCCTCCACCCTGCCCGTTCATCAAAGATCCGACTCTCCAACCCGTAGAGGTCCAGTTCCAGGGACCGGAGCGCCTTCTGGAGGGCCTCCTTGAAGGTCCGGCCAATGGCCATGACCTCCCCCACGGATTTCATCTGGGTGGTCAGGGTCTCATCCACCCCGGGGAACTTCTCGAAGGCAAAGCGGGGGATCTTGACGACACAGTAGTCGATGGCCGGCTCGAAGGAGGCGGGGGTCTCCCGGGTGATGTCGTTCGGGATCTCGTCCAGGGTGTAGCCCACGGCCAGCTTGGCGGCGATCTTGGCAATGGGGAAGCCGGTGGCCTTGGAGGCCAGGGCCGAGGAGCGGGAGACCCGGGGGTTCATCTCGATGACCACCATCCGCCCATCTTCTGGATTCACGGCAAACTGGATGTTGGACCCCCCGGTCTCCACCCCGATCTCGCGGATGATCGCCATCGCGGCGTCTCGCATCCGCTGGTATTCCTTGTCGGTCAGGGTCTGGGCGGGGGCCACCGTGATGGAGTCGCCGGTGTGGATGCCCATAGGGTCGAAGTTCTCGATGGAGCAGATGATGACCACGTTGTCCGAGAGATCCCGCATCACCTCCAGCTCGTACTCCTTCCAGCCCAGGACGGAGGCCTCGATCAGGACCCGGTGGACCGGGCTGACGTTTAACCCCCACTGGACATGGTCCTCGAACTCCTCCCGGTTGTAGGCGATGTTCCCCCCGGTCCCTCCCAGCGTGAAGGAGGGCCTGATGATGCAAGGGAAGCCGACCTTCTCGATGATCCGCCTCGCCTCTTCCAGGGAGTCGGCGTAGCCGGACTCGGGGACCTCCAACCCGATCCGCCGCATGGCCTGCTTGAAGAGATCCCGATCCTCCGCCTTTTTAATGGCGGGAAGCTTGGCCCCGATCAGCTCCACACCATAGCGGTCCAGGATCCCGGCCTCGGCCAAGGCGACGGCCAGATTCAAGCCCGTCTGACCGCCTAACGTGGGGAGGAGGGCGTCGGGCCTCTCCCTTGCGATGATCTTCTCGACGATCTCGGGGATCAGGGGCTCTATGTAGGTCCGGTCGGCCATGTCGGGATCCGTCATGATGGTGGCGGGGTTGGAGTTCACGAGGACAACCTGGAACCCTTCCTCCCGGAGGGCCTTACACGCCTGGGTCCCCGAGTAGTCGAACTCACACGCCTGGCCGATGATGATAGGCCCCGACCCGATGATCAAAATTTTATGAATGTCTGTTCGTTTAGGCATATTTAAGCAGCTACTCCAGGCCAGCCACGAATTATCAAAGCTCACCTAACCGGGCCAGATTCTTTAGGGTTCTGACGTGCTCAAACTCTCTCTCTAAGATCCCAACGATCTCGCTTTCTCGTTGTCGAATGCGCTGAAGCGCTACGCCATCAATGAAGATGATGGAAATGCTGCTCCTCCGCATATGCTGGTCAGCCGATTGCCTCGCCCCCTGCGTCACCTTACCCGTCGTAACCATCACGATGACGCTACTATTCAGCTTATTTGCAACTCCCACTTCGCGGTCCACATGCTGAGCATCCACCGTGCCTCGATGCTTGCATTGGAACTGGTACCGAGCGAATTTGCCGTCGAGATGGTCAGCAATCAAATCAACCTCTGCGCCGCCTGTTTCTATGCCACGCACACGCCACCCCTTGAAGTGTAAACCCATGAGGCGGACTAGATGCAATGCAACCGCTTCCAGCAGCTGCCCTTTCTGCGCTACTGGTAGTCGGACGTTATCGAGAGCATCCATGAGATCACTGAGTGATCGCTCAAGCATGGGTATGCGCACGTCTGCAGCCTTTGCTAATGCTTCCAGCAAACGTTTACGCACGACCTTTCTGAACTTGCCCGTCGGTTCAACAACAAAGGCTTTCCCACCTCTACCGCGTGTTGGCTTGCGAGAAGTAAGGTAGCCCAAGTCCTCAAGTGGGCCGAAGTTTCGGTTTATACCCTTTCTGCAACAACTCTTCCATTGATCGGCTATATGGCTTTAGAACTTTTCGATTATCCGCTTTTGGGAATGGAGACTTAGACAACCACCATATCGGGTCCACCGCATCTTTTACTCTTATCCTTCGGACGTTGACCCATTCAGCGGGACTAGGAAGCCTAGCCGGATTTAACCAGTAAAAATCCTGGGCCAGATGGAACCCAATGTCTTTGCACAGTCTCACAAGAAGTTCAAAATTATAAAGAGACTTTGTCGGAAGTCCAGCGTTCCAGCTCCCCCCTATGTGGAGGACGAAGCTTCCATCCTCTTTCAAGACTCTCCAAAACTCTTTGGCAAATGGAATGAACCAATCTACATACTCATGCGGATCGACGTTGCCATATTCCTTTTTCCTTTTGAGAGCAAAAGGGGGAGAAGTGACAATCAAATTGATGGATTTGTTTTCTAAATATCGGAGAAGTTCTAAGGCATCACCCAGGTATGCCGCCCCAAGCTTTGTCAAGTAATAGGGGCGAGGAAGACCAAGGTTCGATTCAGAGATCTTAGATTTTCTATCGGATGTATGGTCACAGAGCAATACAGGATATGGAGTTTTCCTGGCCTTCACCCGGCCCCTCCGCACCCCCACCCTGCCCTCCCCCTTGAAGGGGGAAGGCAAGGGAGGGGCCGCTGAACGCTAACGGCTGAACGCTGAGGCCTTTCCTACCGTTCGGACATGAGCTTGCCACCCTTGGCCCAGTTGTGGCGGGGATAATCATCAAAGATGATGGTCACGGCCTCGGGCTCGGTCTTGGCGATGTCCACGAGGGCCTTGGTAATCGCCTCCACCAGTTGCTTCTTCTGCTCGACGCTTCTCCCCTCCAAGAGTTGAATGGTCACGACAGGCATCGCCTCCTCCTTTCGCTCAGGCATTCCATTACTTCCCTTCTTGGATCTTCCGGATTACCTCTCTTGAAATCTCCTCAAACACCGCTTCTAAGGATGGAACCGGCGATC
The DNA here is from genome assembly GCA_964535215.1 of uncultured bacterium. Lineage (GTDB taxonomy): Bacteria > Methylomirabilota > Methylomirabilia > Methylomirabilales > JACQHM01 > JACQHM01. The sequence goes on from CAZHST010000008.1 coordinate 71,144, forward strand.
CGATGATTTCCATCGGCGTATGCTTATGGTGCGGAAACGTCTTCACATCTGGATGGTGAGGAGCATCATCATATCGGAAAATCATCGAACCATCTTTTTCCTGATAGTGGTACCGATATTTGATTCTTCGAACCTCTCCCTGGGATTCTCGCTCGTAAGGAGCAGCAGGGGTTGTGAGGAACTCGAAGAAGTGTAATTGCGATCCATCCACGAATAAGCTGCGTCCCTCGACATAGGCTTTGGTTGGGCTCACCCAGGTCAATTTGGCATCATGGGTTACGACAAGCGGAGAATTCTCGAAGAGTCTTGCCAAGTTTCTAAAATATTCCGAGATCACTTAGCAAGCTCTCGTAAGGCAACCTGTGTACTCCGCCACTCTTCTAACCCTTGGGCTAGGGCATACCATTTAAAGAAATCTGCCTCGTCCCCTATCTCTCCACCCTCGAATTTCTTGAGAAAGTCTGTGGTATCAAGACCATATTTTTCTTCAAAGACTGTACAATCCTGAAGAAGCTGCTTAATGGCTAATTCACAGATTGCTTCTTCCCTTCGAAGGGCATTGATCGCTTTGTTGTTTAGAGTCATCGTTTTCGCCCCCACAAGGAAGGCGTCATGAATGACGCCCCTACATTAGCGGCGTTGCTCCAGGACGGTCGTCGCCGTCATCTCCTTCCCATCCCTCAAAAAAACCACCTCAACCTTGTCCCCTGCCCGCTTTGAGCGGAGGGCATAGGTCAGATCGTAGAGGTTCCGGATGGTCACCCCGCCGAACCTCACGATCACGTCTCCGGCTCTCAAGCCGGCCTTTTCCGCCGGGCTCCCCACCCGGACGCCGCTCAACCGGACCCCCTCCACCCCGGCTTCGGCGAAATCGGGGATGGAGCCAAAGTACGGGCCGTAGCCCCCGCTCCCCCTCCCCGAGGCCGGGGGAGGCCCCCCTTCGGCCTTGACAAAGGCCACAGGCTCCGGACGGTTGGCCAACTCCGTGACGATCCTCAAGACGAGGGTCACAATCTTCTGTAACCCTTCAGCGTTGATCTTCTCCGGGGTATCCGAGGGCCGGTGGTAGTCCTCGTGGGGGCCGGTGAAGAAGAAGAGGACGGGCCGATCCTTCGTGTAGAAGGCCGTGTGGTCCGAGGGGCCCAGGCCGTCACCGCCCAGGGTCAGTTGGAGATCGAGGCCGTCTCCTGCCCGCTGGATCAGCTCCCGGAACTCCTTCCCCGTTTCGACCCCATGGATGTAGAGCTTCTTCTCCCGCATCCGGCCCACCGAATCCAGGTTCAGCATGGCCACCGTCTGCTCGATGGGGATCGGCGGATGTTTGACATAATACGAGGACCCCAGGAGCCCCATCTCCTCCCCGGCGAAGGCAACGAAGACCACCGAGCGCTTCAGGCCCCCGGCGGCCGCCAGGGCCTTTGCCAACGTGATGACCCCGGCGGTCCCCGAGGCGTTGTCATCGGCCCCGGGATGGAGCTCGCCGTACCTTGACGGGGCCAGGGAGGCCTCCCCTCCCCTCCCCAGGGCGTCGTAGTGGGCGCCGATCACGATGGCCGTTCGCCGAAGCTCCGGATCCACCCCCGGGAGGATGCCGATCACGTTGGCCGCCCGCCCTTTCTCCTTCACCAGGCTGACCTCCAGGGTGACCGTCACCCCCTCGATGGGGAAGGAGTGGGGCTGGAAGGTGTGATCAATCGCCTGCTGAAGCGCCCTCAGATCCTTCCCGCTGGCGCTTAAGATCGCCTCAGCCACCTTTCTTAAAGCGTTCACGGCCACGATCCCCGCCTGGGCCCCCGAGGACACCCCCCTGATCGCAAACAGTTCCTCCTCGGCATGGTTCGGATCGGTCACGATGATGATCCCTTTAGCCCCGTGCTCCCGGGCGTTCAGGACCTTGTAGCGGATCTCCGTATAGCGGAAGGCGTTCGGGTCCCGGAAGGGGCCCTTCGGGTTCTTCTCCTCCGGCTCATGGGTCATGACCAGGACGATCTTCCCCCGGGCATCAATGGCAGCGTAATCATCGTAGTGGAACTCGGGGGCCGTGATCCCATACCCGGCAAAGATCACCTCGCCCCGGACCAAGCCCTCCTCGGAGAACCCGAAGGGGGTGAAATCCTGGCCTCCCTCAAAGACGAGGGGCTTTGCCCTCGAACCCTTCCCTTGAAGGGCGAGGACATTTCGGGCCCCCAACTTGATACCCGTCGTCACCTCGAAGGTCTGGAAGTAGGTGCCCTGGTCGCCGCCGGGTTTGAGTCCGGCCCTCTTGAACTCCCCGGCGATGTAGGCCGCCGCCCGCTCCAACCCTACCGTCCCCGTGGCCCTCCCTTCCATCTCGCTGGAGGCCAGGACCTTCACCTGCCCTAAGAGGTCCTGGGCGGTGATCAGCGCCTCAGCGGCCGCCAGATCCGGCCTCGCCGACCCGGCCGATGGCGACAGCCAGAGAAGCGGGATGATCAGCCCCAGGGTCTTGAGCCAGGTTGCCCGCATGGCCGTTCAGAGGCGGCCTTTGAACGCCGCTCCCGCTCCATCAGCTTCACAAACCATTTGAAGAGATACGAGGCGTCGTGGGGCCCGGGGGAGGCCTCCGGGTGATACTGGACGGAGAAGATGGGGAGCCTCCGGTGCATGAGCCCCTCACAGGTGCCGTCGTCCAGGTTCAGATGGGTCAGGATGATGTCTTCTCCCCCAGGCACGTTCTTGAACGAGTCCATGTCCACGGCGAAACCGTGGTTCTGGACGGTGATCTGAATCTTCCCCGTCAGGAGATCCTTGACGGGCTGGTTCCCCCCATGATGCCCGAACTTGAGCTTGTACGTCCTTCCCCCCATGGCCAGGGCCAGGATCTGGTGGCCCAGGCAGATGCCGAAGATCGGCTTCCGGCCGATCAAGGCCTTCACCGTTTCGATGACGTAGGGCACCCCCTCGGGGTCACCGGGGCCGTTCGAGAGGAGGAAGCCATCGGGGTCCATCTCTAAGGCCTCCTCCGCCCTTGTCCAGGCGGGGACCACGGTCACCTGGCAGCCGACCGAGGTCAGCTTCCTCAGGATGTTGTATTTGATCCCATAATCAAAGGCCACCACCCTGTAAGGGGTGGGAGGGGGGAGGGAGGAGGGGGGAGGGGTGAAAAGATCCAGCTGCGGCTTCCCCCCCGGTCCCTGCCCCTTGACCCCTGCCCCTTGGTAGCCAGAGGGCCACTGCCACTCGGGCTGGTCCCAGGTGTAGGGCTCAGGACAGGTCACCTCCTTGACCAGGTCCCGCCCGATCAAGCCCGGGGAGGAGCGGGCCTTCGCCACGAGGTTTTCAGGATTTAAGTCCACGGTGGAGATGACCCCTTCCTGGGCGCCGTGGTCCCGGATGTGCTTGGTTAAGGCCCGGGTGTCGATCCCCTGAATCCCCACAATGCCGGACTCCTTGAGGTAGTCATCAAGGCTCTTCCGGCTCCGCCAGTTAGAGGGATAAAAACAGGCCTCCTTCACGACAAAGCCCTCGACGAAGGGCCTCCGGGATTCTACGTCCTCATCGTTTACCCCGTAGTTCCCGATCAACGGATACGTCATGACGACGATCTGGCCCTTGTAGGAGGGATCCGTGAGGATCTCCTGGTAGCCGGTCATCGAGGTGTTGAAGACCACCTCGCCGATGGCCTCTCCTTCGGCCCCGAAGGATCGGCCTTCGAAGACGGTCCCATCGGCCAGGGCGAGGAGGGCGCGCTTCATCCTGGGAGTTCCCATACGACCCTTCCGCTGACGATCGTGGCCACCACCTGGCCTTTGAGCACCCACCCGTGAAAGGGGGAGTTCCTCCCCTTCGATTCAAACCTCGAAACGTCCACCCTCCATTCCCTGGCGGGATCGAAGATGGTGATGTCCGCATCGGCCCCGACCCTCAAGGTCCCTTTGGGAAGGCCCACGATCCTGGCAGGGGCAACCGTCAGCTTCTCGAGGGCCTCCCTCAGGCTCAAGATCCCTGGCTCGACAAGGGTCGTGAGGATCACGCCCAGGGCCGTCTCCAACCCCACCACCCCGAAGGGGGCCAGGTCGAACTCCTGCTCCTTCTCGTGGACGGCATGGGGGGCGTGGTCCGTGGCGATGGCATCAATGGTCCCATCCTGTAAACCTTCATAAAGGGCGGTGACATCCTCGAGGGGTCGGAGGGGGGGGTTCATCTTGGTGTTGGGATTGAAGCCCTGGACCGCCTCGTCGGTCAGGGCGAGGTGATGGGGCGTGACCTCACAGGTCACCTTCACCCCCCTGGTCTTTGCCTCCCGGATCATCCGGACGGACTGGGCCAGGCTGACGTGGGCAATGTGGAGCCTGGCGCCGGTCAGTTCGGCCAGGAGGAGGTCCCTGGCCACCATGACGGCCTCGGCGGCCCAGGGGGTCCCAGGGAGCCCCAACGCCGCGCTGACGGCCCCCTCGTGGATAACCCCCCTTCCCGAGAGGGTGAGATCTTCACAATGGGAGATGACGGGAAGGTCAAACATGGAGGCGTACTCCAAGGCCCGTCGCATGAGCCCGGCGTTCATCACCGGCTTCCCGTCATCAGAGATCGCCACACACCCGGCCTCCCGAAGCTCCCCGATCTCGGCCAGCTCCTCCCCCTTCAAACCTTTTGTCACGGCTCCGATGGGGAAAACGTTCACCATCCCCTCCCGCTTGGCCCTGTCCAGGATATAGTCGGTGACGGAGCGGTTGTCGTTCACCGGGTCCGTGTTGGCCATGCAGCAGACGGAGGTGAAGCCCCCTCGGGCGGCAGCCCGGGTCCCCGTAGCAATCGTCTCCTTGTACTCCTGCCCGGGGTCCCTCAGGTGGACGTGGAGGTCCACAAAACCGGGACAGACCACAAGCCCTGTGGCATCCAGGACCCGGTCAGGGGACAGGGGTCGGGGGTCAGGGGTCTTCTTGCGCCCTGATTTCCCGATCCGGACAATCTTCCCATCCTCGATCCAGACATCGAGGATGTCATCCACGTTGTTCGCCGGATCAATGACCCGCCCACCTTTAATCAGTAGTCTCACCGGTTCGATCCCATTAGAAAAACCGCAGTTGTTCAGGAGATATTGCATCAAAAGCCGATTCTCTGACTAGCTGCTCGGCGAAAGATTCTAGAACTCATTTCAAAACCCTCCTTAGGGTGAGCATGGCACAGGCCAGATGAAAGAAGCGAGCGTAGGTTGTGATCAGTCGTTCATACCGCACCACGAGACGGCGAAAGGGGCCCACCCACGCAAAGGTGCGCTCCACGATCCAGCGGCGCCTGTAGCGGCGCAGCGTCCGACCATCCTGGTCCGTCGCCCGCTGGGTGTTCTGCCGGGCTGGGATGATGGGCTCCATCCCCCGGCGCTTCAGCCGTTTCCGCAAGGGATTGCGGTCGAAGGCCCTGTCAGCGATCAGCCGGTCGGGCCGCTGGCGAGGCCGGCCTGGTTGGCCCGCTCGGCCTCCAGCGACCGTCTCAAGGGTCTTCTCCAAGAGGGGGACTTCCGCCGGGGTCGCCGAGGCCAGGGCTGCTCCCACCGGAGGCCCCTGGCCCTCGACCCAAACCCTCCCCTTCGGGCCCTGGCCCCGCTTGGTCTTCCCGACTTGGGGCCCCCTTGTTTGGCCGGAGCGAAGCTCCCATCGGCAAAGCCTTCATCCCAAAGGGTTTCCATCCCATGCCTCAAATTTACCATGAACCGGATAGGGTTTTGAAATGAGTTCTAGGCGCTTGACCCGCTGTTCCAGGTCCGCAACTTGTTCTTCAAGCTTCTTTTCCGATGAGTTTCCCATGTCTGCTCTCCGTTTCCCTTAACCCTTGACCATCAGCTCTGACTCCCCCCTCCTGCAAGGAGGTATAGGAGGGCCATCCGGATGGCAACGCCGTTTTGGACCTGGTCGAGGATCAAGGAGTAGGGGCCGTCGGCCACTTCAGGGGCGATCTCGATCCCCCGGTTGATGGGGCCAGGATGCATGATCAGGACGTCAGGCTTGGCCACCTTGAGACGCTCCAGGTTCAGCCCGTACAGCTTGGAGTATTCCCTCAAAGAAGGGAGGAGGCCGGTGGTCTGCCGCTCCAGCTGGAGTCTCAGCATCATGATAATGTCCGCGTCGGCGATGGCCCGGTCCAGATCCGTCGAGACCTCCACCCCGAGCCGTTCGATCCCCGGGGGGAGGAGGGTCTTGGGCCCAACGACCTTCACCTCCATCCCGACCTTCCGCATCCCGTAGATGTTTGACCGCGCCACCCGACTGTGGGCGATGTCCCCAACGATGGCCACCTTCAGGCCCTCAAGCCGCCCCTTCTTCTCCCTGATCGTGAAGAGGTCCAGCAGGGCCTGGGTGGGGTGCTCGTGGGCCCCATCCCCGGCGTTGATGACGGCGGCCTTCAGGAGCCCGGCGAGGAGGTGGGGGGCCCCCGGGTGGGGATGGCGGATGACGACGATGTCCGGGCCCATGGCCTGAAGGGTCATCCCCGTATCTTTCAGGCTCTCCCCTTTAGCCACCGAGCTTCCCAGGGCCGTGATGTTCACGACATCGGCCGAGAGCCACTTCCCGGCGATCTCGAAGGAGGTCCGGGTCCGGGTGCTTGGCTCGTAGAAGAGGTTCACAAGGGTCTTCCCCCGGAGCGCCGGGACCTTTTTGATCTCACGGGAGGCGATCTCCTTCATGGACTCCGCCGTGTCCAGGATGAGCAGGAGCTCCTCCAGGCTTAACTCCCTGATCCCCAAGAGATCCTTCCGCTTCAGGCCCATCGCTTCCCTCGTCAATTCCGGGTTACAACGGACGAGACACCGGTTCCAGGATGATGACCCGATCAATGCCATCCTCCTCCGTGAGCAGCACCTGGACCTGCTCGTAGCGGGAGGTCGGGACGTTCTTCCCCACGTAATCAGCCCGGATGGGCAGCTCCCGGTGCCCCCGGTCAATCAGGACCGCCAGCTGGATCAGGCAGGGCCTCCCCAGATCCATCAGGCCATCCAGGGCGGCCCGGATCGTCCGCCCGGTGTAGAGGACGTCATCCACGAGGACAACTTTTTTTTCATCAACGGAGAAGGGGATCTCGGTCTTCCGCACAACCGGCTGTGTCCGGGAGCGGCCCAGGTCATCCCGGTAGAGGGTGATGTCCAGGGCACCGACCGGGACCTCGACCCCCTCGATCGCCTTGAGCTTTGCCGCGAGCCGTTTTGCCAGCTCGACCCCCCGGCTCCTGATGCCTACCAGGACGAGATCCTGGACCCCCTTGTTCCGCTCCACGATCTCGTGGGCGATCCTCGTGATGGCCCGCTGGATCCCCGCCTCGTCCAGGATCTGGGCCTTTTCCTTCACCCCGGTCAGGTGTTTAGGCATAAAAAAAGCCTCCTCACCTACCGTGAGGAGGCACTCCGCAGGACGTTAAAGAAAGGCTGTTTCGTATGGACCACCAGGACTCCTTTACGAACTTCGCCGAGTTCGTTTAAAAGGATCCCCTCCCAGGAGAGACGGACAGCTGAGGGCTTATCCGCAAAGATACCGTCCGGAAGGCTCCTTGTCAAGCATTTTTTGACCTGAAGAGACCTGAAAATCCTTCCCGGGGAACGGCCCTGGCCATCAGGGGGAAGGCCGTCACCCCCCAGGGGCGTCCCCCTCCCTGGAGGAGCGGCTCGATCTTTCCTTCGCCAGCCGGTAGAGCCTCTCGTATTCCCTGGCGGAGCGCTCCCAGGAGAAGTCCCCTTCCATGCCGTTTCGGACGAGGGTGGTCCAGAGGGCCTTTCGCTTCTTGAAGAGGAAGACGGCCCGGCAGACGGTCCTCAGCAGCTGCTCCGGCGAAGGGTCGGAGAACTTGAACCCGTTCCCCTTCCCCGTCTCCGGGTCAAAGGGGATGATGGTGTCGTCCAGGCCGCCCGTGGCCCGGACGATGGGGACCGTCCCGTAGAGGAGACTGTACATCTGGTTCAGGCCGCACGGTTCAAACCGGGAGGGCATCAGGAAGAGATCGCATCCGGCCTCGATCTTGTGGGAGAGGGAGATGTCGAAGTCAAGCTTCACCGCCACCTGGTCCGGGTAGGCGTTGGCGGCTTTCTGGAAGAAGGCATGGTACCATTCCTCCCCAGTCCCCAGGAGGACGAGCTGGAGGTCCAGGGCCAGCATCTCTTCGAGGACCATTGCGATCAGGTCGACCCCTTTCTGGGCGACCAGGCGGGTGACCATCCCGGCGACGGGGAGGTCCTCCCGAACCGGGAGGCCGACGGAGCGCTGGAGGTCCTTTTTGCACTCGACCTTGCCCGAGGGATCCTCCCGGGTGTAGGGCTTGGCAATATGGGGATCGGTGGCCGGATGCCACTCCTCGTAATCAACGCCGTTCAGGACGCCGAAGAGATCCTGGTGCCTCGCCCGCAAGACCCCCTCCAGGCCGCAGCCAAAGGCCTCGGTCTGGATCTCCTGGCTGTACCGCTGGCTCACGGTGGTCAAGATGTCGGCGAAGAGGAGCCCCCCCTTCAAGAGGTTCACCTTCCCGTAGAACTCCAGGCCCTCGATGGTGAAGAGGTCCCAAGGAAGGCCGATGGAGGGCAAGATCTCCTTCTCGAAGAGGCCCTGGTAGGCCAGGTTGTGGATGGTGAAGAGCGTGGCCGTCCCTTGGAAGAACGGATCGTCCCGGTAGAGGGTCTTGAGGTACACCGGGACCAAGCCGGTCTGCCAGTCGTTACAGTGGATGACATCCGGCTGAAACCGGAGGGCTTTGCAGGCCTCCAGGAGGCCTTGGGAGAAGAAGGCAAAACGCTCCCCGTTGTCCGGATAGTCCCCCTCGGGCGTCTGGTAGAGGTGCTCCCGGTTGTAGTAGCGATCGTTCCTGAGGAAGTAGACGGGCACCTCCTTCCCCGTTCTGGCCTCCCAAAGCTCGGCCTCTTCCAGCCGGCCGGCGAAGGGGATCTCCAACCGGAGGGCTCGCTTCACCGTGAAGCGAGTCCTATCCACCATCCGGTACAGGGGCAGGATGACCCGGATGTCGTGGCCCAGGCGCTCCAGGGCCTTCGGGAGGGCGCCGGCCACATCGGCCAATCCCCCCGTCTTCGCGAAAGGGGCCACCTCCGGAGAAGCCAACAGGATCTTCATCGTCCCCTTGCCTCATCGCCTGGGGGCGACCTCCACATCCAGCCGGCCCGTCCCCAACCGGAAGGGGGAGAGGTCCCCAAAGCTAAAGCTCCGCTTTTCCGGGATCCCGCTCTCGAAGCGGAAGCCGATGAAGCGGTAGCCGGCCTGGACCGCCTGTTGGACGGCGGCGGTGACGTCAAGGGTGTGGGCCACCGGTCCCTTCGTGGCGGGGGAGGTGAAGGTTCCGGCCAGCTTGGCCGGAAGACCATAGTCTTCCAGGTTGATCGCCCCGTTCCCTTCGTAAAAGGAGACGGAGATCAGGGCGTCTTTCCCCTCGGCGTCAGGCCCCTGGGTGAAGGTGAGCGTGGCCCTGGTCACCGGGCCCGAGACCTCCGAGAGGCTGAACTCGACGATGCCTCGGAGGCGGGGGTTAAACTCCTGAACGATGGCCTCGGTGGTTGAGGTGATCCGCTCGGGCTTTCCATCCGGGGGTCCCATGACCCCCCAATCGCCGATGGTGCCGACCGCCACCGGGGGCAGGGAGAGGGAGGCGGCCCCCGCGGGATGGAGGCTGGCGGAGAGGACCACGAGCGCGGAAAAGATCGTCAAGGCCCCTGTTCTCATCACCCCTCCTTAGAGCTTCTGGCCTCGAAGACCTCAGGGTTCACCGGGTTCCTCGGCCGCTTCCCCGACAACACGTCCACGACCGCCTGGACCCCTCGGGCCCGACACTCCTGGAGCGACTCGGTCGAGTAGAAGGCGGCGTGAGGGGAGAGGATGACGTTGTCAAGCTTCCGGAGCGGATGATCCTTGGGAGGGGGCTCCTGGGGGAGGACGTCCAGGGCGGCCCCCTGGATCCAACCCTCCTCCAGGGCCCTCGCCACCGCCAGATCATCCAGGATGGGGCCCCGGGCCGTATTGATCAGGAAGGCCGTCTTCTTCATCTGGCGAAGCTCCCGTTCCCCGATCATCCCCCTGGTCTCCTCCGTCAAGGGGGTGTGGATGGAGATGAAATCCGACTCCTTCAGGAGGATCTCCAGCTCCACCTTGGTGGCCCCGTGCCGGCGGCACTCCTCCGCTGGCACATACGGATCATAGGCCAGGACCTTTAGCCCGAGGCCTAGGGCCTTCCGGGCGAGGGAGCGGCCGATCTTCCCCAACCCGATGATCCCCAGGGTCTGCCCCGCGATCCGCCTGATGGGAAAGCCAACCTGGAGGTCCCAGGCCCCGCCCTTGATGCTCCGGTCGAAGACAAAGAGCTTCCTGGCCAGGGCCAGCATGGCGGCCAGGGCATGCTCGGCGACTTCATCCACGCAGTAGTCCGGGATGTTGGTGACAACGATCCCCCGCTTCGTTGCCGTCTCCACGGCGACATTGTCATACCCGATTCCCAACCGGCTGATGACCCGGCACCGCTCGGCGGCCTCGATCACCCGGGGTGTAATCTTTGCGAGCGAGACGATGATCCCGTCCACATCCCGGACGAGCTGGACCAGCTCCTCCTCGGGAGGGGTCTCCAGGGTCCCGCCGCGCCCCTCGATCACCTCGGCCCCAATCTTGGCCAGCACCTCCCGTTCAAAGTTCACGTCCTCCCAGGAGTAATCCGCGTAGAGGACCTTGTACCGGCTCATGACGTCAGCTCCTCCTCTCTAAGCCTTGATGAATCGGGCAAACACCTCCCGGCCGCGGTAGCGGGCGGCCTCTCTCAGCTCCTCCTCGATCCTGAGCAGTTGGTTATATTTGGCCAGACGTTCGGACCGGGCGAGGGACCCGATCTTGATCTGGCCGGCATTGGTCGCCACGGCGAGGTCGGCGATGGTCGCATCCTCCGTCTCCCCGGAACGGGCGGAGATGATCGGGAGATACCCGGCCCGTCTCGCCCTTTCCACCACCTCCAGGGTCTCGGTCAAGGTCCCGATCTGGTTTACCTTGACCAGCACCGCGTTCGCGACACCCATCTGGATCCCTTTGCTCAAGCGTTCTGGATTGGTGGTGAAGAGGTCATCCCCGATCAGCTGGACCCGCCGCCCTAAGCGTTCGGTGAGCGCCTGCCAGCCCCCCCAGTCCTCCTCGGCCAAACCATCCTCGATGGAGAGGATCGGATAGCGGGAGACCCAGCCCTCCAGAAGGTCCACCATCTCCTGACTGGTCAGGGTCCGCCCTTCAGCCCGTAACGTATACTTCCCCTCCTGGAAGAAGTGGCTCGCGGCCACGTCCAGGGCGATCATGATGTCCCGACCGGGTTCGTAACCGGCCCGCTCAACGGCTGAAACCACCAGCTCGAGGGCCTGGAGGTTCGAGCGGAGGGGAGGTCCGAATCCTCCCTCGTCCGCGACCCCGAGAGGCCAGTACCCTTTTTCCTTCAACAGCTCCCGGGTGGCCTGGTACACGTGGCTGATGGTCACCAGGGCCTCCCGGTACCGCCCGGCCTGAAGCGGGATGATCAGGAAGTCCTGGAAGTCAATACCTCCTCCGGCATGGAGGCCGCCGCTGACGATGTTGACCATCGGGACGGGAAGCTCCCTCGCCCCCACCCCCCCCAGGTACCGGTAGAGGGGAAGCCCCACCGAGGCCGCCGCCGCCTTTGCCACCGCTAACGAGACGCCCAGGAGGGCGTTCGCCCCCAGCCTGGATTTATCCTTGGTCCTGTCCAGCTCCAAAAGGAGGCGGTCAATCCCCGCCTGGTTCAACGCGTCCTGCCCGAGGAGGTGAGGGGCGATGGTCTCGTTCACGTGCCTGACCGCCGTGAGGACCCCTCTCCCCTGGAAACGCTTCGGATCCCCATCCCGGAGTTCGACGGCCTCGGACCTGCCTGTGGAAGCCCCGGCGGGGACCAGGGCCCTCCCGAAGGCCCCCGACTCCAGCCAGACATCCACCTCCACCGTGGGATGACCCCTCGAATCCAGGACCTCCCGCCCGGTGATCTTCACGATCCTCGGCATCTTCCTAGCTCCTCGGCGATCAACTCGACCACCTCTTCCAGGCACCGGAACCGGCTCCGGATGATCGCCTTGCTGATCCCCCGGATCCGATCCTTGGTCGGCTCGTCCTTGATGTACTCCACGGGGGATTTCCCGTCCATCCGGGCCAGCATCAGGATCCCGAGCTCCAGCAAGCTGTTTCGCATCAGCTCGGCCTTTCCCGGGAGCCGGAGGGCCTCGAAATAGGCCCGAAAGAAGGCAAAGGCCGCCTGGAAGTAGGCCTCCTTCTTTGGATGGTGCTTCATGGCCTTCAACAACAGATGGTTCAGACAAAAGGCCACGTCGAAGACCGGGTCGCCGTAGTGGGCTACCTCGCAGTCGAGGAGGAGGAGGTGGTGATCCTTCACCAGGATGTTCTTGGGGCTGAAGTCGCCATGGACCAGGCAGCGCTTGGTCTGAAGCATCCGCCCGACCTCGTCTTCGATCGCTGCCTTCACGTCCGGGTGGCGCTGGGCCACGGTCCGGTGATACGGATCCACCCGAAGCTCGATGAAGTTCTGATGATCCCAGAATCGGGCCCTGACCTCCTGGTCCTCGGCAGTCCGGTTGTGGATGGTGGCGAGCAGCTCCCCCACCCGGTGGGCGATGGAGAGGTCCACCTGGCCCCTCATCAGCTGATCCTTCCAGACCTCCGACCCCTCCGGGGCACAGGTCATGAGGAAGAGATAGTTCTCCGGATCAACGAACAGCACCTCGGGAACCCCTCCCTTCGGCAGGATCCGGGCGAGGGTTTCAAGACAGGCCTTCTCCAGGAAGATCCGTTCCACCGTGGAGAACCAGTCGTCCTCGACCCGAAGCTTCGGGAGGGCCTGCTTCAAGACAAAACAGTCCCGGGGCGTCATGATCTTCAAGACGACGTTCGAGACCCCTCCCGGAAGCTCCTCGACGCCGATCGGCTCCCCCGGCTCGACCAGGCCCCGCTCGATCAGGTACGGGATGACCGTCCCCCTGTCCAGCTCCTTCATTTAGGGACCATCCTTAAAATAATATGCCTTATGCACGACCTGTCTCTCCTGGGTAACCATACCAGGTTTTCCAGTCTTTGACAAGGATGCGGACCAAACAAAAGCCCCCTGCTCATTCTTGAGCAGAGGGCTTGAAAGAGCCCTGGTGGAGGTGGCGGGAATCGAACCCGCGTCCGGAAACCTGTCGGCTTCGGTGCCTACGTGCGTATCCTGTGTTTTTTCGTTCGCCTCAAAGCGCCCCCACAGGCAGGGTCACCTCTTGGCTAGCCCGTTTTGTCTCGTCCTCTTCCCCCGGGCTTCAGAAGAGGACCAGCCCCCCGATCTTGCGCCCTTCCCCGGCCGGCAGGCGGAACCGGGGAGGACGTCGCCGCGCTTCTTAGGCAGCGAGAGCCAGTTCAGGCTCGGCAGTTGCTTGTTTTCCCACCTGTTTTACGAGGCGGCAGGAACCTCGGCACGCCACCAAAAGCCCCCGGGTCCCCGTCGAGCCCACATCACCCCCTCCTTGAATTGCGGATTGCCGTATTAACTATAGCACCTCCAACCGATCCTGTCAACCGGGCGGCCTTTAAGCCTTCAGCGGGCCTGGCGGCGCTCCCGAAGGGGCCGCTCCTCCTCTACGTAGCCGCACCCCTCGGCGATGCAGCCAAGGCCCCTTTGGCCTTTCCCCGTCTTCTGCACCAGGAAGGGGGCGCCACATGTCGGGCAGGGTTGGGGGACGGGCCGCTCCCACACGGCGAAATTGCAGGTTGGATAACCAGAACACCCGTAGAAGACCTTGCCTCTTTTGGTCCGCCGGGCGGTCAAGGGCGACCCGCACTGGGGGCAGTTCACGTCCAGGGGGATCGGCTTGATGTTCCGGCACGTGGGATAGGCGGAGCAGGCCTTGAAACGTCCATAGCGCCCATCCCGGTACACCATTGCCCCCCCACACTTCTCACACGTCTCCCCGGTCGGCACCGGGGGGGTCTCCGGGGGTTTCCCCCCTTCAAGCTTGACGACGTTTCGGCACTCCGGGTAGCCGGAGCAGGAAAGGAAGGGGCCAAAGCGGCCCCGCTTCACCACCATGGGCCGCCCGCACTTCTCGCAACGCCGGCCCTCTTCGGCCTCCTCGGCGGCCTTGGAGGAGGCCCCGTTGTTCCCGGGGATCTCCCGCGCGTTCTTGCACTCGGGATAGGCCGAGCAGGCAAGGAACCGCCCGAAGCGGCCCCACTTGATGACCATAGGGCTCCCACACTTGTCGCAGGCCTCCTCGGTCTTCTCCTCCAGGGCCTTGACGTTCTCCATCGTGACCCTGGCCCGCTCCAGCCATTGGGAGAAGTTCGCGTAGAAGCGCCGCATCTCGTCCAGCCAGGAGACCTTCCCCTCCTCGACCTCGTCCAGCGTGCTCTCCATCCGGGCGGTGAAGTCGTAGTCCATGATCTGAGGGAAGCTTTTCAGGAGGAGCTCCACCACCAGCTCCCCCAGCTCCGTGGGCTTGAACTTCCCCTCCTCTTTCACGACATAGTCCCGATTCTGGATGATGGAGAGGATTGTCGCGTACGTCGAAGGCCGCCCGATCCCCCGCTGCTCCAGTTCCTTCACCAAGGACGCCTCGGTATAGCGGGGGGGAGGCTGGGTGAAGTGCTGCTCCGGGTCCAGGTGTAAAAGCTGGAGCACCTCGCCGACCTCCAGGGGGGGAAGGGGCAGCTCCTCCTCCGCCTCCTCCCTGGCCTCTTCCGGTTTTGTCTTCGGGGCCTCGTCCTCCCCCTCGATGTAGAGCCGGGTGAAGCCGGGGAACTTCAAGACCCTCCCGCTGGCCCGCAGGGTGAACCGGCCCGCTCGGATGTCCACGGTGGTCACATCGTAGACGGCCGGCGGCATCTGGGAGGCCACGAAGCGGTTCCAGATGAGGGTGTAAAGGGCGAGCTGATCCCGGGTGAGGTAGCGCCGGACGGAGGCCGGGTCCCGGAAGACGGAGGTGGGGCGGATCGCCTCGTGGGCCTCTTGGGCCATCTTGGCGCTTTTGTACACGGGGGGACGCTCGGGGACGAAGTCCTGCCCGAAGCGATCGGTGATGAAGCGCCGGGCTTCGCTTTGGGCCTCCGGGGCGATCCGGGTGGAGTCAGTCCGCATGTAGGTGATCAGACCGACAGCCCCCTCTTTCCCCAGCTCGATCCCCTCGTAGAGCTGCTGGGCGATCTGCATGGTTTTGGAAGCGGTGAAGCGGAGCTTCCGGGCCGCCTCCTGCTGGAGGGTGCTGGTCGTGAAGGGGGGGGCCGGGGAGCGCTGCCGCTCCCGTCGGGAGATGTCGGCGACCTGAAACGGCTGCCGCTCCAGCTCCTCGACGATCCGTCGGGCCTCCTCCTCGGAGCCGATGGAGGCCTTCTCCCCATTGATCTTGACGAGCCTCGCCTTAAAGGCCGGCGGGAGATGGCCCCGGAGGAGGGCCTCGATGGTCCAGTACTCCTCCGGGACGAAGGCCCGGATCTCCTGCTCCCGATCCACGATCAACCGGAGGGCCACCGACTGGACCCTTCCGGCGGAGAGGCCCCGGCGCACCTTCTCCCACAGGAGAGGGCTGATCTGATAGCCCACCAGCCGGTCGAGGATCCTCCGGGCCTGCTGGGCCTCCACCTTTCTCTCGTCAATCGGCCCGGGGTTGGCGAAGGCTTCCCGGACGGCCCGCTGGGTGATCTCGTGGAAGGTCACCCGGTGGATCGGCCGCTTCGAGGCCTTGAGTTCGTGGGCCAGGTGCCAGCAGATCGCCTCCCCCTCCCGATCGGGATCGGCGGCCAGATAGATGGCCTTGGAGTTCTTGGCGGCCTTCTTCAGCTCCGCCAGGATCTTCTCCTTTCCCTTGATGATCTCATAGTGGGGGGTGAAGTCCCGTTCGATGTCCACGGCCAGGGACTTCGACGGGAGGTCCTTGACGTGGCCCATAGAGGCCTTGACGACATAGTCCTTCCCCAGGAACTTGTTGATGGTCCTGGCCTTGGCCGGTGACTCAACGATGACAAGCGATTTTTCCAAGCTGATAAGCCTCCTTGCTCACGCAGGGTCGGGATGGTCTCATCCGGAGAAGAGAAGGGGGGCACCCATCCGCCGTTCCCTGTCAGGGGGTCTTCAACCGGTGATCAAATCTAATGGAATCGGGAAAGAAAGTCAAAAGAATTTGGCGGTGAGGACAAACCGGGAGAAGAGCGTCTTCAGCCCGGACGAACCCTCTCCCCGGCCTGAAGCCTCGGGGAGGAGGGGTCCCCTTTGCAGGAAGGTTTTTCCCTTGACAACTTGAGCCGTTACTGGTAAAACCTTCCCCAGGTGGGGCTGTGGCGCAGTTGGGAGCGCGCGTGACTGGCAGTCACGAGGTCACGGGTTCGAATCCCGTCAGCTCCACCACTGGATTCAAAGGTTGCGGCGGTGGGCCGTAGCCTTTTTTAATTTCGATTCGAATGGGGGTGCCCCGCTACTTCTTCGCCTCGTCGGTCTGCGTCTACCGGGACATGGGGCCCGACGAGCCCCCCCTGACCGAGGAGGACGCCTACCCGACTCAGCCCGACAACGAGTACGGCTGGGAGAAGCTCTCACCACCGATTACACCGATTACCCAGAGGGGGGATTAATCCGTGCCATCTGTGAAATCTGTGGTTCGGAGAAGGCCCCGGCGGCCATCTGCCGGAAGGTGGCGGATCAAGTCGCTGGGCTGGGAGGCCAAGATCTCTCTCAAGGAAGGGATCACCCGGACGTATCCGTGGATCAAAGAGCAGGTGAGGCGCCACAGATGACACAGATGACGCAGATTTGGGAGATGAGCCTGGGCAATCTGTGGTTGAAGGAGCACCGAGTTGACGCCCGAAGAGTTCGAGCAGCTCATCCGGCAGCGGGAAGGGGAGACGCTTGAATTCAAGCAGGAGATGCCATCCTCCTCTGACTTGGCCCGGCTGGTCACGGCTTTCTATAACACGCGGGGAGGCACCGTTGTTTTCGGCGTGGAAGACGGGAGCCGGCGACCGGTTGGAGTGCGGAACCCGCAGGGGATTGAGGAAGGGGTGACAGCAGCTGCCGTTTTTGTTATCACCGCCTGGAGGTGGTTCAAGGCCGGCCGCTTCCCCGTTCCGGCCCGCCAGCTGCCGACCGGCACGATCCTGGTGGAGGCATGCGCCGGGGAGGGCCGGACCGTGCTCTATGCCCGCGTTTCCTCCCACGATCAGAACGCCGATCTGGAGCGCCAGATCCAACGCCTCCAGGCGTTGGCCCGCGAGCAGGGATGGACCGATGCCGACGAGGGGGCCGAGGGGGGATCGGGGCTCAACGGGAAGCGAAAGGCCCTGCTCAAGGTGCTGCGGGATCCTGCCGTGAGCCGAATCGTGGTGGAGCATCGAGATCGGCTGGCCCGGTTCGGCTTCGAGATGGTGGAGGCGGCCCTCCGAGCCCATGGCAGGCGCATCGTGGTGGAGGAGGAGGTCCGCAACAGTTGACAGATTTCGTCAAACCTCGTACATTATTGTCCAAGATATGGAGAGGAGATTGTTGACCCTCAAAGAGTGCAAAGAGCTTTACCGGCTCAGCCGGGGGGCCCTCCTGAACGATGAGAGGCAGGGGTTGATCACCCCCGCAAGAACCCCCGGCGGGGTCCGGAGGTACAGGGTCGAGGACCTGGAGAGGCTTCTCGGCCTTTCAGGAGAAAGCCATCTCCAGCTGAAGACCGTCCTCTACGCCGGGGTCTCCACCAGCAGGAAGCCTACCTGAGGACCCAGACCGGTGAGCCCGGTTCGGCTTTGAGGACCTGAAGAACTGCTTCGAGGCGTGCGGCGTGGAACTGATCGTGCTCA
>CAZHST010000009.1:0-86692 GCA_964535215.1 uncultured bacterium
AGGGCCGCTGGCGGTGGGGACCGATGGCGGAGGCTCCATCCGGATCCCTTCCAGCCTCTCGGGGATCTTCGGCCTGAAGCCTTCCTTCGGCCGGGTGCCCATCTACCCCGCCAGCCTCAACGAGACCCTGACCGTCACCGGGCCCATGAGCCGGACCGTTCGGGATGCCGCCCTGATGCTCTCCGTCATCGCCGGCCCTGACGAGCGGGACCGCCACTCCCTCCCGGTGAGCGGGGTGGATTATCTCAAGGCCCTGGAGGGGGGGATCAGGGGGCTTCGCGTGGCCTGGAGCCCTGATCTTGGCTATGCGGCCGTTGACCCGGAGGTTCGGGCCATCACGGCGGAGGCCGTCAGGGTTTTTGAAGACCTGGGCTGTCACGTCGAGGAGGCTGATCCGGGCTTTGACGATCCGGAGCCGATCTGGGAGACCCTGGTGGATGCGGCCCTGGGGGCCCGATTGGGAGGGTTCCTCCCTGAATGGCGGGATCGGATTGACCCCCCGCTGGTCAAGATCATTGAGGAGGGGAAGGCCATGAGCGCGTTTCAGCTCATGCAGGCCTCCTTCCAGAGGGTGGCCCTCTGGGATACCGTTCGCCGCTTCTTTGCCCGCTATGATCTCCTCCTCACCCCGACCGTGGCCGTCCCGCCGTTTGCCGTCGGGGTCGAGGCACCGGTAGAGATCGCCGGGCGGAAGGTGACGCGAAGGGCCTGGTTTGCCTTCACCCACCCTTTTAACCTCACAGGACAGCCGGCCGCCTCGGTCCCCTGCGGCTGGACGAGAGAACAGCTTCCCGTTGGCCTCCAGATCGTGGGCCGCCGCTTTGAGGAGGGGACGGTCTTACGGGCCGCTGCAGCCTTCGAGGCCGCCGCCCCTTGGGCAGACCGGCGCCCCCGCTTCTGAAGGAGAGGCACCAGGAGGTGGAGGGGTTGGAGATGTGGACTGGGACGAGAGGACGCTCAAGAAGGAGGTCCCTGGCGGTTGGGGCCATCCTGGTGATCCTCCTGGGGTGTCAAGCTGAGAAAAAGGAGGGGAGGATCATCATCAAGGTCGGCCATGTGCTGGCCCCGACCGAGCCGACGCACCAGGCGGCCCTGAAGTGGGCCGAGCGGGTGAAGGAGCGGACCAACGGCCGGGTCGAGCTTCAGATCTTTCCCAGCTCGCAGCTCGGCAGCAACCGGGACACCTACGAGCAGGCCCGCCTTGGGGCCCATGTCATCGGCCACACCGACCCGGGCTACATGTCGGAATTCGTGCCGGACTTTGGTATCCTCAATGGTCCCTTCCTCTTCGACGACTGGAACACCGAGGGAAAGAAGCTCGTCAACAGCCCCCTCATGGCCGAGCTGAAGGAGCGGCTCCGCCGGGAGGCGGGCCTCCGGGTCCTGGCCTTTAACTGGTACTTTGGCCCCCGCCATTTGATCTCCGACAGGCCGATCCGGAACCCGAAGGAGATGAGGGGGTTGAAGGTCAGGGTCCCCCCCAACCCGATGTGGCAGGAGACCATCGCGGCGATGGGCGGGACCCCAACGACGTTGGAGTGGGCCGAGGTCTACACAGGCTTGGGGCAGGGGGTCGTGGATGCCGCCGAGGCCCCCCTTTCCACCCTGGTAGGCTCCCGCCTCTACGAGGTCAAGAAGGTCATCACCTTGACCGGCCACTTCAACGCCGTGACGGGCATGGTGATTGGCGAGAAGTTCTTTCAGAGCCTCCCGCCGGATGTCCAAAAGATCCTCGAGGAGGAAGCGATCGCCGCCGGCGAGGTGATGAGCCAGATGACCCTCGCCCTCCAAAAGGAGTACCGGAAGAAGCTGGAACAGGAAGGGGTGACGTTCGTCCAGGGGGATGTCCAAGCCTTCAGGAAGGCGACCGAGGTTGTCTACACCAGGTTTCCAAAGTGGACACCAGGTCTCTACGCCCGTGTGAAGGAGATCCGCGAGAAAGGGGCGCTGTAGGAGCAGGGTCATCCTTGCCCGGAGGATTCCAGGGGGCTGGCGAGACGAGGGTGGAGCTCAAAACGGTCCCACCCATCAAGGTCTTGACCAGGATCAACGGCGCCCTTGAAGGCTTCTTCGAGGCAGCCTCAGGCCTCCTCCTTATCTCCGAGGTGGTGGTCGTCTCGGCCGGGGTCTTCTGCCGGTACATCCTGGGTCGGCCCCTCTTCTGGTCTGAGGAGCTGGCCCGCCTGCTGCTGGTCTGGCTCACCTTCTTCGGCGGGATCGTTGCCCTCTACCGGGGGCAACATATTACCGTTGATGTCCTCTACCGCACCCGATCCTCCCGAACGAAGCTCGTCCACGACGCCATCGCCCGGTTCGTGACCCTGGCCTTCCTGGTGATCGTCTTTCAAAAGGGGGTGGCTGTGGCCCGGCTCCGCTTCCCGCACCTGTCGCCGGTCACCGGGATCTCCGAGAGCGTCTTCATCATCCCCCTCTTGATCGGGGCTGGGGTCATGATCCTGTTCACCGTCGAACGGCTCCTCCACCTTCCGCGGCGGGAGGCCGGATGGGTCTGTCTAGCCCTGGTGGGCCTTGGAGGCCTCTCCATCCTTGTCCATCCCTTCATGGGCCCCCTCCTTCTCCGGGTGAACCCTCTCCTGTTCATGTTAGCCGGCTTCCTGATCCTCCTGGCCCTGAACACCCCCGTCGCCTTCGCCTTGGGGATGACGTCCCTTGCCTACCTGTTGCTGGAAGGGACCATCCCGCTGGGAATCATGGTCCAGCGGATGGTCCGGGGCGTTGATTCCTTCGTCATCCTGGCCGTCCCTCTTTTCATCCTGGCCGGTGCCCTGATGGAGATGGGGGGCATCTCGGCCCGCCTGGTGGAGCTGGCGACGGCCCTGGTCGGATCCATCCGGGGGGGGCTCGGGATGGTCGTGGTGGTGAGCGAGATCCTGTTCTCGGGGATCTCCGGTTCGACGGCGGCGGACACGGCGGCGATGGGGTCCCTCCTGATCCCGGCCATGAAGAAAGAGGGCTACAGCAAGGAAGAAGCCGCCTCCATTGTCAGCGCCTCCGCCGCCATGGGCATCCTGGTCCCTCCCTGCATCCACATGGTCGTCCTCGGGACCATCGTGAACGTCTCGGTGGCCGCCCTTTTCCTGGGCGGTTTCCTCCCTGCCTTCCTCCTGGCGGCCTCCGTCGGGGTCTTGATCTCCGTCAAGGCGAGACGGTACGGCTGGCCTACGACGGCCCGGTCCTCTTTAAGAAGATTGGGGAGGGCTCTTCTCCGGGCCGTGATCCCCCTCATGACGCCGGTGATCATCTTCGGGGGGATCTACAGCGGCGCCGTGACCGTCACCGAGTCCGCCGTCCTGGCCGTCCTCTACGCCCTGGCCGTCGGCCTGTTCCTGTATCGGGAGATGACCCTTCGGGAGGTGGCCAGGGTCTTCACGGAAAGTGCCAGCGTCACCGGCCTCTCCCTCTGGCTGGTTGTCACGGCAACGGTCTTCTCGTGGATCATGGTCTACAACCGGGTGCCGGATCTGATCGCGAAGACCCTGGGGGGTGTCTCGACAGGGACCTGGTTCTTCCTCCTGATGACGATCCTGACCTACCTCGTCTTCGGCGGTCTCCTGGAAGGCCTCCCGGCCCTCTTGATCATCGCCCCGGTCTACTACCCGGTCGCTTTGGAACTCGGCATCCACCCAGTCCACTTCGGGATCGTTTCCATTGCCGCATTAGGCCTTGGGTTCTTCATGCCGCCGGTGGGCTTGGGGCTCTTTCTGGCGTGTGGCATCGCCAGGGCCAACATGGCTGACACGGCCCGAGTCTTCTGGCCGTACATCCTGATCCTGACGGCCACCCTGTTCCTGATTGCCCTCTTTCCGCCCATCAGCCTCCTCGTCCCCAGCCTGTTTGGCTACCGCTGAACGGTCGCTTCACGGCATGGGTCTTGACGGGGGGATCGTTGGGGATGGCCGGTGACGCCTGGTTGCGTCGCTGGGGAGAGAACTGACCTCGGTGAAAGGAGTGTGATCCATCATGACCGATCCAGTTGCCATGTTTCGTCTGGATGGAAAGGTGAGCCTGGTGACAGGCGGCGGGGGAGGTCTGGGACGGGCCGTCGCCATCGGGCTGGCAGGGGCCGGCTCGAAGGTGGCCGTGGCCGACCTTGACCTCGCCCGGGCTAGGGAAACGGTTGAGGCCTTTCCGGAGAGGGGTGAGAAAGGGATCGCCCTGGGTGTGGACATCACCTCCCGTCGGGAGGTGGAGGCGATGGTCCAAAAGGTGACGGAGGACCTGGGCCCCATTGATGTGCTGGTGAATGCCGCCGGGATCACCAGGCGCCTCCCCGCCGAGGAGTTCCCCGAGGAGGCCTTTGATCAGATCATCGCCGTGAACCTGAAAGGGTTCTTCCTCTGCTGCCAGATTGTGGGACGCCAGATGATCGCCCGGAGGCGGGGGAAGATCATCAACTTCGCCTCCATCGCCGGGCAGATCGGGCTCCCAGGGACCATCGCCTACTGTTGCAGCAAAGGAGGGGTTGTCATGCTGACCCGGGGCCTGGCCGTCGAGTGGGCGAAGTACAACATCCAGGTCAACGCCGTTGCCCCCACCTGGTTCGAGACCCCGATGGGGGTCCTCATCAGCCGGGAGCCCGAGTATGAGAAGGCGGCCATGCAACGGGTGCCCATGGGCCGTCGGGGAAAACCGGAGGAGCTGGTCGGCTCTGTGCTATACTTGGCCTCGGATGCCTCCAGTATGGTGACCGGCCACATCCTGGCCGTGGACGGCGGTGTCCTGGCCTCATAAGGGGGATGCACCAGGGGGAAAAGGAACCCCGGGCAAAGGGCGACGTCCAGCGGGTGGAGTTCCGGGAGGCGGGATTGGTGGAGAGCAGGTAGGTGGTCAGAGGAGGGAACCCTATGAATTCGATGAGGAAGCAACTCAGCATCATGGCGATCCTCTCAACCCTCATGGTCCTGGCCGGCTCCGCCATGGGCCAGCAGGGGCCATCCGTCGCCCAACAGTTCATCGGGACCTGGAAGCTTGTCCTGTGGGAATCGCGGCGGTCGAATGGCGAGGTAATTGAACCCCGCCTGGGACGAAAGGCCATTGGGTGGATTATGTACGATGCGAATGGGCGGATGTGCGTGCAGATTATGCGCCCCGACCGTCCGAGGTTTTCCTCCAGTGATATCTGGGGAGGAACCCCTAAGGAGAAAAAGGCCGCCTACGAAGGGTATGTGGCCTACTGCGGGACCTACGAGGTCAACGAGGAGGAGGGGACCGTCATCCACCATGTGGAGCTCAGTCTCTTCCCCAACTGGATCGGGACGGCTCAGAAACGGTTCTTCGAGCTCTCCGGCGACCGGTTGACGTTGAGGACGCCGCCTCTCCTGGTGGCCGGTGACCAGGTGACTTCACGCCTGACCTGGGAGCGCCTCCGGTGAAGGGGGGCATGGAGATCGCTGGCCGGCGGCAACCACCGCTTCGGGTACAAGACGGGGGATGCGGTCCTGGTCTTCGCCCTTCCCTTCAGAGGGGGTGCTGGCTCACCTGGTAAGGAGGAGTAAAAGGGGAGGCGTGGGACGATGGCTCTTGTCAAGCTGGTTGGGGAACCGATCAAACGGCGGGAGGATCCGAGGCTCATCACAGGGGGAGCCACGTACGTGGACGATGTCCGTCTGCCGGACATGCTGTATCTCGCCATCGTGCGAAGCCCGTATGCCCATGCGAGGATCAGGGGCATTGACTTCAGGGCCGCTACGGCCCATCCGACCGTTGTCCGGGTCCTGACCGGGGAGGAGGTGGCGGCCCGGATCAGACCCCTGCCGGTCCTGGGGATGAAAGGCCTAAAGATCCCCAAGCGGTACCCCTTGGCTGTCGGGAAGGTCCGCTATATGGGCGAGGCCGTGGCCGCTGTCGTGGCCACGGATCGCTACGCGGCCCGCGACGCGGCGGATCTCATCGAGGTGGACTACGAGCCTCTCCCTGGGGTCGTGGACGTGGAAAAGGCCGCGGGGGAAGGGGCCCCTCTCCTCCATGAGGAGTTGGGGGACAACATCGCCTACGTCATGAAGCAGGAAGGCGGGGAGGTGGACAGGGCCTTCCAGCAGGCGGCTGTCACCGTTTCCCAACGGCTGATCCAGCAGCGCCTGGCCCCCTCGGCGATGGAACCCCGGGGCGTCGTGGCCCACTACGAAAAGGGCCGTGGGACCTTGACCGTCTGGGCCTCCACCCAGTTCCCCCATTTCCTCCGGACCTATCTGGCAGACATCTTGAACCTGCCCGAGCACCGGGTCCGGGTCATCGCCCCGGAAGTGGGCGGCGGCTTCGGGAGCAAGATGGATGTCTACCCCGATGAGGTGCTGGCGGCCTTTCTGTCCCTCGACCTGGGTCGGCCGGTCAAGTGGATCGAGGAGCGGCGGGAGAACCTGATGGCTACGACCCACGGCCGGGCCAGGGTTGACACGGTGGAGTTGGCGGCCGACCAGGACGGGAGGGTGCAGGCGATCAAGATCCACGTCCTGGCCGACATGGGGGCTTATCTCCAGCTCCTGACGGCCCTGATCCCTCCGAGCACGGCCACGATGGCCGTCGGCCCTTATCAGATCCCCAATGCCCGGGTGGAGATTGTTGGCGTCTTCACCAACACGACCCCGACCAGCGCCTACCGGGGGGCAGGGCGACCGGAGGCCACGTATCTCTTGGAGCGGGCCATGGACATCCTCGCCCACAAGCTCAACCTCGATCCGGCTGAGGTCCGCCGCCGGAACTTCATCCCCCCTGACGCCTTCCCCTATACCACCCCGACCGGGGCCGTGTACGACAGCGGCAACTACCAATCCGCCCTGGAGAAGGCCTTGGAGCTGGTGAACTATCAGGCGTTACGAGACGAGCAGAAACGGCGGAGGGCGGAAGGGAGGCTCCTCGGGATCGGCCTTTCCTCCTACGTGGAGATCTGCGGGATGGGGCCTTCTTCCGCCATGCCCTTTGCAGCCTGGGAGAGCAGCACGGTCCGCGTCGAGCCTTCCGGCAAGATCACCATCTTGACCGGCGCCTCGCCCCATGGCCAGGGGCAGGAGACCTCCTTCGCCCAACTGGCCGCCGAGGAGTTGGGGGTTCCTCTCGACGATGTGGTGGTCCTCCACGGGGACACGGCCCAGGTCCCCTACGGGGTCGGGACCTTCGGCAGCCGGGCCACGGTTGTCGGAGGGACCGCGCTGCTTTTGGCCCTCGGATCGGTCAAGGAGAAGGCGAAACGGATCGCCGCCCACCTCTTGGAGGCTTCGGTCGAGGATGTGGTCTATGAAGGGGGGAAGCTCTATGTCAAGGGCACGCCGGCCAAGGCCCTGACCCTTCAGGAGGTGGCGAAGGTGGCCTACCGGGCGGCCAAGCTCCCGAAGGGGATCGAGCCCGGCCTGGAGGCGACCCGTCGCTTCGAGCCGCCGAATTTCACGTATCCTTTCGGGACCCATGTCGCCGTGGTGGAGGTGGATCCCGAGACCGGGGAGGTCCGGCTTGTCCGCTATGTGGCCGTGGACGACTGCGGGAAGGTCATTAATCCGATGCTCGTGGATGGGCAGGTGCACGGGGGGATCGCCCAGGGCGTTGCGCAGGCCCTGTGGGAGGAGGTCGTCTACGATAAGAACGGCCAGCTCTTGACGGGGAGCCTGATGGACTACGTCCTCCCCAAAGCGGACAATCTTCCTTCCTTCGAGACGGCCCGGACCGAGACGCCTTCCCCAGAAAATCCGTTAGGGGTTAAGGGGATCGGCGAGGCGGGGACGATCGGGGCCACCCCGGCCGTGGTGAACGCGGTGGTGGATGCCCTCTCGCCCCTGGGGGTCACCCATCTGGATATGCCGCTGAAACCTGAGAAGATCTGGCGTCTCCTTCAGGCCCGTCAGCCTGGCCGTTAGGGGATACGTATTCGGCGGCGATGTTGGCCCCCGTCGGTCAGCCATTTAGGGAGAGGGATCGGTTCGTGGGGGGGACCGCCGATGGTAGAGCCCCAGAAAATCCTCGGTGGTGAAGAGGGCCGAGAACGGGTACCCTCTCTCCTCGATGGCCTGCCGTCCCCCTTCCTGCCGGTCCACCAGCACCAGGACCTGCTCGATCTGGAACTTTGCCTGGCTGGCCCCCTCAATCGCCTTTAAGGTAGAGTCCCCCGTCGTCACCACGTCCTCAACGATCACGACCCGGGCCCCCGGCCGCTCGAACCCTTCGACCCACCTCTGCATCCCGTGCTTCTTGGGCTCCTTTCTGACGGCGAAGGCGAAGATGGGGTGGCCTTCAAGGTAGCTCTGGTACGCCACCGCATCGGCGATCGGGACCGCGCCGAGCACCAGGCCCCCCACGGCGTCAATCCGGATGCCCCGCTCCCCCTCCAGGGCGCGGATCCTCTGGAAGAACAGCTCACCGACCAGGCACAGGCCTTCAGGGATGGCAAGGGTCTTCTTGCAGTCGAGGTAGTAGGGACTGGTCCGTCCAGAGGAGAGGGTGAAGGGGGCATCAGGGCTGTACCTGAACGAGTGCTCGAACAGGAGTTCCAGAAGCCGGTGTTTCATCCGTTCCATCTCGCTCCCCGATGACGAAGGTCAAGATCCTCACTCCCCACCGCTGTCTCCCCCCTCAGTTTTCTGGCTTGATTCTATCATACGGTTGTCTTAGAATCACATCACCTGATGGGGACGTATGCACCAGAGCGTGGACGAGTTCTCGGTTGGTCATCCCTTGACGATCCAGGAGGAGGAACGATGAAAGCGATCCGTGTCTACGAACCTGGCGGTCCTGAGAAGCTCCGCTATGAAGAGGTGCCGACCCCGACCCCGGGGGCCGAGGAGGCGCTGGTACGGATTGAGGCCATCGGCTTGAACTACATTGATACCTACCATCGGACAGGCCTCTATAAGATGCCCCTGCCCTTTACCCCGGGTGTGGAGGCGGCCGGGGTGGTTGCCGCTGTGGGGTCTAACGTCCGGGATCTCCAGGTCGGAGACCGCGTGGCCTATACCGGGGTGCCGGGTGCCTATGCCGAATATGCCGTTGTCCCCGCGGCCAAGCTGGTCAAGCTCCCCGAGGGCGTGGATGCAAAAACCGCCGCCGCCGCCCTCTTGCAGGGCATGACGGCCCATTACCTGACGCATACCACCTACCCGCTGAAGCCAGGCGACACCGCCCTGGTCCATGCTGCGGCAGGGGGGGTTGGGCTCCTCCTGGTGCAGATGGCCAAGCAGCTCGGCGCCCAGGTGTTCGGGACGGTCTCGACCGAGGCCAAGGCCCAACTGGCTAAAGAGGCGGGGGCGGATGCCGTCATCCTGTACACCGAGCAGGATTTTGAAGCCGAGGTGAAGCGCCTGACCAATGGGCAGGGCGTGAACGTCGTGTACGATTCGGTCGGCAAAACGACCTTTGAGAAGAGCCTGAACGTCCTGAGGCCTCGGGGGTACCTGGTCCTCTTCGGCCAGTCGAGCGGGCCGGTGCCTCCCTTCGACCCTATCGTCTTAAGCAACAAAGGCTCCCTCTTTCTCACCCGCCCGACCCTCGCCCATTACACCCTGACCCGGGAGGAACTGCTCCAGCGGGCCGGGGAGGTGCTTGGCTGGGTCAAGTCCGGCCGTCTCAAGCTGCGGATTGAGCAGACGTTTCCCCTGGCCGAGGCCGCCGAGGCCCACCGCCGGCTGGAGGGGCGCCAGACCACGGGGAAAGTCCTCTTGATCCCTTAAGGAGCCTTCAGCCTGTCACCGCTGAACGCTCCCGATCCTGTTGGACCCGGCTATCGCTGGATCGTGACAAACTCGAGATCTGTTTCACCGGCTTCGGTGATCCGGAAGTTGATCCGTCCTAAGAGGAGCCCTTCGGGCGTCTTGACGTTCACCCGCCACCGACCCGGCGAGATGAGCTCCTTGAAGGTGTACCCGCGAAAGCCGCCGCCCCGTCCGCCGGTGACGGTGTAGCCGAGCATGTCAGTCCTCACCCAGCGTTGGCCCTGCTCGTCGTAGCGTTGCCACTCGTGAAAGATCTCCGTCTTCAGGGCGGTGGGGGCGAAGACAGACGCAAAGCAGTAGATCCGGTCCCCAGGCCGGTAGCGGAACAGGTTCTCGGATGTCTTCCAGAACCGGTACCAGGGCGGTTTTTCGAACGTCAGGTAATAGACCTGGCCTTCACGCCGCACATGATGGTACACACCCCCGAACTTCAGGGACAGGGGCACGGGGGGGATCCAGTTCATCTGGTAGAAGAGGATCAGGAGCGTGAGGAGCCCAGCGACCGAAGCGGCGCTTTGGGTGACCGCCCGTCGGGCCGTGGCAAGGCGCTTCCCATAGATCAGGAACAGGACCCCGGCGACCAGGGCCAGGCTTAGCCCTGCGCCCAGGAGGAACGTCCACCGGTTCATGATGCCAAGGAGCACGGGGATAAAGAAGGTAAAGAACGAAAAGGTGACGAAGAAGTAGAGCGTCACGAGCAGGGTGAGGTTGGTCAATCGTTCTTCCAGCATCTCGTTGGCCACCAGCAGGAACACGAGGATGCCGAAGAAGATCGCCGTCTTGGTCAAGGAGACGCTCTGGAAGTAGAACACCGTGTAGGCACTGAACAGACCGCCGAGGAGGAACTGAACGGCGAGGGGGTAGAACCGCTCATACTGGCGGATACGGGGGTGCGTGAGACGCCCGGTCTGAAGATGTCCGATGATGACAATCAGCCCTCCCAGGAGGAGGATGTAGGTCAGGAGAACGAGATTGTCGAACATCCGGTCAATGCGGGTCAGGGTGACACTGTCGTAGGCGACGCCGCCAAAAAAGAAGGCCACCGCGGCATACTTCTGGTGACGCTGATAGAAACGGGCAAAGGGTGAAACCAGCCTCATCAGGGTTTCTCGTTTGACCCGGACCATGGTCACCTTCATCCGTGCCCCTTGCCGATCCAGAACGGCACCGCAAGCATCCCGCTAAACGGGATGATACCACCCCCTCCTGATCCCCCGCAACCCGGGGCCGGTCTGACCGCTTAGGGTTCCGTTGGGGTTCGAGGGGAAAGGGTCTGACGGTTCATGGCGCAGATCATCAGCCTCATCAACTTCAAGGGCGGTGTCGGCAAGACCACCTGCACCGTCGAGATTGCCGTCTGCCTGGCCACCTATCACGGCAAGCGGGTCCTCCTGGTTGACCTTGATCCCCAGACGAATGCCACCTTCTATCTGCTGGAACAGGAGTTCTGGCTGGACTGGGTGAAACGGAGGGGATCGCTCCTGAACCTGTTCGAGGACTACTATATCGCCGAGCGTCAAACGTTCCGGATTGACCAGGCAATCATCCAGGATGTGGCCGCCGGAGGTCTGACGATCAAGGGGCTGGACCTCCTTCCCTCGCACCTCTCCCTGATTACCATTGATGAACGGCTGGCCACCGTCGGCGGAATCGGTCGCGGCCTCTTTGGCCCCCAGGCCGTCCTGAAGGCCCACCTGGCTGATTTAGAGCGCCAGTATGATTTCATCCTGTGCGACTGCCCTCCCAACTTCAACCTGGTGACGCAGAATGGCCTCTTTGCCAGCCACACGTACCTGGTGCCGACTCTTCCTGACTACCTGTCAACCTTGGGGATCACGCTTATCCAGCGACAGGTGAGTCGCTTTGTGACCGGCATGCAAAAGACCTTCACCATGATCGGGGCCACCTATGAGGAACCACGGCTCATCGGGATCCTGTTCAACCGGGTCCGGGTGCTGGAATTCGGGCCGCCGTTACGGTTACCTCGGGTGCAGGAACAGGCGATCCAGTACGTCAAGAAGCTCCCGGGATGTCAGGATCTCGTCTTCGAGCATTTCGTGACCGAGAGCCTTGCGGTCGGTGAGGCACCGGAGAGGAAGGTCCCCGTGTCAATCGCCACCAATCCCAGGTACCGGCAAAGCCAGGCCCAGTTCCGCCAGGTCACGGAAGAACTCCTAGAACGGCTTGGCGATTCTGGAGGTATCTGACATGACCGAACGGCTCACGACCCACGAGCTTGCCGAGTTTTTAGGTCGGCTCCTCGAGGCCTTGAAAGAGGGTCCCGACCTGCCGCTAGGTGATCTCCTCAAACAGCTTGGCGTTCGTCCGGTGGGGCGTTTGAGCAGGAGGACCCGTCGGGAGGGGGTTCCAGCCGAGCCTCTCCCTCCGGTGGATCCCAAAACCCTGAGCCGGGAAGAGCTTGCGGCTTGCCTTCGGGACAAAAGGCGCTTCCGGACCAAGAAGGATCTGGTGGCCTTTGCCCGCCTGCACGCGGTGGCTGTCTCCGAGAAGGACCGGATTGCCGATATCATCGGACAGATCCTGCGCACCCTCTACGACATCCCTCAACAACGGATGGACCTCTTACACCTCGACCTGGGCTAGAACGGGCAGGTAAAAAGAACTGGCGTCCTCCCCCGTTCTGACCGATATTCAACAGTAGAAGACTCAACCCTTGGACGGGAAATCTCTGATGCCGACCCCGACGTTTCCCCGCTTTATTCACTCCCTCCCTTCCCAGGGGATCAGCCTGGCCCTGGCAGGGCTGACCGCCCTGGGCACCCTCCTTCCCTGGGTGAACGTCTTTGGGGTCACCCAGTGGGGGCTGGCCCGACCTGGCGGGCCGTTCCTCCTGGCCCTGGCAGGGCTCGAAGCGGGGGTTATGCTGGAAAGGTGGCGGCGGTCCCGGCCGGCTTTTTGGCCCTCCCTGGCCTTGGGCGTGGCCGGGACCGGGATTGCCGCGACGGAGTTAAAGCGAACGTGGCAGAAGGCCCAGGTCGTGGCCGATGCCTTTAACGCCTTCCTGGCGGCCCGGGGGGGACCCCCTGAGCTGGCGGTGGCCGGCTGGAGCTTCCTTGCCATCGGGCTGTACCTTTCACTCCTGGGGCAGGTGGGCCTTGTCGCCGTGGGCCTTGTTGGTCTTCGGGGTCTTCTCCTCCAGCGGTTCCGCCTCCTCCACCATCCCCTGGCGTGGGCCCAGCACGTATGGCACCGGCTGAAGGTCCTCATGCACCCCTCTTAACGGCCCTCCCGTCCTCTCTAGCCGGGTGTTTCAGGGCTGGGCTTCCACGGCCCGTGCCAAGCCTTTTCCCAAGGTCCCCTGTTTCCCCCTGGATCCCCAAGAGGGCCCGAGCCTTGACAACGGCCTCCTTTTGTCAAACACTGGAAGGAGAGGCGGCTTTTGGCTGACGGCTGATCGCTGGCTTTCACGAGAGGTGGGATCCAGCCATGAAGTTTCCATTGCGGGAAAGGAAGAGGGCCCTGATCGTCCTGGTGCTCGCAGGGTTCCTCCTCGTCCTGACCTCCGTGTCGCTTCTTACGGATGGGGGGGGGCTTTCCGTCAAGGTGGTCCGCCTGAAGCGGGGGGAGATGCTGATCACGATCCCGGCCACTGCCACCGGCAGGGTCGAGTCGGAGGTGGAGGTGAAGGTCAAGGCAGAGGTACCGGGGAGGATTGCCCGTCTCCTGGCCGACGAGGGGGACCGGGTGAAGGCCGGCCAGATCCTGGCGATCCTGGATCAGGAGGAGGTGAGGGCCCAGGTGGGTCTTGCCCGGGCGAACCTCCAGGCGGCCAGGGCCCGTCTCGCCCAGGCGGAGGCCGGCGTCCAGATGCTCAAAGCCCAGGTTCAAACCCGGATCAACGAAACCATGGCCACCCTGGAGAAGGCCAGGAAGAGCTTGGAACGGGCCCGGGACCTTTTCACCCAAGGGGCCATCTCCCGGGAGGCGCTGGATTTGACAAAGGCCGAGCACGACGTGGCCCAGGCGGCCTACGAGGAGGCCCTTGCCAGCCGCGATCAACTGGCGGTGAAGGAGCGGGAGATCGAGGTGGCCAGGGCCGAGGTAAAACGGATGGAGGCCTCGCTCAAGCTGGAGGAGGTCCGGCTCACGAAGACCGTCATCGTCTCCCCCATTGATGGCCTGATCATCAAGAGGGAGGCATCGGAAGGGGAGACCATCGGGTTGGGGAGTGGCCCCCTCTTTACAATAGGGGAGGCCATGTTCACCATCGTGGACCCGGCCCGCTATTACATCAGCGCCTCCATTGATGAATTCGATGCCTCTAAGGTCCGGATTGGCCTTCCGGCCAGGGTGACCCTGGACGCCGTTCCGGGGAGGATCTTCCGAGGGAAGGTCTCAAAGGTTTCGCCGGCCATTGCAGGGACAGGGCAGGAGGCCAGAACCCTCTCCATCCGGGTCACTTTGGAGGAGGGAAGAGAACACTTGAAGCCGGGGATGTCGGCCGACGTGGAGGTGATTGTCTCCTCCCTTCCAGGGGTCCTCTTCCTCCCGACGCAGGCCATCTTGAAGCGGGAGGGGCAGAGCTTTGTGTACCTCGTCAAGGATGGGAGGGTCGAGCAAAAGTCGGTTGTCACCGGGGCGTCGAACTGGAACGAGACGGAGATCAAGGGCGGGGTGGAGGAGGGGGCGTTGGTGATCTTGACGCCGGATGTCCCCGGCTTGAGGGATGGGGTCCGGGTGAAGGCTATCGAGGTCAAGGGTGGGCCATGATCACCCTGGAGGCCGTGACAAAGGTCTATCCGCTTGGAAGCTCTGCCGTGGAGGCTTTAAAGGGGGTGAGCTTCCAGGTGGAGGAGGGGGAGTTCGTGGGCATCCAGGGTCCCTCAGGGTCGGGGAAGTCCACCCTGCTCCACATCATCGGCTGCTTAGACCGCCCGACCTCAGGAAGGTACATCCTGGAGGGGATCCGGGTGGAGACCCTGGAGGACGATCAGCTTGCCTTCTTGAGAAACCGGAAGATCGGTTTCGTCTTCCAGGCCTTTCACCTCCTTCCCCGCTTAAGCGCCCTGAAGAACGTGGAGCTCCCGCTCCTCTACAGCGGCATCCCCGCTAGGGAGCGGCGGAAGCGGGCCCTGGCGGCGTTGGAGGCCGTCGGCCTCCTTGGCAGGAAGGACCACACCCCCCAGGAGCTTTCGGGGGGAGAGCAGCAGCGGGTGGCCATCGCCCGGGCCCTGGTGAATCGTCCGTCCCTCCTGCTGGCCGATGAGCCGACGGGGAACCTGGACAGCCGGGCCGGGGAGGAGATCATGGATCTGTTCAAGGCCTTGAACCGGAACGGTTCGACGGTCCTCGTGGTCACCCACAACCCTCTGGTCGCCGGTCGGGCCGGGCGCGTCATCCAGTTGAAAGACGGCCTGATCGTGAAGGATACTAAGCTTCAGCTTCTGGCTGATGGCTAATCGCTTAACCGGGTGTGTCTCATGAGCTTCGTCGAGGCCTTCCGGGTGGCCCTGGAGGCCCTGGCCACCAACAAGCTCCGCTCCCTTCTCACCATGCTGGGGATGGTCATCGGGGTCATGGCCGTCATCCTCTTGATCGCGTTAGGCCAGGGGGCCAAGGCCTACATTGTTGGGGAGCTGACCGGCCTGGGGACCAACCTGCTGATCATTCAGCCGGGGAAGACCGAGACGACGGGAGCCTTCCATCCCTTAAGCACCGTCAGGAAGCTCACCTACGAGGATGCCCTCGTCCTGAAACGGAGGGTCCCCCTGCTGGAAGAGGCGATCCCCGTCGTCCTCGGATCGGGGAAGGTCAAATACGTGAACCGGAGTCGGGATGTCCCGGTGGTGGGGGTGACCCCGGAGTATCAGAGGGTCCGCCGCCTCTTTGTAGAGACCGGTGCCTTCTTCACCACCGAGGACGTGGAGGCCAAGCGGAGGGTCGTGGTCTTGGGGCGGACGGTGAAACGGGAGCTGTTCGGCGAGGAGAACCCCTTAGGTCAGATGATCACCCTTGCCGGGGCACGCTACCGGGTGATCGGCGTGATGGAGCCAAAAGGGGTCACCCTGGGGATTGACATGGACGACCTGGTCTTTATCCCGGTCCGATCGGCCCAGGAGCTGTTCGACACCGACCAGTTGTTCGAGATCCTCGCCTCTGTGGCCTCACCGGAGGCCCTGGACCCGGCCATCGAGCAGATCAAAGGGGTCCTCTCGCGGAGGCACGGCAAGGAGGATTTTCACATCATCAGCCAGGGGGACATGCTCTCGGCCTTACAGCGGATCCTCAATATCCTGACGGCCGTCCTGGCCGGGATCGCCGGCATCTCGCTCCTGGTGGGCGGGATCGGCATCATGAACATTATGCTCGTCTCGGTGACAGAGCGGACACGGGAGATCGGCCTCCGGAAGGCGGTAGGGGCCAGGAAGCGGGACATCCTCCATCAGTTCCTGGTGGAGGCCGTGAGCCTGAGCCTCCTCGGGGGAGCCGCCGGGATCGGCATGGGAGCCGGGGTTGCAAAGCTCCTCCCCCTCTTCTTCCCTTCCCTGCCGACCCAGGTGACCCTGTGGTCTATCCTTCTCGCCTTCGCCGCCTCCGCGACGGTAGGGATCCTCTCCGGCGTCTACCCTGCCAGGCGGGCCTCAAGGCTTGATCCTATTGTCGCCCTCCGCTATGAGTAGATCCCGGCTTACGGGACGACCCAGGTCTCGCCGGAGTAGAGGAGCTTCCGAAGATCGCCCTCACCCCATTGTTCGCAGGCCATGCGCCCCTGTTCCGTCACCAGCTCCTCGTAGGTCGGCTCCCGGACGGCGCGGATGACCCCGATCGGCTCGGGGAAGTCAGGGCCCTTCAGCCGTGAGAGCATGAAGTGGTAGGCCTCCTCCTGCCTTGTCTCGTCGTGGACCAGAAGCCCTGAGGTGTCGCCGTCAACCTCCACCACCTCCGGGGAGAAGTCGGGGCGGAGGCGGAGGCCCTTCTTCCTCTCCTTGCCGAAGACCAGGGGCTTTCCGTGCTCGAGGACGAGGAGCCGTTCGCTCCTGACCGCCTTGTCGGTGACCGATTCAAAGGCCCCGTCGTTGAACACGATGCAGTTCTGGTAGATCTCGACGAAGGCCGTCCCCTTATGCTCCGCGGCCCGCCGCAACACGTACTGGAGGTGCTGGCTGTCAATGTCAATCGTCCGCGCCACGAAGGTTGCCCCGGCGCCGATGGCGACCGAGAGGGGATTGAAGGGCCGGTCGAGGGAGCCGAGCGGTGTAGACTTGGTCCTCTTGCCCTGCTCGCTGGTCGGCGAGTACTGCCCCTTGGTGAGCCCGTAGATCCGGTTATTGAAAAGGAGGATCTTCAGGTCCACGTTACGGCGCATGGCGTGGATTAAATGGTTGCCCCCGATGGACAGCCCGTCGCCGTCGCCGGTGATCACCCACACCATCAGGTCAGGGCGGGTGACCTTGATGCCCGTCGCCACCGCCGGTGCTCGCCCGTGGATCGAGTGAAACCCGTACGTGTTCATGTAGTACGGGAACCGCGACGAGCAGCCGATCCCGGAGACAAACACGATCTTCTCGCGGGGGACCCCTAACTCCGGCATCACCCTCTGGACATTCGCCAGGATGGCGTAGTCACCGCAGCCCGGACACCAGCGGACGTCCTGGTCCGAGATGAAGTCCTGGCGTGTCAGCTTGGGGGTGCCGCTGTTGCCGTTTCCCTGGGCCATCGTTACTTTACCTCCGCAGGCACGACGAGCCGAGCCTGTTCGCGAACGCCCAAGAGTTCCTCAGCCTTGCTCACGATCTCCGAGACCTTGAAGGGCCGTCCCTGGACCTTGTGGAGGCCTACGGCATCCACCAGGAACCTTGCCCGGAGGATCATCTGGAGCTGCCCGAGGTTCATTTCGGGCACGAGCACACGCCGGAAGCGGGCGAGCACGCTCCCCACGTTTGCCGGCATCGGGTTCAGGTAACGGAGATGGAGCGATGAGACCCGGTGGCCACGACGGCGGAGGGTCCTGACCGCTTGGGTGATCGCTCCATAGGTGGACCCCCACCCGACGATCAAGAGGTCCCCTGAGGGGTCGCCGTAGACCTCAGCCTCGGGGATCTCCCGGGCGATCCTGGCGATCTTCTCGGCCCGCGTCCAGACCATGTGCTCGTGGTTCAACGGATCGTAGGAGACATGGCCGGTGACATCCTCCTTCTCCAGGCCGCCGATCCGGTGCTCCAGGCCCGGCGTCCCTGGAATCGCCCACGGGCGTGCCAGCGTCTCCGGATCCCGCAGGTACGGGTAGAACCCCTCTGGGTCAGTCCTGAACGCCACCTCCATCTTGGGGAGCGAGGCCAGGTCGGGGAGCTTCCAGGGCTCGGCGCCGTTGGCGAGGTACCCGTCGGACAGGTAGATGACCGGGCACATGTGGCGCGTGGCGATCCGGACCGCCTCAACGGCCATCCGGAAGCAGTCGGCCGGCGTCGCCGGCGCGACCACGGCCACCGGGCACTCGCCGTTTCGCCCGAACAGGGCCTGCAGCAGATCGGCCTGTTCCGTCTTGGTCGGAAGGCCCGTGGACGGCCCCCCCCGCTGCACATCCACAATGACCAGGGGGAGCTCGACCATCACCGCCAGCCCGATGGCCTCACTCTTCAGGGCAAGGCCGGGGCCTGAGGTGCCGGTCACCCCGATGGCGCCCGCATAGGCCGCCCCGATGGCCGCGGTAACCGCCGCGATCTCATCCTCGGCCTGGAACGTGATCACACCATAGTGCCGGTACATGGCGAGGTTGTGGAGGATGTCAGAGGCCGGGGTAATCGGGTAGCTCCCGTAGAACAGGGGGAGGCCGGCGAGCTTGGCGGCGGTGACGAAGCCGATGGCGGTCGCCTCGTTTCCCGTGATGTGGCGGTATGTGCCAGGCTCGATCGGGGCCGGCGGCACGTGGTAGCGCGAGGCAAAGAGCTCGCTGGTCTCACCAAAGTTGTAGCCGGCGCGGAAGGCCCTGATGTTGGCCTCGGCAAGCTTTGGGTTCTTCCGGAACCTCTGCCGGATGCTCTCTTCCTCTTGCTCGGTTGGATGGCCGTAGAGCCAGAACATGAGCCCCAGCGCGTAGAAGTTCTTGCAACGGGCAACCTCTTTGGCCGAAAGGCCCATCCCATCGAGCGCCAGTGCCACCTGCTTGGAGATATCAATGGCGTAGACCTGGTACTTGGAGAGGGTGCCGTCTTCCAGGGGGTTCGACTTGTAGCCGGCCTTTTCAAGGTTCTGTGGCGTGAACGTCCCGCTGTTCACGATCAGGATGCCACCGGGTGGGAGGTCCGGCAGGTTGATCTTGAGGGCCGCCGGGTTCATCACCACCAGCACATCCGGCTGGTCACCCGGCGTGAAGACCTCCTGGCTTGAGAAGTGAACCTGATAGGCCGACACACCGGCCAGGGAGCCAGCCGGCGCGCGGATCTCCGCTGGGAAGTCCGGGAACGTCGCCAGATCGTTCCCGTCAAGGGCGACGCTCTTGGTGAACTCTGTGCCGGTGAGCTGCATGCCGTCGCCCGAGTCACCGGCGAAGCGGACAACTACCTTCTCCAGCGTGTTGACCGGCCGGGGCCGGCCGCCAGGTACAGGTTGCTGTCTCTCCTGTTCGCTCATCGGGATCCTTTCCCCCTTTTGCATCAATCCCCGCCCTCCCCTAGCCACCGTGCAAGGCACGAGCCTCAAGACCAGGCTCGGGCGGCACGTTCAGAACCCCGGTGGGGAACAGCGAGACGATGAACTCGACAAAGTCCTTTACCGAAACAATGCCGACGGGCCCTCCGCTCCGGTCAACCACCGGGATGTGGCGGTAGCCACCCAGGTGCATCTTGTTGAGCGCGTAGGCGATTCCATCGTCCAGCCCCACGGTCTCCGGGTTCTGGGTCATGATCGGCTCAACGGGACCGTCTAGGTCGAGCTTGCCGACCACCTTCTTCAAGATGTCCCGTTCGGTAAGGATGCCGACAAGCCGGCCTCCCTCGGTCACCAGCACACACCCGACGCGGGCATCATTCATCGCCGCGATGGCATCCCGGATGGAGGTCTCGGGCCTGACACAGATCGGTTCGCGGGGTTTAAGGGACCGGATCGGCTCGGTCAGGATCGCGCCCCGGATCGTCTGCTCATCCTCATACGCATCCTCGAACTCGCTTGGCGCCATGCCCATGGTCCTTGCCCTCCAAGGAGGAGCCTTGAGAGAAGTTCCGGCTCGTCACGTACAGGGTTTGGGGGAGAAAACCAATCACCCTATACAATTTTTTAGCGTATTGATGACCCGTTGTCAAACAGTTTCTGGCCGTGTTCTGGAACTGGAACTGAAAAAGTTCTTGACAAGGGTTTGGGATCCGATGTTTTTTAATCCTGCCTTTAAAAGGAGGGAGGATCATGACCGGGGTCCCGATCCAGGATACGGCAAGGCGGGGTAGGAAGGGGGGGGGCGATAAGAGGTCTCTTTGGATCACCGTTGTCCCCCTTATGCTTTTGGGGTGTGCAACGGCCCCTTATCAGCCTGGGGGTGTCGGGCCGCTGGTCTCCGAAGAGGAAGAGCTCTCGATGAGAGCCGTCCTGAGCGAGAAGGCCCGGCTGTTCCGGCTTATGCAGGAGCAGCGATTGCTGGCCGTCGGGGCAAGGTTGCTGGCCCAGTTCGAGGATCCCCCCGCCTTGACGTTTAAGGTCACCGACGGGGAGGAGATCAATGCCTACATCAGCAACGGGAGCGTCAAGATTACCCTGGCCATGATGCGGTTCTTAAGAAACGATGACGAGCTGGCCGTGATCCTGGGGCACGAGCTGGGGCATCTGGTCTGGGAGCGCTCGGGGACCTCGCTTGGCGGAAGGTCCCTAAAGGACATGGAGCGGGAGGCCGATCTCCATGGGCTTATCTATGCCTTCAAGGCCGGGTACGATGTGAGGGCGGCGGCCGAGCTGTGGGCCAGGATGGGAGCGGAACTGTCAGGTCCTCAGGCCAAGCCGTGGAGAAGCCACCCCACCCTTGCCGAACGCTTCATCGTGGCTCGAAAAGTCGCCCATCACCTCCTGACGATCAGCCCGATGATGACAGCGGAGGAGCTGAAGACTCATCTCTTCAGGCAGCTCAAGGAGAAGACCGACTCCGCGCCCCTTTCTCAGATCACCTCCACCGGCTGCTGCTGATCTGAAGGAGGAGTCAAAACGCCGGAAAAAGCTTGACACCGGCCTTCCGGCAGGTTTATCTTTTGCGGTGACAAGGGTTTGAGCGATCTCTCGTGGCAGGATCCCACTCTGACTGCACAGTGGATCTTCATGGCATCCACCGGGGGATTCCCATCCATGGGCTGCTCCTTACCTCCATCCCTTAAGCCTCTCTTGTCGATCCTTCTCAAGACAGGATCCCGTCGAAGCCCTCCCCCACCTCCCTAGCCCCCGTGAGGTAGGCAGGGCAGCGCAGGCCAAAGCCCCGATTGGGCTTCCTAGCTATGGACAAGGCCCGTATGATCCTTAAACCTGAAGAGCAGGGAGGGTCCAAACCGTGGCGCAAAAGAACAAGCCGACCGCCGGGAAAGTCGAGCAGGTTCAGGCGGGGATGCTCTCCCCTTGGGAGGTGGCCGACCTCCCCACGCCCCCCCCTTTAAACTTCGGCACCATCCTGAAAGCCATCGGTCCTGGGGCGATCCTTTTAAGTATCTCCATTGGGAGCGGCGAGTGGCTCCTGGGACCGGCGACGGTGGCCAAATACGGGGCTGCCCTCCTCTGGATCACCACCGTCTCCGTGATCCTCCAGGTCCTTCTGAACATGGAGTTCATCCGCTATACCATGTACACCGGGGAACCGGTCCTGACCGGCTTCATGCGGACAAAGCCGGGTCCGACCTTCTGGGGGTGGTTCTACACGATCTGCGCCTGGCTCCAGATGGGGTGGCCCGGATGGGCCCTGGCCTCGGCCACGGCCAGCGCCGCCGCCTTCCTGGGCAGGCTACCCGGGGATCAGGACAAGGGGACGGTCCTTTTCATCGGCTACGTGACCTTCCTCCTCTGCGTCGCCATCCTGGCGGTGGGAGAGCGGATCGAGAAGACCCTGGAGCGGGTCTCCTGGTTCTTCGTGATCTGGATCATCGCGTATCTCCTGATCATTGACCTCTTCATGGTCTCCCCCTCAAACTGGGGGGGGCTGATCAAAGGTTACTTCAGCTTTGGCGTCCTCCCCTCCGGGGCCGACTGGATCCTCCTAGGGGCCTTTGCCGCCTACTCGGGGGCCGGGGGCCTGATCAACTCCACGGTCTCCAACTGGTGTCGGGACAAGGGCTTTGGCATGAGTGGCTTGGTCGGTTACATCCCGGCGGTGGTTGGCGGGAAGGCCATCAAGCTCTCCGCGACGGGGAAGGTCTTCAGACCAACACCGGAAAACCTGAACGGGTGGAAGGGGTGGTGGAAGCTGGCCGGGTTTGACCAATACTGGCTTTGGGCCGGCGGGGCCTTCCTCGGCATGGGCCTCCCCGCCTTGTTGGTCATGGAGTTTGTGAAACCCGGCTCTGAGCTGGCCGGCTGGGCGACGGCGGCCCACATCGCCAACGCCCTCTCTCAGGTTGGGGGACGCTCCCTCTGGTTCCTGACCCTCCTGGTAGGTTTCTGGATCCTCTTCGGCACCCAGCTGGGGATTATGGACGGCTTCGTCCGGCTGGCCACCGACAACCTCTGGGCTGGAAGCCCAAAAATCAGGGAGTGGGTCAGGGGCGATGTCAGGAAGGTCTACTACACCTTCCTGCTCCTCTTCGCCCTCTCAGGGTGTGTCCTGATCAACGCCGCCCCGCCCCTGATGCTGATCAAGATCGGGGCCAACATGGCGGGCTTAAACTTCGTCTTCCTCGCCATCCACACCCTGATCATCAACCGGAAGTTTCTCCCCAAGGAACTCCGCCCGCCCCTGTGGCGACAGGTCGTGCTGGTCTTAACGGCCCTCTTCTTCCTTTTCTTCGTCACGATGCTGATCCTGAACCAGGTCTTTGGGGTAAAGTTCTAAGGGCTGGAGGAGGACGTGATGGACAGGGAGCGGATTGCCAGGGAACTCCTCAAGATCGTCGGGCCCGATGGGGTGATCGCGGACCCGGACGAGCGGAAGGTCTACGAGACCGATGGCCTGACCCTTTACAAGGCCCTCCCCGACTTCGTCGTCCTCCCCCGGACAACGGAGCAGGTCGTCCAGGTCGTGAAGCTCTGCCACCGGGAGAAGATCCCCTTTGTCCCAAGGGGGGCCGGGACGGGACTTTCCGGCGGGGCCCTGACCTTGGAAGGCGGCGTCCTCATCGGCTTAAACCGCATGAACCGGATCCTGGAAATTGACTACGAGAACATGAGGGCGTTAGTCGAACCGGGGCTTGTCAACATCTGGCTGACGAACGCGATCTCCAGCCGGGGCTACTATTATGCCCCGGATCCGGCCAGCCAGGCGGCCTGTAGCCTCGGCGGGAACGTCGCTGAGAACTCCGGTGGTCCCCATTGTCTCAAGTATGGGGTGACGACGAACCATGTCTTGGGACTGGAGGTGGTGACGGCGACCGGGGAGCTCCTCTGGATCGGGGGGAAGACGCTGGACCCCCCCGGGTATGACCTTGTCGGGGTCTTCGTCGGCTCCGAGGGGACCTTCGGGATCGCCACCAAGATCCTCGTCCGGATCATGAGGAAACCGGAGGCCGTGAAGACCTTGATGGCCGTCTTCGAAACGATTGAGGAGGCGAGCGCCACCGTCTCCGGGATCATCGCTCACGGGATCATCCCTGCCGCCATCGAGATGATGGACAACTTAAGCATCCAGGCCGTGGAGGAGGGGGTCCACGCTGGCTATCCCACCGATGCCGGGGCTGTCCTCCTGATTGAGGTGGATGGTCCCAAGGCTGAGGTCGAAGCCCTGGTGGACCCCATTATCCAGGTCTGCAAGGAGAACCATACCCGAGAGGTCAGGATCGCCAGGGATGAAGCGGAACGCCTCCTCCTCTGGAAAGGACGGAAGGCAGCCTTCGCCGCCATGGGGCACTTGAGCCCCGACTACTACGTCCAGGACGCCGTGATCCCGAGGACCAGGCTCCCCCAGATCCTGACGGAGATTCAGGAGCTCAGCCGCCGGTACGGCCTCCGGGTGGCCAACGTCTTTCACGCCGGCGACGGGAACCTCCACCCCCTGATCCTCTACGATGGCCGGAATGAGGGGGAGCTTGTACGGGTCGAGGCCCTGGGGGCCGAAATCATGAAGCGCTGCATCGCCGTGGGGGGGGCGATCACGGGGGAGCACGGGGTCGGCCTGGAGAAGCGGGACTTCATGCCCCTGATGTTCACCGATGACGATTTAGAGGCTTTAAGGAAGGTGAAACGGGTCTGGAACCCCGAAGGCCTCTTAAACCCCGGGAAGATCTTCCCGACCTCGAAGTCCTGCGTCGAGGTGGGGGCGGCCCACGGCCACGGGTTTAAGCCCCACCGGATCGAAAGAGAAGGGCTCGCCCAGCGGTTCTGAGCAAGGGAGGTGAGCCTATGGCGAAGCTCCTGTACGTTGGCTCCCATGGTTCGGAGGACCCGACCCGAGCAGGTCTCGTCTTCGTCGCCGCAAACGGGGCGAGGGATACCGGCCACGAGGCCACAATCGGCCTGATCGCTGACGGGGTACTCCTTATGAAGGACCCCATTGCCGAAGCGACCATCCCTGTGGGCTTTCCTCCGGTCAAAGAGCTGATGAAGACAGCCATTGACAAGGGTGTCGTGATCCGTGTCTGAGCTGGCTGAGCCCGCGCCCGCGGGGTAACCGACCAGGATTTGGTCGGTAAGAATGCGACAATGATGACCCCGGTCGAGTTCGCCAACCTGTGCGCAGAGGCGACCAACGTCATCTCGATCTAGGCCGTCGTGCCAGCAGGCCTATGAAGGAGGCTGAAACCTTCCAGCAGATGATCGACACCGGCTTGTTAACAAAACAAATAAGTTCCATCGTCGGCGAGGCGAACATCCTGGCTGATGAAGGGGTGAAGGCGTATGCCGTCGATGGGCTGGTCCCCAAGGCCGTTGTCTTCCCCGGTTCTGTGGAGGAGCTTTCCGGGGTGATGACGTTCGCCTCGGAGGAGAGGCTTGCGGTCATCCCCTGGGGGGGCGGAACCGCCATGGGGCTCGGGGGGATCCCGGAACGGGTGGACCTGGTCGTCTCTCTGAAACGGTTAAACCGGATCATCGAGCACGAGCCTGCTGATCTTACGGCCTCCGTCCAGGCCGGCCTCTCTTTACGCGAGTTCCAGGCCTTCCTTGGAAGGAGTGGCCAGTTCCTGGCCCTCGATCCCCCCCATCCTGACCGGGCAACGATCGGGGGGATCCTGGCCGCGAATTCCAGTGGTCCAAGACGGCTCCGGTACGGATCGGCCAGGGATCTGTTGATCGGGATCAAAGTCGTCCAGGCCGACGGCAGGGTGATCAAGGCAGGGGCCAAGGTCGTCAAGAACGTGACCGGCTACGACCTGAACAAGCTTTTCATCGGCTCCCTGGGCACCTTGGGGATCATCGTGGAGGCGAATTTCAAGCTCCTTCCCCTCCCGGTGGACGAGCGGACCTACCTGG
Source organism: uncultured bacterium (assembly GCA_964535215.1). Classification (GTDB taxonomy): domain Bacteria; phylum Methylomirabilota; class Methylomirabilia; order Methylomirabilales; family JACQHM01; genus JACQHM01. The sequence goes on from CAZHST010000009.1 coordinate 25,254, forward strand.
CCCCTTTCCCCTCCATCGAGGCCGCCCAAGAGGCCGTCCGGAGGATCCTGGATTCGCCGCTTGTGCCAAGCGCCCTGGAAATCGTGAGCCCGGTCGCAGGCAGGAAGGTGGCAGAGCAGGCAGGCCTTGAGTGGTGGGGGAGCTATGCCCTTGCCGTCTCCGTGGGGAGTGTCCGGGAGGCGGTGGATGCCCAGCTCGAGACGATTCGAAGGTTCTGCAAAGAGGCCGGGGGCCCCCAAGGGGAGGTTCTTGAAGGCCGGCTCCATACCGCCCTTTGGGCAGCGATCCAGGACTTTGCCCCCTCCGGCCGGCAGCGGGCCACCCTCAAAGCCAGCGTCCTCTTGACCAAGGTCCCCGAGGTCATCAGGACCGGCCAGGAGGCCGCCACAAAGCGGTCCCTGGAATGCGCCGTTGTGGCCTCGGCCGGTTCCGGGATCGTGAGGTTCTACCTGAACAGCGACGACATACCCGGGGCGTTCGTCCAGAAGGTGGCCGAGATGGCTGAAACGGTCAGGACCTTCATCTCGGCATCGGAGGGGAGCCTGATCATCCTGGACGCCCCGCCGGAGGTGAAAAAGCGGATTGATGTATGGGGGCCCGTTGGCAAACCCCTGGCCTTGATGCAGGCGTTAAAACAGGAGTTCGATCCCGGGAGGATCTTAAACCCTGGAAGGTTCGTTGGAGAAATCTAGCGATGGGCATGCCTGTCGAAACCACAGCCGGACAAACCCTGAAGGGTGCCTTTGACCAGCACGACCCGCCGGAGATTGACAAGTACCTGGACTGCGTCCACTGCGGCATGTGCCTTCCCACCTGCCCTACGTATCTGGAGCTGGGCAACGAGATGGACTCCCCCCGAGGACGGATCTACCTGATCCGGGCCGCCTCCGAGGGGAGGATCGGGATCAACGAAACCTTCGTCAAGCACATGAACCTCTGCCTCGTCTGCCGGGCCTGCGAGACGGCCTGCCCCTCGGGGGTCCAGTTCGGCCACCTGATGGAGGCGGCCAGGGGCCAGATCGAGCGGAGGTACAAGTACCCCCTTTCGGAGCGTCTCCTTCGGGCCCTGATCTTGAATCTCTTTACCAATGCCAAACGGATGGCCCTCCTGATGGCCCCCCTCCGGTGGTATCAGCGGACAGGACTCCAAAAGCTGGTGAGGGCTTCAGGGGTCTTGAAGCTCTTCGGCCGGTTCGGAGCCATGGAGGCCCTCCTCCCCCCTATCCCCGATCCCAAGCTTCGCCAGGCCCTTCCCGGCCTCCTCCCGGCCAAGGGGGCGAAAAGGACCCGGGTGGGGCTCTTGACGGGCTGTGTCCAGAGGATCCTCTTTCCCCATGTGAATCTGGCAACGGCCCACGTCCTGGCCGAGAACGGCTTCGAGGTGGTGGTGCCGGAAGACCAGGGATGCTGCGGTTCCCTGTTGATCCACGAAGGGGAGCGGGAGAAGGGGAAGGGATTTGCCAGGCGAACCATCGAGACCTTCGAGAGAGCGGGTGTCGAGGTCATCATCGTCAACGCGGCGGGGTGTGGCTCCGTCATGAAGGAGTACGATGAGCTGTTGAAGACCGATCCGGTGTATGCGGAGCGGGCCCGGGCCTTCAGCCGGAAGGTGAAGGACATTTGTGAGATCCTGGCCGATCTCCCCTTGGACGGACGGTTAAAGCCCCTCCCTCTGAAGGTGACCTACCATGAACCGTGCCACCTGGCCCACGGCCAACGGGTCCGGCTGGAACCCAGGATCCTCTTGAAGGCGATCCCAGGGCTTCAACTGATCGAACTCCGGGAATCGGACATGTGCTGTGGGAGCGCCGGGGTCTACAACCTCCTGTTCCCTGAACTCTCCGGGAGGCTCCTCGAACGGAAGCTGGACAGGATCGTGGAGACCGGGGCCGAGGTCCTTGTGAGCGGGAACCCCGGCTGTCTCCTCCAGATCGAGATGGGGCTGAAAAAGAGAGGGCTGAACCTCCGGACCGTCCATCCCGTCGAGCTGTTGGACTGGTCCTACAAGGGGGCTGTCCCGCCCCGGTGAGAGGCGTTCAGGCCCTTTTCAGCCGGTGGAGACGGCCCTCCGGGGATTTGCGACTTGGAGGGTTGTCCTGTTTTCTGGGGAATCGCTAGGTTTCGTAAATCTTTAAAGGACGCGGGGGATACAAAGATGCCGAAGATGCCTGTGATGGAGGCTGTGGTCAAGATCCTGGAGAGCGAAGGGGTCGAGTACGTCTTCGGGATCCCGGGGGCGGCGATTCTCCCCCTCTATAAGGCCCTCTCGAAATCCACCAGAATCAAGCACCTGACCGTCCGTCACGAGGAGGGGGCGACCCACGCCGCCGATGGGTACGCCCGGGCGACGGGGAAGGTGGGGGTGGCCATCGGGACCTCGGGGCCGGCCGGGACCAACATGGTGACCGGTCTCTACACCTGCATGGGGGACTCGATCCCGATTGTCTGCTTCACCGGCCAGGCCCTCCGGCCCCTCCTGCATAAGGAGGCCTTCCAGGCGGTGAACATCTCCGAGATCGTGAAGCCGGTCACGAAGAAGAGCTACCTGGTCCTGGAGACGGCCCAGCTTCCCTTCATCGTCCGGGAGGCCTTCAAGATCGCCCGGGAGGGGAGGCCCGGGCCCGTCCTGATTGATATCCCTCTCGATGTCCAGCGGGGGGAGGTGGAGTACGATCCCGACATTGATGCCCCCCTGGAGGTGGTGAAGCCGGCCCCTGACATCCGGAAGATCAGACGGGCCGTCGAGATGCTCCTTTCTGCCGAGCGCCCAATCCTTCTGATGGGAGGGGGAGTCATCCTGGCTGACGCAGCGAAGGAGTTCGTAGAGCTGGCCGAGTACCTCCAGATCCCTGTCATCCCCACGCTGATGGCCATGGGCGGCATCCCGGCGGATCATCCCCTCTACGGCGGACTGGTCGGGATCCAGACCTCGACCAGGGGCGGGAACATGCTCTTCCTGGAGTCGGACCTGGTCCTCTCCATCGGGAACCGGTTTGCCGACCGGCACACCGGGGCCCTGGATGTCTACACCCAGGGGAGGAAGTTCATCCACATTGATATCGAGCCGACCCAGTTGGGCAAGGTCTTCATGCCAGATCTCGGGATCGTCTCCGATGCCAAGCTGGCCATCCAGGCCCTCCTCCGGGTGGCGAGGGAAATGACCCCTCCCAGAGCGCCTAGCGAATGGTCCAGGAAGGCCCTCTCCTACCGGCGCTTTCGACGGAAGATGGACTTCGACAACGTCCCCATCAAGCCCCAGCGGGTCTTCAAGGAGCTGAACGAGTTCTTTGACAAGGATACGATCTTCGTGACCGCCATCGGCCTCTACCAGATCTGGTCCGGCCAGTTCCAGGAGATCTTCAAGCCCCGCCACTACTTCTGCTGCGGTCAGGCGGGCCCCCTGGGGTGGGAGGTCCCGGCCTGCATCGGGGTGAAGCTCGGACGGCCGAAGGAGCAGGTGGTGGGGATCGTGGGGGACTACAGCTTCCAGTTCCTCCTCGGGGATCTGGCCACCGCCGTCCAGTACCGGGTTCCCTATGTCCTGGTCATGCTGAATAACGGATACCTCTCGTTGATCCGCCAGCCCGAGAAGTACCTTTACGACATGAACTATGCCGTGGACATCGGCTACGATGATGGCTATGGCCCGAACTTCGTCAAGATCATGGAGGGGTTCAAGGCCCTCGGGCGACGGGTGGAGAAGCCTGAAGAGATCAAGCCGGCCCTCGAGTGGGCTGTCCGGGAGTCAAACGCCAAGCAGGTCCCGGCCCTGGTGGAGATCATCGTGGAGCGGGAGACGGATGCTTCCATGGGCCTCTCCCTTGACAAGATCCGGGAGTTCGAGCCCATCGAGGACCTGCCGGAAGAGGTCCCGGCTTTTGCCGCCAGGAAGCCCTAACGCTGGGCGAGGGTTGTAAATCCTATTGACAGGCTTGGATGGTCTGGGTACGCTAAATTGGACGGCTTTCCCGGGAGAGGGCCGATGATCAAAAGCCTCGAGTGGGTCAAGGGGGGGATCCGGATCCTGGACCAGACCCGCCTCCCCCATGAAGAGGTCTATGTCGAGTGTCGGGATGTGGCCTCCATCGCCGAGGCGATCAGGTCCATGCGGATCCGGGGGGCCCCGGCCCTCGGCGTCGTGGCGGCAGCCGCCATGGCAGTAGGCGCTCAGACGATCCAGGAGGAGACCTTTGAGGCCTTCTACACGAAGCTCTCGATCCTGGGGGAGGACTTGGCCAAGACCAGGCCCACCGCTGTGAACCTGAAATGGGGGATCGAGCGGATGAAGCAGGCCGCCCTGAAGTTCAGGGACCTCCCTCCTCCTGCCTTGAAAGAGGCCCTCATCCGGGAAGCCCAACGGATCCTCGAAGAGGACATCCGGATCAACCGGGCCATCGGAAGGGTGGGGGAGACCCTGGTCCCGGATGGGAGTCGGATCCTGACCCATTGTAACACCGGCTCGCTGGCCACCGCCGGTTATGGAACGGCCCTCGGGGTGATCCGATCGGCTCAAGCGTCGGGGAAGCGGATCGAGGTCCTAGTCTGTGAGACCCGACCCTTCCTCCAGGGAGCCCGCTTGACGGCCTGGGAGCTGTTAAAGGAAGGGATCCCTTTCTCCCTCATCACCGACAGCATGGCCGGCTCGTTGATGCGCCGGGGGATGGTGGATCTCGTCCTCGTGGGGGCCGACCGGATCGCGGCCAACGGCGATGTGGCGAACAAGATTGGAACATACCCGCTCGCGGTCTTGGCCAAGGAGCATGGTCTCCCCTTCTACGTTGCCGCCCCCCTTTCCACCCTGGATCTGACGCTTCACAGCGGTGACGAAATTCCCATCGAGGAGCGGAGCCCCGAGGAGGTCACCCACTTTGGCGGGCGGGCTATCGCCCCTCCAGGGACAAGGGCGAGGAACCCCGCCTTCGACATCACACCGGCCAGATACGTGGCCGCCATCATCACCGAACGGGGGATCGCGTATCCCCCTTACGAAGAGAGTTTTGGCCGGTGGGCTGAAGATCCCCAGCACTGAAGATGGCTGGCGAAAAGGTCCTGGTCGTCGAAGATGAACCCCTGGTTGCCCAGATGCTCCAGGACCAGCTGGCGACCTTATCCTTGGAAGTCCTGATCGCCACCAACGGGGTGGAGGCGTTGGAGCTGGCCTGGGAGAAGGAGCCTGCCCTCATCCTCCTCGACGTGATGATGCCGAAGATTGACGGCTTCGAGGTGGCGAAGATCCTCAAGGAGAACCCCAGGACCCGTCACATCCCCATTGTCTTCCTGACGGCCAAGGCCAGCATCGAGGACAAGCTCCTGGGCTTCCAGCTCGGGGCCGACGATTACATCACCAAACCTGCCCAGCCGCAGGAGCTGCTCGCCCGTATCCAGGGTGTCCTGAGGCGGACCAGACCCGAGAAGGACGCGACGCCCGGCATGAAGGGGAGCCTGAAGGTGATGAGCCTCCCGAATTTGCTCCAGCTCCTGGAGATGGAGCGAAAGACCGGGGTCCTCACCCTGACCAGGGGGGAGGAACAGGGGTTCTTGTACCTGCATGAAGGGAGGATTGTCAGTGCCATCCTGGGGAGGCTTCGCGGCGAGGCTGCCGTGTACCGTCTCCTCTCCTGGGAGGAGGGAGAGTTCGAGCTGGATCCTTCCGCACCCACCAGCCCTCCGAAAGCCCAGGTGACCGCCTCGACCCAACAGCTGATCATGGAGGGGATGCAAAGGAAGGATGAGATCCAGAACCTCAAGGCCAAGCTCCCTCCTTTGAACACCCGTCTGAAGGTGAGTCCTAAGCTCTACACCCTCCTGAAGGGGAAGCCTCTGGCCCCCGACCTCCAGGCCTTCTTGAACCTTGTGGACGGACGCCGGACCATTGAACAGGTCATCGAGGAAAGCGGCCGCGATGAGCTGAAGGCCCTGGAGGATCTCGCCACCCTCTTCGCCAAGGGAATGCTGGAACAAACGGGGTAGGACTAAGGATGAAGGGCCCCTGCCTTGGCCTCCTCCTCCTTCTTACCCTGTCGGTCTTCCCGGCTCACGCCGTCCCGCCGACGGACGCTTGGGAGGCCATCGTGGCCAAGGTCGGCTCCGGCGACCTGCAGGGCGCCGTTTTAGCCCTTGACGCTCTCGACCGGGGTTCCCTTCCTCTGGAAAAGCGTTCTAAGGCCTCCTTCCTCCAGGGGTATCTCCTCACAAAGCTCGGGCGTTTCGAAGAGGCCATTCCTCATCTGGAGGAGGCCGTTGTGCAGGATACCCTCTTATCCGATTACGCCCTCTACGCCCTTGCCCAGTGCTTTCGGAGGCTGGAGAGGGTGGAACCGTTCATCTCAGCCCTCGCCCGGCTTCTCAGCGAGCACCCGAGAAGCCTCCTGGCCGAGCGGGCCCGGTTCGAACTGGCTGAGGCCTACGCTACCTTGAAGGAGTTCGGCCAGGCGGAGCTGGCCTACGTTGACTACCTCTTAAGACACCCCAATTCCCCTCGAAGAAACGCTGCCCTCCTTGCCCTCGCCCAGCTTTACCAGGCGACCACCAGGCCGGCGGCGGCCGAAGAGATCCTCCGACAGCTCTGGTTGAAAGACCCGGCCAGCCCGGAGGCCAAGAAGGCGGAGGCCCTTCTCCAGGCCCTCCCTTCCCCAAGGCCGTTTACCCAGGAGGAGCGGTTCCAGCGGGCTCATGTCTTACACCAGGCCGGCCTGTACCGGGAGGCCCTGGGCGAGCTTCAACCCATCGCCGCCGGGAATTCCCCTCTCGCCAACCAGGCCCGCCTCCTGATCGGCATTGGCCGTTTTCACCTGAAGACCTACTGGGAGGCCATCGAGACCTTGACCCCCCTTGTCGAGGGAGACTCATCCGTCCAACCGGAGGCTCTGTACTGGCTGGGGAGGAGCTTCGACCGGCTGAAGGAGGGGGAGAAGGCCTTGGCCGTGTGGGAACGCCTGGTCGCTTCCTTCCCGAAGAGCCGTCTGGCCGACGACGCCCTCTACCTAAGCGCCCTGACCTACGAAGAGGCCGGGAAGCCCGAAGAGGCCTTGAAGGCCTACGGAAGACTCATGGCTGACTTCCCGGAGAGTGAGCTCTACGAAGCTGCCCTCTGGAGGAGGGGATGGCTTCAGGCCAAACAGAAAGCCTATCAGGAGGCCCTCGCGGATCTTCAGCGCCTCTCGACCCGTCAGGCCTCCCCCTTCAGGAGCCAGGCCCTCTACTGGCAGGCGAGGGTTTTAGAGCAGGTGGGAGACCTGAAAGGAGCCACCAGGCTTTACCGGGACCTCTTCAGGAACTCCCCTGATCCCTACTATGCCTGGAGGGCCCGGGAGCGGTTACACCTGCTGGGGCAGGGGGAAGCACCCCTTCCCTTGACGACCTTTTCTGGTGCGAGGCCGGTGGTCATCCCGCCCCCCTCACCTCGCGTGGACCTGGCGAAGGCCCGGGAGCTCCGGGCCCTTGCCCTGAGGGAGGAGGCTACCCAAGAGTACTGGGAGCTGGTCCCCACGGCCCCTGAAGACCTGGGTCTCTTGGCCGAGGCCATAAGCTTTTTCGAAGAGGCCGGACGGCCCGAGAAGGTCCTTTCCCTCGCCAAGCGGATCTTGAGACCTCTCTACCTTCAACACCAAAGGGAGCCCCTCCCCAACTACTGGAGCCTCCTCTTCCCGTTAGGGTATAGGGAGCTGATCAGGGAGCAGGCCACTGCCGCCGCCCTCGACCCTTACCTCCTCCTCGCCATCATCCGGGAGGAGAGCGCCTTCGACAAAGAGGCCGTCTCCAGGGCAGGGGCCAGGGGGCTGATGCAGCTTCTCCCTTCAACGGCGACGCAGGTCGCTCAGGAATTGAAGCTTCCCGAGGTTTCGCGGGACGGTCTGGCAATCCCCTCCATCAATATCACCCTGGGCGCCCGGTACTTTGCCAGACTCCTCCAAGAGTTTGGCGATCTTGCCCTCGCCCTCGCCGCTTACAACGCCGGCCCCCAGGTGGTACGGCAGTGGCTTTTAAGGCTCGGCCCCCTCCCCGCGGAGGAATTCATCGAGGAGATCCCTTTCCAGGAGACCAGGAACTATGTGAAGCGGGTCCTGGGGAGCTATGATCGCTACCGGACCTTGTACGGGTCGGCCTTTTGACTCCTGCCGTCCCTTGTGCTATGGTAAACCCATAGCCACCAGTCCAATCCGCACTCCCAATTGAGAGCTGGGGGCTTGCGGTTGAAGGTTGAGATGCTGACCGGCAAGGAGATCGTTTTAGGGGTGACGGGGTCCATCGCCTGCTACAAGGCGGTGGAGCTCCTCCGGGAACTCATCCGACGGGAGGCCTCCGTCACCGTTGTCATGACGGAAGGGGCAAGGCAGTTCATCACGCCTTTGACCTTCGCCACCCTTTCGAAGCGTCCGGTCCTGACCGATCTCTTTACCTTAGACTATGGATCGAGGATCGCCCATGTCTCGACGGCCGAAGGGGCCGACCTCCTCCTCGTGGCGCCGGCCACCGCTGATATCCTGGGGAAGTTCGCCAACGGCTTGGCCGACGACCTGCTCACCAACCTCTTTCTGGCGGCCCATGTTCCTGTCCTCATCGCCCCAGCTATGGATCGCCAGATGTGGCAGCATCCGGCGGTCCAGGAGAACGTGAAAAGGCTCAAAGAGCGGGGGGTCCGGTTCGTCGGTCCCGAGGTCGGCGAGCTGGCCTCCGGCCTTTACGGCCCCGGACGGCTGGCTGAGGTTTCGGAGATCGTCCGGGCCGTCGAAGCCCTCTTGAGCCCCCAGGATCTTTCCGGCGAGGTGGTCTTGGTGACGGCCGGCCCTACCCAGGAGCCTCTGGACCCGATCCGCTACGTTTCGAACCGCTCCTCGGGGAAGATGGGGTACGCCATCGCTGAAGCGGCTTTAGCAAGGGGGGCCAAGGTCATTCTGGTGAGTGGGCCCACGGCCTTAAAGCCCCCTCCCCAGGTCGAAACAACCTTTGTGCAGACGGCCGGGGAGATGCGGGAGGCGGTCCTGAAGTCCTTCCCCGAAACGACCATCGTCATCAAGGCGGCCGCTGTGGCCGACTACCGACCGGCCCGGATGCTCCCCTCCAAGCTGAAGAAGACGGAGGAACCCATCTCCCTGGAGTTCGTGCCGACCTCCGACATCCTGGAGGAGCTGGGGAAGAAGAAGGAGGGACGGATCCTGGTTGGCTTCGCCGCCGAGACGGAGAACGTCATCGAGCGGGCCAGGGAGAAACTTTTGAAGAAGAACTTGGATCTGGTCGTCGCCAACGACGTGACCAAGGAGGGGGCGGGATTTGGCGCGGAGATGAACCTGGTCACGATCCTGGACCGGGAAGGGAACGTCGAAGAGCTCCCGCTCCTTTCGAAAGCCGAGGTCGCCCATCGGATCCTGGATCGGGTCGTTGCCCTTTTACCGAGACGGCGAGGGAGGTAGATGGCGGGAAAAGGGGCCTCTAGAGATTCTCACGAGGAGCTTCGAGAACTGGTCCGGGAGGTCCGGGCGCACCTTCAGCTCCAGATGGACCTCGGCCTCGACTACCTCATCATCCCCAGGGCTGGGCCTGAGACCGATACCTCCCCCTTGGCCTCAGGGGGGTCACCGTACCCGTGGATGGGACCCGGGGCAAAGCGGCCCACCCTTCAGGAGGTCCGGGAGATCCTGGGGGAGTGTACCCGGTGCAAGCTCCATACCGGGAGGAAGCACATCGTCTTTGGGGCCGGGAATCCCCGGGCGGATCTGGTTTTCATCGGCGAGGGGCCTGGGGCGGATGAGGACGAGCAGGGGGAACCCTTCGTCGGGCGGGCCGGTCAGCTCCTGACGAGGATGATCGAGGCCATCGGCTTAACGCGCGAAGAGGTCTACATCGGAAACATCATCAAATGCCGACCTCCGGGGAATCGGGCCCCGGAAGCGGATGAGATTGCTTCCTGCGAGCCTTTCCTGATCGGCCAACTGAAAGCGATTCAACCAAAGATCATTTGCGCTTTAGGAAGCGTTGCCGCCCAGACCCTGTTAAAGACCAAGGAGCCCATCTCCAAACTTCGGGGACGTTTCTTCGACCTTCAGGGCATCCCGCTCCTCCCCACCTTCCACCCTGCCTATCTTCTTCGAAACCCCCACGAGAAGAAGACGGCCTGGGAGGACCTCAAGCTCCTGAAGCAAACCTACGAACGGGTGACCGGCCGGAAGCTCTCGCTAGTTCCACCAGGCCCGGCGGAGGGGCCTTAAAGGCCGTCTCACGTCGAAGCGGGAAAGTCCTGCCTCCTTTGCAACCCTGATGGCCTCCTCATATTCCTCCCGGCTGATCCTCCGGTTGATCTCCCTGTACTTCTCAAAGCCCACCTGTCCGGCCGGATAGTACTGGTCCATGATGTTCACGTAGGTGTGGGGCGAGACCTCTTCTGCCAGGAACCGCATGACCTCCCGGGTCCCGGCGATCCCCCCTGGCATGACGAGGTGGCGGACTAGAAGACCCCGTTTGGCCAAGCCGTTTTCGTCAAAGACCAGGTCCCCCACCTGCCGGTGCATCTCTTTGATGGCCTGCCTTGCCGCCTCGGGGTAGTCCTTCGCCTTGACATACTTCTTGGCCATCTCGGGATGCCAGAACTTGAAATCGGGCATGTAGATGTCCACAATCCCGTCCATCAGGTGGAGGCTGTCCAGGGAGTCGTAGGCGGAAGTGTTGTAGACGATCGGGAGCCTTAAGCCCCTCTCGACGGCAATCGGGAGGGCCTCCAGGATCTGGGGGACCACATGCTCAGGGGTGACGAGGTTGATGTTGTGACAGCCGTGCTCCTGAAGCTTCAGCATCATTCCGGCGAGCCGTTCGGGGGTTACCTCCCTCCCTTCCCCCCCCTGGCTGATATCATGGTTCTGACAAAAGACGCATTTTAAATTGCACAGGGAGAAGAAGATGGTCCCGCTCCCGTTCCAGCCCCGCAGGCAGTCCTCCTCCCCGAAGTGGGGAAAATAGCTGGAGACCAAAGCATAGCGCCCCGTCTTGCAGACGGCCGTCTTGCCCTCCAGCCGGTTCACCTTACAGTTCCGAGGGCAGACCGTGCAGCATTCGAGCCGTTTCAGGGCCTCCTGGGCCCGTTTGTGAAGTTCTCCTGTCCGAAAGAGCTTCAGATAAGCCGGCTCGAAGTCCTCACCCCTGATCGTGAACCACCTCGCCTCGACCGCTGTCTCCATCGCTCCAACACCTCCAGGACGAGTATGCCCAAACCGGCAGGGTTTTTCAAGGAGGAATCCTGAAGGATCTGGGGTCCCCTCTGGCGGCGGGCTTTTACTGAACCATGCGTAGATCAACGCTGGCGCAAGGCTTCGGACCCTCCTTTGCCCAGCGGTTCAAAGGGGGGCACCAGCGCAGTTTCACCCACGTCCCCGTATAGACCGGCCTGGTGGGAAAGAACCGGTGATCGGCGTACCCCTCGTCACTCCAGATCTCCTGGATCTGCCAGATCCCGCCCAGGTGCTTGAAGACCTTCACGATGACCCAGCGATCTTCGTGCTGGATCGCCTCCCCCCGCCACCGGCTCCCATCGGCCTTCTCCCACTCCCAGGCGACCTCCCGGATCCGGACCCTGACCCCTTCATCGTTCACGATCTCGGCTTCTTGAGGGACCAGCTCCATCGGGGGGAAGCGGTTGGAGGGGAAGGAAAAAAGGACCGACGGGTCCAATCGCTCTGGACTGTCCGGCCGAGCCTCCACCCCGAATGTCCAGGCGCCCAGGACGGCCAGGGTAAGGATGATGATCCACCTTTCACGGCCAGATTCACGCTGGTTGCCAATCCTCTTCATACACCCTCCCTTCAATAATCGATAGCCCACCTTTAGCCGTCAGCCATCCGTTGCAAAGGATCAGTCCCAGGCTGAACGCCAACGACTGAAAGCCGACGGCTGAACGCTTACTCTAAGCCCTTGGCCCCTGCTTTAAGGCGTTGACCCCCCGCCTCAAACGTGGTAAAAGAATAAGCCATAACCTTCCAAAGAGGGGCATGCGATGGGGAAAGGGAATCGGTATCTTTCGAAAAAGGCCAGCCTGTTTGAGGAGTCGGTCATCCGGGGGATGACCCAACTCGCCGAGCGGTACGGCGCCATCAACCTCTCCCAGGGGTTCCCAGGCTTTGAACCGCCGGAGGTGGTCACGGAAGCCGCAATCCAGGCGATCCGGGAAGGGTACAACCAGTATGCCATCACCTGGGGCTCTCCCCGATTCCGCCAGGCCCTCGCCGAGAAACTCAAATCCTACAACGGGATCGAGGTTGATCCTGAAACCCAACTGACCGTCACCTGCGGGGCGACGGAGGCGATGATCGCCTCCCTCCTGGCGGTGATTGATCCCGGGGACGAGGTCGTGATCTTCGAACCCTTCTACGAAAACTACGGGCCCGACACGATCATTGCTGGCGCCACCCCGAGATATGTCCCCCTCCGCGATCCCGATTTCCACATTGACCCTGACGAGCTCCGGGCCGCCTTCACCGAAAAGACCAAAGCCATCATCATCAACACCCCCCATAACCCCACCGGGAAGGTCTTCACCGAGGAGGAGCTCCGCCTGATCGCGGGGCTTTGCCAAGAATTCAACTGCCTGGCCATCACCGATGAGATCTATGAGTACATCCTCTACGATGGCCGAAGACACATCAGCATCGCATCCCTCCCCGGCATGGAGGACCGGACCATCACCATCTGTGGTCTCTCCAAGACCTACAGCGTCACCGGCTGGCGCTTGGCCTATGCCGTGGCCTCCCCCGAGATTACCTCCGGCATCCGAAAGATGCATGACTTCCTTACCGTGGGCGCCCCTGCCCCTCTCCAGGAAGCCGGTGTGGTCGCCGTGAAACTCCCCGAGTCGTATTACAAGGAGCTTCAGGCCCTTTACGACCGGAAGCGCCACCTCCTGCTAGGCTACCTCCGGGAGGCAGGGTTTACGTGCATCGTCCCCGAAGGGGCCTACTACATCATGACCGACATCACCCCCTTCGGTTTCCATGACGACACCGCGTTCGCCCATTATCTCACCAAGGAGATCGGCGTCGCCCCCGTCCCCGGCAGCAGCTTCTATTCGAGAAAGGAGCTGGGGAAGAACAAGGTCCGCTTTCACTTCGCCAAGGATGACGAGACCTTGAGGGAGGCCGGGGAGCGCCTGGCCCGGCTGAAGGTGCGGGCATGAACCCTTCCCCAGGACAACGGGCAAAGGGGATGCTCCGCTCGCTTCTCGGCGTGGCCCTTCGGGCTCTCCCCTTGTTCTTGGCGGCGTGCAGCCTCTTCAGGTCAGGATCGGAGAACGATGCCCTCCTGGCCGCCCAGCCTCCTGAGATCCAAAAGGCGATCCGAAGACATGACATCCTTCCCGGGATGACCCCCGAACAGGTGTGGCTGTCGGCCGGCCCCACCGATTGCCTCCTCGTGACCTACTGGCAGGATAAGATCGCTGAGGTGTGGGCCTACACTTACAACACCTACACCAAACGGCCCTCCAAAACCCTGAACTGCCGGGACATCGCCATCCGGGTCTACTTCATCAACGGGCGGGTGGTCGAGGTGCGACGGTGATCAGCCCAGAGCCTCCCAAAGCCTTGGGCCTTCCATGATGTGCCTCTGCCAGTGTTGAACGCTCAGGAGATCCTCCCCTGTCAGCTTGCACTGTCAGAAGGTGGCCGCCTTTTCGAAGAAGGCCACGTCCACACGCTCGATCCCCTCCTGCCTTGCCTGCCTTGCGACCTTCTCGACCACCATCTGGCGGACGAAAGGGATCGGGATCCGGCCAACTCGATGGACGACCTCTTCGGTGCAGCGGACTTCTGTTCCGGGGAGGTAGGGGCCACCGGCGGCCTTGACCTCAGGGGTGTGCTCGCAGGTCTCGGGAACCAGTTGCTGCAAGCGGATGGAGACGTAATCTGTCACCCACTGTTGGAGATTCTCCGTCGCCTTGACGGTATCGATCTTCTGCTTCTCGATCTTGTGCGAGAGCTCGGTGAGCAGCGCCTCCAGCCTCGCCAGCCGATCCTCCAGAGCCTCCAAGCGGGCTCCCATTGTTTCCTTTTTGGGTTTCGCCATGGGTCCTCCTTCCTCGACACCCCCTCCTCCATGAAGGGTGGTGGTGTGAAGCCTGGGGAGCGGGGGTTGATGGTAGGGGTGGTGAGCCACCAGGGAGCGAATCCCTAGTATAGCGAATTCCTAGTATAGTATAGAGAAAACACCCTTCACTGCCAAAGGAAATCTGATCGTCGCTCCCTAGGACTTAGGTACCGGTGGTGGAAGGGGAAAGCTGATGGCTAAAAGCTGCTTTAGTACGCGTACAGTTTGCCGTAGGGGCGGGTGGAGACGGGGACGATCTTGGTGTAGGCGTCAAAGTCGAACAGGTCCCAGTCGAGGCGAAGCTCGGACAGGAAATCTTCCAGCACCGGCTCAAGGAAGGCCACGTCGTCTTCCCTGAGGGGGAACTGCTTGACCTCTCGCCCAAGCCGGCGTGGGTCAACCTCCCCACGGATGTAGATGGTCCCGCCGTGCATGCCCGTGGCACAGTAATCGCCCACGACGGGGCGGCCGTTGGAAGAGTTCCCTAAGAGGATCAGGTAGCCGCCGGCCATGTACTCGCCGAAGAAGTTTCCCGCCGTGCCGCCGATGACGACGATCGGCTGCTGGGAGAGATACCCCTTCATGTGGATGCCGACCCGGTAGCCGACATCACCCCGGATGTAGATCCGCCCCCCCCTCATGCCGTAGCCGATGACGTCCCCGGCCATGCCGTGGACGACCACCTGGCCGCTGTTCATGGTGTTGCCGACCCCATCCTGGGCGTTGTTGTGGACGACGATCCTGGGGCCGTCCATGAAGGCGGCCAGATCCTCGCCGGGCACCCCCTCGATCTCAATCAAAACCTCCGGATCCATCAGGCCGCAGCCGATGTAGCGCTGTCCGGTAACGTTCCTTAACCGGAAATGCCTGACCCCTTCAGCGATCCTCTGACGGATCAGGGCGTTTAGGTCCCGGTAGTGGACATCCTTGGCGTCAATCTCCAGCACCGTCAGGCCTCCAGCAGCTCGCCCACTCCAGGGGCCTGGATCGGCGTCGGCCCCTTGCCCCGAGCTGATCCCTCCAAGAGGGCGATGACCGGACGGCCCGCAACGGGGGCAAAGACATCCTCCGCTTCTGGAGCGATGGTCCGGATGGCCGACTCCTCGCTGGCCATGTACACGGTCTTCCCCTTGGTCGCCACCACGAGAGGTCGGAGCTTCACCCGGTCGTTTAAGCCGATCAGGCCGCCGTTAAAGCCGAAAAGGAAGGCGAAGGGGCCGTTCAGGGCTGCCGAGCCGTAGATCATGCGGAGGAGCGTGCTCTCCTTCCTCTGGCTCTCATCCATCCGATCAATGTCCTTCCAGAAGGGAGGGGCGAGGACTAAGCAGGCCTGTTCGAAGGTGAGCCTATGCCGACGGATCAACAGATCGAGGAGGTAGGCGATCACTTCTGTATCGGTCATCAAGGTGCAGTGATAGCCGTACATCTCCAGGTAGCGCTTGTTGATGCCGTACGAGGAGATCTCGCCGTTGTGGACGACGGCCCAATCCAGGAGGGTGAAAGGGTGTGCCCCGCCCCACCAGCCAGGGGTATTGGTCGGGAAGCGGTTATGGGCGAGCCAGGTATGGCCCTCGTATTCGGAGAGCCGGAAGAACTCGGCCAGGTCCTCCGGGTACCCCACCCCCTTCCACGCCCCCATGTTCTTCCCGCTGGAGACGACGAAGGCCCCCTCGCTCAGGTTGATGTGCATGACCACCTTCACCACGTAGTCGTCGGGGCCCAGCTCGGTCCCGTCTAAGTCGGGCACCCGGACGAAGTAGCGTTTGAAGAAGGGGTGATCGGGGATCTTGGCTGTCTTTCGGATCGGCAGCTCCTCCATCTCCTCCACCTTCAAGGCCCTTCGGAGATAGTCCTCCGTCTCCTTCACGAAATCCTTGGACTCGTACATCAGGTGGAGGGCGTAGCAGTCGGCGTATTCCGGGTAGACCCCGTAAGCGGCGAACCCTCCCCCCAGGCCGTTCCCCCGGTCGTGCATGTTGACGATGCCCCGGACGATGACCTCCCCCGAGACCTTCCGACCATCCCGGTTGATGAACCCGAGGAGCCCACAGGCCGACAGATCCTTTTCGGGGCGGGGGGGCTTGATCAAGGAATGACGCTCGTGCACAGGCGCCTCCCTCTCCAAAGGCTCTTAGTGGGGAACGGTAAAGAGCATCACCCGTTCTTCTTGGGGGAGCCAGGCGTAGTTGAAGTCGTCATCCAGGAGTTTATGCTTGAAATCACGAACGTTTACCTGGGCCTCGATCAGGTGGCGGAAGAGGCCGGCCCGATCAATGGCCCGGACCAGCACGGCGCCTGTAACCCGGTTCTCCCGGAGGATGACCTTTTTGTAAACCTTCCGCCTCTCGTCCAACAGGCGCAGGACCTCCCCATCGCCGTCATCCCTGACGAACCCGTAGGAGATGACCTGTAACCCTCCGAACTGGAGGGCGTTCGAGACCAACCCGCCCCGGAAGGTCCGTTCTGCGCCGGCCATGTTCAGGCCGGCGATCCGCCCGTGGGCGGAGGCGATGGGGATGATCGGGATCGGCATCAAGCGGCCCGTCGTCAGCTCCCGACCTTGGGCGCAGTCACCGGCCGCATACACCCCCGGCACGTTCGTTTCCATCCTTTCGTTCACCACGATCCCCCGATCGATCTCAAGCCCCGAGCCGCGGAGGAAGTCCACGTTGGGGCGAACGCCGACGGCAACAACCAGGAGCTGGCAGGGAAGCGTCGCGCCGCTCTTTAAAGTGATCCGCTCGATCTGCCGGTCATGACCGTGGAGGGTCTCGATCGTGTCGCCGGTGAAGATCCGTATCCCCTCCGCCTCCAGCTCGGCCTGGACCAGGCGGGCGGAGGTCCTGTCCAGGGCCATCGGGAGGATCATGTCCAGAAGCTCGACGACGGCCACCTTCTTCCCCAGGTGGGCCAGGGCCTCGGCGCACTGGAGGCCGATCAACCCTCCGCCCAGCACCACGATGCTCTCCACCTTGTCCGCCGCTTCCCGGAGGGCGATGGCATCCTGGAGGCGGGTGAAGGTAAAGAAGTCAAAGTCCTCCAGCCCTTCGATCTTCGGAACGAAGGGGGTGCCGCCTACAGCCAGGAGGAGCTTCTCGAAGGAAACGGAATCGCCGTTCATGAGGACCCGCCGGTTGGCCACGTCCAGGCCCGTAACGCGATGACCCAGGAGGAGATCCACCCCCATCCTCTGATAATAGTCTGGCTGGCGAAGCGAGACCTTCCCCTCATCCACCATCCCCGCCAGGTACTCGTGGATCATAGCCCGGCTGTAGGCCGGCCAGGGTTCGTCGCTGATGACGAGGATCCTCCTGGAGGGGTCTTGTTCCCGGATCGCCTCCAGGGCGAACAGGGCGGCGAAGGAGTTCCCCACGATGACGTACTGCGTCCCGCTTCCTTCGGGGCCCTTTCCCTGCCTTTCCGATCGGGGCCCGGTCTCCCGCGAGGGGAAGCCCCCCTCCACCGGATCCCTGTCCTCAAAGACCAGGGCCCCCGTCGGGCAGATCATCACGCAGGCCGGAACTGTTCTTCCCGGGCAGAGGTCGCAGTGGTGGTTGATCCCGTTGGAAGGGACATCGGGGACGTTCTTGACGTAGGGGTTCCGGCTGATGGCCCCAAAGCCGCAGGCCATGAGACACATCCAGCATCCCACGCACCTGTCCTCCTGGAGGAGGACCCGGCCATCGGGAGCCTTGTAGAGGGAACCGTTCTTGCACGCCAGCAGACAGTCCGGCTCCTCGCAGTGGCGACAGGCTGTGGAGAGGCTGATGGCTCCGTTCACGTTCACATGGCAGCGGTTCAAAGGCTTGGGCCTCCCCTTTGCCAAGGCCTCCGCCGGATCGGGGAGATCGGCGGAGCGCTCGACGTTGAACCGGAGACCCTCTACCACGTAGGCCCCCACAGGGCTCTTGGTCCTGGAGTGCTCGACGATGCAGGCGATCTCACATAGACGGCAGTTGGTGCAGCGGCTCTCAATGGGATAGACGAGGTTCATGTTAGAGCCCCGCCTGCTGGACGCCCAGGGCTTTCAGCTCGATCTCCGTGAGGCCGATGCCTCGGAGCTTCAAGCGGTTTCCCCGGAGGCTCTCGATGGCATTTACCCCCATCAGGCCCAGCATCTCCTTCATCTCATGGCTCCAGCCCTTCAGGAGATTAATCAAACGCTCCGCCGCGAGGTCGGCCGGGAGGCGCTTCACAAGATCCGGCTGGTTCGTCGTGATGCCCCAGGCGCACTTCCCCCGATGGCACTGCTGGCAGAGGGTACACCCCACGGCCACCATGGCCGCCGTGGCGATGTAGACGGCATCAGCCCCTAAGGCAATGGCCTTGATCACGTCGGCGCTGGACCGGATCCCGCCCGCGGCGATGATGGAGGCCTGCTGCCGGATGCCTTCTTCGCGGAGCCGCTGGTCCACCTGGGCGATGGCCACCTCGATGGGGATGCCGACGTGGTCCCGGACGATGGTTGGGGCCGCCCCGGTCCCGCCCCGGAACCCATCCAGGACCACCACATCGGCCCCCGCCCGGACGATGCCGCTGGCGATGGCAGCACTGTTGTGGACGGCGGCGATCTTCACCGAGACCGGCTTTGTATAGGCCGTCGCCTCTTTGATGGCGTAGATCAGGAGCCGAAGGTCCTCGATGGAGTAGATGTCGTGTTGGGGCGCCGGCGAGAGGGCATCGGTCCCCTGGGGGATCATCCGGGTCCGGGAGACCTCGAAGGTCACCTTCTCCCCCGGGAGGTGGCCGCCGATCCCCGGCTTGGCCCCCTGGCCGATCTTGATCTCGCACATGGCGGAGTTGTGGAGGTACGCCACACTCACCCCGAACCGGCCCGAGGCGACCTGGACGATGGCGCGGTCCTTGAACTTCACAAAATCTGGGTGGAGCCCCCCCTCCCCCGTGTTGAAATAGGTCCCCATCTCCGTCGCCGCCATAGCCAGCCCCTGCTGGAAGTTGTAGCTAATCGCCCCGAAGGACATGGGTGCGAAGAGGATGGGGATCTCACAGACGATGTTCGGGTGGTCTTCCAGAAACCTTCGCCTCGCCCGATCCTCCTCAGGGGGAAGGGCGTCAGGTTTCCGGCCGAGGTAGGTCCGAAGCTCCATCGGCTCCCGGATGGGATCAATCGAGGGGTTGGTCACCTGGGAGGCATCGAGGACTAGGTGGTCGAAATAGTTCCGGTAGGGGAGATCGTTCCCCAAGCCTGTGAGAAGCACCCCGCCGGTATCCGCCTGCTTGTAGATGGCCCGGATCACCTTCGTCCGCCAGTTGTCGTTCTCCCGAAACCCATCCCCCCACCTCCTGATCTCGATGCAATCCGTCGGGCACAGGGCCTCGCACCGTTTGCAGTTCACGCAGTTCTCATGGCGGTTGTACACCAGGTCGAGGGACGGGTCGTAGAACGTGGCCTCGTAGGGGCACTGGCGGACGCAGACCAGGCAGCGGATGCACCGGGACTGGTCCCGCTCCACCTTGTACTCCGGGTAGGCGTGGAAATAGTCTCCCCGGCGGAGGCTCCGGAGGTGTAGGGTCTCAGAGGCATCAGGTTCTGTCACGGATCCCATCGGTGGCTCCTTTCCCGCCTCTCCAAGCAATCAAAGGTTTAAAAAACAGTATAATCTTCTTTATCCCCGTTGGGAATGATCCAAAAGGATCATTTTTCTAGAGAAAATGGACTAGGGAGGGAGAGCTCGTATGGACTAAAGAAGAGATTTTTGGAGGAGCTGGTGGGCTTTGCGGAAGATGGCGTCAAACATCTTCTGGGTCAGGCGGCCGGTCTGGGTGTTCTGGCGGCTGGGGTGGTAGGAGGCGATGAGGATGAGCCTATCGAGCAGGTAAACCTTGCCATGCCCGAATCTTGGCCTGGGGCGGGGGAGGCTCATCCCTCGTTTCTGGCAGGCGTTCAAGCAGGCCTCGAAGGCGATCCGACCCAACGCCACCATGATCCTGACATTTTTGAGCAGCTCCAGTTCCCGGAGGAGGTAGGGGTGGCAGTTTGCCAACTCTTCCTTCATCGGTTTATTGTCAGGAGGGGCACATCGGACCGCGGCCGTAATGTAGAGATCGGAAAGGACCAGGCCATCGTCCCGGTGTTGGGCCGTGGGCCGGTTGGCGAAGCCGAACCGGTACAGGGTTCGATAGAGGAAATCGCCGCTTTGGTCGCCGGTGAACATCCGCCCCGTCCGGTTCGCCCCGTGGGCGGCGGGGGCGAGGCCGACAATCAGGACCCGGGCTTTAGGGTCTCCGAAGCTTGGCACCGGTTTGCCCCAGTAGGTCCACTCTTGGTACTGGCGCTTCTTTTCCCTGGCGATCCACTCCCGGTAGGCAACCAGCCGCGGGCATCTCCGACAGGCGATGATCTCTTGCTGAAGCCTTGCTAAAACGTTCGGCCGACCCATGAGAAAGCCCTTGCCTAGCCCTGTCGCCAGGTGGCCCGGAAAGCAGCCGTCATCTCGGCCAGGGAAATGGCGGCGGTGCCCACAGCCTCAGCAGCGGCCAAGGCTTGGTGGACCTCCGGGGACCCAAGTTCCTCGATGTAGCGTTGGGGGCAATCGGCTGTCCATGCTCGGTGATCCCAATAACGGCTCCCTCTTTAACCTGCTGGAGATAGCGGCTAAGGGGAGCCTTCAACTCCCGAATCCCGATCCTTGTTTCCATGCCTTGCGCCTCCCTGGTCCCTTGTCGTGACATGTTACTTATTGTAGCTCTATCTGGCAAGCCTAACTTGAATGGCATAGAAATGATTGTATGAAAGCGCTGCGGCACCGAGCTCCATTTGGAAGAGGCAGGCGGCCCACTTTGCTCCACTCTTTCCCCTCTCTTTCGAGCCTTCCCAAGGAATAGCGGGGTATCATTGTTTAACCCCTACATCTTGAGGGTAACCAGCCCTTCTCCTCTTTCTCCCCCCTTTGCGATTCACCCTCTTGAGCCCCCAAAAAAATCTCCTCATGAGCCAAAAATCTTCAAATTTTGCTTGACAAGGGGGGAGGGGGGGGTATACTTTCCACATTAAGTGGGAGAAAGTGGGAGAAAATGGGGAGAAACTTCGCCAGGAACTCCTTCGTCTTCCGCGGCAGATACGAGCACGCCATTGACGACAAGGGTCGTCTAAGCATCCCTGCCAGGTTCAGGGAGATCCTTGCCAGGCACCGCCAGGACGGGTTCATTCTGACAACCTTCGATTCCTGCTTGGTGGCCTATCCCCTCCGGGAGTGGCACCGTCTCGAGGAGAAGATCCGCCCCCAGAGTTCGTTCCAGCGGGAGGTGCTGGATTTCCTCCGTCTTTTCTATTCCAACGCCATCGAGGCAACCCTTGACAATCAGGGGAGGATTCTCATCCCGCCCGAGCTTCGGAGGCAGGCGGCCCTTCAGCGGGATGTCGTCATCGTCGGCGTGCTGAACCGGATCGAGATCTGGGACAAGGAGCGGTGGGAGCAGTTCGTGGCTGAACGGTCCCAGACCTTCGAGGAGATCGCCTCGAAGCTGGCCGCCCTGGGCATCTAGGAAAGTTGGGATGGGAACCTTGAACACGATTGAGCGGGGGATGCCGCCTGTCGAACAGTCTTTGGAAGGACTCCACACCCCGGTCCTCCTTCGGGAGGTCCTGGACCTGCTCCATCCCACGCCGGGAGGGAGGTATCTTGACTGTACGGTGGGGCTCGGTGGGCATGCGGAGGCGATCCTCACGGCCGGAGGTCCGGCGATTCTCCTTTGCGGGATTGATCGTGATGCCGAGGCCTTGGAGCTGGCAGAAGAGCGCCTTCACCGGTTTCAAGGGCAGGTCCAGCTCGTCCACGGGGATTTCAGGGGGCTTCGGGAGATTGTCCAGAAACAGAGGTGGGATCCCTTCGATGGCATCCTCTTCGACCTGGGTGTTTCCTCCTTTCAACTGAAGAGTCCCGAGCGGGGTTTCAGCTTCACCACCAATGGCCCTCTGGACATGCGGATGGACCGATCGGGAGGATCGCGGACGGCGGCGGAGCTGTTGGCCACCCTCTCCGAAAAGGAGCTGGCCATGATCCTGTGGGCATTCGGGGAGGAGCGATTCTCCCGCCGGATCGCCAAGGCGATTGTCAAGATGAGGGAGCAGGACCCTATTACCTCCACAAAGCAGCTCAAGCATCTGATCGAGCGAACGGTCCCCCGATCGGCCTGGCCCCGAAAGATCCACCCGGCCACGCGAACCTTTCAGGCCTTACGGATCGCCGTGAACGATGAGCTGACCGGTTTAAGGGAGGCCCTGGAAGAGGCGGCGGGGCTCCTGAAACCCGGTGGAAGGCTCGTGGTCATCGCCTTCCACTCCCTGGAGGATCGGATCGTCAAAGAGACCTTCAGGCGACTTGCCGGTCAAGAGCCGTCCGTTTTCCGTCTTCTCACGAAGAAGCCGGTGGTGCCATCGGAGGAGGAGCGGGAGCAAAACCCCCACTCCAGGAGCGCCCGACTGCGCGCCCTTGAAAGAGCTGAACACTGACGGCTGATCGCTAAACGCTTTCTTCTTAGGAGGGGAGAGATGCCGCAGGTGACATCGGGTTCAGAAGCCTTGGGAAAGCTGGAAGCCGTCTTCACGAGAAAGCCGCAGTCCCGGCGAATTGATCTGTTCTCATTCGGGGTTGGCCTTCTCCTTCTCTTAGGAGGTCTTTTCTACGTCTGGCAGCATGTCCAGGTTGTGAGGCTCGGCTACGAGATTGAACAGCTCAAGAGAGAGCGGGCCGCCCTGATCCAGCGGGAGAAGGAGCTGACCCTGGAGCTTGCCGGGCTCAAATCACCTAAGCGGGTCGAGGAGATTGCGAGAGGCCAACTGGGCTTTATCACCCCGGTCCCAGGTCAGATCGTCATCGTCCAACGGAGGCCCTAAAGGGATGCGACGAAACGGCTACGCCCGTCGGGTAACCCCATGCTCGCGGGCCCGGGTGCTGGTCCTCTTCTGCGTGGTGGCCTCTCTCTTTGGCCTCATCACCCTCAAGCTTTTTTCCCTCCAGGTCAAGCAGCACCAGCGATTCCTGGAGCGGGCAGACCGGCAGCACCGACGGCTTATCCCGTTGGCTTCCAGGCGGGGGACGATTCTGGACCGGGAGGGCCGGGAGCTGGCCGTGAGCCTGGAAGCCGCTTCTGCCTTTGCCCAGCCCACGGCCGTCAGGGATCCGGGCAAGGCGGCGCGGGAGCTTTCCCGCATCTTACGCCTTCCAGCTTCGGAGATCTTGAAGAAGCTCCAAGACAGAAAGTCCTTCGTCTGGTTGAAGCGGAGGATTGACCCGGACCAGGCCCAGGCCATCAAGCGGCTCAACCTGGAGGGAATCCACCTGATCCCTGAAAGCAAGCGGTACTACCCAAAGGGAGAGCTGGCGGCGCATGTCCTGGGCTTTGTGGGGACGGACGATCGGGGTCTGGAAGGCTTAGAGTACCACTACGATGCCCTCTTAGGAGGGGGGCCCCGGTGGGTGGTCAGCTTCCGGGATGCCCTGGGACGGACCATCTTCAGGGAGGAGGAGCCAAACCCTGGCTATGATTTGAAACTCACCCTTGACGAATTCATCCAATACATCGCGGAACGGGAACTGAAGCGGGCCGTTGAGAAGGCGAAGGCCCTCGGCGGGACGGTCATCGTCATGGACCCCAGAACGGGAGAGGTCCTGGCCCTGGCCAGCTTCCCCACCTTTGATCCGAACCGGTACCAGGCCTATCCTTCCGCCTCCCGCCGGAACCGGGCCACCGTGGATGTCTACGAGCCCGGTTCGACCTTCAAGGTGATCATGGCGGCGGCGGCTTTGGAGGAGGGGAGGGTGACCCCTCAAGAGCGGTTCTACGGTGAGCAAGGGGCCATCCAGGTGGGGAGGATCACCATCCGGGACCACGAGCCGTACGGGTGGCTCACCTTTGGCGAGGTCCTCGCCTACTCGAGCAACGTGGGGGCGATCAAGGTCGGGATGAAACTGGGAAAGAGCCTCTTTTATAGTTACATCTCTAGTTTCGGTTTTGGGTCCCCAACGGGGATTGATCTCCCCGGAGAATCCCGCGGCTTGATCCGTCGTCCCAAGAGCTGGTCTGAGGTCTCACTAGGGGCCCTCTCCATCGGCCAGGAGATTGCCGTCACCCCGATTCAGCTGGCAACGGCCATGGCGGCTGTGGCCAACGGTGGGGTCCTGGTCCGGCCCTTCCTGGTCAAGGAGGTGATTGCCCCGGACGGGAGGGTCCTCAAAGTGACAAAGCCGCTCAGGATCAGAAGGGTCCTTTCCGAGACAACGGCCAGGGCCCTGACCGGTCTTCTGAAGATGGTGGTCACCGAGGGGACGGGAAAACTGGCCGCCCTGGAAGGCTATGAAGTTGCCGGGAAGACGGGAACCGCTCAGAAGCTGGACCCGGCCACCGGCCGCTACTCCCGGACGAGACTCATCGCCTCCTTCGTGGGCTTTGTTCCAGCCGATGCCCCAAGGCTTCTGATCCTGGTCATGATTGATGAACCGCAGGGGGAAGCGTGGGGCGGCACGGTGGCGGCCCCGACCTTCCGGGAGATCGCCCTGGGGGCCTTGAAGTACCTGAAGATCCCTCCTTCCCCGGGGGACACGGTGCATGTCGCATCAAAGGCCGAGCATGCGGTGTCACGACTTGATTGAAGGCCTGGATCTCAAGCTCCTCTCAGGTCCCGTTGACGTGGAGATCGGAGGGGTGCAGCACGACTCCCGCCGGGTGAAACCCGGTGACCTGTTTGTCGCCATCAAGGGGCGAAAGGCGGATGGCCACGATTTCATCCAGGAGGCCCTGGCGAAAGGGGCGGCCGGGCTGATCGTCCAGCGGCGAGACATCCCCCTCCCCTCGACCCTTCCGGTCCTTTTAGCCGAAGACACCCGGAAGGTGCTGGCCCTTGTCAGCGCCCGCTTCCACGGGGAGCCGTCAAAACAGCTGATCCT
This sequence comes from uncultured bacterium, assembly GCA_964535215.1. Lineage (GTDB taxonomy): Bacteria > Methylomirabilota > Methylomirabilia > Methylomirabilales > JACQHM01 > JACQHM01. Next base: position 50,225 of record CAZHST010000009.1, read on the forward strand.
GGTCGGGGTGACGGGGACAAACGGCAAGACCACCACCACGTATCTCATCGAGGCGATCCTGAAGGAGGCTGGGTGGAAGGTCGGACTCCTCGGGACGATCTCCTACCGCTTCGCTGGAACCGTCGTCCCGGCCGAGCGGACAACGCCGGAGTCCTCGGACCTCCAGGCCTTCCTGGCCAGGATCCTGAGGGAAGGGGCCAGGGCGGCCATCCTGGAAGTCTCCTCCCACTCCCTGGCCCTCCACCGGGTTTTAGCCTGCGACTTTGATGTCGCCGTCTTCACGAACCTGACCCAGGACCACCTGGATTTCCACGGGACCCTGGAGGCCTACCGGGAGGCCAAGGCGAAGCTCTTTGAGGGGCTCCCTGATCGGGCAACGAAGGGGGTTGAGAAGGCGGCGTTCTTGAATGCCGATGACCCCACCTCGGCCCTGCTCGCAGAGCGCACCAGGGCTCGGGTGTTCACCTATGGGCTGGAACAGGGGGCCGACCTGACCGCCAGGGATCTCGAGCTTTCCCTGGACGGGATCAAGGCAACGGTCTCCACCCCCTGGGGGACCTTTCAGGTCCACTCTCCCCTGGTTGGGAGGTATAACCTCTCCAACGTCCTGGGGGCCCTGGGGGTCGGGCTGCATCTGGGAATCCCGCCCGAGGTCGCCTCCCGGGGGATCGCGCTCTTGAAGAGCGTTCCGGGCCGCTTTGAGAAGGTGGAGATGGGACAGCCCTTTGGGGTGGTGGTGGACTACGCCCATACCCCCGATGCATTGGAGCGGGTTTTGCACACAGCCCGGGGCTTCTGCACGGGGAGGCTTATCTCGGTCTTTGGTTGTGGCGGCGACCGGGATCGCGGGAAGCGGCCGAAGATGGGAGAGGTTTCGACACGCCTGGCCGACCTGACGGTCTTTACCTCCGACAATCCTCGCAGCGAAGATCCCGTGAAGATCATCGCGGAGATCGAGGAAGGCGCCAAAAAGGTCTGTCCCTCGGGTGGGAGGTATGTTACAATTCCGGATCGAAGACAGGCGATCGAGTATGCCCTTGCCCAAGCTACAGCGGGGGATCTGGTGGTCATCGCCGGCAAGGGGCATGAGACCTCTCAGATCATCGGCGACACCATCCTCCCTTTTGACGACCGTGAGGTCGCCTGCCAGATCCTTAAGGAGTTAGGCTATGGACGATAGCCTTTCGGTCCAGGAGATCCTGGAGGCGGCAGGGGGTCGGCTCCTGGCAGGGGAACCTTCCCGGCGGATCGGGAGCTTCTCCACCGACAGCCGGACGTTAAAGCCGGGGGATCTGTTCATCGCCTTGAAGGGAAAAACGTTCGACGGCCACGCCTTTATCCCCCAGGCCCTTGAACGAGGAGCGGTGGGGGTCGTCCTCTCGGAGCCTTCAAAGGTCCCATCCTCCCCTTTTGCCCTCTCAATCCAGGTGGAGGACACGTTAACGGCCCTGGGGGAGATCGCCAAGGCATGGCGGGAGCGGCACCCGATCCCCCTGGTCGCGGTCACGGGCTCGAACGGCAAGACCACCACCAAGGAGATGATCCGCTCCATCCTGGCCCAGAAGGGAGGCGTCCTCGCTTCCCCTCTGAGCTTCAACAACCTGATCGGGGTTCCCCTCACCCTCCTGAACCTCCGCTCCCACCACGAGACGGCAGTCCTGGAGCTGGGAATGAACGCCAGGGGGGAGATCCGACGCCTTGCGGAAATCTCCCGGCCGGATGTTGGGGTGATCACCAACATCGGAGAGGCCCATCTGGAATTCTTAGGGTCTCTTGAAGGGGTAGCCGAGGCGAAAGGGGAACTCCTCCCGTTCCTGGGCGGGGATCGGGTGGCCGTCCTGAACCTGGACGACCCCTTGTGCAATGCCCTGTTCCCCCGGGTCAGGGGACGGCTCCTCACCTTCGGGATAAACCCGAGGGCCGACGTGTGGGCCAGCGACCTCGTGAGCCGGGATGAAGGGGCGATCGCCTTCACCTTACATAGGGGAGGAGAGCGGATCCAGGTGGAGCTCCCATTGATAGGTCGCCACAATGTCTACAATGCCCTGGCCGCCGCCTGTGCGGCAAGTGCCCTGGGGTTTGACCTTCAAAGGATTGCTTTCGGCCTCCACAAGATGACCCCGGCCCCCATGCGCCTGGAGAAGAGGCGGCTTTCTTCGGGGGCTGTGGTCATCAACGATGCCTACAACGCGAATCCCACCTCCATGCAAGCCTCCCTGGAGGCGTTCTTCGAGGTCAAAGCCGGGAGGGCTATCCTCGTGCTCGGGGATATGCTGGAGCTGGGGGAGAGGGCAGAGGAGGCCCATCGGCGGATCGGCGAGCTGGTCGCCCGCCTCTCGCCCGATCTGCTCATCACCATCGGGGAAGGGGGGCGGATCATCGGCGAGGGGGCCCTGGCCGCCGGGTTCCCCCGGGATCGGGTCCATCCCTTTGGAGGGCCCGATCACGCCCGCTCCTTCCTCCAAGAACACCTCTCGGAGGAGACGTGGGTCTTCTTGAAGGCCTCGCGGGGGATGCGCCTGGAGAAGGTGCTTGAAGGGCTCTGATGTTTTACCATCTCCTCTACCCGCTCTCGAAGACTTACATCGTTTTTAATGTCTTCCGGTATGTCACCTTCCGGACGGCCGGTGCCATCCTGACAGCCCTCCTGATCAGCATCGCCTTCGGCCCCTATGTTATCCGGAAGCTGACCGAACTCCACGTCGGCCAGCCGATCCGGGATGACGGCCCAAAGAGCCACTTCAGGAAAGCCGGCACCCCCACCATGGGCGGGATCCTGATCCTGGCCGCTGTTTTCTCGGCCACCCTCCTCTGGGCTGACCTGACCAACCGCTTTGTATGGACGGCCATCTTTGCCACCCTCTGGATGGGGGCCGTTGGGTTCGCCGACGATTACCTGAAGCTAAAGCGTAAAAGCAGCAAGGGGCTCTCCATCAAAGCGAAGCTCTTCTGGCAGTTTGTTCTGGGGCTGGCCGTCGGGGGCTCTCTGTACCTCTTCCCGGTGGATGCCTTTACGACGACGCTCCCCTTCCCCTTCTTCAAGCGGTTGATGCCGGACCTTGGCCCCCTTTACATCCTCCTGGCCGCCCTGGTGATCGTGGGGACGGCCAACGCCGTGAACCTGACCGATGGCCTGGATGGCCTGGCGACCGGCCCGGTGTTGATCGCCTCCGCCGCCTACACCCTCTTCGCCTACATCGCTGGTCACGCCGCGGTCGCCAGGTACCTTCAGGTGGTCCCCGTCCGAGGGGCCAGTGAGCTGACCATCTTCGGCGGTGCCCTGGTCGGAGCCAGCCTGGGGTTCCTCTGGTTCAACGCCTACCCGGCTCAGGTGTTCATGGGGGATGTGGGCTCCCTGGCCTTGGGGGCCGCCCTGGCCATCCTGGCCATCCTGACCAAGAATGAACTGTTACTCTTGATCGTGGGAGGGGTTTTTGTCATCGAGGCAATCTCGGTCATCGTCCAGGTCTTCTCGTACAAGACCACCAGGAAGCGGGTCTTCAGGATGGCCCCCATCCATCATCACTATGAGCTAAACGGCCTGGCGGAGCCAAAGATCATCGTCCGGTTCTGGATCATCTCCTTCATCCTGGCCTTGATTTCGTTGACGACGCTGAAGCTCCGATGACGAGAAGAGGCGGTCGTTAAAGGGAAGGAACCCCAACTGGCGACGTTAGAGCTGATCGCTGAAGGCTTTCCTAAGATGTTGGATCTGAAGGGGAAGCGGGTAGTCGTGGTGGGGCTGGCCAGGAGTGGCTTGGCCGCCTCGAAGCTCTTGGCCTCTTTAGGGGCCCAGGTGACGGTCAGCGACCAGAAGCCGGCCGAGGCCCTTGCCGTGGACATGGGGGCGCTTCGCTCCAGGGGGATCATCATCGAGACGGGCGGGCACAGGCCGGAGACCTTCCTTCGGGCCGATCTGATCGTCACAAGCCCGGGTGTGGATCTCAGGATGCCTCTCCTTCAAGAAGTGAAGGCCAAAGGCGTTCCTGTCATTGGAGAGGCCGAGCTGGCCTATCAGGCAAGCCGGGCGCGCTTCATCGGGATCACCGGGACCAAGGGGAAAGGGACGACGGCGACCATCCTGGGCAGGATCCTGGAGCGGGCTGGATTCCCCGTCGTGGTGGCGGGGAACATCGGCACCCCCCTCTCCGAGGTGGCTCCTGCGGTCGGCCCCGAGGGCTGGGTCGTGGCCGAGCTCTCCAGCTTCCAGCTCGAGGCCATTGACCGCTTCCACCCTCATGGGGCTGTCCTCTTGAACCTTGCCCCCGATCACCTGGATCGGTACCCGTCCGTTGAGGAGTACTACGCCGCGAAGGCCCTTCTCTTCAAGAACCAGGGGCCGTCCGATTTCGCCGTCGTCAATGCCGATGACGAAAAGGCCAAAGAGTTATCCCAGGATGGGCGGGCCCGTCGCCTCCTCTTCAGCCGGCACTCCCCGGTGGAGGAAGGGGCGTTCCTGGACGGTGGGGTCCTCCTCCTCTCCCGGTCGGGGAGGCGCACGGGGATCTGCCGGGTGGGGGAGCTAAAGGTCCCTGGCCTGGCCATGGTGGAGAACGCCCTCGCCGCCGCCGCTGCCGCGGCGGCCCTGGAGGTGGAGGTGGAGGCGATGGCTGAAGCCCTCCGCACCTTCCCAGGGAGGGAACACTGCCTGGAGTTCGTGGGTGTGATTGACGGCGTCCGCTATTACAACGACTCGAAGGCCACCAACGTGTTCGCCGTCGTGAAGGCCCTGGAGGGTTTTGAGAGCCCCGTTATCCTCATCGCCGGGGGGCGGGACAAACGGGAGGATTTCACCCCCTTAAAGCCCCTTGTGCGAGACCGGGTCAAGGCCCTGATCCTCCTGGGGGAGGCCCGGGAGAAGATCAGGGCTACCCTTGACGGCCTCGTCCCTGTGGAGGAGGCTGACTCCATGGAGGAGGCGGTGGCGAAAGCCGCGGCGGCTGCCAGGGTTGGGGATGCCGTGCTCCTCTCACCAGGATGTGCAAGCTTCGATATGTTCACAAGCGCCGAGGACCGGGGCTACCGCTTTAAGCAGGCCGTCCTCAAAATGAGCAGTCAGCCGGAAGCTTACAGCCGTCAGCTTAAGGCTCATCCCTCGTAGCCGGTGGGTGGTGGAATCCTGATGGCTGATGGCTGAACGCTGGCAGTGAGCGATGGAACAGCGGTACGACAAGACCCTCTGGGTGACGGCTTTCATCCTGGTCGGGATCGGGATCGTGATGATCTACAGCTCCAGCGCCATCCAGGCCCAGGAGCGGTTCAACGATCCGGCCTTTTTCTTAAAGCGTCAGATCCTCTGGGTGCTTCTGGGAACGATGGGGCTGCTTCTGGCCATGAACGTGGATTACCGATCCTGGGAGCGCTATGCCCCCATCCTCCTCATAGGCTCTTTGCTCCTTCTCCTTCTGGTCCTGGTGCCCGGGGTCGGGATCAAGATCAACGGGGCAAGGCGATGGCTTCGCTTCGCCGGCCTCTCGTTCCAGCCTTCAGAGCTGGCCAAGTTTTCCCTGATCGTGTTTCTGGCCCGCTTCTTTGCCAGGAGATCAGAGCGGGTGGCAAGGGTGGAAGGCTTCCTCACCCTTCTCCTCGTGGTGGGGGTCTTTTTCCTGCTGATCGCCCTGGAACCGAACATCGGGACGGCAACCCTCCTTCTCCTGATCGCTTTCTCCCTGTTCTTCGTCGGAGGGTGCCGGATCTCCCACCTGGCCTTCACCCTTTTAGGGATCACCCCCCTCTTCGCCTGGATCGTGGCAGCCCACCCTTATGCCAAGGCGAGGGTCCTGGCCATCCTGGACCCTTCCAAGGCTTCCTCCAGCTCCCTCTACCAGCTCCATCAGTCCTTCTACGCCCTGGGGCCTGGCGGCCTCCTCGGAAGGGGCCTAGGGGAGAGCGTCCAGAAGCTCTTTTACCTCCCGGAACCGCATACCGATTTCATCTTCGCCATCGTTGGGGAAGAGATGGGGTTCATCGGGTCGGTGTTTGTCATCGGCCTCTTCGGCGTCCTCCTCTGGCGGGGGACCCGGATCGCCCTAAGAGCCCCGGATCCTTTCGGGAGCTTCCTTGCCATAGGGATCACCTTGGCCATCGCCCTTCAGGCCGCCATCAACATCGGAATGGTTGTGGGCCTCCTTCCAACGACGGGTGTTCCCCTCCCCTTCATCAGCTTCGGCGGCTCCTCGCTGGTCGTCACCCTCCTGGGTGTCGGGGTCCTCTTGAACATCTCCTCTCAGAGACGGGGGGCTAGAGACTGGAGACGGCAGGCTGAAATTTCCGGTCCCTGGTCTCCGATCTCCGGTTTGGGGAAGGGATGAGGGGAATCATCGCCAGCGGGGGGACGGGGGGGCATCTCTTTCCCGCTCTTGCCCTGGCCAGGGAGCTGAAAAAGCGTGGGGGGGTGGAGATCCTCTTCGTGGGGGCCGGACGAGGGGTGGAACGAGACATCTTAAGCCGGGAAGGTTTCGCCTCCACAACGATCCCGATCCGGGGCCTGAAGGGCAAGGGCCCGGGCGAGATCGTTCAGACCTTGATAGGCCTGCCCCGGGCCCTTCTCCGGGCGTCCAGGATCCTGAGAAGGTTTCGACCGGAGGTCGCCGTCGGGATGGGAGGGTACGCCTCCTGGCCCCTCCTCCTGGTGGCGGCGCTTAAAGGGCTCCCGACCCTGATCCATGAGCAGAACGCCTACCCTGGGCTTGCCAACCGTCTCCTGGCCCCTTTCGTGGATATCGTGGCCCTCTCCTTTCAAGAGGCAGCCCCCTTCCTCCGGGCCAAGAGGATCGAGGTCGTCGGGCTCCCGATCCGGGAGGAGCTGCTCCAGGCGGATCGGACCAGGGCCCGGGAGCGTTTCGGCTTGAAGGAAGGCCGCCTGACCGTCCTCGTCTTTGGCGGGAGTCAAGGGGCACACCGGATCAATTTGACCGTCGTGGAGGCCCTCCCGCGGCTTTCCCCCTGGCGGGGGGAGATTCAGTTCCTCCATGCTGCCGGGGAGCAGGATGTGGATTGGGTCAAGGGGGCCTACCAGGTTCAGGGGTTCCTCGCCTCCGTTCAGCCCTTCTTTCGAGAGATGAACCTGGCCTATGCCGCGGCGGATCTCTGCATCTGCCGGGCCGGGGCTGGAACGGTGGCGGAGCTGGCCGCCTTGGGGAAGCCGGCCCTTCTGATCCCCTACCCTTATGCCGCCAATGACCACCAGCGACTGAACGCCCTGGTCCTGGTCCGGGTCGGGGGGGCGAGGATGCTCCTGGATCGAGAGCTTTCCGGGGAGGCCGTTGCGGCCTTCCTGCAAGAGGCTCTGGAGAAGCCCTCCCTCCTTGCGGAGATGGGGGGATGTGCCAAGGTCCTGGGGAAGCCTGAGGCGGCCTCCCGCCTGGCCGATGTCGTCATGGAGCTTCTGCCCGTCCGTTCGCCCTAGCCATGTTTAAGAAGATCAGGCACATCCATTTCGTGGGGATCGGTGGCGTGGGGATGAGCGGCATCGCCGAGGTCCTCCACAACCTGGGCTACCGGATCAGCGGCTCTGATGTGAGGGAGTCGGAGATCACGAAGAGGCTCCAGGGGCTGGGCATCCAGGTGTTCATCGGCCACGCCCCCGAAAACGTCCAGGGAGCCGACGTGGTGGTCCGCTCCTCCGCCGTTCCCCAGGACAACCCCGAGGTGGTCTCGGCCAAGCAGCGCCTGATTCCGGTCATCCCCAGGGCCGAGATGCTGGCAGAGCTGATGCGGATGAAGTATGGCGTCGCCGTCGCCGGGACCCACGGAAAGACCACGACGACCTCTATGGTGGCCGCCGTCTTGGCAAAAGGGGGCCTGGATCCGACCATTGTGATTGGCGGACGACTGAACAGCCTGGGAACGAATGCCAAATTGGGGAAGGGGGACTTCCTGGTGGCTGAGGCCGACGAGAGCGACGGCTCCTTCCTGAAGCTCTCCCCTACCATCGCCGTCGTCACGACCATTGACGCCGAGCACCTGGACTTCTACCGGGATGTCGAACACATCCGGGAGACCTTCCTCCAGTTCATCAACAAGGTTCCCTTCTACGGCTCGGCGATCCTGTGCTTCGATCAGCCGAACATCAGGAGCCTCCTGCCCCGGGTGGAGAAACGCTTCGTCACCTATGGCGTCCGGTCCCAGGCCGACCTGATGGCCAGGGAGATCGTGTTAAAAGGGATGGGTTCGGAGTTCACGGTCTTCCTGAAACACCATTCGCTGGGGCGGGTCAAGCTCCAGATGCCCGGGATCCATAACGTCTCCAATGCCCTGGCCGCCATCGCTGTCGGGTTGGAGCTGGACATCCCCTTCCAACGGATCGCGGAGGCCTTACAGGAGTTCACGGGGGTGGGCCGACGGTTTGAGGTGAAGGGGGAGGTCAACGGGATCGTGGTGGTGGACGATTACGCCCACCACCCGGCGGAGATCCAGGCGACCCTGGCCGCCGCCAAGGATGGCTTCGGAAGGAGGACGGTGGTCACCTTCCAACCTCACCGCTACACCAGGACCCAGGCCCTTCTCCAGGAGTTCTTTCCCGCCTTTTCCCGGGCAGACGTGCTGATTGTCACCGAGATCTATCCGGCAGGGGAGCCGACGATCCCCGGCATTTCCGGTCGCTTAATCGCCGAAGGGGTGAAGCGCCACGGTCACAAGCATGTGACCTTCATCCAGGAGAAGGAAGAGATCCCCGAGCGGCTCTTGGAGCTGGTCCAGCCAGGGGACCTGGTCCTGACCATGGGGGCCGGGGATATCTGGAAGGTGGGTGAGGAACTCCTGAAGAGGCTGGGGACGAGAGAGGGGAGACCAGGGACTTGAAAGTCCAGCACCCAACACCTTCTCTTCGCGAAAGGTTTAAGCGGCTGGAGGGGCTCATCAAGGGACGGGTCTTGTACGATGAGCCCATGAGCCGCTACACCTCCTGGGCCATCGGCGGTCCGGCAGACTGCATGGTTTTCCCTCAAGACGTGGATGATCTCAAGACCCTCCTCGGTTTGGTCAGGGAAGAAGGGCTCCCCTGCATGGTCATCGGCGGGGGGAGCAATACGTTGGTCAAGGATGGAGGGATCCGGGGGATCGTCATCAACCTCCAGGATGACTTCCGGTGGCTTCAGCGGGAAGGGGAGACGGTGCGGGCCGGGGCTGCCGTCCGGGTGAGCCGTCTCCTGGCCTTCTTAAGCAAGGTTGGGCTTTCCGGCCTGGAATGCCTGACGGGGGTGCCTGGGACGGTGGGGGGGGCTGTCCGGGGGAACGCCGGGGCCTTCGGCGGGGCCGTGGCCGATTCCCTCACAAACGTCTGGGCCATTGACAGGGAAGGGAAGGATCTGTTTCTGGCCAGAGACCGGCTCCAGTTCTCGTATCGTCGGTTCTCCCTCCCCGAAGGGGCCGTCATCGTGGAGGCGACCTTCGGCCTCCACCAGGAGGATCCCCACGAGGTCCGGCGGAGGATCTCCCAGAACCTCCTCCACCGGAACAGGACCCAGCCGGTGGAGTTCCGGTCCTGCGGCTCCGTCTTCAAAAACCCACCCGGTGACTACGCCGGGCGACTGGTGGAGGCTGTGGGCTTAAAGGGGTACCGGATCGGGGATGCCCAGATCTCGGAGAAGCACGGGAACTTCATTGTCAACCTGGGGCGGGCTACGGCCAGGGATGTCCTGGCCCTGATCCATCTCATCCGGGAACGGGTCAGGGCTTTGGAGGGGATCGAGCTGGAGCTGGAGGTCCAGGTGGTCGGGGAGGACTGAAGCCGCGAGGACGGGGATGCGGAGGAAGGGGAGGGAGAAGAAACGGCATGGTCGGGCAGGGGTGGTCGGGCGGATCGGTCTCATCGGGCTGGCCCTCCTCTTCGCCGGCCTCCTCTCATGGTGGGGCTGGAGACAGTTCCTCAGGCTCTCCTACTTCGAGATCACCCAGGTGGTCGTTGAAGGGAACCTGCAGCTCACGGCTCAAGAGATCATCTCGAGCCTCCACCTCCCCCCCCACGGGAGTCTCCTGGAGGTGAATCTCATGGAGCTCCGCCAACGGCTGCTCGAGCACCCCTGGATCCGGGAGGCCACGGTCCAGCGCCGCCTCCCCTTTACGCTGATCGTCCGGGTCACGGAGAGGGTGCCGGAGATCATCCTGATGTCGGGAAGGGCCTATCTCATGAGCGCTGATGGGGTCATCCTCGACGAGGTGGAGGAGGGGGAGGCCGTGTTTCTCCCGATCTTAAAGGCCCCGAGCCCGCGCCAATACCGGATCGGGGAGCGGGTCCTTTCCCCGGAGGTGATGAGGGGCCTTGCCGTCTGGCGAGAGTTCCAGGCGTCCAATGCCGTTGGAGGGGTGCCCCGGGAGATCACCCTGGAAGAAGACGGTAGCTACACGGTGGGGCTTGGACCCTCCATGCCCTTGATCCGGCTCCAGGCCCAGAACCTGGAGGATCAGCTCCGGAGGCTTGTCCAGGTCATGGCCCTCACCAAGATCAATCTCACGGCCTACGAGTACGTGGATCTCCGGTTTGGGGAAAAGGTCATCGTCAAGCCGAAGGAGGAAGGAGAGGGTGGCCAGGGGGAGCGACCTGATCGTCGGGCTTGATCTGGGGACGACCAAGACCTGTGCCATCATCGCTGAGGCCCACGGGGGGGAGATTGATGTGATCGGCATCGGCATCAGCCCCTCCAAAGGGCTGAAGAAGGGGATGGTGGTCAACATTGATGCGACGGTGGAGGCGATCCGCCGGGCGTTGGAGGAGGCGGAGCTCATGGCCGGCACCAAGGCGGACTCCGTCTTCGTCGGGATCGCCGGGAGCCATATCAAAGGGTTGAACAGCCGGGGGGTCATCGCCATCTCCGGGAAGGGTCGGGAGGTCAGCCGGGAGGATGTCGAGCGGGTCATCGAAGCGGCCAAGGCCATGGCCCTCCCCCCCGACAGGGAGGTGATCCATGTCCTCCCCCAGGAATTTGCCATTGATGACCAGCGGGGGATTAAGGAGCCCCTGGGGATGTCAGGGGTGAGATTGGAGGTCGAGGTCCACATCGTCACCGGAGCCGCCTCCTCCATCCAGAACCTTGTGAAGTGTGTCCGCCGGGCCGGCCTTTTTGTCCAGGACATCGTCCTGCAGCAGTTCGCCTCCAGCCTCGCCGTGCTGACCTCCGATGAGAAGGAGCTGGGGGTGATCCTGGTGGATATCGGCGGGGGGACCTCGGACATCGCGGTCTTCGTCGAAGGGAACCTTTTGCACACGGCGGTCCTCGCGTTGGGAGGCGACCACGTCACCCAGGACATCGCCATTGGGCTTCGGACGCCGGCCCATGAGGCGGAGGAGCTCAAGCGAAAGCATGGGTGCGCCCTCGCCTCGCTGGTCCAGGATCATGAGACCATTGAGGTGATGAGCGTTGGAGGCCGGAAATCCCGGGTCCTCCCCCGGAGGATGCTGGCCGAGATCATCCAGCCCCGGATGGAGGAAATCCTCCTCTTAGCGGAACGGGAAGCCAGAAAAGGGGGGTACCTCGGCCGGGTGGCCGCAGGGGTTGTGATCACAGGGGGCTCTTCCTTGATGGAAGGGTTGCCGGAGCTGGGGGAACAGGTCTTTGACCTCCCCGTTCGCCGCGGCCTCCCCTGGGGGGTGGGAGGGCTCGTGGATGTCGTGTCCAGCCCGATCTACGCGACGGGGGTTGGCCTGGTCCTCTACGGGGCCCAGCACCGGAAGAAGCGTCGTCTCAAGTCTCCCTTGGACGGTCCCTTGCTCGGGAGGGTGATCCGAAGGGTCAGCCAGTGGTTCAATGAGTTTTTTTGAAGGATCATGAAGAGAGGCAGGGGGTTTCAGCGACCGCCGGAGGCCAGAGGGCCTCTTGGCGGTAAGGAGGTGAGGGATGCCGTTTGACTTGGAGATCGAGCCGGAGAGGATGGCGAGGATTAAGGTCATCGGGATTGGCGGCGGTGGCTCGAACGCCGTCAACCGGATGATAAGCTCCTCCATGAACGGGGTGGAGTTCATCGTCATCAACACCGATGCCCAGGCCCTCAAGGCTTCGCCCGTGCCGGTCAAGCTCCAGATCGGCGAGAAGCTGACCAAAGGGTTGGGGGCTGGGGCGAATCCCGAGGTCGGTCGGAAGGCGGCCATCGAGGACACCGACAAGATCTTGAGCCTCCTCGAGGGGGCCGACATGGTGTTCATCACGGCAGGCTTGGGGGGTGGGACGGGAACGGGGGCAGCCCCCATCGTGGCCAGCCTGGCCAGGGAGCTGGGCATTCTCACCGTCGGGGTGGTCACGAAGCCTTTCCTCTTCGAGGGGCGGGTCCGGGCGGCCCAAGCCGAGCGGGGGTTGAAGGAACTCAAGGAGACGGTGGATAGCCTGATCACGATCCCGAACCAGCGGCTCCTCAGCGTGGTGGACCGGAACACCCCGATGGTGGAGGCCTTCAAACTGGCCGACGAGGTCTTGAGACAGGCGGTCCAGGGGATCTCGGACCTGATCGTCGTCCCGGGTCTGATCAACCTGGACTTCGCCGACGTCAGGACCATCATGGCCGAACGGGGGATCGCCATGATGGGAACAGGCAAGGCCTCCGGCGAGAATGCAGCCGTGGAGGCCGCCCAAGGGGCCATCAACAGCCCCCTCCTGGAGAATGTTTCCATCAAGGGGGCCAAGGGGGTGCTGATCAACATCACCGGCAGCCCCGCCCTCTCCCTCTACGAGGTGAACGAGGCGGCCTCGACGATCTGCGAGTCGGCCCATTCGGAGGCCAATATCATCTTCGGCGCGGTCATTGACGAGAAGATGCAGGATGAGGTCCGGGTGACCGTCATCGCCACCGGCTTTGAACCGCCGGAGCCCTCCGTCGAGGAGAACGGGAGGATCGCTGAGCTCAAGACGGCTGCCCGGGCCCTGGAGCGGGAAGATCCCTTCCGTCGGTCACTGGAGAGGGAGCCGCTCCCCCGCCTCGATGACCTCGATGAAGAGGAGCTGGACATCCCCACGTTCTTGAGGCGCCAGATCGAGTGATCGAACAGCTTAAGCTCTATGGATCCCTCAGCGGGAGGATGCGGGCCAAGGGGGGATGTCTTCAACGGTCACCGTGGCCCTTGCCTACCCGAATACGGAAGCGGTGGGGATGGCTGACCAGGGCTTTGAAGCCTTCTCCGCCCGCCTGGCCGCCCTCCCCAACCTAACCTTTGAGCGGTTCTTCCTTGAGGAGGAGCGACCCCCTGACCGGCGCCTCTTGGCGTTCGACGTTATGGCCTTCTTCCTCTCCCGGGAGGGGGATTGCCTGAACGTCCTTCGGTTCCTCCAGCAGGCTGGCTTCCCCCTTCTGGCCTCTGAGCGCCAGGAGGGATGGCCCCTTGTAGCCCTGGAGGGGCCCTGCGCCAGGAGGAACCCCGAACCCCTGGCCCCTTTTGTGGATCTCGTCTTCCTCGATGATCGAGCCTGGGATGCTTTAAAGAACGGTCGGACCCTTGAGGGTCCCGGCGTCTATATCCCGCGATTGTACAAAGTGTTCTATAGAGAGGATGGGACAGTTGCTGAGGTCACCGTCGAAGGGGGTGCACCCCTGCCGGTCAACCCTTCCCCCTTCCCCCTTCCCCCAGAAGGTCTCAACTTTGCATTACCGGAGGCTGAACGGCGACCGGATCTTCTCGAGGTCGGGGCGGGGACGGAGCGGCTCAGGCGCCTGATCGGCATCCCGATGGGCGACCAGGAACTCTTCGACGCGGCAGATCGGGTTCTTTCCTCCGGGACAAGGCATCTACGGCTCTCCTTCTGGATCGGCCTGCCGGCGGAGCGGGAGGAGGACATCTCGGCCATCCCCCGCCTGGTCAAGCAGGTGAGACATCATCTCCTGAAGCATCGCCAGGGATCGCTGGGGTTGGGGGAGATCGTCGTGTCGCTCCAGACCTTCGTGCCAAGGGCCTGGACCGTCTTCCAGTGGGTCCCGATGGCGGAGGGGGGCCTCCTGGAGGAGCGGATCAAGAAGATCGCCCGGGCCCTCCGGTCCCAGGGGATCCGCGTCACGCACGATATTCCGAAGTGGGCGTATCTGCAGGGTGTCCTGGCCAGGGCCGATCGGCGGGCCTCCGTCCTGTTGCGCTTAGCCCTGGCGGAGCAGGGTGACTGGAAACGGGCCTTTCGTAAATGGTTCCTGAACCCGGAGTTCTTCGCCCTCCGGCCGCGGCCCCTGGAGGAGGTCTTTCCGTGGGATCACCTCTTTTCGGGGAAAGACCGTCTGGTCGAGGCGTACCGACGGAGACTTGAGACGTAGGCTGTGGGGATGAAAGGTGAAGCGATCATCATCCGGAGGTCACCCGGCTTCCTCCAGCATGAGGTCCTGGCGGAGGCCGGAGTGATCCATGCCTTTAGCACCCGGGAAGGGGGAGTGAGCCGCCCCCCTTACCATTCCTTGAACTTGAGCTTAAGCGTTGGCGACGATCCGGAGGCGGTCAAGGAGAACCGGAGACGCTTCTTCTCCGCCCTGGGCGTTGACCCCTCCAGGGTAGTCCGGGTCCGGCAGGTCCACGGGGATGGGGTGTTGGTGATAGGGGAAGAGCTCACCCGGCGAAAGGGCTTCCCCCCCCTCCTCCTGGACGATGGGGCCGGATACGATGCGATGATCACTGACCAACCGGGGCTGGCCTTGACCATCACGACGGCCGATTGCCTCCCCCTTTTCCTCTTCGATCCCCGACGAAGGGCCATCGGGGCGGTCCATGCAGGCTGGCGGAGCACTGTAAAGCGGATCGCCGAGAAGGCGGTCAAGGCCATGGCTCAAACCTACGGCACAGCCCCCGGCGATCTTTTAGCCATCCTCGGACCGGGGATCGGGGGGTGCTGCTACGAGGTGGACGAGGCGGTGATCCGACCTCTGGCCCAGGCCGTCTCCGCATGGCAGACCTTTGTTGTCCAAAAACAGGGTGGACGGTTCCTCCTGGATCTTTCCAGGGTGAACCAGAGGATCCTCCAGGAGGCCGGGGTCCTGCCGGAGCATCTCTTCCCCACCCGTCTCTGCACCGCCTGCCGTCCGGACCTCTTCTACTCCTACCGGGCCGAGAAGCCCAAGACCGGGCGGATGCTCTCCCTCATCATGCTTGGGTGAACATTCCCATCCCTCAGGATCCTACCGAAACTCAAGTTGGTAGTGGAGGGGTTGTTGATGCCGGATGGTGTTGTGATTTGCCTCAAGTCGTATTGAGTGAAAGTTTGTGCAAGTGGTGGCTTTAGCTGATTGAACGGTCCCTTGAAATCATATTAAACTGATCGTTAGCGCGTCCTCGTTCTGCATCCGTGGCTGCGGGCACAAACTGGAACTGGGGCGGCAAGGCGGTCCAGGTCGCAGCCGCCGCATCAATCCGTGGCCGCCAATCTGCCGGAAGATGGACGTGCTTGGTAGAGATGACGGTAACATCGTTATTGGCAGCCTTCGGATCGCAGCGGTCCCCTGGGGGTTGCCCCCCTCCCCCGCCTGGCGCACACCATCGGAATTCTGTATCGGTCCATGGTCAACCTCCTTTTCTTCAAGAACTACCTGTCAGGGCGTGAGGGCGGCCTGGATCTGGGCAATGAACTCCGGAAGCGGGATCGCAGTGCCCTGACCATACAGCCAATCCAAATTCGGTCCCCAGACCTTGTCATCTTTGACCCAATACGCCCCAAGGCGTGTGGGAGCCAGCAGTGTTAGCATTGAGGGATCCCGCTTCAAAAAGAGCAGAAACCGCTCGTTCAGCGACAACCCAGCAGCACATGTGTCCCCAGCTATCAAGTTGCCTACCCGGCCCCCGAAGGCCGTCACGATGACCTGGGCCGGAGTGGAGGGGTTCTTCAGATCCGCCTCCACCTGGATGGTGAAGTCGGTATAAATGTCACCGTCCACACCAAAATAGCTTTTTTGATCAACCACTTTCCCAAGGAGGATAGTGTCCGCCATCCGGGCTAAGTCCTCAATTTTGACCGGCCCCCCAAAGACACACGCCAACCCCGGCCCTGGAAGGACAAGCCCTCCAACAACGACCAGCACGCTCATCAGTCCAATTCTCATTCGTGTCTTCATTTCCGTATCCCTCCTTCATCGCTTAGCGAAAATCCAACTGGTACAGATACCAGATCCCCGCTTTGTCATCGGACTGCAGGGTGCGCCGACATTCACCCTCTACATACACCCTGTCAAGGCGTTTCTGATCTGACCCCATATCACGGTCACGAGGCCTTTCTCCTGATCTGCCAGATAGAATAGCCCTGTCCTCTCATGGTTTTCCAATTGACAGGATCGGGAGGATCTTATACCTTCATCCAACAGGATGGTCTCGGGAGGGAGGATCGCCGGAACGCCGGGGAGGTCTATTACGGCATTTTTAGGGAGAAAGGGGTCAGATCATGAAGGCGGTGGTGAAGACCAAGAAGGGGATCGGGAACATCGAAGTCCTGGACATGCCGGAGCCAAAGGTCGGTCCGGGCCAGGTGAAGATCCGGGTCCGGGCGGCAGGGATCTGCGGGACGGACCTCCACATCTACTACGATGAGTTCCCCAACCGGCCGCCGGTCATCCTGGGTCACGAGTTCTCCGGGGTGGTGGCCGAAGTGGGGGAGGGCGTGAATTGGCTCTCACCCGGGGATCGGGTCGTTGCCCAGACCTCGGCCGTGACCTGCGGCCGCTGCCGGTATTGTCTCACGGGCTCGATCGCCATGTGCCGGGAGCGGCGGGGGATCGGCTTCGGGGTGAACGGGGCCTTCACCAAATACATCGTCGTCCCCCATCAGATCGTCCACAAGATCCCCGAGGAGGTGGACGATCTCTCGGCGGCCATGACGGAGCCGGCCTCGGTCGCCGTCCACAGTGCCATTGAGCGGGTACCGGTCGCCGCCGGCGATACGGTCCTGGTCAGCGGGGTGGGGACCATCGGGCTTCTCATCCTCCAGGTGGCGAAAGCCCAGGGGGCGACAGTCCTCGTCGCCGGCACCTCTCAGGACAAAGCCAGGCTGGAGCTGGCCAGGAGCCTGGGGGCGGATCACATCATCAACGTCAACGCGCAGGACGTGGTGAACGTTGCCCTCGATCTTACAGGCGGGGAAGGGGTGGACATCGCCTTCGAGTGTGCCGGTGCCCCCCAGTCCTATAATGCTTGCCTGAAGGCCCTTCGCCGTCAAGGGGCTTTAGGGATGGTCGGCCTTTACGGGAAGACCTTCGACGCCGAGAACGAATTGATCCCCATGAAGGAGCTTCAGGTGATTGGGATCTACGGCCATATCTGGGTGACCTGGGGACGGGCCTTGTCGCTCATGGCCAAGGGGATGATCAAGACCAGGCCGTTGATCTCGGCCGTCCTCCCGATCACCCGATGGGAGGAAGGCTTCAGACAGTTGGAGGCGAAGGAAGGGGTCAAATATCTGTTGCAGCCCGTGGACTAGGAGGGAGACCCATGAGCTTCCAAGGGAGGGTAGCGATCGTGACAGGGGCAGGGAGCGGGATGGGGCGGGCCATCGCCCTCCGGTTCGCGAAGGAGGGGGCAGCCGTCCTGTGTGCCGATCTGAACCTGGCGGGAGCGGTAGAGACGGTCAAGGAGGTGGAGAAGCTCGGCGCGAAAGCCCTGGCCTATCGCGTGGATGTCTCCAGGAGACCTGAGGTCGAGGAAATGGTGAACGCCGCCCTGAAGAACTTCGGCCGCCTCGACATCCTGGTGAACGCCGCCGGGATCTGGAAGGGGACACCGGCCGAGGAGATCCCGGAGGAGGAGTGGGACCGGATCCTGGGGGTGAACCTGAAGGGGCTCTTCTTCTGCTGCCAGGCGGCCTTCCCGGCCATGAAGGGAAGGGGGGTTGGCCGGATCATCAATATTGCCTCCGTCGCCGGCCGGACGGGGGGCTCCTACTGTGGCGCCCACTATACGGCCTCCAAGGGGGGGGTGATCGCCCTGACGAAGCGGCTGGCCAAGGAGTGGGCCCCGTATGGGATCACGGTGAATACTGTCAACCCCGGCCCGGCCGACACGGCCATGACGGCCGACTGGCCGGCCGAGATCAAAGAGCGGATCAAGGCAAACATCCCCTTGGGACGATTCGTCCAGGCCGAAGACATCGCCGAGGCCGTGGCCTTCCTGGCCTCCGACGCCGCGGCGTTTATCACCGGCGAAACGCTCGAGGTCAACGGCGGCATCCTGATGGACTAGCGACCAGGATTGGGGATTGGGGATTGGGGATTGCGGATTTTGGAAGAATGCACCCGTCTTTCAATCCGAAATCCGAAATTGGCAATCCGCAATCGGCAATTTGAGAGGGGGAGATGGGGCGGATCCTAACCGTGGAGGAGATCAAACAGGTGGCGGTGATAGGGGCCGGCACCATGGGCTCCGGCATCGCCCTAACGTTTGCCAGGGCCGGCTACGAGGTCAGCCTCCAGGCCAGACGAAGGGAGAGCCTTGACAGGGCATTCGCGATCATCCATGGGGCCTGCCGATCGCTTCAGCAGGCGGGGGTTCTCTCCCCTGATGAGGTGGAGGCGACCTGCCGTCGGATCAGAGCCACGACGGATCTGGCTGAGGCCTTGGACGGCTGCCAGTTCGTCAGCGAGAATGTTCCCGAGCGGCTGGATCTCAAGCAGGAGATCTTCAGGGAGCTAGACCGGCTCCTCCCTGAGGCGATCCTGACGACCGATACCTCCGGTCTCTCCATTACCGAAATCGCCTCGGCCACCCAGGATCCCGGTCGGGTGGTCGGCCTCCACTGGGTCAACCCTCCCCACCTCATCCCCCTGGTCGAGGTCATCCCCGGCGATGACACCTCCCCCGAGGCGGTGGAGACCGTGTATGCCCTCTCCCAGCGGATTGGAAAGGCCCCCGTTCGTCTGAGGAGAGAGGTTAAAGGTTTCCTCGCCAACCGGCTCCAGTTTGCCCTCCTCCGGGAGGCCTTTCATCTTTACGAGCAGGGGGTGGCCTCGGCCAAGGATCTGGATACCGTGTTAAAGAAGGGGATGGGGTTCCGGTGGGCAGTGGTGGGGCCCTTCGAGTTGATTGACCTAGGGGGCTTAGACAGTTTCTACAACGTTTCAACGTACCTGATGGCCGAGCTGAACCGCTCACCGGATCCCCCGAAGGCCTTAGGTGATCCGGTCTCGAAAGGCCGGCTCGGGATCAAGACGGGGGCCGGGTTCTTCGAGTACCCTCCCGGGAAAGCTGAAGAGGTCGTCGCCCGTCGGGATGGCCTGCTGATCGAGCTTCTCAAAGTCCTTCAAGGGAGGTCGTGATCCGTGGCGACCATTCTCATCGTTGATGACGAACCCTTGACGCGACAGATCATCCGGGATCACCTGGAGGCCCATGGGTACACGGCCATAGAAGCCAAGAACGGCGAGGAGGCTCTGGCCTTGACCCGTGAGCGGAACCCGGATCTGATCCTCCTCGATGTGGTGATGCCAAACCTGGACGGGCTTCAGGTCTGTCGTCTCTTAAAAGAGGACAAGACCACCCAGCCGATCCCGGTGGTGCTCCTCACGGCCCGGGAAAGTCTAGAGGATCGGGTCCGGGGCCTGGATGCCGGGGCGAATGATTACCTGGCCAAGCCGGTGGATTCGAGCGAGCTTTTGGCCCGGGTCAGGGCCCACCTCCGGGCTAAGCAGTTGTACGACGAGGTCCAGCAGCGTCAGCGGGACTTTGCCCAGGTCCTAGAGCTGTCCAAGGCCGTCGCCTCCACCCTCCGGCCCTCCGAGATCTTTCACCTCATCGTGGAACGGGTGGCGGGGCTTTTGAATGCCAGTCGCTGTTCGTTGGTCGTCATCGGGGAAGGGGGAGTCGGGTACGTGGTGGCCTCCCACGATGATCCCAGGATCACGCACCTTCCCATCTCCTTGGAGCGCTACCCGGAGATCCTTGAAGCAATCCGCCGTCGGCGGCCTCTGATCGTGGATGACGTAGCCCAGGACCCTCTCATGACCGGTGTGCGTGGACAGCTCCTGGCCCTGGGGTTTCGCTCCCTCCTGGTGTTGCCCATCAGCCTCCGGGGGACGGTGGTCGGGACCCTCGTCCTTCGGATGGCCCGGGCGGGACACCCCTTCACGGCCCGGGAGCTTCAGCTCTGCCAACTGATCGCCGAGGTCGCCGCCATCGCCCTCCAGAACGCCCACCTCTTCGAGAGCCTGGAGCTGGCCAACCTGAACCTGGAGCGGCTCACCCTGATTGATGACCTGACCCAGGTGTATAACCGCCGGTTCCTCTTCCGGAAGCTCGAGGAGGAGGCTGAACGGGCGAGACGGCACGGGCATCCCCTCTCCTGCATCATGCTGGATGTGGACGACTTTAAAAAGGTGAACGACCGCTTCGGCCATGCCCAGGGGGATTTGGTGCTGAAGGAGCTGGCCCGGGTGGTTCAGG
Organism: uncultured bacterium; assembly: GCA_964535215.1. Lineage (GTDB taxonomy): Bacteria > Methylomirabilota > Methylomirabilia > Methylomirabilales > JACQHM01 > JACQHM01. The sequence goes on from CAZHST010000009.1 coordinate 70,539, forward strand.
GGACCATCCGGCAGGGCGACCTCTTTGCCCGGTATGGGGGTGAGGAGTTTGTCCTCCTCCTGCCCATGACCGAGGGCAAGGGCGCCAAGATCCAGGCCGAGCGGATCCGAAGGGTCGTCCGATCCCATCCCTTCCCCGGGATCGCCCCCCTCCTCCCCCTGACGGTGAGCCAGGGGGTGTCGAGTTATCCCCTGGACCAGTGGACCAGGCCCACCGATCTCTTGGAGTTGGCGGATCGGGCCCTGTACCGGGCGAAGCAGGCCGGGAAGGACGCCGTGGTCTGTACCTGGGAGGTCAAGGAAAGCTTCGAAGCCAACGGCTCTAATAGTAGTGGGTCTCGACCTGGGGTTCTTTGAAGGTTGCGTAAGCTTCGTCGAGGCTCCCCAGGCAGGTGCCGTCTAAAAGGCAGGCATCGGGGCACCGATAATCCGTGTCGCGGATCAACGAACAGGTCTCTCGCTTAAAGCAGGGATGCACGGCGGCGCGAGGGCCGCAGATCGGGGGATGGGCAGAGAAGCAGCAGCTCCGGCCGATGTGCCACAGGATCGTGTCCAGCTCGAAGACGGTCCGGCCCGAGGCGTCGCACAGCAGATCCCCCGCCCGCTGGACAGCCTCGCGGAGGGATCGCTCCTCTTCCTGGCTGACCTCCCCCGGTGCCCGCAGGCGCCCTTGAAGCCCTTCGTCCTCGACACGAACCATCCCTGCCCGGAGGGCCACCCGCATCAGGTGGTTGTCCACAGGAAACTTCAGGGCCTCCAGGTCCCTGAACCTCCAGATCTTCGAGGCCCAGAGGATCATCAAGAGGAGATACGTCTTCTTCCGGAGGGGGTCCCGGTAGGCCTCAAACTGGGAGAGGAGGTTCAGGAGACCGGTCCCGCCGCTTAAGCGACCATCGGATCGTTCGTAAAGCTCCCAGACATCCCCTTTGTACCAGTGGAGGAGGGAGAGGGCGGCCTCCCGGAGGAGGTGGAGCCGTTCCCCGATTCTCTCCAGCGTCGAGGTGGAGGGATTGAGGTCGTCGGAGAAGAGCCGCTTTAGCTCCTCCGGGGCGAGCTGGCATATCCGCTGAGCGGTGAAGATGTTTGGATCTTCCTGGTAGGCCCGCTCGGCGCAGGCGTGGAGGTAATCCCATCCGCGGAGCCCTCTTCCTCCGAGCCTCCCCTGGAGCCCCCCCGTTTGATGGCAGATGGCGACCACGTAGAACCAGAAGTTTGCCCTCCGGCGCTTCTCCTCCTCGGTCGGGGGCTCGGGAAAGAGGTCACGGACCCTTACAGCCTTCAACCGTTCGGCCACCTTCCGACACTGGGTCTCGTCAACGAGGATCATCGTCAGCGCCCTTGCCCTTTCCCTTCGGCCAGGACCTCTCCTTTCAGGAGATGTTCCTTCCATTCCTGGAAGCGGGTTTCCTTGATCGCTTCCCGCATGTCCTGGAGGAGCTTCAGGATCCAGGCGAGGTTGTGGAGGGTGGCCAGCCGGACCCCGGTCAGCTCCCCAGCCTTGAAGAGGTGGTGGAGGTAGGCCCTGGTGTACCGTTGGCAGGTCATGCAGGAGCAGTCGGGGTCAACCGGGCCAAGGTCCTTGGCAAAGGCTCCCTTTGTCACATCCATCCTGAACCGGGGCATCCCCTTGACAAGCAGCATGCCGTGCCGGCCAAGCCTGGTGGGGAAGGCGCAGTCGAAGAGGTCCATCCCCTGCTCCACCCCGTGGACGAGGTCGTCCGGCTCCCCAATCCCCAAAAGGTGCCTGGGCTTCCCCTCGGGCAGGAAGGGAACGACCCACGACACCACCCGGGACATCTCTTCCTTGTCCTTGCCTAACGACCCTCCGATGCAGATCCCCTGGACGGGGAGGGAGGTGATGACGCGGGCGCTCTCCTCCCGGAGATCCCGATAGACCCCACCTTGGACAATCCCGAAGAGGGCCTGGCGATCCATCATCCCTGCTTTCTCATGGGCCTTCAGGGACCGGATGGCCCAGCGGTGGGTCCGCTCCATGCTCCTCTTCGTGTAGTCATAGGTCGCATGATAGGGGGTGCACTCGTCCAGGACAACGGCGATATCCGATCCAAGGGCGTGTTGGACCTGCATGGAGGTCTCGGGGCTGAACCAGTGGAGGGAGCCATCAATATAGGATTTGAAGAGGATGCCATCCTCCTCAACCCGGACCACGGTGGCCTCCCGATCCTCGGGGTGGCTCCTCCGTCCCTTGATCTCGTCGGCGACATGGCCGTACCAGAGGCTGAAGACCTGGAAGCCCCCGGAGTCAGTCATGATCGGGCCGTCCCATCCGATGAAGCGGTGGAGGCCTCCGGCCTCCCGGATGATCTCCGGTCCGGGTTGCAGGAAGAGATGGTAGGTGTTGGCCATGAGGATCTGGACCCCGATGGCCCTCAGCTCCTCAGACGACAAGGCCCGCACGGCCCCCTTGGTCGCCAGCGGGAGGAAGGCTGGCGTCTCCACCTCCCCGTGGGCCGTCCGTAGCCGTCCCACCCGGGCCTTTGAGCGCGGATCCCGGTAGGTGATCTCGAACGCGATCATCTCCCGCCCAGCCGCTGGTGAAAGCGGTGCTCAAACGCCCGGACCTCCGGGAACCCGATGAGACGATCGAAGTCCTGGAAGGGCATCAGCCTCCCGGTCAGGCCTTCCGTCGAGCCGGTGGCCTTCAGGTGGTGAAGGGCCTCCCGGACCGCCTGGGCGGCGGCCAGGAGCGTCGTCACGGCATAGGCGACCATCTTGAAACCGAGGGCCTCCAGCTCTTTTGCCGGAAGAAGCGGGGTCAGCCCCCCGTCAACCATATTCGCCATGACAGGGGCCTGGAAGCTTCCCCCGATGATCTTCAGCTCTTCCACTGTCTGAGGGGATTCGATGAACAGAAGATCGGCCCCTGCCTTCTCGTAGAGCCTCCCCCTCCGGATCGCCTCGTCCAGGCCGAGAACCCCCCGGGCATCGGTCCGGGCGATGATCAGGAGATCGTCATCTTGCCTGGCCTCAACCGCCGCCTCGATCTTCGCCACCATCTCTTCGGCCTCGATGACCCTCTTCCCAGGGGTGTGACCGCACTTCTTGGGCCATTCCTGGTCCTCCAGTTGAATGGCCGCCGCCCCGGCCTGCTCGAACTCCCGGACCGTCCTCCGGACGTTCAGGACCCCGCCATAGCCCGTGTCGGCATCGGCAATGACGGGGATCTTCACGGCGTTCGCCATGTGCCGGAGTCGCTCCAGGACCTCAGGGAAGCTCATGAGGCCGGCATCCGGCATGCCGAGGTGGGAGGCGGCCTGACCGTACCCGGAGAGGTAAACAGCCTCGAAGCCGGCCTCCTCGACCAGCTTCGCCGAGACCATGTCATAGGCCGCCGGGACGACAAGGATCGGCTTCTCCTGAAGCCTCCTTCGTAGAACCCCCCTGTTCCTTGGGTGCATGCTTTCCCCCCTCTCCCGAAGACCCGTTGTAAGAATACTACACCAAAGCCCTGTCGGGCCGAAAGGAAATTTCCGGAGCTTCTTATTGACAAGCCTCGTTTAAATCATTTATGAATGGAGCGTCAGGACAAAGGAGGCGTCGGGATGGAGGGACGGTGGCCTTGGAGACGTGGGAGAGCCTGATGCCGATCACCCTCGAGGGTGTTAAGGCCTGCGCGACGGAAAGGGAGATCGTCAAGGCCCTGGTCCAGGTCTTCAGGCATCACCGGAAGACATCGGTCTTTTTAAGCCCACTGTCATGGCCATCTTAGCCGATGAACAGACCAGGATCATCGTCCAGGGGATCACGGGCAGGGAGGCGGCAAATTTTGTCAGAGACTCCCTCGACTACGGGGCCCAGGTTGTCGCAGGGGTGACGCCGGGAAAAGGAGGGCTTTCCGTTCACGGGGTCCCGGTGTATGATACGGTGCGAGCCGCCTTGAGGGAGCATCAGGCCGAGGCCTCGGTCATCTCGGTCCCTCCTCCCTTTGTCAAGGATGCCGCCTTTGAAGCCCTCGTGAACGGGATCAGGCTCCTGGTCATCCTGACGGAGCGGGTCCCCCGAAGGGATGTGGTGGAGGTGGTCAGTCTGGCCCGGGAGACCGGGGCCACGGTCATTGGCCCCAATTCTATGGGCCTGATCAGCGTCGAGAGGACCAAGGTAGGGATTGCGGGGGGTCCGGCCGAGGATGTCCGGCGGGCCTATACGCCGGGGCCGGTCGGGATCCTCTCTCGAAGCGGGGGGATGACGACGGAGATCGCGAACCTCCTGACGCTTCACGGGATCGGTCAAACGACCTGTATCAGCGTTGGAGGAGATCCCATCGTGGGCTCGACCTTCGCCGATCTCATTCCCCTCTACGAGCAGGATCCCGAGACGAAGGCGGTTGTCCTGTTCTGTGAACCTGGGGGGAACGCCGAAGAACGCTTGGCCGACTTTCTCAAGGAGAGAAGGCCGAGGCTTCCCATCGTGGCCTTCGTGGCCGGCCGCTTCGCCGACGAGATGCCAGGGGTCCGCTTCGGTCATGCCGCCGTCATCGTCGAGGGGGAGGCGGGAAGCACGAAGGGGAAGATCGAACGCTTGAAGGGAGCCGGTGTCCTGGTGGCCGAGGAGTTCTCGGAGATCGTCTCCCTGGTCAGGCGGTGCCTCTAAAAAGTGAGCCATCGGCCTTCAGCCGTCAGCCTTCAGGTGGGGATGTTCATCGAGGTCATCGTCAATGACGAGCGGTGCCGGGCCGGGCAGCCTTGTCGGGCGTGCGTCGAGATCTGCCCGGTGAGCATCTTCGCTTGGCCTGACTCATCGTCGGTCGCAGACGTGGTCCCCGAGGCCGAAGACGAGTGCATCCTCTGTGACCTCTGCCTGCAAAAATGCCCGACGGACGCGATCACCATCAAAAAACTTTACGAATGAGCCATCAGCCATAATGAGCCATCAGCCATCGGCCGTCAGCTTTCAGTCACCAGCCAACCCCGGGTTGGGTCTGTTCGCTGTTGACATGGTGGGCCCGATCCCGCCGTGAAATGCCAGGAAATAATGGGGCCTTCAGCCGTCAGCTTTGAAGAGAAGTCAGGCTGAGAGCCGACCGCTGAGGGCTGATCGCCTCCAGAGGAGATATGACATGCCTGGATCTATCTCAGGGAAGCTCGCCGAATTCATCGTCGAGACCGATTATGCTCAGCTTCCTTCCGAGGCCGTCGAGGCGGCGAAGCGCTGCTTCCTCGACTGGCTCGGGTCGGCCATCGCCGGATCCTTAGAGCGGCCGACCCGGATCATGCTGGAGGTGGTGAAGGAGCTGGGAGGGGAGCCTGAGGCTACCCTGATCCCTGACGGCTCCCGCTCCTCGCCATTCCTGGCAGCCCTGGTGAACGCCGCCTCCTCTCATGTCCTGGAGATGGACGACCTCCATCCGTCCTCGATCCTCCACCCGGGTGCACCCGTCATCCCGACGGCCCTGGCGATGGCCGAAAGGGAAGGCTGTTCGGGGGAGGAATTCTTGACGGCCCTGGTCATCGGTTACGAGGTCGCGATCAGGGTCGGAGAGGCGGCCGGCCCTTCCCACTACGAGTACTGGCACACGACGGCCACCTGCGGAACCTTCGGGGCAGCCGCTGCGGCGGGAAAGCTCCTCGGCTTAAAGGGTGAACAACTGGTCTCGGCTTTAGGGAGTGCCGGAACCCAGGCCGCTGGCCTGTGGGAGTTCTTGAAGGATGGGGCCATGTCCAAGCAGCTCCACCCGGCCAAGGCAGCTGCCGACGGCATCCTTTCCGCCCTCCTGGCCGAAAAGGGCTTTACGGCCGCCAAGGGGATCTTCGAGGGGGAGAAAGGGTTCTTAAGGGCCACTTCAAAGGCCTTTGACCTGGAAAAGCTGACCCGGGGCCTGGGGGAGGGCTTCAGGATCACCGAGACCTCCTTCAAGGTCCACGCCGCCTGCTACCACACCCACTCCTCCATTGATGCGGCCCTGACCCTTCGAGGGGAACATCGGTTCCCACCTGAGCAGATCAAGAAGGTCCTGGTCCGGCCGTACCCTGCCGCCCTGGACCTTTTGGAGAAGGTGGAGCTTTCAGGCCCCTACGCGGCCAAGTTCCACCTCCCCTTCTGCGTTGCCACCGCCCTGATCTACGGCGAGGTGGGGCTGGAGGCCTTTTCCGAGGAGCGCCTGAAGGATCCGGTGATCCTTCAGCTTCTCCCCAAGATCGAGCTTCGTCGGGAGGAGGCCTTCGCCGGGGTGTACCCGGAGAAGTGGCCTTCCATCGTCGAGGTCACCGTCGAAGGCGGGGAGACGTATCAGGCCACCGTGGAGTATGCCAAAGGCGATTTCCGAAACCCCTTGACCTGGGAGGAGCTTTCGACCAAGTTCCACCGGTTGGCCGGGCGCGTCGCTCCTCCGGAGCGGCGGTCTCTGCTTCTCGAGAAGATCTGGAAGCTGGACCAGCTCCCGAACATGGCTGCCTTTTTTGAGGGAGGGGGATCATCCGATGCTTAGAAGGGACAAATGGTTCAAGCGGTGGGGAAGCTTCATCGCCGGTCTCCTGCTCCTCGGCGCCTGCTCCCGCCCCGAGGAGACGGTGATCCGGATCGGCGCCCCTCTGTCGCTCACGGGGAAGCTGGCGCCGGAGGGGAAGCTAACGAAGGATGGCTATGACCTGGCCATCGAGTGGATCAACAAGAAGGGGGTGAAGGTCGGGGGGAAGGTCTACAGGCTGGACATGCGCTACTACGACGACCAGAGCGACGCGAATACCGCCGCCAAGCTGACCGAAAAGCTGATCACCGAGGACCGGGTCCACTTCCTCTTAGGCCCCTATGCCAGCCAGCCCACCTTCGCCGCCTCCGCCGTCAGCGAGCGGTACCGGGTCATCATGGTCCAGGCCAACGGGGCGGCAGAGGAGATCTTCACCCGGGGCTTCAAGTACATGTTCGGCCTCCTCTCGCCGGCCAGCTTCTACTGCCGGGATATCCTGAAGGTGGCCGCCACCCTGGAGCCCAGGCCGAAGACCGTGGCCCTGATTGGCGACACCGACCTCTTCTCCCAGGCGGCCCTGAAAGGGGCGGTGGAGGAGGCGAAGCGGCAGGGCTTCCAGATCGTCTACCACGAGGCGTACCCCGTGGGGGTGACCGACATCTCCTCGCCGATGACGGTGATTAAGGCGAAGAACCCTGACATTCTGATTGGGGCGGGCCACTTTAACGACACGGTCCTCCTGGTGAAGACGGCCAAGGATCTCAAGGTCAACCCCAAGATCCTCTTCTCCACCGTCGGGGTGCCGCAACCTGAGTTCGTGAAGGTCTTAAAAGAGGACGCCGAGAACGTCATCGGCTTTGCCCAGTGGCTCCCCACCATGCGCTATCAGGATCCTGTCTTCGGTTCCACCGAGCGGTTCGTCAGGGTTTTTAAAGAGAAATACGGCTACGAACCGGATTATCACAGCGCCGAATCGGCGGCGGCCCCCATCGTCCTGGTGGCGGCCATTGAGCGGGCCGGCTCTCTTGAGACGGAGAAGGTGAGGGAGGCCCTGGCCACGATGGAGCTGGAGACCCTCTATGCTCCCGTCAGGTTCGACGGGCGAGGGATCAACGTCGCCAAGAAGAACGCCCTCCTCCAGATCCAGGGGGGAAGGCCTGTCGGCGTCTACCCGCCGGAGGCCGCTGAGGCCAAGCTCGTCTATCCGAAACCTCCGTGGAGATGACCTCCCTTTATCCACAGATCTTGGCAAACGGCCTGCTCCTGGGGGGGATCTACACCTGCATCGCCCTGGGATTCTCCCTGGTCTGGGGGGTGATGAACATCATCAATTTAGCCCACGGGGCCTTTATCATGCTGGGGGCCTATGCGACCTTCTGGCTCTTCCACCTCTTCGGTTTCGACCCCTTTGTCAGTCTCCCCCTCTCGATGTCCCTGCTCTTCTGGCTTGGCTACCTTGTGCAGCGCTACGTCATCAACCTGGTGATCCGGGCCCCCCTCTTCATGACGCTGATCTTGACCTTCGGCATTGACATCTTCCTGATGAACATCGCCATCGTCCTCTTCACCTCTGACTGGCGGTCGGTCGTGCCCTGGTACGCCGGGTTGGGGGTCCAGGTCGGCCCTGTCATCCTCCCCTACATCCGTCTGGGAATCTTCGCCCTGGCCCTCTCCTTGACGGGCCTCCTCTTCCTCTTCCTGAACAGGACAAAGACGGGGATGGCCATTAAGGCGGTGGCCCTGGATCGGGAGGCGGCCCAGCTGGTCGGGATCCGGATCGGCCCCATCTACTCCCTGACCTTCGCCGTGGGATCGGCCATGGCCGCCGCCGGGGGGAGCCTCCTCGCCATGCTCCAGGCCATCTCCCCCGCCATGGGAGAGCCTCTCACCCTGAAGTCCTTTGCCATCTGCATCCTGGGAGGCCTGGGGAACCCGGCGGGGGCCCTGGTGGGGGGATTTGTCCTGGGGCTGGCGGAGACAGCCGGGGGGATCTTCCTCGGTCCTTCGTACCAGGACCTGATCAGCTATGCCATTCTCTTTTTGATCCTCCTCCTCAGACCCGAGGGGCTTTTCGGGAGGCGGTTCTTTGCGGAGGTCAAGCACTGATGGGGCGTGTGCTGGCCGTTCCTGTGGCCGTCTTCCTGGTCGGGGCTCCCTTCGTGTTGACCGGCTACTGGGTCCGGGTCTTGACCGATATCTTCATGTACGCGATCCTGGCGGGGGCGTGGAACCTGATCGCCGGCTATACGGGTTACCCCGCCTTTGGAAACGTCGTCTTCTTCGGGACAGGGGCCTACACGACGGCGATCCTAATGGTCAAGGCCAACCTCCCTTTTCTCGTGAGCCTCTTAGCCGGGGGGCTCTTCTCCCTCCTCTACGCCGGCCTCCTGGGCCCTCCCGTCCTACGGCTCAAAGGCCACTACTTCGCCATCGCCACGGTAGCCCTGGACCTGGCCACCCGGGAGGTCGTCTTTAACATGACGGGGCTGACCGGGGGCGGAAGCGGCCTCACCCTTCCCCTCTCACCCCTTTCCCCCAAGGCCTTCTTCGGGAGGATCTACGCCCTCATGCTGGCGATCCTGCTCCTTACCGTCCTCACCACCGTCTGGATCTCCAGGTCCCGCTTCGGCTACGGCCTCCGGGCTATCAGGGCCGATGAGGATGGGGCGGCGACCCTTGGGGTGCCCACAACCCTCTACAAGACGGCCGCCTGGGCCCTCTCCGCCCTCTTCACAGGTCTGGCCGGTGGAACCTACGCCTACTGGACGACCTACATCGAGCCCTCGGTGGTCTTCGACATGCGGATCGCCGCCCAGTTCACCATCATGGTCTTCCTGGGAGGGGCCGGGACCGTCCTGGGCCCCATCCTGGGGGCGGTGATTCTGGTCCTGCTCTCGGACCTGATCTGGAGCCGTTTCCTCCACCTCCACACGGCGATTTTGGGCTTCATCATCGTCCTGGTTGTCATCTTCCTCCCCCAAGGGTTGATGGACTTCTTCACCGGCGGCCGCTTCGGCCTAGCCTCGCTCCGCCGGAGCCTCCAGGAGCACCGGATCTGATGGGGGCGCTTCTTCAAGGGAAAGGGGTGACGAAGTCCTTTGGTGGGCTCCCGGCCCTCTCCCGCGTGGACTTTGCCATCCACCCGGGGGAGATCGTGGGCCTGATCGGCCCAAACGGGGCCGGGAAGACGACCTTAATCAACGTGATCACCGGCCTCCTTCGCCCAAGCGCCGGGGAGATCTCCTTCAAGGGGGAACGGATTGATCACCTCCCCCCCTACCGGATCAGCCGGAAGGGGATCGTCAGGACCTTTCAGGTGATCAAGCCCTTCTCCAGGATGACCGTCAAAGAGAATGTGCTGGTGGGGGCTCTCTTTGGCCGGGGGGGGCGGGGCTTTCAGGAGGCGGAACGGGTGACCGGATCGGTCCTTTCGCTGGTGGGGCTCCAGGGGAAGGAAGCGGTCCAGGCCTCAGTCCTTCCGCTCGCGGACCGGAAGCGGCTGGAGCTGGCCAAGGCCCTGGCCATGGCGCCGGAACTCTTGATCCTGGACGAGGTCATGGCCGGCTTGAACCCCAGGGAGGTCCGGGAGTTTATGGCCCTGATCCAGCGGATCAATCGAGACGGGGTGACGGTCCTCGTCGTCGAGCATGTGATGAAGGCCATCATGGGGATCTCCCACCGGGTCCTGGTCCTCCACCACGGCGAGAAGGTGGCCGAGGGGGTTCCTGAGGAGGTGGTGCGGGATCCAAGGGTGATCCAGGCGTACCTGGGGGTCCGGTACGCCGGGAGGCGGGATGCTGAAGGTCCATGAAGTCTCGGCCGGCTACGGCGAGGTCCAGGTCCTCTGGGGGGTAGACCTGGAGGTCAAGCGGGGGGAGATCGTCACCCTGGTGGGGTCGAACGGCGCCGGGAAGACAACCCTCTTAAAGGCCCTCTCCGGGTTGATCCTCCCCACCTCCGGCGAGATCCTCTTTGAGGATCATCCCGTGACCAGCTCCCCCCCCGATGAGCGGGTCCGCCTGGGGATTGCCCATGTTCCCGAGGGGAGGCGGCTCTTCGCCGGGATGACGGTGGAGGAGAACCTCAGGCTGGGGGCGTACCTTCGCCGGGATGAGGAGGTGAGTCTGGACCTGGAGCGGGTGTTCCGGCTCTTCCCCGAGTTGAAGGCCCGGCGGAGATCGCTGGCCGGGACCCTCTCCGGGGGGGAGCAGCAGATGTGCGCTCTGGGCCGGGCCCTGATGTCCCGTCCCAAGCTCCTCCTGATTGATGAGCTTTCCCTAGGCTTGGCCCCCGTCGTTGTCGATCGCTTGCTGGAAGCCATCCACCGGATTCGAGCCGGGGGGACCACGCTCTTGATCGTCGAGCAGGATGTCCAGACGGCCTTGGAGCATGCGGACCGGGCCTACGTTTTGGAGAACGGGAAGATCGTCCTGGAGGGGGAGGCGGCCGACCTCTTGGATGATGCGCGGGTCCGGAGCGCCTATCTGGGGCTGTAGGGCGCGGGCGGCATCAGGCTACCGGGGGAGGGGTAGGTGATGAGGCGAGGGTGGAGGTTCACGACGGCCCCGTTGCTCGTGGGGTTTTTGCTCGGGGGGCCGGCCCTGGAGGCTCTGGGCGGGCCGGAGTTCACGCTCCGGTTTGGCGGCTCCGACCCCGGGCGGGGCCTCTTGGACCAGACGACCCGAAAATTCGTCGAGCTGTCCGAGCAGAAGAGCAAGGGGCGGATCAGGTGGGATTACTTCTGCTGTGATCAACTGGGCGGGGACATCGCCCAGATCGAGCAGATGATGGCCAACGCGATCCAGGCCTATGGCGATGTCCTGGAGTGGTACGCCAACTGGGTGAAGGACTTTGCCATCTTTGGCTGGGCCTTCACGTTCCGGGACGAGGACCACTTCGCCCGGTTCCTGGAGGGCCCCATCTTCAAAGCGATGGTCGAGCAGCTGAGACGGCAGAATGGCCTCCGCATCCTGGCAGCGGCTCCCACGGAGCCCCGGATGCTCTGGACCAAAAAGCCCATCACCAAGCTCGATGACCTGAAGGGCCTGAAGATGCGGGTCCCGGAGATCAGGGCCTACCTCATGGTGTGGGAGGCCCTGGGGGCAAGACCGACCCGGGTCACCTGGGCCGAGGTCTATCTGGCCTTGAAGACGGGTGTGGTGGAGGGGGCCGAGGGGCCGGTGTCGGCCACCTATGGCGTCAAGTTCCACGAGGCTGCCCCCTATGGGTACCTGACCAACCATATCATCTCAAGCGTCCATATCACGATGAATGAGAGGACGTACCAGAGCCTTCCACCGGACCTGAAGAAGGTGGTCGAGGAAGCGGCCAGGGAGGCGGTGGCGTGGGCCAGGGCTGAGGCCAGGCGGGTCGTCCAGGAGACCTTGAAAAAGATGGAAGCGGAAGGGGCCAAGATCGGGACCATCAACACCCGAGCGTTCCGGGAGCGGCTGCGCGAGGCGGTGGGGAGGGCCGAGGCCGAGGGTCTCTGGAGCCGGGGCCTGTGGCAGAGGGTCCAGGCCATTAAGTAGGGTGGATGGGAGCTTCCGGCCCTGTTCAGGCCCCCTTCAAGGGGAGGGATGGGGCCTGGGAGGGGAGGTGGGGGATGAGGCGTTTTCTGGCGGGTTACCAGCGGTTTCTGGCCGGCATCGAACGGGGGGAGGTGGCCCTGGTCCAGGGGTTGCTGGTCATCATGGTGCTGGCCATCTTCGCTCAGGTGGTGTCACGCTATGCCTTCGGGCGACCCCTGGTCTGGGTGGAGGAGCTGTCCACCTATGCCTTCATTTGGGGGACGTTCATCGGGGCCAGCGTCGGCCTGAAGCGGGCCCGACACATCCGGATCCAGTCCTTCCTCCACCGCCTCCCGCCCCGGGGCCAATGGGCCATCCGGCTCTTCACCCACCTCGCCATCGGTGTGTTCTGCGTCTTCCTCATCATGAACGGCGCCCGGGCCATGCTCCTCTTCGAGGGGCACCAGCGGACCATCGCCCTCCCGGTGGTTCTTCCCCGCTACCTGTTCTTCTCCGGACCCCTGATACTGGGGGCGGCCTCGATGGGGCTCACGGTCGGCTACGAGGTCCTGCGCCTCCTGGTCAGGCCCCGGGAGGTCACCGGCCTCCGGGGTCGGGCCGAGCCGGCATGATCACCCTCCTCTTTGTGGCCTTCCTCCTCCTGATCGCCCTGGAGGTGCCCGTGGCGTTCGCCCTGGGCCTCGCCAGCTTAGGCTACCTTCTGCTCGAGGGGCAGGCGCCGCTCGTGATCCTCGTCCAGCGGATGACCTCCGGGCTAGACAGCTTTCCGTTCCTTGCCCTCCCCCTCTTCGTCCTGGCCGGACACATCTTCAACCGGGGCGGGATCGCCCGCCGGATCTTCAACTTTGCCCGGGCCCTGGTAGGGCACTTCCGGGGGAGCCTCGCCCATGTCAACGTGGTCGGGAGCATGATCTTTGCCGGGATGTCGGGCACAGCCCAGGCGGATGCTGCCGGCCTGGGAGTGATCGAGATTGAGGAGATGAAGAGGGATGGGTTTGACCCGGCCTTCGCCGCGGCCGTCAGCGCCGCCTCCTCCATCATCGGCCCCATCATCCCCCCAAGTGTCATCATGGTGATCTTCGCGGTCATGACTGAGGTCTCCGTCGCGGACCTCTTTCTTGGCGGCTTCATCCCGGGGATCCTGATGGGCCTCTCCCTCATGGCGATGATCTACTGGATGGCTTCTACCGGGAGGATCTACGCCCCGGTCCATCCCCGGCAGCCCCTTAAGGTTGTGGGGCGGGCGTTCTTCAGCGCCTTCCCCGCCCTGGTGGCGCCAATCCTGCTGGTGGGCGGGATGCTCCTGGGTATTGCCACGCCCACCGAGTTGGGGGCCATCGTGGTCGTGTACGGCATCGTCCTGGGATTCCTGTACCGGGAGCTGACCGTCCCCGAACTGCTCCGCATCCTCGGCGAGGTCGGTGTGACTTACGCCATCCTGGTTTTCATCATCTCCAACGCCTTCCCCTTTGGCTGGCTGGTCGCCATCAACCAGGTCCCCGCCCTGCTGGCCGAGACGATCCTGTCGGCCACCACCAACAAGTGGTTGGTCCTCCTCTTGATCAACGCTACCTTGCTGATCGCCGGGTGCTTCATGGAGACGACCGCCATCCTGGTGATCTCGGTCCCCGTCCTGTTCCCTCTTGCGGTCCGCCTCGGGATCGACCCGGTCCACTTCGGCCTGGTCATGATCATCAACCTGTTGATCGGAATCAACACCCCCCCCTTCGGCATCGCCCTCTTTATCACCATGGACATCGCCAAGGTATCGTTTGGGGCCCTCTGCCGGGCAGTGGCTCCGTTCCTCATCCCGATGATCATCACCCTCCTTTTGGTCACTTTCTTTCCTCAGCTCGTCCTGTTCCTGCCGAACCTTGTCCGCTGACCCACGCCGGTTAGACGGCTCCTCCCCCTGGCCTCCTCAAGGAGGAGAGTTTCTTTAACGCCTTCAATGCTTGGGCGACGGCCTCCAAGGCCTTGGTCGTCTGCGGCTCCGGCCAAGGCCCGCCGGCCGTTAAGAGCCCTTCAATCTCCTTCAGGGCTCCTCGGACCTTCCCGATCGTGGCCGTCCCCCTTTCATAGGACCGCTGGGCCTCGGCCACCTTCCCATAGGCCCCCCTGCCGGTGAGGGCGGCCCCTCCCGCTTGCGCCCGATGGTGCAGGTCCAGGACGTTGGCGATCTCGATCAGGAGGGAGATGTCACTTCGGCGGAGGGTGCCCAGTTGCCGAAGGAGGGTCATCTTGGCCTCGTCCTTCGTGATCTTCCGCAGCTCCTCGGGCAGGAGGATGGGTTCCTCCTCCTGGAAGAAGAAGCTTAAGGGGACATCAAGCGTCTCCGCAAGGCGCCTCAAGACCTTGAGGGAAGGAAGCTGTTCCCCCCGCTCGATCTTTCCAATGTAGGAGTAATCAATTCCTCCCTGGATCTTCGCCGCCAGGCCCTTTTGGGTGAGGCCCCTCATCTCCCTGAGCTTCCTCAGCCGCTGGCCGATTTTCCGTTCGAGGAAAATTCCCATGTCTGTGGTGAAAGAAAGCTCACCCGTTCCAGAATAGGCGCATCCTCGCTGCCAAAGGACATCGCCATCCGTACCGTTGACATTACTGTAGTTTCTCTGATTTGTCAATCTCGCCCCGGTCAGCATCCTCTCACCCTTGGGTTCCTCGTGTTTAGGATAAATGTTCAATTTTTGTCTTGACACGAATGAATATTTATCCTAACCTTACCTTCAACAACCCTTTTCCACCGACGGGAGGGCAGGGGAGTAGCTCAGGGGGATGGGGAAGATCCTACTCCTGAGGAGGTTATGTCGGGCTAAGTTCTTCTCCGCTTTGTCCATCGAGGAGCTCCGGCTATACCTGCTTCTCCTCGCTGACGCCAAAACGCTCGACAGGGAAGCGTTCATCGACATCGAGGTCGTAAAAAAGGTGCTGGGGGCCGGTCTCAGCCTGGCCAGGCTGCGAAGGCTCACCGCAGGCCTTCGGAAGAGGGGGCTGGCCAAAGTGGTGCTGCCTCGCGGGGAGGTGTTGCCTTCACGCCTGGCCTATACGGTCTTGGGTCCAAGGGAGATGAAGGGAGATGGGGCGAAGCGGATGGGAGGTTGGAAAAGGAGAGGTCAAGGTCCTGGTCGTCGAAGCCAACGAGCAGACCCTCGCGGGGATCATTGAAGAGTTGGTCGCGGCGGGGTACCTGGTCTCCTGGGCGAGGAATGGTCAGGAGGCCCTGGAGAAGGTCTTTTACCAACCTCTGGATCTCATCATCACCGATGAGGAGATCGGAGGGGAGCTGGTCAAGAGGGTCAGGGAACGATACCCCCGTCTCCCTATCATTCTGATGCAGGGAGGTCGTCAGCCCCTCGAGGGGATGGAGCAGGTTGAACGCCTCTGGCTCCTTCCCAAGCCCTTCACCTCTAAAGCCCTCCACTCTTCCATGGAAAAAGCATTAGAGGAAGGTCAGGCCAGGTCGGTTTAGGCCAGGCCTCCAAGGATGACCGGCCAGCCGGTGAACCCTTCCAGATCGTCCACCTGGCCGGCCAGGATCCCTTCCCCATCAGTGCTCACACCTTCCTCTTCAAGCCGCCAATGAAACCCTTCTTTAAAACGGAGTCTCTTCTCTTTTTTTCTTGACAAGGAACTGAAATCGTGACTAAAATGTCAAAAATTAAAACAGCGTGTTAAGGGGGGATGGGCTATGGTGAACAGGTTTACGTGACGAGGCCTTTCCCAGCTTGTGCTCCTCGCTGGGAAAGGCGTTCTACGGCTCCTGAGGTCTCGTCCTGGGTTGCTCTCTATTGAACAAGGCGGAAGGAGGGGGAGAAGAGATGGAGTTTAACGTCTTCGACTACTACAAGAGGTTCGAAAGGACAAGGAGGGCTCCCATGACCCCCGAGGAACAGGGGACATCCTTCTTCCTCGGAGGTCATATGGGTGAGCGGATTAGCGATCACCTGGACGAGTACGCCGCCAAGGCCCGGATGTCCCGTCGGGACTTCCTGAAAACGGCCTCCGGGTTCGCCGCGGCCATGCTGGCGGTGAACAAGATCACCGGGATGAGGTTCTTTGACGTTGAGGAGGCCGAGGCCTACGAGCCGCCGGCGGCCGTAGAGATGAGCGCCGCCAGGAAGGTCGGGACCGAGTTCATCGTGGACCAGCACACCCACATCTGCTGGCGGAAGGACGGCTACATCGAGGGGGTGAACACCACCA
>CAZHST010000010.1:0-85995 GCA_964535215.1 uncultured bacterium
GTCCGGCATGCGCGGCCGGGCCGTCCGGACGGCCAGTCGGGCAAAGCGCAGCAGGGCCTCTCGCTTCATCCTCCTCACCTCCAGCTTTTCAGAGAGACCGGAGAGAGGAGGTTTTCGACAGAGCAGTTATCAGTCAGTAAGGGATGAGTATCTGGGGGTAGGGGCCTTCATTGCCTTTGGCGGGCCGGCGCTAGCAGCCACGGATTGTACTTTCACGACGGTTGGAACCACGATGACGCTAAATGGAAACTGTACTACTGACACCGGTCTGCTCGTGTTTGAAGCAGGCAACGTTACTCTGCTGGGCAATGCAGTCTCCGGAAGCCAGACAGGCGTCGCTGTGGAGACCTGGTGCTGGTTCGCACCCTCAGCGAACAACAACAAGGTCGTAATGAACACTATCGAGGACGCCGACTGGGGAGTCTCCGTGGCCGCCTATGCCTTGGGGGGGTATTCCACATGTGACCCCTCCGCCAACAACAACAAAGTGGTAAACAACTCGATTACAGCGACCGAAGGGGACACCGGCGTCTTTCTTGGAACGGGGTCGTTCTGGGGAGGTAGCGGTTATACGCCTTCGGCGGACAATAACAAGGTCATCCGTAACCAGATCAGCGGTTACACCACGCCGATTGATGACGGAGGGACAAGAACGAAGGTTCGCGCCAACGTGCCTAGCACTCCCTAACAAATCAGGCAAGCGAGCTATGGGCGGGGCCACCCAGGCCCCGCCCTGGCTTTTATTGCGCTGCTGCTCCTTCCAGCACCCGCGTGATACCATTCCGACGCAAGTTTCCCTCCCGAATCGCATCACGCCGAGGGAGGTGCCTTTCGAGGCAGCGATGCCCGCTGCTCATCTTCTTCCCCCTTTTTCAGGGGTAGCGCCACATTCACCCGTGATCACGCTGCCACCGCCATAGCCGGTTGATGCACCTCTTGGGTGGACGCCCTCAGCGTTTGGGCGCCACCCAATTTCACCATCCTTCGCCCCCCCTCTACATCCTATTCGAGTCTAAAATACTCCAAAAAACCCAAGAAGAGTCTTGACAATTTCCCCCCAGGCACGATACCCTCCGGGTAAACCTAACCGCGGAGGGGGGCTCGCGATGGGCAAGGCACTGACGGTCACTGAACTGGCCGAGTATCTAGGCTTGGCCAAAGACACAGTCTATCGGAAGGCGAAGGAGGGGGAGATCCCCGGGGTCAGGATCGGGCGGAGCTGGAGGTTCCCTAAGGATCTCATCGATGAGTGGCTGAGGCGAAAAGCAGAGGCAGGAGGGGGAAAGAGGCGCAAGCGGAGGATCAACCTCAAAGCCTACCACCTGGGAGTGAAGGGGACGTTACGCCGCGAGGAGATCTACGAGCACCTATGAGGCCCGGTGACCCTGTCTTCCTGGATACCAATATCCTGGTCTACGCCGTCGATCGGGATAGCCCGTTTTACCAGAAGGCAAAGGCGATTGTAGACCAAGTAGACGCCGGGGAGATGAATGCCTGTATCTCCCCTCAGGTCTTGGGAGAATTGTATGCGGTTACGACAACCCCAGGGAGGATCAGGCGTCCCCTTTCGCTCAAGGCTGCTCTGGGGATCGTCCTGAGCTTTCTGCAAGCGGACACGCTCTGGAAAATCTACCCGAAGCCGACGACGATCAACCGAACTTTTGCCCTCGTCAAAACCTACCGGATCGCCGGACGGCGCTTCTTCGATGCCCAGATTGTAGCGACGATGCTCGATAACAACGTCGGGATCCTCTACACGGTCAACGAGGGGGACTTCAAGAGCTTCCGTGAGATCGAGGTGATCAATCCTTTCCGGTAGCGGCTGTCAACCCATGACGGCCGTCAGCATCCTTCACAGTCCCATCCCCGGGACTTTCGTCAATCCCGGCCCGATATGTTCGAAGGGTCCTCCCGCTTGTTCTTTTTCCTGTGACGATGGCCACAGGAGGCTGATTTCGATTGACATTTTGCAAGGAATTTTCTAACGTTTGAGCATCTACACCGGGATTCCTTTACGGTTTAGGAGAGGTTCAGGGATGCCAACCTTCCAGTACACGGCGACCGATCAGAAGGCTCAGGTCGTGAAGGGGGTGATGGAGGCCGATGACGAAAGGGCCGTCGTCGGGTGGCTCCAATCCAGAGGCTACTACCCCCTCAAGGTGGAGCGGCCTGGGGTCCAGGAGGTCAAACAGCCTGGACTCCTCTCCTCCCTTCGGGGGATCCGAAGCGACGAGGTCCTCGCCTTTACCCAGCAACTGGCCACCCTGTTAGAGGCCGGGCTGGAACTGGACCGTTCGCTCACCATCCTCGTAGAGTTGACCGGGAACCCGCGCTTCCAGAAGATCCTCCGGGATGTCCTTCGGGATGTCCAAGGCGGTGTCTCCTTTGCCGATAGCTTGGCGAGGCATCCGAAGGTCTTCTCCCGCCTCTACGTGAACATGGTGAAGGCCGGGGAGGCGGGAAGTGCCCTGGAGCCCATCCTGGGGAGGCTGGTCACCTTCCTGGAGGGGATCAAGGAGGTCAAGGACTTTATCATCTCGGCCTTGATCTACCCCCTCCTCCTCACCTCCGTTGGAGGGGTCGCGGTGATTGTCCTTTTGACCTTTGTCCTCCCCCGCTTCGCCAAGATCCTGGAATCCTCCGGCGCCGCCCTTCCCCTTCCCACCCAGATCCTCTTGAGCGTCAGCGGGTTCATCAGCAGCTCCTGGTGGCTCCTGATCGGGTTGGTCATCGTGGCCTTCGTGGCCGGGCAGGGGTATGTCCAGACCGAGGCGGGGCGGAGGGCCTGGGACGCGATGAAGCTTCGCCTCCCCCTCCTGGGCCCCCTGATCCAGGAGGTGGAGGTCTCCCGTTTTGCCAGGACCCTCGGGACGCTGCTCCAGAGCGGGGTTCCGATCCTCAGGGCCCTTTCCATCGTCAAGGAGGTCGTGGGGAACCGGGTCATCGCCGAAGCCGTCTTACGCCTCTACGAGGGCGTCAAGAAGGGGGAGGGGATGGCGTCCCCGATGAAGGCCAGCCAGGTGTTTCCCCCGCTGGCTGTCCACATGGCCGTCGTGGGGGAGGAAACGGGACGCCTGGAGGAGATGCTCCTGAAGGTGGCGGAGACCTACGAGCAACGGGTGAAGACGGCCGTGAAGCGCCTGATCGCCCTCTTCGAGCCCCTGATGATCCTCCTCCTGGGGGGGATTGTGGCCTTCATCGTCCTGGCGATGCTCCTGGCCGTTTTCAGCATCAGCGAGGTCCCCTTCTAGAGGTTCAACGTTCAAGGTTCAAAGTTCTACGTTTTTAAGGAGGAAGTTCATAGGGATGGTGGTCTCCTACGACGAGGGATTAGGGTTACCTGTCCAAGATCCAACATTGAGGCTTTCTCGTCGTCCTTCGAATGTCGAACATCGAACGTTGAACGTTTCTGAACGGGGGTTTACACTGATCGAGCTTTTGGTCGTTGTCATCATCATCGGTCTCCTTGCCGCCCTGGTCGGTCCCAGGCTCTTCGGACGGGTCGGGCAGTCGAAGCAGGTATCGGCTCAGGCCCAGATCGAGCTGTTCGGGGCAGCCCTCGATCATTTCCGACTGGATACGGGGAGGTACCCGACAACGGAGGAGGGGCTTGGGGCCCTCGTGACCAGGCCGCCAGGGGTGGAGAACTGGGCCGGTCCCTATCTGAAAAAGGATATCCCCGATGATCCGTGGGGGCATCCCTATATCTACCGGTCCCCCGGGGAGGAGGGCCGTGAGTATGAGATCATCTCTTACGGGGCTGATGGGAGGCCGGGGGGGGAAGGGGAGGATCAGGACATCGTCAGCTGGCGGGTCCTCAAGCGAAAGGAAGGCTAGGGGGTTCACGCTGCTTGAACTCCTGGTGGTGGTGATCATCATGGCCCTGGCCGCTGCCCTGGTGGCCCCTTCCATCACCAAAGGCCTGGAAGGGACGAGACTCCGCGGGGCTGCCACAGGGTTGGCGGCCTTTCTCAAACATGCCAGAAACCTCGCCCTCGTCCAAAGGAGCGTCTTCCAAGTGTTCATCATCCCGGAAACCCGAAGGGTCTGGATGGACACGCCGGGGGAGGGGTCCAGGGAGGGGGAGGCAAGGCCTCCTTCAACGGCAGGTCCTGAAGGGTTCACCCTCCCGGAAGGGGTGCGGGTGAAAGGGGAGGGGCCCTTCTTCTTTGCCTTCTTCCCCACCGGAGGGGCCCTCGGCGGCACGGTGGAACTGGAAGGGGGGGGGCGGACCATGAAGGTCCACGTGGATCCTGTGACGGGCCTCGTAAGGATCGTCCGATGATGTCAACCATCGAGCGCCTGAAGGGGTTTACGCTGCTGGAGGTGATGGTGGCCTTGACGATCCTGGCCATCGGCTTTGTCATCGCGTTGGAGCTGGTCGGTTCGAACCTGAGGGCCGCCTCGACCGCTCAAGCCTACACGGCGGCCGTCTTCTTGGCCAGGGAGAGGATGGAAGGGCTCTTCCTGAAGCCGACCTTGGAGAAGGGGGTGGAGGAGGGGATCTCTGGGGAGTACCGTTGGCGGAGCGAGGTGGTCGAGCAGGAGCCCGAGGAGATCCGGTTGGGGTCCGAACCTTTAAGGGCCCGCCTCTTCCAGCTCCGGGTCAGGGTCTCCTGGCCAGGCCAGGGCAGGGAACGGAGTATCGAGCTTGTCTCCCTGAGGGCGATAGGAGGCCCATGAAGCAGAAGGGGTTTACACTCCTTGAACTCCTCGTGGCCCTCTCCCTGGTGGCCCTCCTCGCCGGGATCATCTTTGCGGGTTTCCGGGTGACCATGCGCTCATGGGAGGAGGGGGAGGACCGGGTGGAGGCCCTCCACCGGAGCCGGGCTGTCCTGAACCTCATGGCGGAGGAGCTGAAATCCGCCCTTCCTCTAAAGCCCCGGGGGGAGGAGAAAAAGGCCCCTTCCTTTCTCGGGGAGTCGGATCGGATCGAGTTTCCTACCGAGGCGGCCCCGTTTCCCCAGGATCCATGGCAGGCCGTTCCCCGCCTCATCACCTATGCCGTGGAGGAGAGCCCGTCAGGGGTCAGGGGCCTGGTCCGGCGGGAGACGCAACCCTTGAAGAAGCAGGCCTCCTTGATCCCGGAGGATGAGGGAGAGGTGCGGCTCCTTGACCCGAGGGTCATCCGGCTCCACCTTCGCTACCTGGCCCCGTCAAAGGATAAGAAGGAGCCGGGGGAATGGCTTGACTCCTGGGATGCCACCAGGCAGCTTTCGGAAGGGAGGTCAGGGTTGCTCCAGGCTCGGACAACCTCACTTCCCCCGCTCCCTGAGGCGGTGGAGATCATCCTGACCGTCTTAGACAGGGGACAGGAGGTAGAGCTTCCCCCCCTCGTTGTCGCCCTCCCCGTCGGGAGGCGCTTCTAGCGGTGGAGGAAATTCCGTATGGCGCCCAGTCGGGGGATTGCCCTTCTCCTGACGCTCTGGGCGATGACGCTGATCGGCGTCCTCGTCACGGCCGGTGCCTCCTCGATGCGGCAGGAGGTTCGCGCCGTGTCGAACTTCAAGGAGGAAACCGAGGCGTACTACCTGGCCATCGCGGGAATCCAGCGGGCCGTGGTGGAGCTTTTGAACGCCGATCGGAACGAGGAGCCGAACTCGATCCTGTACGACACCTGGCAGGAGACCTGGAAGACGAATCCTGAAGCCTATGAGGACGTCCCGCTGGGAAGGGGGAGTTACCGGGTGACCGTTGTGGATGAGGAGAGCAAGCTCCCTCTCAACCAGGCGTCCCCTGAGGCCCTCCGCCGCCTCTTCCAAGCCTCCGGCGTCGAAGGGGTCACGCTGGATACCATCGTGGACTCCATCCTGGACTGGCGGGATCCTGATAACCTCCACCGGATCAACGGGGCCGAGGACGACTACTACCTCTCCCTCCCCGTTCCGTACCGGGCCAAGAACGGGGACTTCGAATCCCTGAACGAACTCCTCCTGGTCCGGGGGATGACACCCGAGATCCTTTACGGGAGCCGGGGGGAAGGGGAGAGACGGTATAAAGGGGTTCTGCCGTTCTTGAGCGTGGATGCAAGGGGGGGGGTCAATGTCAACACGGCCCCTCCTGAGGTCCTGGCAGCCTTGGGATTCAACGAGGGGGAAGTGGCGAGGATCCTGGAACGGCGGAAGGAGCAGCCCTTCCGCCAACCGAGCGAGATCAGGCCGATCCTGACCAACCCGGCTGACTTCCCGAAATTCTCCCCCCTCCTTCAGGTCCGCTCCACAACCTTCAGGGTCGAGGCCATAGGAAAGGTCGGGGGGAGCGGAATCAGGCGGCAGGTGGTTGCTGTCTTCAGAAAGGAGGGCTCCTCCCGGTATAGCCGCCTGCTCGTCATCCGATGGGAGGACAACGCCCTCCTCACCCCTTGGGGATACATATGGTCCTTCGCTCCACCAGCTTAGGGATCGAGGTCAGGGATGAGGCGATCAGGGCGGTCCTTCTGGGGAAAGGGTTGGGAAGGATCCGCCTCCTGTGGGAAGGGATCTTCCCCCTCACCCAGGTCCTGGAGGAGCGGGTGTCTCCCCTGGAGCGGGCTGCCGAGGCCTTGGCCACGGAACTCAAGGCCCTCCACACCAGGCCTCAGGCGATCGTCCTTGGTCTCCCGAGGCGGGTCGTGACCTTGCGGGAGCTTAAGCTTCCCGCCCTGGAGGTGGAGGATCTTCGGAGCCTCCTCGAGTACGAAGCCGAACGACATCTCCCCTTCCCCCCTGACGAAGGCTTCCTGGACTTTCAGGTCCTCTCCAGAAGGGAGGGGACCTCCACGGTCCTGATCGTCGCCGCCGAGAAGGCCACCGTAGAGGGCTTCGTCCGTCCTTTCCAGGCGGCCGGTCTTGCCCCCACAGCGGTCTCGGTCGCCTCCGTTGCCGCCGTCAGTGCCCTCCTGTACGGTCGGAGGGGGGATGAACGGTCCTTAGCCCTGGTCGCCCTCCACCCCCGGGAGGCGGAGGTGGCCCTTGTCCATCGGGGCGTCCTCCGGTACTGCCGGAGCGTTGCCCTTTCAGGCTCCTTAGATCCTGTGGTGGAGGTTGTGGAGGGGGCGTTTGGGCTGTTGAACGGGGCGCCGGAGGCTTCGAGGGAGATCGTTGTGGAAGGGGAGGGGGGGCTTCGGGAGGAGCTTTCCTGGAAGCTTCTCGAGCGGATGGGGATAGGGGCTACCCCTTTCAGCCTCTCGAAGAAGCTGGAGAGGCCAGCGACCCCTCCCCCGTTAGCCCCCCTTGGCCTTGCCCTGGCTGGACTTGGGGTTCCGGCCTTACGGATTGATCTCCTCCCGGAGGAGCTGAGGCCCAAACGGCGGGAGAAGGGCCTGGCCATCATGGTGGGACTCCTTGGGGTGATTGGGTTCTTGAGCCTCTCCATCCTTTTGGCCCGGGCGGCCAAGGAGCGACTCCTGCTGCAACAGGTTGAGGACCAGGTGGAGAGGATGCAGGTGACAGTGGCGGAGGCCAAAAAACTGGCTGCCGATCTCTCCAGGCTGGAGAGGGAGCTGAAGATCTTCGAGCGGCTGGCGACAAGGGTTCCCTACCGGTTAGAGGTCCTCCGGGAGCTGGCCACCGTCCTTCCGAAAGGGACCAGCATCACCTCCTTGACCATTGATGGGGATGGCCTGAAGCTCAGCGGCTCGGCGATTGACGCCGCCGGCCTCGTCGCCCTCCTGGAGGCCTCTCCCCTCTTTCAGCAGGTGGAGTTTACCGCTCCCCTGGTGACCCGGGACCGGGAGAAGGGACGCCAGGAGTTCCAGCTCAAGGCCCAGTTCGAGGGGAGCAAATAGGGTGTCATGAGCATCAGCACCCGTGAAAAGCGGTTTCTCATCGCAGGGGGTCTCGCCGTCCTGGTCTTTCTCTTGATCCGGTGGGGCATCGGGCCGGCCCTCTCCAGCCAGCAGGCGGTTCAGGAGGAGCTGGCGCTGAAGCGGGAGCTTTTGGAGCGTTACCAGCGGATCCTGGCGGAAAAGCGGGTAAACGAGAAGCGGCTCCAGGTCCTGAAGGAGGCCTCCACCGGGATGCAGCGGAGGCTCTTTACGGCTGAGAAACCGGGGGTGGCGGCCTCGGAGCTCCAGACGCTCCTGCAAAGGCTCGCCGAGGCCTCCGGCGTCGAGGTGAGGACCGTCCGATTCCTGCCGCCCAAGAAGGTGGAGGTCTTTACCCAGATCGCTGTCGAGCTGACCTTTGGGGCCAGCGTCAAGGCGCTGAAGGAGTTTTTGTACCGGATCGAGAGCCATGAGCGTCTCCTCTTGATCCCGCGGATGGTCATCACGGCGCGGAGCGCCCCGTTGACCCAGGTGACGATGGAGGTTGCGGGGTTCACCCCCTTCGTGGAGGAAGGGGCCAGGGGCCCGGGGACCGGTCCCCCAAAGGGTGGGGCTTAAGCGATGAGCCGGCGCCTTATCGTCGTGAATTCCCTGTTGAGCCTTGTCGCCTTGGGGCTCTTGGGGGTTTTGGCGTGGACCCTTCTGGCCCCGGCGGCTCAGGAGCCTTCCCCCGAGAGGCCCTTGACAGAGAAGGAGTTTCACCTCTCCCTCCGGAGGGCAGACCTCAGAGAGGCGGCCGCTTATGAGGTCATCGTCGAAAAGGACATGTTCGAGAAGCCGTCGGTTCCGGCCCGACCGGCGGGGCTTCAGCGGGTGACGCCTCCGCCTCCCCCTCCCCCCCTCCCCAAGCTGCTCGGAACCGTCATCGAGGAGGGCAGGGGGCGGGCCATCCTTCAGGTTGGGACCGGGAGGCCCGAGTTCTACGAGATTGGGGACCGGGTTGCCGGAGGGGTCATCGCCGGGATCTTTGAAGACCGGATCCTTTTCCAGCGCGATCAGACCCTCTCCGAGATCTCGATGGCCAAAACGATCGAGGCCGTTGGCCCGCCATCCTCGTCTGCGGCCAGAGCTCCTGGCCCTTCTTCACCCGTCCGGGAGATGCTTCAGCCCCCGTCGGTGGAGGAGGTGCTTCCCCCGCCCTCCCTGATCCCTCAGGGAGGAGACCTCGGCCTTGGGGTCGTCCCGGTCTTGGCCGGGGGAAAGGTTGCCAAGGTCGTCGTCAACTCGGTCCGGTTCTTCAGCCCGGCTATGGCGGCCGGCCTCCAGAAGGGGGATATCATCACCAGGATCAACGGGAGGGAGGTGACGGCCCTGGCGATGGAGGAGATCAACCTCCTGCTTCAGGGAGGGAGGGGTTCGGTGACGCTCGGGGTCCAGCGGGGGGACCAAAATTTGGAGTTCCAGGTGGAAGCCCCTTGAGACGGGTGTTGGGTCTTAGGGTAGAGGTGTTAAGCCTATGGCAAACCCAAAACCGGTTCACGTTGGCGTGACGGCCCTTTTCCTCCTTTCCCTCGTCAGCTGCACGCCGCCGTTGGTGAGGCGGGTTGCCGACAATCCGCCTCCCTTAACCAGGGTCCAGATCGAGCAGGTCCCCTTGCCCCCCATCCCCTCGCCCGGGCCGTCGCCTTCCCCCAGGATGGAACCCCGGCAGGTCCAGCAGGCTGTCGAAGGGACCCCTCCTCCCCCGGCCTCCCAGGAGCCGCCGGCCCCGCCCCCCTCTCCCCCGGAGGTCAAGCCTCCTCCCCCCAAGCCTCAGGAGAAGCCGAGGTTTGTCTCCTTGAACTTTGAGAATGTGGATCTGGAGCTGGTCCTGAAGGCCTTTGCCGACATCACCGGTTTCAACTTTGTCCTGGCCCCCGGGATCAAGGCCCAGATCACGCTCCACACGGTGAACAAGATCCCCGTGAGCGAGGCCCTCTCGGTCCTCCAGGCTGTTCTGGAGGTCCATAACCTGGCGGCGGTGAAAAAGGGTCCCGTCTACAAGATCGTCCCCCTCGCCGTGGCCCAGCAGGAGATGCCGGAGCTTCGAGGGGAGCGGGAGGAGGTCCAGCTGGGAGAGCCGTTGGTCACCGAGGTGGTCCCCTTAGAGGTCGCTCAGGCCGAGGAGCTGGCCCGGATCGTCACCCCCCTCCTCGTCAAGGGGACGAAGGTCGTCCCCCATAAACCGACCAACGCCCTGATCGTCTCAGGCTTCGCCTCCGTGGTCAACCGGCTGGTGGCACTGATCAAGGCCCTGGACAAGCCTTCCCCCAAGGGGCCGGAGCAGCAGATCTTCGTCTACTATGTCAAAAACGCCGACGCCAAAAAGCTGGCCGAGATCTTAAACACCCTCTTCGGGAAGCGGGAGGCGAAGCCCCAGGTTCCAGCCCGGCCTACGCCGACCCCCCGATCACCTCGTCCCGGCCCCCAGCCGCCGGCTGCCGTCCCCCAGGCCCAGACCCCCTCGGCGGAGGTGGTGGGGGAGGTGGTCGTGGTCGCCGACGAGACCACCAACGCCCTGGTCATCCGGACGGCCCCCGAGAACTGGCCGATCATCGAGGAGACCCTGAAGAAGCTGGACATCGTGCCGAAGCAGGTGGTCATCGAGCTCCTGATCGCCGAGCTGACCCTCACGGACAAGCTGAGCTTCGGCCTGGAGTTCCTGTTAAAGAGCGGCGAGTTCGGGGTGCAGCAGCTCCTGACGGTGCCCCCCTCCGGCACACCACCCCTCTCCGGTTTGGTCTCCGGGGGCATCCCTGCCCTCCCCGGTCTCTTGCTCACCTTCGTGGACCGGGATAGGTTCTTCGGCTTCCTGAGCGCGGCGGACCTCCTCAGCCGGTTGAAGGTCCTGGCCAGCCCCCACATCCTGACCGCCGACAACATGGAGGCCCGGATCCAGGTGGGCCAGGAGGTGCCCATCGTCACCCAGGAGCAGGCCTCCCTGACAGCCCTCACAACCGCCGTGCCCACCGCCGAGCAGCCGACGACCAATGTCTTCAGGAGCATCCAGCAGAAGGATATCGGCGTGATCTTGAAGGTGAAGCCCCACGTCAACGAGGATCGCCTCGTCACCTTGGACATCGAGCAGGAGGTGAGCGCCATCCAATCGGAGACCACGGGGGTCATCGGTTCCCCCACCTTTAGCAAGCGGACGTCGAAGAGTTCGGTGGTGGTGCCGGACAAGCAGACCCTGGTCATCGGGGGGATCATCCGGGAGGATCGGCGGCGGGAGTTCACCGGGGTCCCGTTCTTGAGCCGGCTCCCGGTCCTGGGCTGGTTCTTCCGAAGCACCACCGATCGGGTCGAGCGGACGGAGCTGATCCTCCTCTTAACCCCCCACGTGATCGCCTCCCCTGAGGAGGCCGCGGCCATCACCAAAGAGTTCGAGGAGCGGGTGAAGGCCCTTCAGGAGCAGATCCAGCAGATGAGGCGGAACGGGAGATGAGCCCAGAGGATTCCATCACCTTGGAACACGCCAGGCGGGTCTTGACGATTGAGGCGGAGGCCATCCTGGCCCTGATTCCCCGTTTGGGGGAGAGCTTTGTCAAGGCGGTGGAGCTCCTCTCCTCCTGCCGGGGGAGGGTGGTCCTGACGGGGATGGGGAAGTCGGGCTTCATCGCCAAGAAGATTGCGGCAACCTTGGCCAGCACCGGGACCCCGGCCCTCTTCCTGCATCCGGCCGAGGGGGTCCATGGCGACCTCGGCATGGTGGTCAGGGGGGATGTGGTCGTGGCCATCTCCAACAGCGGCGTCACCCCCGAGCTGCTCGATCTCCTCCCCTTTTTGAAGCGTTTCGGGGTGAGGCTCATCTCCCTGGTCGGCGATCCAAAATCCACCTTGGCCCGCCAAAGCGACATCTTCCTGGATGTGAGCGTCAAGGAGGAGGCCTGCCCGATGAACCTGGCCCCCACGGCCTCGACGACCGCGGCCCTGGCCATGGGGGATGCCTTGGCCGTCGCCCTTTTGGAGAAGCGGGGGTTTCAGAGAGAGGACTTTGCCCTGCTTCACCCGGGGGGGAGTTTGGGGCGCCGGCTCCTCCTGAAGGTCGAGGATCTCATGCATACCGGCGACCAGATCCCTCGGGTCCCTGAGGACGCCTTCATGAAGGAGGTCATCCTGGAGATGACCGGGAAACGACTGGGGATGACCACGGTGGTGGATCAGGAGGGGAGGCTTCGAGGGGTCATCACCGATGGGGACCTCCGGCGGGCCCTCCAGAAGGTCGGGGATGGCCTCCTCTCCCGGCGGGCCTCCGAGTTCATGACCAGGGACCCAAAGCTGATCGGGAGGGAGGAGCTGGCCGCCAGGGCCGTCCAGGTCATGGAGCAGTACGCCATCACCTCGTTGATTATCGTGGACCGGGAGGGGAGGCCGGAGGGGGTGATCCACCTCCACGACCTCCTGAAGGCCGGGATCGTCTGAGGCTGAAGGCTTACCGGAGGGCATCGTCGTGAAGGCCCTTATCACCGCTGGTGGGCGAGGGTCCCGTCTTCGACCTTTGACCTACACGGCGAACAAGCACCTGATCCCGATCGCCAACAAGCCGATGATCCACTACGCCCTTGAAGCCGTGGCCGGCGCAGGGATCAAAGAGGTGGGGATCATCATCAACCCCGAAACCGGTGAGGAGATCCATCGGGCCTTGGGGCGGGGGGAGGCGTGGGGGGTAGAGCTGACCTACATCCTCCAGGAAGCCCCCTTGGGCCTGGCCCACTGCGTCAAGATCTCGGAGCCCTTCATCGGCCGTGAGCCTTTCGTGTTCTATCTCGGGGACAACGTCGTGGTGGGAGGGATCCAGCGCTTTATCGAGGCCTTCCTTGCCAATGGTGACGACTGCCACCTGGTCCTGGCCAAGGTGAAGGACCCCCACCGGTTTGGGATCGTGGAGATCCAGGATGGAAGGCTGGTCCGGTTCCACGAGAAGCCCGCCGACCCTCCAAGCTCCATGGCGGTGACAGGGGTCTATGTCTATGGGCCACCGATCTTTGAGGCCGTGGAAACCCTTCGCCCGAGTCGGAGGGGGGAGCTGGAGATCTCGGACGCCCATCAGTACCTGATTGACAGGGGATACCAGGTCGGGTACAGCGAGATCACCGGGTGGTGGAAGGACACGGGGAAGCCGGAGGATCTCCTGGAGGCCAACCGGTTCGTCCTCGATCAGCTCCTCGATCATCCCGAGCCCCGCATCGCCGGTCAGGTGGACGAACATTCCGACGTGGCGGGAAAGGTGATCATCGAGGGGGGGGCAGAGATCCGGAGGAGCAGCATCCGGGGGCCGGCCGTCATCGGGGAGGATACCCTGATCGAGGGGAGCTACATCGGACCCTTCACCGCCATCTCCCCCCGCTGTGAGATCAGGAACAGTGAGGTGGAGTACAGCATCGTCATGGAGGGGAGCCGGATCCTCGACGCCGAGATCCGGATCGAGCGGAGCCTCCTGGGTCGGGGGGTGGTGATCTGCCGGGGGCAGGTCCGCCCCAAGACCCAGCGGTTCATCGTCGGCGACCAGAGCACCATCATCTTGACCTGAAGCGATTCCCCCAGAGAAGGCTGTGACGCCCGTCACGGCCCTCCTTTTGGCTTGACGGGGAATCGAGGGGGCTTTAAATTTCTGGGCTATCGGGAGGTAAGGGAGTGGGGCAGGTGTTGAAAGGTTTCCTTCTAACCCATCGAGGGAGACAGGTCGCTGTCTTCGTCTTCCTCCTGGCCTTCCTCCCAAGGCTCTCCCCTGCCCTCTCGACCTTTTACCCCATCCCCGATTCTTTTGAGTATCTCAACATCGCCAGGCATGTGGCCCGCGGGGAGGGGCCCCTCCTCTCCATCAAAGGACGCCTTCTTGATCAGGCGCCGGTCATCCGGTCAGGGGCCTGTTGTCGTTTCCTCGGGTTCCCTCTTGTGGCCGGTGGGGTCTTAAAGATCGCCGATTCCCCCCAGATGGTGCAGCTCTTTAACGCGGTCCTGACCAGCGCCGCCCTTGCCTTGCTCTTCCTCGTGTTCGACCGGCTCTTTGATCGCCGGGTCGCCCTGTTGGCAGCGATCCTTTTGAGCTTTCACCCCCAGGTCTTTTTCCTGTCCATTGTGGTCCTGACCGAGCCGCTTTTCCTGTTTCTCATCTCCCTCCTGCTCCTTCCGGTTGTCACCCGGCGGGAGAAGGGAGGGGTGGCCTACGCCCTGGCCGGCTTGCTCTTAGGCCTCGCCGTGCTGGTCAGACCGACCGCTATCATCCTGCTTCCGGCTCTGGTCCTTTACATGCTCCTGGTACGAAAGGAGCGAGGATGGCCGCTCAAGCTCGGGTTCCTGGTGGGTGGATTGGCCGCTGTTCTTCTTCCCCTTCTCTATTACAGCGCTGACCGGTTGGGGGATTTGCCCTACTCCGAGTACAGGTTGTCCTTTGCCAACGCCGATTATGCCTTCATCGCGAGGAGATTTTTCATCCTCCTTTTCTACTACCTCATCGCCTTGGCTCTCTACCTTTTTCCTTTCAGCCTGTTCCTCCCCCAGGTGGTCAAACGGGCGGTGAGGGTGAAGTACTCGCCCGAGGCTCTCTTTCTGGTGCTCGTCTCCCTTTTCAACCTCCTGTTACACGCCATGCTCTGGGGTCAGCCCGGCCCCCGCTATATGCTCCTCTCTTTCCTCCTTTTGCTCCCTTTTTGTTTGGAGGTTTTGTTGACAACAAAATCGCAAAAGGTAGTGATGGCTCTGATTTTTTTGCCCCTGGTGCCAAGCCTCCTTGTGGGACCGGTTTTCCTCCATGCCCTGGCCCTTCAGAAAACCGACCTGGTCAGGTTTGTCCACGAGCGCGTTCTCCGGGGGGGGTCCATCTGGTCGAATCGCGATCTCGAGGGCTTCGTCAGGTGGGTCAAGGCCTCGACGGGTGAAAACGATATCATCGGGACCTTTCAATTTCATTCCCACATCGTAAACTACTACACGGGACGGCCCACCATCACCCTTCCCCTCCCGGTGGATGAGAACCTCCTCCGAGGGTTTATCGTCCGCTACCAGGTCAGGCACATCATCATCAACGCTGATTATGACCTTAGGTACACCCGCACCTTTAAGTACGGTCTCCTGGTGGGGCCCCCGAGTCCGATCGCCAACCGGAAGCCTGTGGACGATTACCTGGCCCTTCTCACCCGGTGGAAAGAAAGGGGGTTGGTGACGCTGACCCGTATCGGGTCATACGCTGTCTATTCCATCGTGCAAGAACCGCCCCGGAGGGGATGATGGGGAGTTTACGGATCGGGCTGGATGGGGGTTGCTGGCTCAACCGGCGGGGCTACGGCCGATATGCCCGAGGCCTTCTCTCGGCGTTGGCATGGCGGAGGGATGGTGATCGATACCTCCTC
This sequence comes from uncultured bacterium, assembly GCA_964535215.1. GTDB lineage: Bacteria > Methylomirabilota > Methylomirabilia > Methylomirabilales > JACQHM01 > JACQHM01. The sequence continues at coordinate 15,133 of CAZHST010000010.1, forward strand.
TTCGTAGATCCGGAAACGGCCCGGGCCCCCGACCTGCCGTCCGGATTCGAGCGGGTTGTGGTGCCCGTCCGTCGGCCACCGGCCAGGGCGGCCTCCGCCTCGGGTCGGCGGGACCTCTTGGACCTCTGGCGGATGGCGTGGGCGGTCGCCGGCCATCGGCTCGATGTCTTCTTCTTCCCATCGGTGTACACCTTCTTCCCCCTCCTCCGCCCGATCCGGGCTGTTGTGGCGATTCACGATGTGATTGCTGAGCACTATCCAGAGATGGTGCTTGGGCGGCGACGCTTTGCCCTGTTCTGGCGGATAAAGGTGGCGATCGCGATCCGTCAGGCTGATCTGATCCTGACCGTGTCCGACCATGCCCGCCAAGGGCTTATCGAGCACTTCAGGCTTGCCCGGGAGCGGGTTCGGGTTGTCCACGAGGCCCCGGACCCGATTTTCCGCCCCCTGGCCTCCCCCAGGGATCCGGCAGACCTGCTCCCTGCCTGTTCCCTGCCGCGGGGCAGCCGGTACCTCCTCTACGTGGGGGGGTTCAGTCCCCACAAGAACCTTGACTGCTTGATCGAGGCCTACCGGCGGGTGGTGGCCGATGGGGCCTTTGGAGACCTCCGGCTGCTCCTGGTCGGGGATCATGCTGGGGATGGCTTCTCCTCGGCGTACGGAGACCTCCGCCGGATGGTGGCGCGCTATGGACTCGAGGGCCGCGTCTGCTTTCCGGGCTTTCTGCCGGATGAGATCCTGGTGGACCTCTACAACCGGGCCGAGCTTTTGGTCCTGCCCTCGCTGGAGGAAGGATTTGGCCTTCCGGCCTTCGAGGCGGCGGCCTGTGGGACGCCGGTCGTGGCCAGTGAGGTCGGACCGGTCGCCCCCCTCCTGGGGCCGGCCGTGTGGACCTTCCCACCCCACGATGTGGACGCCCTCGCCGATGGCCTTCGGAGGCTCCTGCAGGACCCGGCGCGGCGACGGGCGATGGGGGAGGAGGGCCATCGCCGGGCTGCCGCCTTCACCTGGGAGCGGGCGGCGGCGGAGGTCCATGCGATCTTTGAAGAGCTTGGCGGGGTCTGAGATGGGTCCGTTTCGCTTTTGCATGATCACCACCTTCTATCCCCCGTATGCCTTCGGCGGCGATGCCATGTTCGTGTACCGCCTGACCAACATGCTCGCCAGGCGGGGGCATGAGGTGGACGTCATCCACTGCATCGACAGCTATCGGGCCCTGGCGGAGGGGCCCCTCCCCTCGGAGTATCCGAACGAACCGGGGGTCGCCGTCCACGGGTTGGTAAGCGGTCTTGGGGCCCTCTCCCCCCTTGCCACCCATCAAACCGGTTACCCGCTCCTCAAGGGGAGGAGGATCCGCAGGATCCTGGCGGCGAAGCGCTTTGATGTGATCCACTTTCACAACATCTCCCTGATCGGTGGACCGATGATCCTCCGCTACGGGAAAGGGGTGAAGCTCTACACCCTGCACGACCACTGGCTCATCTGTCCGACCCATGTCCTTTTCAAGTTCAAGCGGGAGGCGTGTGTCAAGCCGAGCTGTCTCCGCTGTACGCTCACCTACCGTCGGCCGCCTCAGCTCTGGCGCTACACCGGCCTGCTCAGAAGGGCCCTCCGCCATGTGGACGCCTTTATCGTGCCGAGCGAGTTCACCCTCCACCGCCACCAGGCCGCCGGGCTTGGGATCCCCATCGTCCATATCCCGTTCTGCCTGGGGGAGGGGCCGGAGAATCCTGTCCCGCTGGACGGGGATGGGGTCCAGCTCCCCTCCCGTCCTTTCTTCCTGTTCGTCGGCCGCCTCGAGAAGCTCAAGGGGCTTCAGACGGTCATCCCGTTGTTCCGGGACTACGACAGGGCTGATCTGGTCATTGTGGGGGATGGGGGCTTCGCCGGGGAACTCAGGCGGTTGGCGGCCGGCTGTGACCGGATCCACTTTCTCGGGTGGCTGACCCCGTCCCAGCTTAAGGCCGTGTATGCCAAAGCCATTGCGCTCCTGGTTCCTTCCATCACCTTTGAGACCTTCGCCCAGGTCATTTTCGAGGCCTATGCCGCCCGCACGCCGGTCATCGTCCGCGACCTGGGTCCTTTGCCCGAGATCGTGGGGGAGAGCAGGGGGGGGCTCGTGTTCCGGGACAGCGGGGGCCTCCTGGAAGCCATGGAGCGGCTCCGGACCGACCGGGCCCTGCGGGACCGGCTGGGGGAGGCCGGCTACCTCGCCTACCGCTCCCGGTGGACGGAGGAGGCTTTCCTGGAGCAGTATCTTAGGCTGATCGGGGAGATCAGGGCCCGTAAAGGCCTCCCTGATCGTTGGCGGGATGAGGGGGTTGTTCCTGCGGGGGCAGGGTGGTGAGTCACGGAATCGCTGTCTCCATCATCGTCCCGGTGTATAACAGTCCGCGAGAGCTCCACGAGTGCCTTTTAGCCCTTAAGGCCTCATCCCCTCCTCAGGCGGAAATCATCGTCGTGGACGATGCCTCCACGGATGAGACCCCTTCCGTCGCCGCCCGGATGGGGGTCCGCGTTCTCCGGCTCCCGAGGAACTCAGGGCCGGCGGCCGCGCGGAACGCCGGAGCCCGCCATGCCCGGGGCGACATCCTCTTCTTCGTAGACGCCGACGTGGTCGTTGCCCCTGGGGCGGTGAGCCGCGTGGTCAAGGTGTTGGAGGAGCACCCCGAGGTGGCCGCCGTCTTCGGCTCCTATGATGCCTCCCCTCGAGCCAGGGGTGTGGTCTCCCAGTATCGGAACCTGCTCCACCACTTTGTCCACCAGAACGGTCACCCGTGGGCTTCGACGTTCTGGGCCGGGTGCGGGGCCATCCGCCGCTCGGTCTTTGAAGCGGTGGGCGGGTTCGACGAGAAACGTTTTCCGCGCTCCTCCATTGAGGACATCGAACTCGGATACCGCCTCCGCCAGGCCGGTCATCGCATCCTCCTGGACAAGGCCCTCCAGGGGACGCATCTGAAGCGGTGGACCCTCTGGTCCGTCATCCGGACGGACATCACTGCCCGCGCCCTCCCCTGGTCGCGCCTTATCCTGGAGAGCCGGAACGCCCCTGATGATCTGAACCTCCAGTGGGGGCAGCGGCTGAGCGGGGCCCTGGTCCTGCTGGCCTGCCTGCTGCTTTTGCTTGGCCTGTTCCGGGTGGAGCTGCTCGCCCTTTCGGCGGCCGCTCTCCTCCTGGTGATCGTTCTCAATCGAAGGCTCTACCTGTTCTTCTTTCGCCGGCGGGGGCTTCTCTTCGCCGCCGCTTGCCTTCCGCTCCATTTCCTCTACTACCTCTACAGCGGGTTCAGCTACCTGTACGTATGGATCGGGGCTCAGCTCAAGGGCGTGGGGAGAGGCTGGGGCCAACCCCTCCAGAGGGCATCGGGGGGGGTGAGGAGCAGCGGTGGGTCCGGGGGCGCGCTCCTGGATGGGGGCGAGGCCCGTCAGGAGGGATGCCTTGAAGAAAAGGCCTGTATCAAAGAAAAAGGTGGTGATCATCGGGGCGGGGCCGGCGGGGCTGACCGCGGCCTATGAGCTGACCAGGTTTGGTCTTCGTCCGGTGGTCCTCGAGAAGCTGGACAAGGTGGGGGGTCTGGCCCGCACCGAGACCTACAACGGCTTCGCCTTCGACATGGGCGGGCACCGCTTCTTTACCAAGGTGGAGGAGGTTCGGAGGATGTGGCACGAGATCCTCGGCGACGACTTCCTCCGCCGTCCGCGGCTGTCGCGGATCTACTACACCGGCAAATTCTTCCACTACCCGCTGAAGCCCCTGAACGCCTTGATCGGCCTCGGCTTCTGGGAGAGCCTCCTCATCGTCCTGAGCTATCTCAAGTGGCAGCTCTTCCCCTACCGGCGGGAGGACACCTTCGAGCAGTGGGTGACGAACCGGTTCGGGAAGCGACTTTTCCAGATTTTCTTCAAGACGTACACCGAGAAGGTTTGGGGTATTCCGTGCTCGGAGCTACGGGCCGAATGGGCTGCCCAGCGGATCAAGGACCTCTCCCTGAAGACGGCCCTCCTCAACATGTTCCTAAAGCCCAAGACGACGGTCAAGACCCTCATCCAGGAGTTCCACTACCCGCGGCGCGGGCCGGGGATGCTGTGGAGCATGGTCAGGGAGGAGATCGAGCGGCGAGGCGGCATCGTCCGGTTGAACTGCGACGTCACCAGGATCCACCGGGTGGGCAACCGCATTGACCGGGTGGTCATCTCGTGCCAGGGGCGGGAGGAGGTGATCCGGGGGACGGATTTCATCTCCACCATGCCCATTACCGAGTTTGTCAAGCGGCTCGACCCCCCCGCGCCGCCTGAGGTCCTCCAGGCGGCGGGGGCGTTGACCTATCGGGATTTTTTGACTGTCTGCCTGATCGTCAACAAGCCGAACCTTTTCCCGGACAACTGGATCTACATCCACGACCCTGATGTCAAGGTCGGTCGGATCCAGAACTTCAAGAACTGGAGCCCCGACATGGTTCCTGATCCGGCCAAGACCAGCCTCGGTCTGGAGTACTTCTGTACGGAAGGGGACGAGCTCTGGAGCAGCTCCGATGCCGACCTCATCGAGCTGGGGAAGCGGGAGGTGGCCCGTATCGGCCTGGCCCGCTACGAGGATATCGAGGACGGGTGTGTCTTCCGGGTGCCGAAGGCCTATCCCGTCTACGACTCCAGCTACCGGGACGCCCTGGCGATCATCCGGGGGTTTGTGGACGGTCTGGAGAACTTCCAGACCATCGGACGAAACGGGCTCCACCGCTACAACAACCAGGACCATGCCATGCTCACGGGGATGCTGGCGGTCCGGAACCTGGTGCTGGGGGAGAAGAACGACCTCTGGAGCGTCAACACGGATCAGGAGTACCATGAGGAGGTCCGGGGCAGGGTCGAGGCCCCAGATGCCGAGGAGGCAGTCCAGACGATGCTGGCCTCGGTTTTTCCCAAGCTGGACCGGGTGGCCTTCGGCCTCTCCCTGGGAACGACGGCCGGCCTCCTCCTGTTCCTGGCCACCCTCTGGCTCGTGCTGAAGGGTGGGGCCGTCGTCGGCCCAACCCTGCAACTGCTGAGCAACTACTTCCCCGGGTATCGTGTCACCGTGTTTGGCAGCGTCATCGGGTTGGCCTACGGATTCCTCACGGGCTTCCTCAGCGGTTGGGGATTTGCGTTCCTCAGGAACGTGGCCGTGTTCCTCCTGGCGGCGATCATCCACCGTCGTGCCGAGTGGCAGCTCTTGAGGAAACTGCTCGAGTATCTGTAACGTCTCGAACGGGCATGGACGATGGAACAGCGGGGCGTGAAATCTGGGGAGTTTGGATACCACCCCCGGCATCGCCCGGATCGGACCCCCTGGGTTTGGTTGGCGTTGCTCTTGGCCCTGGCCGGGTTCCTCCGGTTCTACCGGCTGGATGATCAGCTCTGGCTGGACGAGATCATAGCCCTCACCCAAAGCTACCGGAAGCCCTTTCTGGAGATCCTGACGACCTTTCCGGGCTATATCCCGCATCCGCTGTACGACTTGCTGGCCCATACCGGCTTGGTGCTCTTCGGGGAAAGCCCGCTGGTCATCCGGCTGCCGGCCGCCCTCTTCGGCGTGGCAGGGGTGCTCATGTTCTACCGGTTGGCCCGACGCCTCTCCGGCCCGGGAGAGGCCCTCCTGGCCGGCGCCCTGCTCGCGGTCTCGTACCACCATGTCTTCTTCTCCCAGAACGCCCGGGGGTACACCGTGTTCCTCTTCTTCGCCTTAGCGGCCACGGATCTCCTCCTGACGCTCCTGGAGACCATGCGCTGGCCAACGGCCCTGGCCTATACCGGGGCGGCGGCCCTGGCCACCTATGCCCACCCCTTCGGCCTCTTTGTCCCAATCGGCCAGGTCCTGGTTGCAGGCTTCGTGGTCGGGTTCCGACGCCGGCGAGGGGACCGGGGCATCCCAGCCCCGGCCCAGCTTCTGGGGGTTGCTCTGCTGACCCTCCTGGTCATCCTCTTGCTGTACATCCCTTTTATCCGGGGTAGCCTTGCCTATAGCTTTACCACCGCCAGGGCCCCTGGGCATGGTCCTCGGGTGCTCGGTCTCCTCCCCGAGCTTGTGGAGGGTCTAAGGGCGGCATTCTCTGGCTGGTCCGGGATGGTCCTGGCTGGGGCTGTGGGGGCAATCGGGGCCTTGGACTTCCTCCGGCGACAGCCGGTGGCCCTGGCCACGCTGGTGGTTCCTCTGGTGGTTGCCGTCCTGGTGGTCGGGGTGCTGGGGGTGGGGGTTCATCCCCGGTACTTCCTGCTGGCCCTGCCCATCGGGTACTTGGTAGGGACCCGCGGCCTGGTCGTGGGGGCTCGGACCGTCCTGGCATGGGGCCGATCGGAACCGGCGGCCTGGGTCACCAGGGGGCAGGGGGTTCTGGCCGTCCTCGTGGGGGTCCTGGCGGCCCTTCCCTTGATCCGCTACTACGCCGTCCCCAAGCAGGACTACTTGGGCGCCCTCCGGCAGGTCCGGATGTTGGCCGCTGGGGAGGATCGGGTCGTGGCGGCGGATCTGGCAGGCCACGCGATCCAGGCGTACTATGACCGGGACTTCCCCGTTGTGGAGGACCTGAAGGGTCTCCTACAGGAGGAGGCCCTGGGGGGCCGGGTGTGGGTGGTGACCACGCTGGAGGGGGTGATGGTCAAACGCGTCCCCGACCTCCTTGCCCACCTGCACCGGCATTATCGGCTGGTCCGGGTCCTCCCGGGATCGCTGGGGGACGGGGCCATGCGGATCTACATGCGGGAGGCGGGGGGTCATGAATCCCGACGACATGATGCAGGGTCCTGAATCCTATTTCGATGCCGTTGCCCACCGTTACTTCCGGTTGTATCATGAAGAGTCCCCTGGGGGGTATGCCCTTCGGGTCCGCAAGCAGAGGGTCCTGGAGTTGCTGGATCGGGAGGGGGGCCGGGTGCTGGATGTGGGGTGTGGTCCAGGGGTCATGGTTCAGGAGCTGCTCAACCTGGGGTATGAGTTCTGGGGCGTGGATGCCTCGCCGAGGATGATCGAGGAGTGTCGTAAGCATTTCGGGTCCATGAAGGGCGTCCACTTTTCTGTGGGGAACGCTGTCCGCTTGGACTTCCCCGAGGGGTTTTTCGACACGGTGATCTGTACAGGCGTCATCGACCGTCTTCCAGCGTATGAGTTGGCCCTTAGGGAGCTGGTCCGGGTTGTGAAGGGGAACGGCACGCTCCTGATCTCCTTTCCGAACCTTCTCAGCCCGTATGCGGCCTGGAAACGGTTCATTTTTTACCCAACGGTGGCGAGGCTCCAATCCCTTTACCGGGGCCTTCTCAGGCGTCCCCCGGCCCCTTCTCTCCTCTCATCCTTTGCCAAACTCCACACGGCCCGCGCCGCCACAAGATTCCTGGCGGCCCAAGGGGCTAGGTGTACGGAGATCGTCTACTTTAACTTTAACCTCTTCCTCTCCCCCTTGGACCAGCTCTTCCCCCATGGGGCCTTGAGGGTGGCGGAGAGGCTGGAGCGGCTTCGCTTTGGACGATGGAAGTGGCTAGGGATGGGGTTCATCGTCAAGGCGAGGAAGGATGCGGGCGGGTAAGGGCAATGTCCCTCAAGGTGCTTGTCCTCTCTCGAAACTACCCGAACGACGTCACGCCCTGCCTGGGGCTCTGGGTGGATGGATTGGTCCATCACCTCCGCCGGTTCTGTGAGGTCCGGGTGATGGCTCCGGTCCCTTACTGCCCGCCGTTACCCGGCTTCGTGGAGCACACCTGCTTTCGGCCCGTCCGGTCCCGTCGGGAGGTCAACGGTGTCGAGGTGTGGCATCCGCGGTTCCTAACGGGGCCCGGGTACTCGTTGCACAGCTTTGAAGCCAGCCTGTATTACTGGGGCGTCCACCGCCAGGTGGAGCAGCTCCGACGCGAGTTTCCCTTCGACCTGCTCCATGCCCACTTTAGCTATCCCGATGGGGTGGTGGCGGCCCGCCTCGGACGCCATTACCGGGTACCCGTGCTGATCACCGAGCATGCCCCCTGGCTGCCCTGGATGGAGCGCTACCCCCGGGTGCGGCGTCAGGCGGTATGGGCCTCGGGGGAGAGTGTCCTGCTCATCGCCGGTAGCCGCTATGTCCGGGACACCATCCTCCACTTCACCGGTGAGGCCGAGCGGTTGCGCGTGATCCCTATCGGTGTGGATGGCTCGGTGTTTACCCCTCCCCTTGAGGGGAGGAGGGACCCCAATCAGGTCCTCTACGTTGGGCGCATCCATTTTGTCAAAGGGGTTGATGTCCTCCTCCGGGCGATGCGGCGGCTGATCAATCGAAGGCCCAAGACCCGGCTGGTCCTCGTCGGCGGAAGCTTCTTTCGGGATTACCGTCTCCAGGAGGAGCGGCTGCGCCGCCTGGCCAGGGACCTCGGCCTTGAAGGCCACGTCACGTTTGTCGGCATGAGATCCCAGGGGGAGGTGGCCGGGCATATGCGTGAGAGTGCCCTTTTGGTGCTCCCGAGTCGGGCGGAGAGCTTCGGGGCCGTGCTGGTGGAGGCCCTTGCCTGCGGCACCCCTGTCGTCGCAACCCGTTGCGGCGGTCCCGAGGACATTGTCACCGAGGAGGTCGGGACCCTGGTCCCGGCGGAGGATCCGGAGGCCTTGGCGAGCGGGATCGAGGGGGTCCTTGAGAACCGCGAGAGATACCCCCCGATGCGGTTACGCACCTATGCCCTCGAGCGCTTCGCCTGGGAGCGGGTGGCCCGTCGCACCCTTGATGTGTACGGGGAGGTCCTAGAGCGATGGAGGCGGGGAGGCCTTTAGATCGCGGCCCGGTGATGCGGACCGATCTCCTGGCATGCCCAAGCTGTTTGGGCGAGCTCCGCTCCCATCCGGGTCTCCTGGTCTGTCCTGGATGCCGCCGGCGATTCCCTGTGGTGGATGGCATCCCCTGTTTTGCCCCGAGTGATGACTTCTACGATGGCTACGCGGGCGAGCACTGCCCCTACCACCGGTCCCCTGCCGGGTTGAAAGGGATCATCCTCCGGTTCCTTCCATTCTGGTCCTGGCGGGAGTGGCAGTTCTGGCGGCGGGTGGTCCCCCCCTGCCACCGGCTCTTGGACATCGGGTGTGGCCGGGGGCGCCAGCTCTTCGTGGAGCGGGCCCGGGAGACGGTGGGGTTCGACGGCTCCCTCCACTTCGCCCGGGACTGCGCCGTCCACTACAGCTCCGTGGCCGTGGGGACGCTTCCCAGGCTGCCGTTTCACTCAGGGATCTTTGACGTGGTGGTCTCCTCGCATGTTATGGGACACGTGCCCCTCGAGGAGAAAGAGGCCCTGGTGCAGGAGATCGGACGGACGCTGCGCCCCGGTGGGATCACCGCCCACATCATCGAGACCGACAGCACCCATCCGGTCGTGGCGGCGGCCAAGGCTCGTCCTGAGGTCTACCGCCGGCAGTTCATCGATCAGGATGGCCACATCGGCCTTGAACCAGCACCGCAGGTCCTGGCGCGCTTCGAGCGCCATGGGTTTCGCCTGATCGGGCTCCGCCTGGTAGACGCCATCCTCCCCAGCCTGCAGAATTTTCGGAAGTACCTGGACCATCCGGACTTCGGCGATCTCCCCGGGGTTTCGTGGCTGCGGCGGCTGAACCGCTTGGTGACCAGGAGTTCCCTGGCCAACCTGGCCTATGAGGTGGGGATGGGGGTGTTTCACCGCACCCTCGAACAGTGGGCCGGTGATCCGAGGAGGGCCCAGTTCATCATGATCAGCCTGGTCAAGGTGGCAGGAAAGGAGAGGTGACCGGTGAGAACCCTGGTGGTCAACGCCCTGCGACTGGTCGGGAGACGGACCGCTATGGGGCGTTACATTGAGGCCATGGTCCGCTGGTGGAGCCGGATGGAGATCCCCTTCGATCGGGTTGTGCTGATGAGCCCTGTTGCGGTGGCCTTGGACCGTCTCCACCTTTGCGGGAAGGCGGAGATCGTTCTCCGCTCTTTCGGGGGCCGCTGGCCCCTTTCGGTCTGGGAGCAATGCCTCCTCCCCCGGGTTGCACGGGGGGCGTCTGGGCTCTTCTGCCCGTCATACACCTGCCCCCTGTTCTACCGGGGTCGGATCGTCTTGGCCAATCACGGGATCTATGAGCGGCTGCCCGATGAGTTCCCGTGGTGGAGCCGTCTGCGGACGATCCCCCTTTTTCGTCTGAGCGCCCGTCGGGCCGATCACATCATCGCCAACTCGCAGAACACGAAGCTCGACCTGGTCAGGTACTTCCACGTTCCCGAGTCCAGGATCAGCGTTCTCTACCCTGCCCCCAACGATCTCTTCTTCAGATCCCATACGGGCGGCGAGATCGAGGAGGAGGTGGTCAGGACCCTCGGGCGGAACGTCCCCTATATCCTCTTTGTCGGCAAGCTGTCCAAACGTCGGCATGTGCCGAACCTGATCGAGGCGTTTTCCCGGGTGCGCAGGGGCGGGGGTTTCCCCCATCATCTGCTCATCATCGGCCCCAACACGACCCACATCCGGCTGCAGGAGCTGGCCGGGCATCACGGCGTCGCCGAATACGTCCGGTACATCCCCCATATGGAGCAGGAGCGGTTGGCCAGGTTGTATGCGGGGGCTGATCTTTTTGTCCTGCCCACCGTCTACGAGGGGATCTCTTGGACCATTCTCGAGGCCATGGCCAGCGGGACCCCGGTCTTGACGGTGGAGCATCCCACGCTTCAGGAGGGGGCAGGGGAGGCCGTCTACGCGGTGCCGACCCCATGCGTGGAGGACCTGGTGAAGGGATTGACCTGCCTCCTGACCGATCAGGCCCTCCGTCGGAGCTATGCGGAGAAAGGGCGGGAGCGGGCCAAGCAGTTCTCCTGGGAGATCACGGCCCGGGAGACCATGAAGATCCTGGACCGGGCGGCCAACCCATCGGATCGGTGACATGGAGGGAGTGACTCATGGGGATCATCAAGACCCATCGGGCCGACTGGGCCTCGAACCTCGTCCTGGATGGGATCGCCTTCGGGGAGGGGCGGCCACCGCGGGTTCACGAGGCCGAGGGGGGATGGAAGGCATGACCCGGCCAGCCCCAGCCATCAAAACGTCCGGTCCGCTCGTGAGCGTCTGTGTTCCGACCTACAACGACGGGCCCTTTGTGCTGGCAAGCCTGGTGTCCATTCTCAATCAGACCTACACCAATTTGGAGATCCTGGTGGGGGATGATGCCTCAACCGACAACACGCCCGAGATCATCCGGTCCCTCCAGGACCCGAGGCTTCACTACCAGCGGAACAGCACCAACCTCGGGCAGTTTGAGAACGTCAATCGTTTAATCCGGTGCGCCCGGGGGGAATATATCGCCATCTACCACTCCGATGACATCTACGAACCCCAAATCGTGGAAAAGGAGGTGGATTTTCTGGAGACCCATCCGGAGGCGGGGGCGGTCTTCGCCCTGGACCGGTGGATTGACCAGAACGGCCGGGTGCTTGGCCAGACGAGACTTCCCAGGGGGGTAAGGACCAACACCTGCCTGGGCCTGGCCGATGTGATGCCCCTCCTCTTAAGGTACAAGAACCGTCTCCTCCGGGGGCCGACCTTCATGGGACGGGTAGAGGTGTTCCGCCGGGTAGGGCTGTTCAACCCCTCCGACTTTGACATCGCCGGCGACTTGGAGATGTGGTTGCGGATCCTGACGATGTTCAAGGTGGCGATCCTGGATGAACCCTTGATGCGTTACCGGATCGGGGCGACCCAGGTCTCCTCCCGCTACAACCACCTGCGGACCGGCGAGGAGCACTTTTTCCCCGTCATGGATCGGTACCTCTCGATGGAGGGTCTGGCGGGGGTGATCGACCCCGTCTCCCTGACGGAGTATGCCTTTCACCGCTGTGATGATGAGACGTTCCGGGCGGCCAATCTGGTGATCCGGGGTGACGGGGCCGGGGCGTGGGAACTCCTGAAACGGCCCTATCCCTGGAGGACCCTCCTCAACGGCTTCCGGCGTCGCAAGATCCGGGTCCTCCTCCTGCGGGCCCTCATGCGGTGGGGGCTGGCTTGGGGGGCTGTCCGTCCGCTCGCCCAACTGCTGGTGTGGACGGAATATGGAGGTCATCTCTAGGTCATGCTCGATCCACGGGATGTCACGCTTTTCATTGATCCTGTGTCCCACCATTTCCAACAGGATGCCCTGTTCGACATCAACAGCGCCCGGCTGAACGGGGATCACATCCTGGCCCCTTACGTCTACCTGCGGGAGTGGTTCGGCGCTCGAGGCATCCGGGTCCAGACCGCCGACCGTCTCCTGCGGGGGGAGGGGGGTGGCAGGAAGAACATCTACGTCTCGATGGGGATCCGGGATCACTACCGCGCCTTGGAGCGCCGTCCCGATGTGGTGTTGAGCGCCTTCTTTGCCCTGGAGTGTCCCATCGTGGAACCCGGGCTGTACCTGGAGCTGTCAACGATCCAACGCCGTTTCAAGCGGGTCTTCTCCTTTAGCGACGGCGAATCCCTGAAGCCATTCCTGCGGGGCCCCTTGCGCGCCGAGAAGTTCTACATCCCCCAGTCCTTTGAGTCCGTGCACGAGGAGATCTGGCGTCGGGAGGACCGGGGCTTTCTCGTCATGATCAACGCCAACAAGCTTCCCCGGGTCTACTGGCAGGAGCTCTACACCGAGCGGCTGCGGGCGGTGGAGTACTTCAGCCGGACGGGGGAGATTGACCTCTACGGGGTGGGCTGGGATGGGCCGCCCTACCGGGTGGGCAGGACCTGGATGCCGGCCTCCCTGCAACGGATCCGTCGAAAAGGCTTGCACTACTGGCAGCGTCTCCATCCCGATCCCCTCCTGGAGGCGGCCCGACGGGTCTACCGCGGTCCTGCGGTGTCGAAGGCCGAGACCCTGGGTAGGTATACCTTCGCCCTCTGTTTTGAGAACATGATCCTCAAGGGATGGGTGACCGAGAAGATCTTTGACTGTTTCTTCGCCGGGACGATCCCCATCTACTGGGGGGCTCCGGACATCGAGGCGTACGTCCCCAAGGGGTGCTTTATTGATATGCGGCATTTTGCGAGTTATCAAGAGCTGAGAAGCTACCTTAAGTCATTGAGCGGGAAGGACATCAGAGGCTACAAGGAGCAGGCCAGGGAGTACCTGAAGTCTCCCCAGTTCCGGCCCTTTACCAAAGAGGCCTTTGTGGCCCTGTTCGCTCGCATCGTCGGGGAGGATACGGGGATTCCACTGGGAGGCTTCCCCGGATAAGATCATGCTGAAGGTCCTGTTGACCGTTGGATTCCTGCAGGGTCTGACGATGCTCGTCAACCTGGGGCGGACCAAGGTCCTGGCCGTCCTCCTGGGGCCGGACTGGGTTGGCGTGATGGCGATCGTGGACAAGCTCCTGGCCGTTCTGGCCCAGACCGCCTCCCTCTCCCTGCCCTTTGCCGTCGTTCGGTTCCTTCCCGGGTTGTGGGGTCGAGCCCAGGGCGAGTTTGCCGCCCTGATGAGGCGGATGCGGAACCTCCTCTCCGTCCTGGCCCTTGTGGCAACGCTGGTGGGAATCCTGGTGACGCTCCTGGTCCCCCAGGTCTGGGGGCGGGAACTGCTCCCGTACCGGTCTCTTCTCTTCGTTGCCCTGCTCAGCCTCCCCGCCCTGATGTTCGTCCCCTTCCTGCAGAACGCCATGGCCGCCAGGCTCCAACCCAACCAATCCATGCTCTTCACCTTGGTCCATGCAACGGTATGGACCCTGACCAGTGTCCTGGGGGTCTTGTGGAAGGGCTTAAGCGGCCTCTACGCCCTCTACGCCTTCTTCACCCTGTTCCTCATCATCCCGGTGATCAGGATGGTTGAAGGCATCCCCGGTCCTGAGGCTCCCGCGGCCCCGGATGGGGGGCGGTTCCCCCTCAGGCTCCCGGGATGCGTCTGGAGATTCAGCCTGGCCCTTTCGGGGCTGACCTTTGTCACCCCCTTCGCCGCCCTGTACGTCCATTACCAGGTCCTGAGTCACTTTGGCGTCACAACGGCCGGGTGGATGCAGGCGGCGATGGGCATCGGCCTGGTGGTCCGTAATCTGCTCGGGAGGGCCCACGCCATCTTTCTCACGCCGAATGTCAACCGCGGGGGTAGCCCGGAGAAGCGGATGCAGTGGGCCGAGGAGTTCCAGAAGACCTTCAGCTTCGTGTGTATCGCCTGTGCGCTGCCCTTGGTGCTCTTTCCGCATACGGCCGTTACCCTTCTCTACTCGGCGGCGTTCCGGCCCGCCGCTCCCTTCGTGGCCTGGTTTGTTGCGGGTGAGGTGCTGGTCATGCTGGCAGGGACCTACCAGGCCTTGGTGGTCGCCTTTGACCACATGGCCTTCCATGTTACGCAGAACCTGGTCGCGCAGGTGGTGCTGTTGGCCGTTGCCGGCCTCATGATCAAACCCTACGGCATCCTGGGGGTAGGGGTGGCCGGGATTGTTGCCCAACTCGTCCTTTACGGGGGGAGCACCCTCTTCCTCCGTTGGAGGTACGGCTTAAAGGTTCCTCGGCGGAGTGGGCTCCTCACGGTGTTTGTGATGGCTTCCCTGGGGTTGGGGGGCCTTGTCGGCGGGAGGCATCCGGGGCTTTCGCTCGGGGTTCTGGCCGGGAAGGTCTCCCTCTACGGCATCCTCATGGGGGGGCTTTGGATGTTCCTCACCCCCGCGGATCGGGCGAACCTTTACACCCTCGTGAGGGATGTCCGAGCCCGTCTCCACTCCCAAGGGGTGGTTTGAGGATACCGGTCGCAGGCAGGGGCGGGCATGGGACTTCGTCCTCTTGGATCATCTTCCATGCTCCTGTACGCCTTCGGCGCGCTGGTGGTGGGGATGGTCTTGATCGCCTTTCGGCTCTCGACCCGGGTGGAGCAACCCGTGGGGGCCCGCGTCCCGGCGATTGACCTCCACACCCACCTTGGGGGGGTGGAGACCTGGCCGGGCCAGACGCCGAATTTTCGGGAGATCCTGGACTCCATGGACGCCCGTCACATTGCGCTCGTTGTGGACTTTAAGGCCCCCTACCCGGGCCACGAGGTCTATGGGGAGCGGGTCAGCCAGCGTCTGGCCCGGTATCCGGATCCGAACCGGTTTAAGCTGTTTGCCAACGTCCCTCTCGCCGATTCCAACCATGTCTTTCTGGCCGAATCGGTCCCGAACTACGCGGAGTGGGTGGCCGGCATCCTTCAGGACTCCATCGGGCGGGGGGCGTCCGGCTTGAAACTCAAATTCCAGGCAGGGACCGGTTACTGGGTGTACGATTCCAAGGGGGTCTTGGTCCCCCTGGACACCCCTTCCCTGGACCGGCTTTGGGAAAAGGCCTCCAATCTGCGGATCCCGGTCCTGCTCCACTTCGGTTCGGGCTACAAGGCCGACCATCAACCCGGGGGGGCCTTGGAGGGGGTCCGCTGGGAGATGCTGATGTACGAACGCGAGCGGGTCCTCCGCCGGCATCCGCGGCTGATCCTGATCGGCGCCCATTGGGGGTCCTCGGCCCAGGACCTGTCATACCTCTGGGAGCTCCTGGACCGGTATCCCAACTTCTACGTCGAGGGGAGCGCCCACCAGGCGAAGGACGTCTTTGGCACGGTGGATCCTTACAAGGGGCAGTTCCTCACCCGGTTTCAGGACAGGATCCTGTTCGGGACCGACTATATGGAGGCGACGATGCCGTGGCTGACCTCCTACCGCCAGCGGCTTGACATGATCCTCCCCTGGATCGAGAGGTGGCCGGTCCCCCAGACGGTCTTGGCGAAGTATTACGGTGCGAACGCGAGGAAGATCCTTCACCTCAATCGGGACAATGCCATCCCCGTCGCCCATGCGGGGTTTCCCCAGACCCGTCTTGTGGGGGACCTCACAACCCTGAACGGGGGAGGGAGTTACGACTTCGAGGGATCCCCGTTGACGTATCGGTGGCGTCAGGTGAGCGGCCCGACGGTTAGGCTTTCCTCACCGACCAGCCCCTCGCCCACCTTCACCCCCAGGGAAGAGGGGGTGTACGGGTTTGAGCTGGTGGTGGATGACGGTGAACACCCCAGCGCCCCCCGGCAGGTGGCGGTCACCGTGGTGGGAGGCGACCACCTCTTCCGGGAATCCAACGGCCTTGTGGTGATCGAAGCCGAGGATTACTGGAGGAAGACCGATCGGGGAGGCCGTCGGTGGACCTTTGCCCATTCGCTCCCCGGCTTCTCAGGTCAGGGCTACATGGAGATCGGGTCTGCCCCTGGGGCATCGGTGGAGATCGGCCGATTCAGGAGCGAGGCCGCCGAACTCGCGTACAAGGTCTGGATTACCACCCCCGGGACCTACGTTGTCTACCTCCGGGGCTCCGCCCATGAGGCCTCAGGCGGCAGCGTCCACGTTGGCCTGGACGGCGAGGAGGTGCGTCTGGCCGATCGGATTGGTCCCTTTCCTGGGGGAACCTGGTCGTGGGTTCACGAGACCCGGGAGAGGAACGGGGAAACCGGCCATCTTGACCGGAACCTGGCGGTCTTGAACATCGCCGAGCCCGGCCCTCACCTCATCAGCGTCTGGATTGGTGAAGGGGGCTTGAAGCTGGATAAGCTCATCCTCGCCCGGCCCATGTCTTCCCAGACCCGGTTCCCGCTCTTTGACCCTGGACCGGGGGTAGGACCGGGGGAGAGCCCTTACCTCACCGGGAACTGATGCCTGGGTCGAGGGTTGGGATTGCGTCATGGGACATCCCCAGATCTACTCGCGCGAGTACTACCAGCGGATCTTCGAGCTGGAGGAGCGGCACTGGTGGCACCTGGGCATGCGGGAGATCGCGGCAGCCCTTCTCCGCTCCCAGGGCGGCGACCGGCAGTACGTTCGCGTCCTGGATGCCGGATGTGGGACGGGGGGCGGCATGAGATGGACGAGGGACATCTTGGGGGCCCGGGTGGTCATCGGGATGGACATCGCCTGGGAGGCCCTCGAGCTCTGCCGGTCTCGGCCGGCCGGGCCCGTGCTGCAGGCGTCCGTCCTCCAGCTCCCTTTTCGCCAGGAATCCTTCGATCTCCTCATCTGCCAGGATGTCCTGCAGCACCTGCCGACCGATGGGTCGGATGTCCAAGCCCTGGCCGAGATGTACCGGGTCCTGCGTCCCGGGGGGCTTCTCCTCGTGCGCGCCAACTCCCGCCTGGGGATGGGGCAGGAGGAGGCGGCGCGGGATGCCGATTTTCAACGCTACACGCTGCCGGAGATCGCCTCGCGGGTCCAAGCCGTCGGGTTCGTTGTCACCCGCGCCACCTATGCGAATGCCCTCCCGGCCCTCTACGGGTCGTTGAGGCGATGGGTCCAGCTCCGTTTCCGTCACCGCCATCCTCCGCGCCTCTACGAGGGGCTGGTCCTTCGGGATACGGCCTCCCGGTGCCCCTGGCTGAACCGTCTTTTGCTGGCCCTCCTGAAGCTGGAGGGGTGGTACCTTTCGGTGTCCGGCCGGGGCCTGGTCTTCGGTCATTCGACCTTCTGTCTCGGCCTGAAGCCCCTCCGGGACGAGGGCTCGGTTGAGAGGAGTTGATGGAGGCTGCCTTCAAGGGAAGGGGGGGGACATGGGAGAGGGGGAGGAGCGGAGGAGCCCTGAAGAGGTTGTCCTCACCCGGTTGCTCCGCTTGAACGCAACAGTCCAGGGTATCATCACCGGCCTTGTGCTCGGGCTCGGGATCTTCATCGCCACGAACTGGCTCATCCTGAAGGGGGGACCGGTCGTGGGCTCCCACCTGGCCCTCCTGGGTCAGTTCTTCATCGGGTACCGGGTGACGTTCGTGGGGAGTCTCATCGGGTTTGCCTACGGGTTTGTCACCGGGTTCCTGATCGGCTACTTCGTCTCCAAGCTGTACAATTGGCTTGTGGACCTCAGGGAGGGGAGGCCCCGCCGTCACGCTTGAACGATCCGTCGTGGGGAGGAGTCATGCCGGATGGGAGCTCTGGGGCCGATACGCCGGCCTTGTCCGTCGTCATCGCCTCCGTCAACGGCTACCCGTATATTGCCCGGTGTTTGAGCTCCCTGGAGGAGCAGCGGGCCAAGGCGGGCGCCGAGGTGATCGTGGTGGAAGGTTCCGGCGATGATACCGCCCGGCGGATTGCGGAGGAGTATCCTTGGGCCACGGTCATCCCCCTCTCGATACCACGGCCCATCCCCCAGCTTCGGAGCCTTGGCATCCGCCGGGCCAGGGGGGGGATCGTCGTGACCACCGAGGACCACTGCCTCTTCGACCAGGACTGGTACGAGCGAATCCTGCAGGCCCACCGGGTCCACCCGCATCCGGCCATCGGGGGTGCGGTCGAGAACGGGAGCCGCGGGCGCCTCGTGGACTGGGCGGCCTACATCTGTGAGTACGGCAAGTTCATGCTGCCCTTTCCCTCCGGTCCCGCCACCGATCTCCCCGGCCCCAACGTCTCCTACAAGAGGGACGTGCTCGAGGAGGTGTGCGGGGACCTGCTGGATCAGGGGGTGTGGGAGAACGTCCTCCACGAGCGGCTGTTGTCCCAGGGGATGGGGCTCTGGATGGAGCCGTCCATTGTGGTCTACCACGCCAAGACCTTCGGGTTCTGGGAGTTCCTTGCCCAGCGGTACCACTTCGGGCGCTCCTTTGCAGCCGGCCGGGTGGCCCGGGCCCCCCTCTCGACCAGGGCGTTCTTTGGGGTGATCTCACCCCTCCTGCCCCCCCTCTTCCTCTGGCGGTACGCCAGGGCCTTCATCGGGAAGCGACGGTTCATCGGGGAGTTCATCAAGACCCTCCCCCTTCTGGTTCTCTTCGCCGTCGCCTGGTCGGTCGGGGAGTTCTTGGGGTATGCCTTCGGGGACGGTGGCAGCTCCCTGCGGGTCAAGTAGGGGGATCCGATGCGGCTTGGTCTGATCGGTTGCGGATGGGCCGGATCGCTACGGGCGGCCGCCATCGCCCGCCTGGCGGGATTCCGGCTTGTCGCCGTTGCCGATCAGGACCGGGCCCGGGCCCGGGCCCTCTCCCGTACCTACGGGGCCGTTATGGATCCTGACTGGCGATCCCTGGTCTGTCGGGATGATCTGGAGGCGGTCATCGTGTCTACGCCGCCGCCCCTCCACCTCGAGATGTGTGTGAGGGCGCTTGAGCACAAAAAGCACGTGCTCTGCGAGAAGCCCTTGGGGCGAACCCCTTCCGAGTGCCGGGAGATTCTGGAAGCGGCCGGGCGGAATGGCCGCCTGGTGGCCACGGGCTTCAACTACCGCTTCTACCCGGCCATCGTCAAGGCGCGGGAGATCCTCGACGCCGGCCTGATCGGTAGCCTTGACCACATCCGGGGTTACGCGGGCCACCCGGGGGGGCGCGAGTTCACCCACCCCTGGGTGCACGATGTCAACGTGATGGGGGGTGGGGCCCTTTTGGACAACGGCATCCACATTATTGACCTGACCCGCTACTTCCTCGGTGAGGTGATCGAGGTCAAGGGGTACGCGACCGGTCACGTCTGGGGGTTCCCCGGATGTGAGGACAACGGCTTTGCGCTCCTGAAGAGTCCAGCGGGGAAGGTCGCTTGCCTTCAGGCGAGCTGGAGCGAGTGGCGGGGCTACCGGTTCGCCATTGAGGTCTACGGCACCCATGGGTGTGTACGGGCCTCCTATCCGCCCATGATGACCCAGGTGGTTCGGGTGGACAACCCCGGTGGACGCCCCCGTCGGCGGTTGTACCTCTTTCCGCGGCTCCAGCTCATCGAGCGCCTCCGCTCCCACCGCTGGACCGCCCTCCAGAGCTTCCGGCAAGAGCTTAAGGCCTTTGCCCGGGCCACCTGGGGGGAGAAGACCCCCATCGCCCTTGGCCTCGATGGTCTGAGAGCCGTTCAGATAGCATACGCCGTCTATCGCTCTTCCGCCGATGGGGGGACGGTCCGCTTGGAGGATTGAGCGATGCTCCCAGCCCTGCCTGTTGGATCTTAGGGGGTGACCTCGTGGTTCGGATAGCGATCTTCGGCCTGGGGGGCGTTGCCGAGCAGATCCACCTGCCCGCGTGTGGCCTGCTCCCGGACGTTGAGGTCGTTGCCGCCTGCGAGCCCGACCCCGACCGCCGCCGTCGGGTCGGGAGGCGGTTCGGGATCCGGGGGCTCTATGGCGACCCGGAGAGCCTTCTTAAGGAGGAGAAGCCGGATATCGTGATCATCGGAACGCCGCCTGACTCCCACCGGGAGCTCTGTCTCCTCGCCCTGGACCACGGGGCCCATGTCTTCTGCGAGAAGCCCTTTGTCCAAAGTGTCGCCCAGGCCGATGAGGTCATCGAGGTGGCCGAGCGCCGGCGGCTCTCGGTCGTCGTGAACAACCAGTACCGGTTCATGAAGATCTATCACCTGGCGAAGGAGCGGATCGCGAGCGGGGAATACGGGAGGCCGTTCCTCATCCAGTGCTGGCAGCAGATGTTCCATCCCCCGTCCATGGAGGGGAACTGGCGCGCCAGGCTGGTCCGGTCCACGTTGTACGAGTTCGGCACCCATCCCCTCGATCTCATCTGCTTTTTCTTCGATGCCCTCCCGCTCTCGATCACCGCCCACACCCCCCGCCCGTATCCGGACCTCGAGGCTGATGTGATCGTGCAGGCGACGCTCCGGTTTCCCGGGGAACGGTTGGCAACGCTCCTGCTCAACCGGGTCAGCCATGCCCTCGAGCGGTACCTGGAGATGCGGGTGGATTGCGAGAAGGCTTCCCTCCGTCTCTCCTTTGGCGGGGTGGCCCGGGCCACCCTGGATTGGTCCCGCCTCCTGAGACGGCCCATTGGACGGTTCACCCTGGTGAGGGGCGGGGAGGCGAGGGCTGAGGCCGGTGGCCGATCCCGGGTCATCGCCAGGGAGTGGCAGGAGGGCCGGGCATCGGCGACGGCCGTGAATCTCCGGAGACTGATCGAGGACGTGAGAAGCGGGAGGGCCTCAAACGACCAGGCCCGGCACGCCCGGGAGCTGCTCCGGATCGTGTCCGCCGGGTACGAGTCGGCCCGGACTGGGGAGACCGTCTGGCTCCGGAGGTCCGACCCATGATCCCCGACAGGCCGAAGCTCTCGGTGGTGGTGGCCTCGCAGAACGCCCGGGCCAGCATCGAGGCGTGCCTGGCGGCGCTGGAGGCCCAACGGCCGGAGGGGGTGGAGGTGGTGGTGGTGGATAACTCCACCGATGGAACGGCCGAGATCATCAAGAGGCATTTCCCCAGGGTCAGGCTCATCGTCCAACCCCCATCCGCCCTCATCCCCGAGCTCTGGGAGGCAGGCATCCGTCAGAGCACCGGCGAGATCGTGGCGATCACTACCGCCCACTGCGTTCCCGGGAGAGACTGGATCACCCGGATCATCCAGGCCCACGAAGCTCCGGTCCCCGCGATCGGCGGTGCCGTTGAGAACGACGAATCCGCCGGCCTCGTGGATTGGGCCGTCTACTTTTGCCGGTACAGCCGGTACATGCTCCCCTTCCCGGAGGGCCCTGTCCCGGAGATCCCGGGTGACAATGCCTCCTACAAGCGGGCCTCCATTGACCGGTATCCAGGGGTGAGGCGTCACGGGTTCTGGGAACCGGCCGTCCACGCCGAGCTGAGGAAGGCAGGGCTGGAGCTATGGCTCGTGCCTTCAATCGTTGTCTGTCACCGACGATCCTTCGGGTTCTTCGGCTTCCTGAAGCAGCGGTTTCAGCACGGGAGGCAGTTCGGGGCATGGCGGGCCTCAAGCCTGACCCCCTCCAGGCGGGCCCTCTCTATCGTCCTCTCCCCGGCCATCCCCTTTGTGCTCCTGACCCGGATCGTCCGGCAGGTCCTGGGGAAACGACGGCATCGGGGCAAGCTCTTCGCCTCCCTTCCAATCCTGGCCCTATTTCTCCTGGCCTGGACGGGGGGTGAGCTGATAGGGTATCTGGGGGGATCGAAGGGATGACCGACCCCACCCCGAGGTTGACGGTGATCCTCACCTCGACGGCCCCTCTCTGGGAGGTGCCGGCCTCTCTGGTCACCGTTGGAGAGCAGGGGAGGGGCCAGCCGGTGGAGATCATCCTGGCCTCTTGTTCCAACGGCGAGGTCCCGGAAGGGATGGAGGTCGTCCCTCCCGGGGTCATCCTCATCCAGCGCCCGCAGGGGGCGACCCTCCCGGAGCTTCTCGGGACGGCCATCGCCCGGGCGAGGGGTGAGGTCATCGCCATCACCGATGTCGCCTGTGGGATCGCGGAGGGGTGGCTCTCAGAGGTCATGAAGGCCCATGAGGCGCCGCACCCGGTCATCGGCGGGGCCGTCGAACCGGAGGGGCTCAGGACCCTTGTGGACTGGGCGGCCTATTTCTGCGATTATGGCCAGTTTATGCTGCCCCTGGCCGAGGGGGTGGTGAGGGAGGTGCCCGGCAACAACCTCTCGTTGAAGCGGTGGGCCCTGGCCAAGGGGAGGGAGTTTGTGGAGGGGGAGTTTTGGAAGACGTACTGGTGCCGGCGGATCCAGGCGGAGGGGCTCTACCTTTACGCGGTCCCCTCCATCGTCGTCTCCTACCGGAAATCCTTTGGCCTCTGGCGGTACCTGGTCCACCGGTTCCGGAATGGGCGATGCTTTGCCGGGATGCGCACGGCCGGGCTCGGTCCAGGGGGACGGGTAGGGTACCTGGTGGGCTCCCCGGGGTTACCGATCCTCTTCTGCCTCCGGCTCCTGAAGGCCGTCCTGCCGAAGCGGCGCTACCGGCGCCAGCTCGTCCTCTCCTTCCCGATCATCATCCTCGCGATGGTGAGCTGGGCCCTCGGGGAGTTCTGGGGGTACCTCTCGGGACCGGGGACGAGCTGCCGTCATGTCAGGTGAGGGGATGTCGCCTTCCGGGATGATGGGGATCCTGACCTACCACTCGCTGGACGACAGCGGCTCGGTGCTCTCCACCCCGCCAGGGCGTTTCGCCGAGCAGATGCGGATCCTCTCCGAGCTGGGCGTGCGGGTCGTCCCCCTGGGTCAAGTCCGGTATGAGCTGGGGAGCCTCCGGCCTCCCGAGCGCCTGGTGGCGATCACCTTTGATGACGGTTTCAGGAGCGTCTACGAGCACGCCCTTCCGGTCCTCCAGCGCTACGGCTTCCCAGCCACCGTCTTCCTGGTGACCGATTATTGCGGCAAGACCAATGCCTGGCCCGGCCAACCCCTCACCGCTCTCCGCCGCCCCCTCCTGACCTGGGCCCAGGTCAGGGAGATGAGCGGGGCGGGGATCACCTTCGGGAGCCATACCCGGACGCACCCTGACCTGAGGACGCTCCCCCCCTCTGGGGTGGAGGAGGAGCTGGTCCTTTCAAAGAAGATCATTGAGGATGCCATCGGTGGCCCTGTGGACACGTTCGCGTACCCGTACGGGGCCTACAACGACACGGTCAGGCATTTGGCGGAGGAGCATTTCGCCCTCGCCTGCTCGACGACCCTCGGCTTTGTCAGGCCGGGGAGTGACCCCTTTGCCCTTCCCCGGCTCGACATGTACTACCTCCGCCATCCCCTGGTGTTCCGGCGTCTCTTCTCACAGGAGCTGGACCTGTACATCCGCCTCAGGGGGAGGTTGCGCCGTCTCCGCCGGCGGCCCCCGGGGGGGATGCATCGCTTGGGTCCGGGGGTGGGCGGATGGGCCTGAGCCCCGGCCCGGGAGGAGGGATCGCGTGCTCCCGCGGCGGGTTCTCATCACCGGAGGTGCCGGATTCCTGGGGAGCCATCTGGCCGACGGCTTTCGGAAGCAGGGGATTCGGGTCCGGCTGTTCGACCGGGCCGAGGATCCTGGGTGGGCGAGCTCCCCCGGTCTCGAGTACGTGCGCGGGGACATCCGGGATCCGGCGGCGGTGGCGGTCGCCCTCGAAGGGGTTGAGACGGTGATCCACGCCGCCTTCGCCTCGCCGCGGCAATCCCGGGAGGTCATCCAGAGCGTGAACGTGGAGGGGACCCGGAACCTCTGTGGGGGGGCGCTCGCCCGGGGCGTGCGGCGCCTGATCCTGATCTCCTCCACCATCGTGCTCAAGCCCCGCCGGGTGCACCCCCTCTTCCGGAACTCGCCCCTCACCCGGCTCGACCTGTACCGCTCGTCCCGGGTCGAGGCCGAGGAGATCGTGGCCGAGGCCGGGCACCGGGGGCTGTCGGTGGCTATCGTGCGCCCGAAGACCTTCGTCGGGCCCGGGCGGGTGAGCGCCTTTGCGATCATCTTCGAGTGGATCCGGCTCGGAAGACCCGTCCCGGTGCTCGGGAACGGGCAAAACCGGTACCAGTTGCTCGACGTCCGGGATATGGCGGAGGGCATCCGCTTGCTGGAGGAGGGTGGTGCCGAAGGGGTGTTCTGCTTCGGGGCCCGGAGCTTCCGCACGATCCGCGACGACCTTCAGGCGCTTCTCGACCACGCCGGGACCGGAGCCCGGTTGCGGTTCATCCCGGGGTGGATCGGGCGGATGGCCCTCCGGGGGATGGAGCTTTCCAACATCGTCCCCTTATCCGAGTGGCATTACATGAGCGCCCGGGGTGAGGATTCTATCGTGGACATCTCCCGGGCTGAGCGGGAGCTGGGATGGCAACCGGAGCGGAGCAACGCGCAGGCCCTGATCGAGGCCTACGACTGGTACGTCACAAGCCTGAGGACCGGTGCGGCGGGGAGCCCGCACCCCGTCCCCCTCGCGCACCGGATCCTGAAGGGGTGCTCTCGGATCCTCCTGCGGTGACCGTTACCGGGTGGGAAAACTTTTGCTGTCCCTGCTGCCGGGGGCCGGTGGTATTGGATCGGGAGGCCTACCGGTGCCCGGCCTGCCGGCGGGCATACCCCATCCTGTTCGGCATCCCTGACTTCCGCCTCTCCCCCGATCCCTACATCTCCTTCGAGGACGAGTACAGGAAGGCGGGCCTCCTGGCCGAGGCCGCCGGCCGGGTCTCCTTTGAGGAGCTGGTCCGGTTCTACTGGGAGATCACCCCGGATGTCCCCCGTCCGGCGGCGGAACGGTATATCCGCTACGCGCTGAGCGGGGAGGAGAGGGGGCAGGCGTGCCTGGCGGTGATGGATGCTCATGGGGGGGGTGGTGGGGAGGGGAGACCTGCCTGGAGATCGGCTGCGGGACCGGAGGGTTCCTCTTAGCCGCCCGGGACCGCTTCCGCCTGGTGGTTGGGGCCGACATCGCCCTTCGCTGGCTGATCATTGCCAAGAAGCGGCTGGGAGGGGAGGGGAACGTTGTCCTCGTCTGCTGCTCCGCCGAGCACCTGCCGTTCCCCGACGGGGCCTTTGACGGCGTGGTCGGACTCCACGTGCTGGAGCATACCCAGGACCGGCAGGCAGTCCTGTCCGAGACCGCCCGCACCCTGCGGCCGGGGGGGTGGTACTGTTTCCTGACGCCGAACCGGTTCAGCCTCGGTCCGGAGCCCTGCGTCCGGGTCTGGGGGGTGGGCTTCCTCCCCCGGTCCCTGGCGGAGAGGTATGTCCGGCTGGTTAAGGGGATCCCCTACCGGCACATTCGCCTGCTCTCCCGGTTTGAACTCCGGCGGCTCCTGTCCCGCTCGGGTCTTCGGGGGGGGACGATTTCCCCACCCCCCATTGCCGCGTGTGAGCAGAGGGCCGTGGCCAGGTTTGGACGGGCCCTCATCAGGCTCTATCACATCCTGCGGAGGCTTCCAGGCTTTTCGTTCCTGCTTCAGATCTTCGGTCCGTTCCTGCAGGTTGTCGGTCAAAAGAGGAGGGGGTGATGATCCAGGGAGTCCAGGTGAAGACCTTGAAGCTCATCCCCGACGAGCGTGGCTTCTTGATGGAGATGCTTCGGAGCGATGAGCCGATCTTCGAGCGGTTCGGTCAGGTGTACCTCACCGGCTGTCGAAGGGGAGCGGCCAAGGCCTGGCATTACCATAAGGAGCAGACCGATCATTTCGTCTGCATCCTGGGCAAGGCCCTGGTGGTCCTCTATGACCTCCGGGAGACCTCCCCGACCTTTCGAGTGGTGGAGGAGTACATCCTGGAGGCCCCGCCTTGTCGAAGCGGAAGGCCGATCCTGCTGAAGATCCCCCCCTTCGTCGTCCACGGGTTCACGGCCCTGGAGGGGGAGGAGGCCAGGATCGTCAACATCCCAACGGTCCCGTACCGCTACGAGGACCCCGACGAGTTCCGCTTCCCCTGGAACAGCCCTGAGATCCCATACACCTGGCCTGTAGACGTGACGAAGGGGGGGTAGCGATGAGGATCCTCGTCACGGGGGGGGCAGGGTTTATCGGAAGCCACTTTATCAGGCACCTGTTGAGGAGGTACCCGGGGTACGAGGTCATCAACCTGGACAGGCTGACCTATGCCGGCGACGTTGAACGCCTCTCGGACGTGGCCGGGGATCGCCGCTACACCTTCGCCAAAGGGGATATCTGTGACCCTGCCTTCGTGGCCGAGGTGGCCAAGGGTGTAGACGCCATTGTGCACTTTGCCGCGGCCACCCATGTGGATCGCTCGATCCTGGATGCCGGCGAGTTTGTCCGGACGAACGTCTACGGGACCTACGTGCTGCTTGAGGCGGCCAGGACCCTCACGATCCCCCGTTACCTTCAGGTCTCGACCGATGAGGTGTACGGGAGTCTCGAGACGGGGGCCTTCCGGGAAGGCGATCCCCTGGCCCCTTCGAGTCCCTATGCCGCCAGCAAGGCGGCGGGGGACCTCCTCGCCCTTTCCTACTGGACGACCTACAGGCTCCCTGTCGTCATCACCCGGGGCTCCAACACCTTCGGCCCCTATCAGTTCCCGGAGAAGCTGATCCCCCTGTTCATCACCAACGCCCTGGAGGACAGGCCCCTTCCCCTCTACGGCGACGGCCAGAATGTCCGGGACTGGCTCTACGTCCTGGACACTTGCGAGGCCCTCGATCTCGTCCTCCACCGGGGAAGGGAAGGAGAGGTCTACAACCTCGGTGGGGGGAACGAGCGGACGAATCTGGAGATCACCCGGCTCATCCTCAGGGAGCTGGGGAAGCCCGAGACCCTGATCCGCTTCATCCAAGACCGCCCCGGCCATGATCGCCGGTACGCCCTGGACTGCTCCAAGCTCCGGGAGCTCGGTTTCCAGCCCAGCCATCCCTTTGAGGAGGCCCTCCGGGAGACAACCCGGTGGTACCGGGAGAACCGGTGGTGGTGGGAGCGGCTCCGGGATGAGGCCTTCGAGGCCTATTATCGGAAGGTCTACGGGGGGTGAGGGCCGGAGCCGCCCAACCCCCATGGGTCCGGTCCGCCCTTGGCCGGAGGCCTTGAGAGCGGTCCTGTCAGGAGGCCGCTGATTTCTGGGCGACGGCCGATTCCAGGAAATCAATGGCCTCCTGCACGGTGGTGAGCCGGGCGGCCTGTTTATCGTCAATGTTCACGTCGAAGGTGTTCTGGAAGGCCGTAAAGATCTCCACCAGATCAATGGAGGTGGCCCCCAGATCGCCGACGAACCTCGCGCTGGGGACGATGTCCTCCTCCTTGACGTCCAGGATCCCGAGAAGGATCTCCTTCACCTTTTCCTCAACCTTCATCTCCTCTCCTCCTTTCCCCGGGTCCCTTCCTGAACCCGGTCAGAGTCTTCGAAAGATCAGGCAGGCATTGGTCCCGCCCAGGCCGGCGCTGAAGGTCATGACGGTCTCCAGGGGGATCTCCATCAGCGACTGCACATGGGAGATGCCCTCACAGTCCGGGGCGATCCGCTCCAGGTTGGTGGTGGGGGCGATGAAGGCATGGCGCAGCATGAGCAGGCTGAAGACCGCCTCCTGGGCCCCGGCGGCTCCCATCCCATGACCCGTCAGTCCCTTGGTTGAGCTCACGAAGGGGGAGGGGGTGCCGAAGATCTCCCGGATGACCTTCACCTCGAGGGCGTCGTGGCGTTTTGTCCCTGTCCCGTGGGAGTTGATGTAGTCGATCCGTTGAACCCCCTTTTCCCCGGCGACGGCCAGGGCCTGCCGGAGGGATTCGGCCAGTCCTTCCCCGGATGGTTCGAACATATCGGACCCGTCATTGGCAGCCCCGTATCCGACGATCTCGGCATACGGGGTGGCGCCTCGCCGCTCGGCATGCTCCAGCGCCTCCAGGATCAGGATCCCCGCCCCCTCCGAGAACACGGTTCCTTCCCGATCCCGATCGTAGGGGCGGCAGGCCCTTTCCGGCTGATCGTTCCAGGAGGAGGGCACCCCTCCCCAGTTCTCGAAAAACCCCCCGAGCTGTTTCCAGCTACTCTCCTCGGAGGCTCCACAGATGCACAGGTCGAGAACGCCATGGGCGATCAGCTCATAGGCGTGGCCGATGTTATCCACCCCTGAGGACGAGGACGAACAGAGGGAGTATGCCCTTCCCCGCACCCCAAGCCAGGCGGCCAGATTCCCGGAGGTTGTTGAGTGCATAATCTTCACCGCCCCCGTGGCGCCCAAGCGGGAGGAGCCTTTGTATTTCAGGAGCAGTCGCTCGGCGTTCGCGACCTCGTTGATCCCCCCCAAGCTTCCCCCTACCACCACCCCTGCCCGGTCGCTCTGCAACGCGTGACGGGGAAGCCGGGCCTCTTCCAAGGCCTCTAAGGTGGCCACGGCAGCGTACCTGGCCACCGGGGACATGGTCTGGAGCGGCCGCTTGCCAATCCTCGCCGGATCTACCTCCAACCCCTTCACCCGCCCGGCCACCTGGCAGCGAAAGCCCAACTGCTTCATCTCCGGGACGAACTCGATCCCCGAGCGGCCCTCTCGAAGGGAGCGGAGCACCTCCCGGGTGTTGTTGCCGATGGAGGAGACGATGCCCATCCCCGTGACCACAACCCGCCTCATCGGGGGTACCTCTTCAGGACGATGCACGTGTTGACCCCTCCGAAGCCAAAGGCGTTGCTTACGGCGGTTTCGATGGTGGCTTCGATGGGGTAGTTCGGCACCAGATTGATCCCTTGACACCTGGGGTCCACCTCCTCCAGGTTGAGGTTGGGGGCGATGAAGTGATGCTCCATCATGAGGAGGGTGTAGATGACCTCGTTGCTCCCCGACGCCCCCTGTTCATGCCCGGTCATGGATTTCGTCGAGCTCACATAGGGGCCCCTTCCAAAGACCCTGGCGATGGCCTGGGCCTCCACGACATCCCCGACCGGCGTCGAGGTGGCGTGGGCATTGATATAGTCCACCTGATCGGGGGTGATCCCTGCATCCTTGAGGGCCAGCTCCATACATCGGGCACTGCCCTCTCCGGAGGGGACGGTCATGTCGGACCCATCGCTGGTGAAGGCGTACCCGATCAGCTCCGCATAGATCCTGGCCCCCCGCCGGCGGGCCTGTTCCAGCTCCTCCAGCACGAGGATGCCGCAACCGGCCGATGGGACCAGCCCGTCCCGGTCCTTGTCAAAAGGCCGGGAGGCCCTGGTCGGCTCATCCTCCCGCGTGGAGAAGGCCTGCAGGGCATCGAGCTGGCAGAAGTACTCCCACGAGTCTTCCTGCACCCCTCCGGCAATGCAGAGGTCCTGCAGCCCGCTCCTGATGAGCTGGGCGGCGAATCCGATGGCCGCTGACCCGGTCGCACACGCGGCCGAGACGGTGAGGCTGTACCCCCGGGTGCCCAGCAGCACTGACAGGTTGGCCGAGACCGAGTCGCCCATCACCTTTTGGTAGGCCGTTCCTCCAAGCTTCTGGGTCCTGTCGTGGACCATCCGGCACTGCCGGTAGATGTCCTGCATGTTCCCGATGTTCCCGATGATAATCCCTACCCGATCCGACTGGAGCTGGTGGACCTCCAGCCCGGCGTCCTCCAGGGCCTGCCGGGTCGCGTGGACGGCCAAGTACGAGCCAGGCCCCATCTGTCTCAGGTTCCGCTTCGGGACCTCCGGCGGGGGGAGGTCCTTGATCCTCCCGCCCAGGGCACTCCGGAACCCCAGCGCCTTGCGCTCCGGGATGAACTCGATGCCCGAGCGGCCCCGCTGGAGGGATTCCAGGATCTCCCGGCGGCCGGTGCCGAGGCAGTTGACGATCCCTATCCCGGTAATCACCACACGACGCATCCTCGCCTCCGAAGGTTACTTGAGGAGCCCTCGCCTCTCCAGTTCAGCCTGGGCCTGGGCAACCAGATCGGCGCTCTCTTGGGCGCTCACCCACCGGACCAGGTCGGGCAGCCCCTCCTCCAGAGGGATCCGGGGGGTGTACCCTAGCATCCCCCGGATCTTCGTGAGATCCGCGTAGCAGTGCCGGATATCCCCCTCCCGGAACCGGTGCACCACAACCGGCTGGAGCTTCATCCCCATGGCCCCGGTCAGCGCTTCGGCCAGCTCCAGGATGCTGACCCGGCGCCCGGTCCCCACGTTGAAGACTTGGTCGTTGGCCTCCTCCCTGTCCATGGCCAGGAGGTTGGCCTGCACGACATCCTCGACGTGGACGAAGTCCCTGCTCTGCCGCCCGTCTTCGAAGACCAGCGGGGGATTCCGGTGGAGCAGGCGGGCGCAGAAGATGGCCGCGACACCCGTATACGGGTTGGAGAGGGATTGGCCCGGACCGTAGACGTTGAAGAAGCGGAGGGCCACCGTCGGGATACCGTACGCCCTCCCCACCGTCAGGCACATCTCCTCCTGGTCCCTCTTCGAGATGGCATAGACCGAGGTGGGGAACAGGGGCTTGTCCTCGGGGGTCGGCAGGGGCTCCACCGGCCCCTCACAGCGGGGACAGGTCATCTCCCATCGCCCCGCCCGGAGCTGCCCCACCGGGCGGAGCTGGGGGTAGACCGGGCCACAGGTGTCACACGCATAGGCTCCTTCGCCGTAGACCGACATGGAGGAGGCCACGATGAGCTTCCTCAAGGGGTAGCGGCCGGTGGCGAGGAGCTCCAGGAGGACGGCGGTTCCCAGGACATTGGCCCGGGTGTAGCGGGTGATCTCGTACATGGATTGGCCCACGCCAACTTCCGCCGCCAGGTGAAACACCACCTCAACCCCCTCCAGCGCCTGATGCCAGGCTTTAGGCTCGCTGACATCCCCCCGGACGAAGTCTACCGTTGGGGGGAGGTCTGGGACCTGGCGTTCCCGGTGGACCTGGGGGATCAGGGCATCCAGCACCCGCACCCGATGCCCCCTGGCCAAGAGGGCCTTGACGAGATGGGCGCCGATGAACCCGGCGCCGCCGGTGACCAGGACGGACGTCATCTTCTCACTCCGGGGCCCGCAGGACCCCAAAGCGGGTCCTTCCCAGGAGGAGGTTCTTTTGGATGAAGAAGATCTGACCGGGGCCGATCAGCTTCTTCGTGAGCCTCCAGCCGGCGTGGAGGGAGGCCTGGAGGAAACTCTCCAGCGTTCGCCGGTTCGCCCCGTCAAGGTGGGCGATCCAGTTCTGCTCTTTCAGGTCATCGAGGTCGGAATACCCCAGCTTTCCATCCAGCCCCGCGAACCGGATGTCGTAGAGCGTCAGGCCGAAGAGCACCCCCTCGAGATAGGGGGGGAAGGTGAGGAACCGATCGTAGCGGTCGGCGGCCACGGGCTTCGGGTCACTGGTCACGAAGGAGATCTGACGCCCCCGATCCATCGGGCGGGGGAACTCGTACCAGCCGGGGTGGAGGTCGGCCACGAAGGGTTCGGGGAAGACCTCCTCCGGGTGGGTGAGCTTGAAGACCTCCTCGATAACCCCCTCGGGGGTGAGGGTGGCGGCGAAGACCCGGGGGCTCTGCATCGAGAGGGAGGAGCTGGTGAAGAAGATGCGGCGGTCGTTGGGGTAGTCGGTGGCAAAGTCACCGGTCTCGTACCACCCATGGTCCCTGACCGGCACGACCGAGTGGACGTCCGCCAGCCGAAAGCCCTCATCCTCCAAAACGATGTCGGCCAGGAGGAGGGTGCTGGTCCCTGCCCGGTTGCTCTCCGGGTCCCAGGTGCTGGCCCAGAGGAGCTGGCCCCCGTCAGGGGAGACGCGGGTCTGGTAGTGCAGGGCCGCCGGCGGGGCCCCCACCAGGAGCCGGGAGTTTCCTGTCCCGTCGGGGCGGATGGCAAAAAACTGGCTGCCCATCGCCTGCCCTCCCCAGCCCCAGGCCGATGGGTGCTCATTGTGCATGTAGAAGACCCCCCGGGCCGGTCCCTGGGGGTTGGCCGGATCCGGGATCCATTCGAAATCGGGGGTTCCGAAGATCCGGATCCCCTGGGGGAGCACCTGGCAGGTCAGGCAGCAGTCCCCGTCAGGGTCCGAGCAGAGGGGGTTCCCTTGCTCATCCAGGGCGTTGTCCGTGACAAAGAGGTGAAGCTGGTCCTCATCCCTCACCCTCACCGTTTGCACGAACAGCAGCTTTGCGCCATCGGGCGAAGGAGTGGCGAGGAGCCCGGGTTTATTCCACAGTTGGAGCCACACGGGGACCGGTGCTTCGAGGACCTCCTCCCCCTCGAACACAAAGCAGTCTGGGGCCCTGGGCCCTTTGGGGCAGAAGATGAAGGGTTGGATCGGGGCCGGATTCCCGGGGGGATCGGCCTGGCGGGGGGTCCACTGGGCCCCCAGGGTTGCGTCCTCCAGGGCCAGCAGCGGTTCCATGGTGTCGGTCTTATAAAGCTGGACGGTGAACCCGTCAGACGCATCAACCGTCCCGTTCCCGTTGGTATCACGCCAGTAGAAGACCGGCTCCTCTCCCGGGACAACCCGCTCCGGGTCGAAGAGGGCCTGGCTGGCCCGAAAGAGCCGATCCAGGAACCATTCGGCATCATCGGAGAGGCGGGGCACGGGAACCGGGCGCCCGTGCAGGTCGTCCTTAGAGTAGGGGCCGCAGAGCTCACCCTGGCAGGGGGTTCGGCTGCTTTCGCTGAAGATCAGGCCGATGTCGAACCGTTTGGTCTCCGCCGGCGACCCGAAGAGGTGCTGGTAGAGTAAGACGGCATCCACCCAGTCCCAGACCCCCTGAAAGATCGCGTCATAGAGGGGGGCATGGCACTTCCCCTGAACCCACCGGATGGGCAGGGGCCCCCCGTCCACCCCGCGGAGGGTATGTTTCCCCAGGATGATCTGGTCGAGGTACTTGTCAATGAGGCTCGTCCCGTACTCAATGCTCCACTGCTGCCTGAGGTACGGGTTGGGCCCGGGGAAGTAGTCCGTGTTCGCCAAGCAGACGTAGTGTCCGATGTAGACCCGCCCCGGGTTGTTGAGCGGGGTGTTCAGATCCCGGGTGAGGCTCACCTGGTTAAAGCCTTCCCCGAAGACATCCCCGAAGAACATGTTGTTGAAGTCGGCGTAGAGCCTGAAGAGCCTGGCCAGGTACCGGCCGTAGATGGCCTCGCCCGAGTCATCCGGTGCCAGGTCGAAGGCCCCAACCGCCGTCTCCCAGTCCCCGGCCATCAGGGCCCGTTTCCCGCAATTGACCGCGGACTCGCCCCGTTGGCACCTCACCTGCACCGTGTGGCAGGAGCGGGGGTTGATGTCGGGGGGCTGAGGATGTCCGTCGGTGAACTCAGCCGGGCATCCCACGGCCAGCTTCAGCGGGATCGCCCGGTCAGGGTCCGGGACCTCCGGCATCCCCCCCCAGGCCGCTGACAGCGGGAGGGACATCATGAAGGCAAGCATCCCCCCTCCCGCGAGGTTGGCGATCCATCGGGCGAGAGCCGTTACGGAGATCTTGTGGATCACATCCTCCTCCTTTCAGTCATACCCAGCTAAACCCCTAGAGCCCCCGCTCCCGGATGAAGCGCTCGAGGCAATCGGCGGCCGCGGCCGGACCGTTATACCTTAGCAGATCGTCCTGCAGTTTCCTGGCGTTCTCCCGGTACAGGGCGAGGTCTCCGATCACCCGCTCCGTGGCCTCCAGGATCAATCGGGGACGCTTCAGGACCTCGTGCATGGTGAGGAAGATCCCTACCTGGTGGGCCTCCGTGGCCACCCCCTGGTACTCCTGATCCACGTGGGTGGCGATGACAATGCTTGGAACGCCTGCCTTCATGACCTGGTAGGCCGTGCCGGCCCCCCCGTGGTAGATCACCAGGTCGGCACGCTCCATGATCTTCCCGACCGGCAGGAACCTCTCCACGGAGAAGTTGGGGGGGATGTTAAATTCCTGAGGGTTGATCTGTCCCCCGGTGGCCACGATCACCTGGTACCGCGTGCCGGCGAAGTCGGCGAAGATCCGGCGGAACAGGTCCCGATGGGCGGTGCTCCCGAAGTTGATGTACACCACCGGCCTTGTGGGATCCAACCGTTCCACCCATGCCGGGAGGGGAAGGTCAGGCTCCCAGAGGATCGGACCCACCCGCCGGAAGTTCCCGGGCAGCGGCCGGGTGGGGCTCCA
Organism: uncultured bacterium; assembly: GCA_964535215.1. Taxonomy (GTDB): domain Bacteria; phylum Methylomirabilota; class Methylomirabilia; order Methylomirabilales; family JACQHM01; genus JACQHM01. The sequence goes on from CAZHST010000010.1 coordinate 49,246, forward strand.
GGCGTCCGTGTCGAGGAGGAGGTTGAGATCGCCCACCAGGAGATCCCAGAGGAGAGGCTTCGGGGGAAGGTGATAGGCCCTAGCGGTCTGGACGAAGGGGAGCATCTTGTACCGAACGATCAGCCTGAGGAGAGGGGGGGTGAGGCAGCCGAGTCCCTTCTCCCCGATAAGCCGCTTCAGCCAGAGGGAGTGGGGATAGGTCCGGATGATCCTCGGGCGTATGGCCGTGTACTGCTGCATCCAGATCCCCAGGAGGAGCGACACGGTCGGGATGCCGAGGATCCTGGACGAGAGGTACATCGTCAGGCGAAAGTCTATCACGACCAGATTAGGCGCCAACCCCTTCAACGCCTTCAGCTCCGCTTCGACCATCGTTTGGACGAACCGCCTGGAAGGGGCCTTGCCGAGGCTCCGGAGGATCTCCATGGCCTCTTCGGTGTCGAAGTCGGGCAGCTCGTAGAACTCGAACCCGTCCCCGCCGATGAGGGCAGGATCCTGGAGGTACCGACGGGTTCCGACGAGGACGATGCGGTGCCCCCGCTTTCTGAGCTCACCGGCCAGCCCCAGGCACCTTCCCACGTGGAAGAGGACGTTCGACGCTGGGGCGAGGAGGATGGTCTTTGACTCCTTCGCCATCTCAGGGCCTCCTGAAGATCAGGCAGGCGTTGGTCCCGCCCAAGCCGGCGTTGAACGTCATGACCGTCTCCAGGGGGACTTCCAGGAGGGATCGGACGTGGCGGATCCCCGCGCACTCCGGGTCAAGGTTTTCCAGGTTCATGGTCGGCGCCACGAAGCCGTGCTGGAGCATCATCAGGGTGAAGATGGCCTCGTGGGCCCCCGTCGCGCTCTGGGAATGGCCGGCCAGGGCCTTCGTCGAGCTCACCAGGGGGGAGGGCTCCCCGAAGACCTCCCGGATGACCCGGACCTCCACCGGATCGCCGACCTTCGTCCCGGCTCCATGGGGGTTGATGTAATCAAGCGCTAAGCGGCCATGGGTTTGGACCGCTTCTTGGAGGGCCTGCCCGATGGCGCGTTTCAACCCCGTCCCCGTCGGATTGAACATGTCGGCCCCATCATTGGCCGACCCATACCCCAGGACCTCGGCGTAGAGAGGGGCCCCCCGTCGCTTTGCATGCTCGAGGGCTTCCAGGACCAGGATCCCCGCCCCTTCGGACAGGACCATCCCCTGCCGATCCCGGTCGTAGGGGCGGCAGGCCTTCTCCGGATGGTCGTTATAGTCGGAGGGGATCACCGCCAGGTTGTCCAGGAAGGCGAAGGTCCCCTTCCATAGCTCTTCAGCCCCCCCGCAGAGGCACAGGTCCAGCACCCCCCGTCGGATCAGCTCGAATCCGTGCCCGATGTTATCCGTCCCCGTTGAGCAGGCTGAGGACACCGAGTAGCACCGCCCCTTGATCCCCAGCCAGGCCGCCAGGTTGAGGGCGGCGGTGGAGGTCAGGAGCTTGACCGCCCCTGTGGCCCCCAGCCGGGTCGGGCTCCTGTGGGCGAGGAGCAGGGCCTCGGTCCTGGGCACCTCGTTGATCCCTCCGACCCCGGTCCCCACAACGACCCCGACCCGGCTGCTCGGCAACGCGTCCAGGGGGAGCCGGGCATCCTCCAGGGCCTCGAGGGCCGCCACGGCGGCGTACCTCGCCACGTTCGGCATGGTGAAGAGGGGGCGCTTGCCGATCCTTGAGGTCTCCAGCCCCTTGACCCGTCCCCCCACCTGGCATCGGAGGCCCAGTTCTTTCAGCTCCGGGAGGAACTCGATCCCTGAGATCCCTTCTCGAAGGGAGTGGAGCACCTCCTCCTTGCTGTTGCCGATGGAGGAGACGATGCCCATCCCCGTGACGACAACCCGTCTCATGCCCTCCCCCTCACATCCAGAGACCCCCATCCACCCGGATAACCTGACCGGTGATGTACCCTGCCCCTTCCGAGACCAGGAACGAGACGACGGCGGCCACCTCCTCCGGGCGCCCGAGCCGGCCCAGCGGGATCTTCTTCACCACCTCTCCCAGGGGCAGGTGCTGGATGGCCTCGGTATCAACGGCCCCCGGCGCGACGGCGTTGACGGTGATCCCCAGGGGGGCAAGCTCCCGGGCCAGGGCCTTGGTGAACCCGATGATCCCCGCCTTCGCGGAGCAGTAGTTGGTCTGGCCCACATTCCCCATCTCCGCCCCGATGCTGGTGATGTTGACGATCCTCCTCCCCGGGCGCCTCTTGCCGGCCATGGCCCTTATCACGGCTTTGGTGCAGTAGTACACGCCGTTCAGGTCGGTGTTGATGATCTGATGCCAGGCCTCATCGGGCATCCGCATCAGGAGGTGATCCCGGATGATCCCGGCGTTGTTGACCAGGACCTGGATGGGGCCCTCGGTCCTGGTCAGCTCCTTGACCACCTCCTCCACCTCGTCCTGCTTGGCCACGTCGAACCTTCGGATCAGGGCCTGCCCCCCCTCCCTCAGGATGAGGTCCCGGACGGCTTCGGCAGCATCCTGCCGGGTGTGGTAGTTGATCACCACCTTGTACCCATCCCTGGCCAACCGGATGGCGACAGCCCGTCCGATCCCCCTGGAGGACCCGGTGATCAGGGCGATGGGTCTATCCATGGAGCCGCCCTCCCTGCCCCCGGCGCCGGACCAGGATCTTCATGGTGAACGTCAGCACCTCCTCGCCCCGCTGGTTTCTCACCCGGTGTCTCATGGTGATCAGGCCCCGTTCACCGTTGATCTCGCTCATCTGCACCACCTCATTCTCCAGGTGGATGGTATCCCCGATCCTGACCGGGGCCACGAAGCGTACCTTCTCGAGCCCCCAGAGGGCAATGGCGGCCTCAGGCAGCCGTCCGTATTTCTCGGCCCGGAACATGAGGCCGCTGCTGACGGCCAGGATGAGCAAGCCGTGGGCGATCCGTTCGCCGAAGAGGCTCCCTTTGGCATACTCCACGTTGGTGTGGACCGGGTGCCAATCCCCTGACAGGGCGGCGAACAGCACAAGATCCGTCTCCGTGATCGTCCGACCGGGGGTGACGCCCCGGTCCCCAACCCGGAAGTCCTCGAAGAACATCCCCGTCCCCTTCAGGTCTCTAGTCCGGCACCAGCACCACCTTGCCAAAGACCTGGCGCGCCTCCAGGAGCCGGTGGGCCTCCCTCGCCTCCTTTAAAGGCAGGACCCGGTCCAGCACCGGCCTGAGCTTCCCCTCCTCTACCAGACGCAGGATGGTGAATAAAGTAGCCTTGGAACCCACCTTTGTTCCAAGGATCTGCAGGTGCCTGAAGAACACATGGCGGAGGTCCGTCTTGGCCTGATAGCCGGAGGTGGCCCCGCAGGTGACCAGCCGTCCCCCGGTGGTCAGGCAGAGGAGGCTCCGCTCCCACACCTCCTCCCCGATGTGCTCGAATACCACATCCACCCCCCGCTTCTTGGTGATCCGGCGCACCTCGTGGAGGAAATCCTGTTTTTTGTAGTTAATCAGGTAGTGGGCTCCCAGGGCCTTGGCCTTCTCCAGCTTCTCGTCGCTGCCGGCCGTGGTGATGACGGTGGCCCCCACGAGGCGGGCCAGCTGGATGGCGGCCGACCCCACCCCGCTTCCCCCGGCATGGATCAGGACCCACTCCCCCGGCTGAAGCTTCGCCGTCTCAAACAGCATGTTCCAGGCCGTTGTAAACACCGTCGGGATGCAGGCGGCCGTCTCGTAGGGCATCCCCTCGGGCAGGGGGACCAGGTTCCCCTCCGGGATCTTGACGAACTCGGCATAGCCCCCGGGGAGGTCTTCCCCTAACACCCGGTAGTGGGGGCAGAGGTTATCCTTTCCCGAAAGGCATCGCTCGCAGCGGCCGCAGCTTATGCCTCCGTTCAGAACGACCCGGGCCCCTACCAGGGCTGATCGGGCGCCAGGGCCCGTCGCGATGACCTGGCCGGCGATGTCCCCCCCGGGGATGAACGGGAACTTCACCTTGAGGAAGGGGAGCCCCCGCCGCACCCACAGGTCCACGTGGTTCACCCCACACGCCCTCACCCGGACGAGGACCTCGTTCCCTTCAGGGACCGGGTCCGGCAGCTCCCCGTAGGTGAGCTTGTCGATCCCTCCGTGCTCGGTAATGTAGACGGCCTTCATGGGGTCTTACCCCGGCACCAGCACCAGTTTGCCGAACTGCTGGCGTCCTTCCAACAGGCGGTGGGCCTCCCTCGCCTCCTTTAAAGGCAGGACCCGGTCCAGCACAGGCCTGAGCTTCCCCTCCTCTACCAGGCGAACGATCTTAAAGAGCGACGCTTTGCTCCCGCAGGTCGCTCCGAAGATCCGCAGGTTCCGGAAGAAGACATGGCGGAGGTCCGTCTTGGCCTGATAGCCGGAGGTGGCCCCGCAGGTGACCAGCCGTCCCCCGGTGGTCAGGCAGAGGAGGCTCCGCTCCCACACCTCCTCCCCGATGTGCTCGAATACCACATCCACCCCCCGCTTCTTGGTGATCCGGCGCACCTCGTGGAGGAAATCCTGTTTTTTGTAGTTAATCAGGTAGTGGGCTCCCAGGGCCTTGGCCTTCTCCAGCTTCTCGTCGCTGCCGGCCGTGGTGATGACGGTGGCCCCCACGAGGCGGGCCAGCTGGATGGCGGCCGACCCCACCCCGCTTCCCCCGGCATGGATCAGGACCCACTCCCCCGGCTGAAGCTTCGCCGTCTCAAACAGCATGTTCCAGGCCGTTGTAAACACCGTCGGGATGCAGGCGGCCGTCTCGTAGGGCATCCCCTCGGGCAGGGGGACCAGGTTCCCATCCGGGATCTTGACGAACTCGGCATAGCCCCCGGGGAGGTTTTTCCCCAGGAGCTGGTAGCGGGGGCAGTGGTGATCCCGTCCGGAGAGGCAGAGTTCACAACGACCGCAGCTTATGCCCGGGTGGAGCACCACCCGGGTGCCCACAGCCACCGAGCGGGCCCCGGGGCCGACCGCTACCACTTCCCCGGCCACCTCCTGACCCGGGATAAAGGGGTACTCGATCCGTAAGAAGGGCAGCCCCTGCCTTACCCAGATGTCAATATAGTTCACCCCACACGCCCTCACCCGGACGAGGACCTCGTTCCCTTCAGGGACCGGGTCCGGCAGCTCCCCGTAGGTGAGCTTGTCGATCCCTCCGTGCTCGGTAATGTAGACGGCCTTCATCTCCTCTCTCTCTCTCTCTGCCCCCTTGGCCTTAAGCCTCTCGGTTTTCCTCAAGCCTTCTCATCTCGTCGGCGATCCTCCGGTTGACCGCCTGGAGCATCTCCTCATCCACCCTTCCACGGGTCACGGCAGGGAAGCGGAAAGGCTCGCCGATCCGGATCTCCAGCTTTCCCGTCAGCCTGGGGAACCGGGCCCAGCGAGGCCAGATGGCGTAGCCCCCCCTTAGGACGGAGACGACGATGGGGGCCCCCGAGCGGAGGGCCAACCAGGCCGCCCCGGGCTTGAAGGGTTGCAGGCGGCCATCCCATCGGATTGTCCCTTCGGGGGCGATCAGGATCGGATACCCCTGTTGCAGCATCTTCAGGGCCGACCAAAGCCATTGGCCTGACCGGCCTACCCCGCGGGGGGCGGGGATCATCCGCCTCGCCTTGACCGACCGGGGGGACCAGAGGGGGCCTCCGCCTCCATACACGTAGGCATCGGCCCTCAGGCGCCTCTGCAGGTAGAGGAAAAGGGGGGAATCCCACTTGGAGGCATGGTTGATGACCCAGAGGAAGGGGCCCTGGGTCGGGATGCGGGTGACCCCAAAAATCTCCAGGTTGTAGAGGAACCGGCATACCAGGAACGTGACCTTGAGCCAGAAAGGAGAGTACCATTGAAAGAGCCTGTACGGTAAGAGCCTGTGCATGGCAAGCTCGAGGGGGGTCAGTAGTTCGAGAGGGCGATCTTGTGACCATACACCTCCTCGATTCGCCGGGCCGCTAAGGCGATATAGGTCAGCCACTTCAGCAGGCTCTCCTCGAGGAAACGGAATTTGAACACCTCTGAAACATCGTACTGGATGACGAGACGCACGTCCACCACCGTCCAGACCGCGTTCAGCCTCCTCAGCCAGAAGGGGTACAGCGTTCCTCCACCCCTCCACAGGAGGCGCTCGCTGGTCAGGAAGAGCTGCCCCGTCCCAACCTTCCTGTTGCGGAAGTAAAGGCCCGGACTTTCCACCGAAACGGGAACCTCCTGGAGGAGCTTCACCCGTTTGCTCCTGACCCACAGGACCTCATCCTTTTCGAGATCCATCGAGGGGTCTTGGAGAGGGACCAGCTTGAGGCCGGCCTTCATCCGATCGTACCACTGGGCCAGGGGGGCTTCCTCCCCCAAGAGGGAGGCCTCGCCCTCGATCACCCGGAGCCGGTAGTCACCCTCCAGGAACCGGCGGACCTCCCAGGTGACGTGGCAGTTGACACACCACAGCCTATCCGGCTTCCACCATCCCCTCCGCTGGCGCAGGGCGTCATCGGTCCCGCAGATCGGGCATCGCCATAGCAGCACCGGGATCATGGCTCCTCGACCAGCCTTCTTATCTCGTCGGCGATCCTCCGGTTGACCGCCTGGAGCATCTCCTCATCCACCCTTCCACGGGTCACGGCAGGGAAGCGGAAAGGCTCGCCGATCCGGATCTCCAGCTTTCCCGTCAGCCTGGGGAACCGGGCCCAGCGAGGCCAGATGGCGTAGCCCCCCCTTAGGACGGTGACGATGATGGGGGCCCCCGAGCGGAGGGCCAACCAGGCCGCCCCGGGCTTGAGCGGCAGCACCCGGCCATCCCACTCCATCTCCCCTTCGGGGGCAATTGCAATCGGGCGGCCCTTTTGCAGGGCGTTCAGGGCCGTCCAGAGGAAAGGACCTGAATGCCCCACCCCTTTGAACATAGGGGTGGCTCCTAGGGCCTTCGCGAAGGGGGAGGCCCAGAGGCGTAATCCACTCCCGTAACCACCGATATCCGGTCTGGCCTGGTACAAGAAAGCCCCCAGGGTGATGTCCAATTTGGAGGAGTGGTGGATGATGAAGATGCAGGGTCCCGTTGCCGGGACGTGTTCTGCCCCCCGGATTTTCAACTTGTAGAGCCCTCGGGAGAACCCCCGCACCAGGGCGAGGAACCCCGCCACGAAGGCGCGGATCAACCGCTCCAGCATGGGAAGGCTCCCAAATCTTAGTCAAGGTAGCCCAGGCCCTTGAGCCGGTTCAGGACCTCCTCTTGGTCATCCTTCGACAACTCAAAGGCCTCCCAGGGCTTCTCAGGGGTCGTGGCGGTATACTCGATCGGATGCCCCCTTAGCCCTTTCTCCTCGAACAGCTCTGTCAGGACCCGGCCGTCCATATCCCGGGGGACCTTGCACCCCATCAGGTAGAGGATCGTGGGGGCCAGGTCCATGAGGTTTGCTCCCTGGATGCGATGCCCTCTTCTGAACCCCGGTCCTTGGGCCATCAGGATCCCATCCAGCGTATGGGTGGCCGAAAGGTCCAGATTGGTGAGGACAAACCTGTTGGTCAGGAAGGTGGCGGGGTTCTGGGCCACATACCCCCTTTCCACAGGGAGGTAGATGATGTCCGGCATCGTGTCCAGGTACCGGCCTCGATACACCTCCTCCTTGGTAAACACCTGCCCCTCGATCCTCTCCCCGGTCGTTGGATCGGTCAGTCTTTTGAGCTTCTCCACCAGCTCCTCCCGGAGGGCCTCATACTCTTTCCCGGGTCGGACGCTCCCCTGGGGTTCCCGGCCGGCCAGATTCACCCGGATCTGTCCGAAGCCCAGGGGGGCGTACGCCCTGGTCCTGGCCCAGTCAATGTCGGCCGGGGAGAGGAAGAGACGGCCAAGGCTTCTCAGGAGCTGGGAACGGCCCTGGAATCCATCCTTCGAGGGTCGGCCCTTAAGAACCCGCCGCCGGAGGACCGGGAGCCGGAACAGGTTCTTCACCAGGAGGCGGTAGCAGAGCTCCGGCGTCCATCCCCATCGCCAGAGGAACAGCCTGATCCGGGGGGCCGCTCCCCGCTTGATCTGCAGGTACCCTTCCCGAAGCAGCCAGGCGTTGAGATCAATCCCCTTGGAGATCGGTCCGAACCCGTGGTCCGAAAGAACGATCACGACCGCCTCCCGGCCCGCCCTCGCCACAAGTTCCCCGATCCGGCGGTCCAGGCCCTGGTAGAATTCCAGGATCCGGGGGGAAAACCTCTTGGCCAACCCGGCATCGTACCGGGGGTGGGTGGGGTCCAGGAGGTGCCACAGCCAGTGCTGGATCATATCGGTCGCCAAGGTATGCAGGATGATGAAGTCGAAGGCCTCCCTTTCCAGGAGATACCCCGCGACCTGCCACTGGTACGCCGTCATCGCCTCACACGCTTTTAAGAACTCCTCGGTCATGGTGGGGGAGAGGTTGGCGAGGAAGACAGGCATCTTCACGTGGAGATGGTACGGGCCGAATTTCCCCTCGATCTCCTCCAGTAGTCCCGGGGGGTAGACGAAGTCCCGTTTCCCGGGGGGGGTCAAGAGGCCGCTGATCATTACCCCGTTAACCGGTTGGGGGGGATAGGTCGCCGGGACGTTCAACACCGCCACCCGGTACCCGGCCTCCCCCAGGAGCTGCCACAGAGTCTGCCCATCGCAGGCCGTGGAGGTGATCGGGGTTTCCTCATAGCTCCCCGGCTTCCTCTGCATGAACCAGGAGACCCCATGCTTGCCAGGATTCTTCCCGGTCATAAAACACTGCCACGCAGGGGCCGTCACAGGCGGGATGGAAGACTTTAAGAGGCCCGAGACCCCGTTGTCCCTGATCTCCCGCAGGTTAGGCAGTTTGCCCTCATCCATCCAGGGATCCAGCAGGGTAAAGGTCGCCCCGTCCAGACCGATCACGATCACCTTAGGCATGGGCAGATCCTCCAGCCCCGGCTGTCCGATCCAGCCCTCCCAGGATCACCTCCGCGGCCCGCTTGGGCCCCTCCTCCAACCGGCATTGGGAACCGATCCTTGCGGCCGCCGCCCGATATCCGGGATCCTCCAGGATGGCCTTCACGGTTCGGGTGATCCTCTCCGGCGTCAGCTCGTTTGAGAGGAGCTTTAATCCAGCCCCCAGGGCCTCAATCCGGCAGATCGCCACCTCATGGGGGATGTTGAACGGGACGCCGATGACCGGCACCCCCTGGCTCAGGGCCTGGTACATCGTGGGGGCCGAGTGACAGATCACGAGCCTCGCCCGCTTGGCGATCTCCGTCCCGGGAAGGTAGTCGTAGACATGCACGTTCGGAGGGAGGGGGGCCAGCACCTCCCGGGGCACCAGCCGGGCCAGGGTCATGACCACCTGAACCTCCGGCATCCGGGCCAAGCCCTGGATCAGAGGTTTGAAGACCCGGGGGTTCCCCGAGGATCCCATGGTCACATAGATGAGGTCGCGGAGCCCCAGGAGGGCTTCGGGGACCTTCCCATCGGGCTCCCACACCAGAGGGCCGACATAGGCGAAGGTCTTGGGCAGGTTGACCGTGGGAGCGGTGATCTCGAGATCGGGGAGGATCGCCGCCCGGGACCGCTCCAGGACCTCCTCCAAGCGCTGAGCGGGAGCCCCGCCAAAACCGGCCAGGAGGGTGTTGTAGAGCCTCAGGAAGAGGCTGTGCAGGCCCTTCCAGAGGTGTCGGGCGAGCCGGGTTTGAAGGTTCTTGGGGAGCCTCGTGATGAGATCCAGGGCCGGATAGCGGACGAAGAGGGGGAGGTTCCGGGGCAGGCAGGGGTCGAGGGCGCTGTAAGGGGTCAGGTGGGGATGGAAGACCGAGACAAAGGGGAGGCTGGCAACCCAGGCGGAAACGGGGACGGTGAACCGTCCATCCCAGACGATCAGGTCCGGCTTCACCTCCCTGTACAGCTCCAGTTCCCCTTCCACAACCCTACGGAGGCTCCGGACCCCCTCCCGGAAAAACGAGACCAGTTGCGGGATGGACCATCGGGTGTACAGGAACCGGAGGCGGTGGTGGGCAAACCCCCCGCCGACCTCGTGGAACGGGAACCCGGCCTGGGGGAAGAGGGTCCCATAGGGGCCGTTTCCGGCAAACTCGATCTTCCCGTCAAACCGCTCCCGCAGGGCCCGGGCGACGAGGAGCATCCTGCCGGCATGGCCGATGCCGTCACAGGAAGGCAGAAAGAGGACCTTGGGATCGCTCATAGGGTTTGGGTCTTTTGCCCGCGACGGGTTTTCGTCGGGGGTTACACAGACCCTTGGCCCGCACCTCGGGTCAAGGCCATGAGGAGGAACCCCCCCACGAGGGGGAGCATCGGGAACGCCAGCACCAGCGGATCCGTCAGCACGTCACGGACCGAATAGTGTTTCATGAACACCTCAAAGAAGTAGGCGATCATAAAGGTCCTGGGGATAAGCCCGAGGAAGGTCCCTAACGCGTAATTTCTCAGGGTTATCCTCGTCGCGCTTGAGACATAGTTGACCATCGGGTTGATAAAAAAAATCAATCGCAGGCTGAACATGCAGGCCAGTTGATTCCCTCTCCCGATCCACTCATCAAGCTTTTTAAACCTTCCTCTCCTGAACCGCTCGGGAAGGGTTGTGACGAGATACCTTCCGAGGAGAAAGGCCAGACAGGCCCCACCGGTCATCCCCAGGACCGAGTAAAAGGCCCCGGTCGTCTGTCCAAAGCTTATGGAGCCCAGGCCGATGAACAGGGGGGGTGGGAGGAATAGAGGGGTTGTTAAGGCGCAGAGGGAGATAAAGGCCATGGGGGCGATGATCCCAAGACCCCGAAGGAACCCCCGGATCTGCTCAGGGTGAAAGGATTCCGCCCTCACCAGATACCTCATGGCCACGATGATCCCAAGGACGATGATGATCTCTCTCGGGATGGATTTTACGGTACTGCCTAGCAGGCTCTTCTTCTTCCCTTTAAAGGTAGCCAAGCTCCCGAAGCCTTTCAAGGATCTCCTCCTGCTCTTCAACCCTTTGGACAGCCTCGCCCTTCCCCCCATCGGCTCGGTCGGTCGGCTCAAAACGGTTCTCCCGAAGGAATTCGTCGTGAAAGATCTGGTCCAGCACCTTTCCATCGGTGTCCTTAGGGACAGGGATCCCCATGAGATGGAGGATGGTGGGGAAGAGGTCCAGGATGTGGGCGCCGTGGACCCGAAGGGCCTTCCGGAGGGGTTTCCCCTCGGCCAGCAGGATGCCGTTCATCGTGTGCATCCCGGTCATCCCCCAGAGGAACGGGGAGAAGATCCTGTTGGAGGGAAAACCGGTCCCCCGACTGTTAGCCCAGTACCGTTTCTTCATGGGCAGGAAGGTGATATCGGGGGCCTCCTCGAGGAAGGGTCCCCAGTACACCTCATCCCTGGTGAAGACCTCCCCTCCAACCCTTTCCCCCGTCTCCGGGTCCTTGAGCTCCCGCAGCTTCGCCACGATCTCGGCCCTTAAGGCCTGGTACTCGGCCCCGGGTGAGACACACCCCTGCGGGTAGCGTCCCTTCACGTTGATCTTGATCTGTCCCCATCCGAACAGGCCAAAGGCCTTTGTCCGGGACCAGTCCACATCGTTCAGCGACAGGAAGACCTCCAGCCCCGAGTGGAGGAGTTTCAACTGATCCACCGTCGCCTTGTTTTGATCCTTCAGCATCCTCATGATCAGCCGTCCCAGGGTCAGCCGGATCCACCGCTTTTCGGCGAGGCCCTCCGGGGTGAGACCCAGCCTCCAGAGCAGGTACTTTAGCCTCGTGAGGGGTCTCCTCCGGAGGACCAGATACCCCTCCCGCATCAACCACACGTTGAGGTTGATGATCTTGTGGAGCGGGCCGAACCCATGGTCGGACATGATGAAGAGGGTCGTGTCCTCATCCCTCATCCCGGAAAGCTTCCCCACCTCGGCATCGAACCTCCGGTAGTACTCCAGGATCTTCGGGAGGCCCCTTTCAGCCACCTCCCGCCGATACCGGGGATGGGTGTCATCGAGCAGGTGCCAGAGCCAGTGACAGATCTGATCATTGCCGTAGATGTGGAGCATGAGAAAGTGGGGGTCCAGCTTCTCGAGCAGGTAACGGGCCACCTGAAACTGATAGATCATGGCCTCCGTATACTGCCTGAGAAACTGCTCGATGTCTGAAGCCGATTGGCTGATGGCAAAGGAGGGAGGGAAAGGGTAGAGGGGGTATTTCCCGAATTTTCCTTCAAGCTCCTCGAGAAGTTCCGGCGGGTAGATGAAGTCCTTCTTCCCCGAGGGGGTCATGAAGTCCCCAACCATGGCCCCATTCACCGGATGGGGGGGGTAGGTCATGGGGACGTTGAGCACAACGACCCGACCTCCCTCCTGTCCGATCAGGTCCCAGAGGCAGCTCCCCTGCCGGGCCCGGGCGTTCAGGGGTCTGACCCGGTAGCTGGTCTCCTCCTGGGTGACGAAATCGTAGATGGCGTGTTTTCCGGGGTTCTTGCCCGTCATGAACGAGGTCCAGGCAGGGGCGGTCATGGGGGGGATGGTGGATTCCAGCTCCCCGCTGACGCCGTTTTCCACCAGCGCCCGGAGGTGGGGCAGGATCCCCTGATCCATCCAAGGGTTCAGGAGGTCAAAGGTCCCCCCGTCCAGACCGACGACGAAAACCTTCCTTCGGATCATGCTGACGCTTCCCTTCTAGAGGTACCCAAGGCCCCTCAGCCGGTCAATGATGTCGGCCTCATCCTCCTGGGACATGGGGAGGGAGACCAGCCCGGTCGGCTCCCCGGGCTCCACGAATTCGACCTGGTGCGAGTCCAGGAAGTCCTCCGTGAACAGCTCCACCAGGACCCTCCCATCCATGTCCGTGGGGATCCTCTGCCCCATCAGATAAAGGATCGTCGGGGCCAGATCGAGAAGGCTGGCCCCCTCGATCTTCTTCCCCCGGGCAAGAGGGGTGCCCCGGGCCATGAGGATGCCGTCCATGCGGTGATTGCCAAACATGAAGGGGTTGTCAATCACGGACCTTCGCATGGTGAAGCCAAGGAGCGAGCCGGCGATGTACTTGTTCTCTAGAGGCAGGAAGGTGATGTCGGGGGCTTCATCGAGGTGCTCCCCGTGATAGATCTCTTCCTTTGTAAAGATCTCCCCCCCAACCTTCTCCCCCGTCGCAGGATCACGGAGGTCCTTGAGCTTTTCCACAAGCTCGTGGCGGAGGGCCTCGTATTCCCTTCCCGGCTTCACGCAGCCCTTCGGGTTTCTCCCCTCCAGGTTGATGGTGATCTGACCGAGGCCGAGCTTGCAGAAGGCCTTGGTCCGGGCCCAGTCTATGTCGTTCAGCGACAGGAGGAGCTGCCGGCTTCCTTCCTGGGCCATCCTGAGTCCATCTACAGGGGCCTTATCCGGGAGCTTGAGCCCCCACCGGAGCACCGTCATCTGCAGAAGCTTGATGAGGAACCCGTAGGTGAGGCCCAGCTTCCAGGCCAGGTATCGAAGCCGGGCCCCAGGCGTTCCCTTGATGGCGATGTACCCCTGCTCCAGCAGCCACACGTTGAGGTCAATGAACTTATGGATCGGGCCGAACCCATGGTCGGAGATGACGAAGATCGTCGTTTCATCGTCAACCCTCCTTTGGAGGCGCTCGATCTCCCCATCAACGGCCCGGAAGTACCCGATGATCCGTTCCTGGTATTTCCCGGCCAGGTCCTTCTTGTACTTGGGGTGATGGGCATCCATGAGGTCCCACAGCTCATGCTGGATCCTATCCGTCCCCCAGATGTGCAGCATGACGAAATCGGGATCGTACCGGTCCATCAGGTAGTGGGTGACGGCGAACTTGTACTCCAGCTCCGCGTGGAGTTCCTGCAGGAACCCCTCGACGTGGGCCTCCGACAGGTTGGCCGAAAAGATCGGGGTCTTGAGGTACAGAGGGTAAGGGCCGAATCGGCTTTCCAGCTCCTCGACGAGGGAGGGGGGGTAGGTGAAGTCGCGGCGACCCTTCGGGGTGAGGAAATCGGCCACCATCACCCCGTTGACCTGTTGGGGGGGGTAGGTGCAGGGGACGTTCAAGACCACAACGGTCCTGCCCGCCTCGCTGAGCAGGGTCCAGAGGGTCTTTCCATCCACCAACGTAGCATTCACAGGGATCTCCCGTCCGCTCGCCTTCTCCCGGGCCGTAAAGTAAAAGATCCCATGCTTTCCAGGGTTCTTGCCCGTCATGAACGAGGACCAGGCAGGGGTGGTGACGGGCGGGATCACCGACCGGAGCCGGCCGCTCACCCCCTGTTCCAGCATCGCCCTGAACGTCGGGAGCCTTCCCGCCTCGATCCACGGCTGGAGGATGTCAAAGGTTGCTCCGTCCAGGCCTATGACGACCACCTTCCTCCTCACCCTTCCCCTCCCCTCGGGCTACTTTTTCCCGCTGTACCAGTAAAAGCAGGCCCTTTTGCTCCTCACCATCCAAGGGTTGAGCGTGAACGCGATGACGCCCAGCAGGATGACCATCCCCCCGTACCGTTCAAACTTCCGGGTGGATTTGACCACGTGGCCCTCGGTGATCACACAGAATCGCTTCCCTTCCTTCTTCCCGAGCCTTTTAAGATCCAGCGTGAACTTGCCTTCCTCGGCGGCGTAGTACCGCTCGTCGAAGCCCCCTATCCGCTCAAAGGTATCTTTCCAGGTGTAGATCAATCCGGCGCTCACCCCGAAGAGCCGCCTGAGGAAATTTCCCCAGGCCCTGTAGAGGGCGATGGCGAGGGATCGCTTCTCCCAGACGATCTTCACCCCTCCCCCGATGTACTCACCCGAGGACATCACCTCATCAACCAGGGAGAGGAGGTTAGGGGACATGTGATCGTCGGCGTCCAGAAAGGCCAGGATCTCCCCCCGGGCTGCCCTGGCCCCTGCGTTCCTGGCCGCAGCGATCTGGTTCTTCCCTTCAAACACGACCTTCGCCCCATGGGCCCTGGCGATCTCCGCCGTGCGGTCGGAGGAGTTGTTGTCAACAACGATCAGCTCGACACCGGCCCCATGCCTCCTCTGATACTCCTCGATGGCCCGCTTGACGTTCTCCAGCGTCCGCCCGATGTAATGCTCCTCGTTGTAGGCGGGGATGATCACGGAGATCCTGGGTCTGGCAGTGGCATCGGGCATCTCGTTCATTGCTTCTCCATCCCAGGCCCTTAATCGCCGAGCTCTTCAGGGTTGAGCAGCAGGCGTTCGATTTCCCTCATGAACGCCAGGGTGTGTTTCCCCGCGACCACCCGGTGGTCTATGGCGAGGGAGAGGTAAACGGTCGGTCGGATCTCAAGCCTGTCCTCCACCACGACCGGTCGTTTCATGACGCTCCCGACGGTGAGGAAGGCCGTCGTGGAAAGGAACGTGGTGAAGAAGAACTCCATAGGTCTCTCAAGGATCGAGATCTGAAACGTGCCCACGTATCGCCTTCGAAAGGCCGGGCTCCGAAGGACCCGTGCCACCAGCTTCTTCCGGAGCATCCAGGGGATGCATCGGCCGACCCGGTTCAACCGCTCGAGATCCGCCCGCTGCTGTTCTCCCGCCCATCGCCTCTTCTCGCGAAGCTCCGTGACGATCTCCTTCAAGGATTTGGCATCCGCCTCTTTGATGACCACCACCGGGGCAAGGACCTCCTCTCCGGTCACCGAGATCCCCACATCAATGGAAGGAGGGGTGATAAATTTCCCCTGAGCGATCAGGGAGTTGAAGAGGGGGTATTTTCTGAGGGCCAGGGCACAGGCCTTCACAAGCATCGGCGTGTAGGTTAGAGGGACCTTCCTCTCCCTCCGGTATTGATCGCGAAACCGGGTGGCAGCCTGGAGGTCTTGGAGCCAGACCCCGTAGGCGTCCGGTTTCCGGGCGGCATCGAATCCGTCGGCCACGATCTTCCGCCAGGGCTCCAGGGTGAAGCTCCTCTCTCCGCCGCTCCTCAAAGAAGGGATCCAAACCATCCTCATTAAAACCTCATCCCTTGGCCTTTAAACGCCCTGATGCTCTCCACGATCTTCCCTAGCTCCTCTTCCGTCATATCGGGGTACAGGGGCAGCGTCAGCAGTCTCTTCCAGACCCTCTCGGCCACCGGGGTCGGCCTGCCAAAATCCCTGTACATCCTGTAGTGGTTGTTCGGGATGTAGTGGACCCCTGTTGAGATCCCCCGATCGCGGAGATAGGCGCCCAGGGCATCCCGTTCCGCCAGCTTGATCACGTAGTTGTGACAGGCGCTCTTGGCGTAAGCTTTGATGGTCGGGGTCTCGATCCATTCGAGATCGGCCAGGGCCTCGTTATAGGCCTTCACGATCTCCCGGCGCCTCTCGTTGGCCTTGTCCAGCTTTCTCAACTGGACCAGGCCGATGGCGGCCTGGATGTCGTTCATATGGTACTTGAACCCCACCTCTTCCACATCGTAGTGCCAGGAGTACCGCTGATCCTTTCCCACCCTCGCCCAGGTCTCCTTCGTGATCCCCAGCCACCTGAGCTTCTTCAACCTCTCATAGATCTTGTCGTCGTTCGTCGTGATCATCCCCCCATCGCCGATGGCCAGGTTTTTGACGGCGTGGAAGCTGAAGCAGGCGATGTCGCCTAAGGACCCGATCTTCCGCCCTTTGTACTCGCCGCCGCAGCCATGGGCCGCGTCCTCGATGACCTTCAACCCGTGGGACCGGGCGATCTCCATGATCGGGTCCATGTCGCAGGGATGGCCGCCGTAATGCACCACGATGATCGCCTTGGTGCGGGGGGTGATGTTCCGCCGGATCTGATCGGGGTCGAGGTTGAGGGTGTCGGGGGAGATGTCGGTGAAGACCGGGATGGCGTTGTTGTAGAGGATCGCGTGGTTTGTCGAGACGAAGGTCAGGGGGGTCGTGATCACCTCGTAGCCTTCCACCCCCATGACCTTCAGGGCCAGGTGGAGGGCAGCCGTGCCCGAATTCACCCCGACCGCGTACCGGACCCCGATGTAGCGGGCAAACCTCTCTTCGAATTCAACGGTCTTCGGCCCGAGACCGGCCCATCCTGTCTTGAGGGGCTCCCGGAGCGCCTCCAGCTCTTCTTCCCCATAGGAAGGTTTAAAGAGAGGGATCATCGGTCCTACCTGTCAGGGTGAGCGGTCGTTGGGGGGACACGATACCCGCTTGATGGACGACCAGGGTTTCAGGGTGTATGACAATCCTTAAAACGATTTGGGAATCGCCGTCAAGCAAAAAAAGAGGCTGTGACTCCCATCACAGCCGTCCACACCAGCCCCTGGAGGGGCAGAGGGATTCTGCCCCCCAGGCTCCCTCCCGATTGCCTCAACCCGCCTCCGGGGACGCCGTCTTGCTCACCGGTGGCTACTGGCCGAGGAGCTTCTTGTAGCTTGCCTTCAGCTGGGCCTTTTGGGCCGCACTCAGCTTCCCCATCCTGTCAATGTAGTCGGACATCTGGGTGAGGAGGGCCTGCTTCTGCTCGGCTGTTAGAGACGCATAGGCCTGGGCTGATTGGTCGAGCTGCTGCTGGAGTCGCTCCTTCTGTTCCGGCGAGAGGTTCTTTAAGCTTTCGGCCATCTGGTTGGCGGCCTGCCTGAGCTGCTGTTTCTGCTCAGGGGTCAGGCCCTTCACCCGTTCGGTGGCATCGCTCCAGGCTTTGGTCAGGGTTGCCTGGTCCTCGGGCGATAACCCCTGCCAGGCTGTCCTCCACTCGTCGGCGTCCAGGCGGATGGCCTTTCGCCTCTCCCGAAGCTTCTCCCGCTTCGGCCTCTGGGCGATCTGGGCTTGGGCATCGTCTCTACCCCACCCGGCCCCGGCATGATCAGGAACGAGACCGATCAATCCGGCCAGAAGGCCAACCATCCCCAAGGCGATCAGCTTCCGCATGGCTCGTCCTCCTTCTCCCGCTAACCTGTGGCAGCCCCTGCTCCCCGGCGTGCTTAATTGATAACGATCCTTCCCCTCTTTGTCAAGGGATTTTTTGGCCAAAGGTTCGAACCAACCCTTTCCCGGAAGGGTCCTACAGGCAAACCCTTTTGAAGGGTTTGTCGAAGGGAGGTCTACCATGCGGAGCAGGACGGTCTCAGGGGTCTTACCTTGGGTTGTTACCGTCATGGTCATGGCGGCGGTCGTCCTCGAACCGCTCCCCCCGTGCCGGGAGGCGGCAGGAGCGGCCTCGGCCGGAGACGGCGGGAGGGCCAAGGACGAGGCCAACAGGGCTGAAAGGGAAAAGACCCTTCCCCTCTCCCTCCACCAGAGTGTCCTCCTGGCCCTTCAGAACAATCCGGATATCAGGATCGAGCGCCTGAACCCCCTGATCAGGGAGGAGGAGCTGAAGAAGGAGCAACGGGTCTTCTTCTACCCCTTGATCGGGTACGAGGTCAGCCTGGCCCGGAGCGAGCAACCGGCCGGTTCGGTGTTGGCCGGGGCCGATGTCACCCAGGGTGACACCTTCGACTTCAACACGGGGGTGAAGACGCAGCTCATCACCGGGGCCGTGCTCTCCCTCGATTGGAAAAACAGGCGGTTTGAGACCAACTCGGTCTTTCAGCGCCTGGACCCCCAGTACAACTCCGACCTGGCCTTGACCCTCACCCATCCCCTGCTGAAGAACTTCGGGGTGGGGGTGAACGGGACGAGGATCCGCATCGCCCGGAACAATCTGGAGATCTCCCGGTATCAGCTCAAGGGGGTTGTGACGAACATCGTCTCCGAGGTCCAGCAGACCTATTGGGATCTGGTGTTGACCTCGCGCGATCTGGCAGCCAGGCGCCGCTCCCTGGAGTTTGCCCGGTATCTCGAGCGGAGGGCCGAGGAGATGGTGGCGGCAGGGCGTTTGCCGGCCATGGCCATCCTTCAGGCTCAAGTCGGGGTCAAGGAGAGGGAGATTGACCTCCTCAACGGTGAGAACGCCTTCAAGGATGCCCAGGAGCGCCTGAAGACCCTCCTGAACGTGGACCAGGGATCGGTGATGACCGATCTCACCATCCTGCCTGTTGACCAACCCTCCGCCGAGGTCCGGCGGATTGCCGTGGAGGAGGGCCTGAAGGCGGCCATGATGAACCGCCCCGAGCTGGTTCAGGCGAGGCTCGAGCTGGAGAGCAAGCAGGCGGCGTTGAAGCTTGCCAGGAACCAGATGCTCCCGGAGCTGAACGTCGTGGGGAGCGTCGGCCTGAGTGGCCTGAGCGGCACCCCCACAACCGACCGGGCGCAGCAGATCCTGGAAGCCCTCCGGGGGCCGAGCCCCTTTCAGGGAGGGTACGGGGACGCTCTGGAAAGCCTGTTCTCGGGGGATTTCGTGTCCTACAAGGTTGGTGTCACCTTTCAGATCCCCCTGGGGAACCCGGCCAGGAGCGACTACCGGAAGGCCAGGTTGGAGGAGGAAAAGGCCCGGTTCTTCCTCCAGAGGTTGGAGCGGAAGATCGGGCTGGAGGTCGAGGGGGCGGCGAGGGGGGTCCAGACCGCCTTGAAGGTGATGGAGGGGGCCAGGTCCCTCCGGGAGCTGGCTGAACGGAAGCTGAAGATGGCCCAGGAGGGGCTTGAGCTGGGGGTTGGAACGGTCACCGCTGTCCTGGAGGCCGAGAAGGATCTGGCCGTCGCCCAGAGGGATGAGCTGAAGGCTATCGTTGAGTACAACAAAGCGCTGATCCTCTGGGAGAAGGTGACGGGGATGACGCTGGACCGGTTCAACATCGAGCTTTAGGTCGGATTTCCTATTCCTCCCTGTACAGGGGCTTGGGGGTCATGTACAATAAAAGGCAAGGCCCTAAGCGGACTTCTGACCTGGACGGGGGAGGGACATGGGATGGAGACCATCAGCCTGCTACACCGGATGCCACTGTTCGCCTGCCTCTCCAAACGGGAACTTCAAAGCATCGCGAAGATCACGAAGAAGCGAAGGTACGGACGCCACCAGGTGATCATCAGGGCGGGCGAGCGAGGGACCGCCCTGTTCCTCCTGATCTCCGGAGCCGTCCGGGTGAGCGTCAGGGGGAACCGGGGGAAGGAGATCATCCTGGGGGTCCTGTACCCCCGGGATTTCTTCGGGGAGATGGCCCTCCTGGATGGTCTCCCTCGCTCGGCAACGGTCACCGCCCTGGAGGAGAGCGAGGTCCTGGTCATCTCCCGGAAGGACTTCCTCGACTGCATCCGCAAGGTCCCCCAGGTGGCGGCGAAGATGATCGTCACCTTGAGCCTCCGGCTCCGGCGGGCGGATCAAAAGGTCGGGACCCTGGCCTTCTTAAAAGCCCCCCAGCGGGTGACCCGCACCCTGGTAGAGCTGGCCCAGGGGAGGGGGGTCCCGACGGGAGAAGGGGTGAGCGTGGAGGTACCCTTCACGCGGCTGGAGCTGGCCAAGCTGGCGGGGGTGTCCCGGGAGACCTTTGCCCGGCAACTGACCCAGTTGCAGCGGAAGGGCCTCTTGAAGGTCGAGGGTCAAAGGTTCCTCATCCTGGATCCCACCAAGCTGGAGGAGCTGGCGTAAGGGCCTTCCATCAGGGCTGTGATGCCGGTCACACGACCCTTAAAGGGGGTGTGATGCCGGACACAGCCTCTTTTTTTGCTTGACAGGCTTCTTGCGCTCTTAGTAGATTCTAACTGCTTTTGATCCGTGGAGCTGGAGAGGCCCTGGGAGCCTGAAGGAGAAGGGTGGTTCAAAAAGTTCAGATCCGGCTGACGAAGGCGGCTTAAGCACCTCTCCTAAGGTTCGATGTTGAAAGGGGGACCAGCATATCCTTAGAAATCTAAGGTTCGTTCAAGATAGCGGGGGAGGGGAAATGTTATATCGGGGAATCGGAGCCCGGATTGCCGCGACAGGCTCCTATGTGCCGGAGAAGGTCATCACCAACGATCGCCTGGCAGGGGGTTGGGAGACGGCGAGAAAGCTCCAGCGGCTCCTGGGGGCTGTGGAACGGCGGGCGGTGCGGGATGGGGAAGCCTGTTCGGATTTGATCGTGGAAGCGGCCCGGCGGATCCTCGAGGAGGCCCAGCTTTCCTCCCTCGATCTGGATCGAATCATCGTGAGCGCCACGCCAGGGGATTTCCTGGAACCTCCAACGGCCAGCGTGGTGCAGTACAAACTCCGGGCGAGGTGCCCGGCCATTGATGTGAAGATGTCATGTGTCGGGTGGATGGCCGGTGTGGATTATGCGTTACGGTGCATCGCGACGGGGGAGAAGAGGATCCTGGTCCTGGCCGGGACCATCGTCTCCAGGGGTGATGCCTTCAACACGTTAATGCACCGGGCCATCTTCGGCGATGGGGCCGGGGGGGCGCTGATCGAGGCCGACGAACGGGAGAGCTTCCTGGCCGGCGGCCTCTGGACAGACGGTCAGTATTACACGATGATCAACCTCCCCCATCCCGCCTCGGTCCATCCTCCGGGGATCCCCGAGAGCTTCCAGGGGAAGTTTTACATGGGCCCCCGGAAGGTCTTCTTCGACAAGCTCCGGGAGGGATTGGCCCCCTGCGTCGAGAGTGTCCTGAAAGAGGCCCGTTTGTCAAAGGATGAGATTGATGTCGCCATCATCCATCAGCCGAGCAAGCAGCTCTTCGAGGCGGCCGTGAAGAGCCTCGAGATCCCCCGGGAGAAGGTGATCGGGGATTTCCAACGGTACGGCAATACCATCTCGGCCGAGCTCCCCATCGCCCTGGACGAGAATGTCCGGAATGGGAGGATCAAGCGGGGGGACAGGCTCCTGCTGGTGACCTTCGGGGCCGGGTTCAATGCCGGCGTGATGGTCCTGGAGTATTAAGGAGGTGAGAAAAAGACAACTTTAAGGGTTGGAGGGTTGCAACCCATGGATCCTCCTGGATGAAGGAGAGTAGGGTGGGAAAGGAGAAAGGGACATGCAGAAGTTTGTGAGATGGCCTCTGATCATTCTCCTCGTTGGTGCCTTCAGTCTCTTCCTCACCCCGGCGGGGACCTTTGGCCAGACAGGGGCCGGAGGAGTTGTGGTGCCTCCTGAGGCGCCGGAGGTCTCCCCCGAGGCTGAAGGAGGACCCGCTATGCAGATCGGGCCCAAAGGGGTCCTCTTCTACTGTGGAAACGGGGGGATCTGTCAAGAAGGTCTCACCGAGATTAAGGCCCTTTACACGGCCTTTGGGGCCTCGCCCGTGGATCAACTGACGACCTTCCCCACGGACCTTTCGATCTACCGGCTGATCTTCCTGGTGAATCCCACGACCAGCTTCAGCTCCGGTCAGGTGACGGCCCTTTCAGGGTTCCTTAGCGGTGGACTCCTGAACAGCGGGAGGCTGGTGGTGGTCGGGGACTGGAGCGGGTTCTGGCCGGGGGCATCTGTCGCCAATGCCCTGCTCTCGGCCCTGGGGGTCCCCATCACCTTCAACGCGGATATGGTGGATTGCGGCTGTGAAAACTTCACCCCGAATATCTCAAAGGATCGCCTCACCCGTCAAATTCCCCCGCACGGGGAGCCGGGGTTGGAGTTTGCCTGCACCGCCACGCTGAACCTGGGCAGCGGGGCGAAGAAACTGGCCGGGACCATCACCGGCAACCAGCCCTTCGTGGCCGTCCACCCGGCGTCCCGGTTGATCCGGGGGGATGTGGTCGTCGTCGGCGACAGCAACATGATCACCGACCTGTGTGATCCCGGTTCCACGGATAACCAGTTCTGGAGGAACCTGTTCGGGTTCTAGGGTTCACCTGAAAGGTGTTGAGGGATCAGTTCCGGGCCGGCCCGAGGGCCGGCCCAGGAGGTAGATCATGGGGAGGAAGCGACTCTCTTTAGCCTGGGGCATCCTCGTTGGAGCCCTCTTCGGGGCCTTCACCGCCGGAGGAGCCTTGGCGGGGGTACTGGAGCCGGAGCTGGCGGCTGAACTCCAGACGCTCAAGGCCCAGGACAAGGCGGGTGTTGTGGTGTTCATGAAGGAACAGGCTGACCTCTCTCGGGTGACAAGCCTCTCCCAGACAAAGGCCGAGCGCCGTCAAGCCGTCATCGAGGCCCTCCAAAGGGTGGCTGCCACCCAGGCTCCGGTCCTGGCCCTGTTAGCCCCGGCCCAGGCGAGAGGGGTCGTGGAGGACCTCAAAAGCTTCTGGATCTTTAACGGCTTCTCCATGAAGGCGCCGAAGGCGGTCATCCTGGCCGTTGCCGCCAGGCCCGAGGTGGCCGTCGTCGTGAAGGATCGGATCGTCCAGCTCCCGCCGCCCCTGCCGGGAACGGAGGAGGTGGGCATCCAGGCGGCGGAGTGGAACATCGCCAAGATCCGGGCCCCCGAGGTGTGGGCCCTGGGGTTCAAAGGATCGGGGGTTGTCGTGGCCGGCATTGACACCGGCGTCTTTAAAGACCATCCCGATCTGGTGAACCAGTACCGGGGGGGAACCAATAGCTGGCTCGATGCCGTCAACGGTCAGCCGAACCCCTACGACGATAACGGTCACGGCACCCACACCATGGGGACCATCGTGGGGCGAAACGCCGGCGGGTCGGACATCGGGGTCGCCCCTTTGGCCCAGTGGATCGCCTGTAAGGGCCTAAACGCTCAAGGCTCCGGGACCTCGAGCCAGCTCCTCACCTGCATGCAGTGGGTGTTGGACCCCGATGGAAACCCCTCGACGGACGATGCCCCCGATGTGGTAAACAATTCCTGGGGCACAGGTCCCGGCTGTTTTCGGGTCTTCGAGCCGGCCGTCCACGCCTGGTTGTTTGCGGGGATCTTCCCGAACTTTTCGGCGGGGAACGCCGGGCCCGGATCGAGGACCGGGGGAAGCCCGGCCGTCTACCCCTACTCCTTCGCCGTGGGGGCGACCGATATCAGCGATGTTATTGCCGGCTTCAGCAGCCGGGGACCTTCCTCCTGTGATCGCACGACGTTCCCCGAGGTGACCGCCCCAGGGGTCAACGTCCGAAGCGCTGTGCCCCCAGGGAGCTGTGAGCTTTGCGATCCCTCCGGCTATCGGAACTTAAGCGGCACCTCGATGGCCGCCCCCCATGTGGCGGGGTGTGTGGCCCTGATGCTGAGCGCGAAGCAGGGGCTTCCCCACTTTCCTTGGGTGATCCTGGAGGCGACGGCCCAAGATCTGGGGCCTTCCGGGCCGGACAACACCTACGGCTTTGGCCGGATTGACTGCCTGGCGGCGGTGAACGCCTGGAAGTGAAGGTCCTCATGAAACGGGTTGCAAGGCTTTTCCTAGCGCTTTTCGTGCTCAGCCTCCCGGTGGGGGCTTTGGCCAGACCAGACGAAGGCTCCCCCCAGGGACTCTTTATCCGAGCGGAGGGGGGCCTCTTGACCATAAGGGCGACGGAGGTCCCGCAGCGCCTGATCCTGGAAGGCCTGGCGAAGAGGCTGGGCTTCGAGCTGATCGTCGCCGGCCCTCTGGAAGAGCGCCGTTCCCTGGAGCTTCACCGGAGGCGGTGGGAGGAGGCCCTGAGGAAGGCCCTTTCCCCGGCCAGTTGGGTGTTCGTGTATGAGCCGGCTGAAGGAGGGTCCCGCCTGGCCAAGGTCTTTGTTTTTCCCTTGAAGGAGGAAAGGGCTTCCCCCCCCGTCTCTCCCCCAGCCCCGGCCCGTGTCCCCCCAGCCCCGGCCCCCGCTCCGACGGCTCCCGGGAAGGGAGCCTCTTTGACCCCCCCTCAGCAAGAAGGGGTCGGTCTCGTCTTGAACCAGCTTCTGGAAGCCGGTGACGAGGAGACGCGGGCCATCGCCCTCTTCGGCCTGGCCGCGATGGGGGGGGAGCAGGCGACGAAGGCCTTGACGGAAGCGCTGAAGGATGAAGAGCCCTGGATCCGGGAGGTGGCGGTGGAGGCCCTGGCCGAGCTGGGGGGCGAGCAGGCGATCCGGGGACTTCAACAGGCCCTCCAGGATGAGGATGAGGATGTGCGGCAGGCCGCCCAGGAGGCCCTGGGAAGGCTCCTGGAAGCAAAGTAGTGACTTCTTGAAAGGGGGACTCTTGGGGGTGGGGAGAAAAGGGCTGCTGCTTGGCGTGCTGATCGTTGGGGTTCTGGGAGGGGCCGGGGTTGCCGGAGGCCAGCCCCCTGATCCCCGGGACCCGGGACCCTTCCCGACCGATGTGACGGTCATTGACGAGGGCTGCAGCTACGACCTGGACGGCCAGTCGCTCACCTGGACCGACCCCCCCTTCGGGTTTACCACCCCCGTGACCGTTGTCTTTGGCGACAGCGACTTCGTGGGCTCTGATACCCGATGCGGCAGCCCGTCGGAGCTGGTGGACATGGAGGTGCGGGTCCACTTCCCGGGGAGTGGGGGGGTCGTGGCCCCGGGTGGGCCGTTTCCGCTGGTCGTCTTCCTCCACGGGCAGCAGATCTTCTCCATCCCCGGCTACGAGGGGTACGACTACCTCGGTACCCTCCTGGCGAGCCATGGCTTCATCGTGGCCAGTATTGACGGGCGCTCCCTCCTGGATTCGACCATCAAGTCGCGGGGGGAGCACATCCGGGAGCATCTCCGGCGCTTCGTGGCGAGAAACGCCCCGGGCTCCGGCTCCTTCCTGGAGGGGCAACTGGATCTCTCAAAGGTGGCCCTGGTCGGGCACAGCCGCGGGGGGGATGCCGTGGTGGCGGCCTGGGAGTGGCAGCGGGTGGATCCCGATCCGGGCTACGCCATCGGGGCGCTCATCGCCATCGCCCCGGTCCAGTTCTTCGGCCGGATCAGCGGTGAGCCTTCCTTTATCTCCCACATCCGGGATGTCCCGTATCAGATCCTCCACGGGAGCAAGGACGGGGATGTCTCCGACTTCCAGGGCCTCCGCCAGTACGACCGGGCCGCCGACATCCGGGCCGTGGGGGAGACCTTGAAATCGTTGGTCTTCATCAAGGATGCGAACCACAACTTCTTCAACACGGTGTGGGAGACCTTTGAGGGGGACGACTACTGCTGCGGCGGGACCCTCTCCGGGTCGGTCGTCAGGGATCTCGCCAAGGTCTACATCCACGCGTTTCTCCAGGTGGTCATCAAGGGAAACCTGGAGTTTCGGGGCTACCTGACCGGCCAGGTCCCGAACCCGGTCACCGGGACAACCGTCGCCCTCGACTTCCAGGCCCCGGCCTCCGAGTTCACCCTCCTGGACAACCACGAGGTCCTGCCGGGCGAGCACCGGGACCGGTTCACCAACAGCCGGGGAGGGGCCATCACCGTCACCCCCTTCACGACGCGGCGAACCTACGAGGAGCGCTTCCTGGCCGCTTCCGAGGCCGTTCCCTGGAGTAGCTACAAGGGGGAGACCTTCGCCGCAAGCCTCAGGTGGCGACGCCTCTTGAAACCCTTCACCCCCAGCTATCGGACCGAGGTGCCGGAGGAGGTGGCCTCGTCCTTGAATCCCCTGGTGCAGGACCATTTCTCCTTCCGGGTGGGGCAGGTCTTCCGGGCAAGCAGGAGCCCCAACCCGCCGGGGGAGAACCAGGACTTCGAGGTCCGGCTCCGGGATGCCGACGGGAACCTCTCCCCCGGGGTGGCGGTGAGGGACTATGCCCCGATCTTCCCCCCCTGGGAGACCCAGGAAGGGGGGATCAAAACGGTGATGGGCGTGGTCCGGATCCCCCTCTCGGCCTTCACCGGGATCAATCTGACCGCAATCCGCGAGGTCGAGTTCCTCTTTGACATCAAGAAAGCTGGGGAGATTGTCTTCGACGACCTCCGCTTTACCCAGTGAAACGGGCTGAAGGCCTGTGATGGGGGAAAATGATGAGAGGTCTAACATTCAATGATCGGGAGGGGCTCCGGAGAATCCCCTTTTTCATCGTGTCGCTGGTGGCCGTCCTCCCTCTGGCCGCCTCGGCTGAGTCCCTCTCATTGGGCGAGGCTCTGGTTGTTCCAGCTCCAGGGGGATTTTCCTACTCGATCACCGAGGTGAGGTTCCTGGAACCCCGCAACATCAGCGTCGGCGCTGGGGTCATCCGCCGGCTGGAGGCGGTGAAGGTGGTGGTCAAGGGGGAAGGGTTCCGCCCGAAGGCGACAGGCCCGATCCTCTGGCTGAACGGCATCCCCACCTTGCGGACCCAGGTGGCCGAGGACGGCAGGATGGTCGAGGCGTACTTTTTCGAGTCCTTCCAGACCTTCGAGGAGGCGGCCGCCCGGCTCGGCCGGTGGGAGCTGATCTACCAGCCCCATGAGGGGGCCCGGGAGGTTTACCGGATCTCCCCGACGGGCGACCCGGCCCTGGCCGCCGAGCGGCCTGGGATCCGGCTCCAGATCGAGTGAGGAGGCTGTCGTTTTCATGGCGTTTCCGAAAAGGGGGTGAGAGCAGGACTCGTGGGTGTTTGAAAGGAGCAGAGTTCGCTGGAACGGGCAGAACCTTTGATGCATGGAGGAGGAAGGGACATGGTCAAGAAGGGAATGATGCTAGTCCTGGCCCTGGTCGCCGTAGCGGCCTTTGCCCGCCTCGGTCTGGCCCAGGAGAACGCCGCCAGCGGGCCCACCACCGATGTGGGGACTCAGGCAACGGTCTTCAAGGTGCCGGATTTTCCCAGTGCGAGTTCCATCAATGCCTACCTGGTCAGGGCCACGAACCTGACAGTCTCCGGCCGCGATTGCTGCATCGGTGGCGATACCTGGGGGATCAGGGCCATCGGCCTTGCGGGGTTCGGGTCGAGCACGACGACGGCCGAAACTTCTCCCCCTGGGGGCTGCACCCCCCCGACGACCGGCTATTCGGGGGTCCTCTCCCTTCCCGGCTGGAAGATCGGGTTCGTAATCGTCAAGCCGGTCTCCACCCCTGGTGGCTTCCCAGCGGGGATGTACATGCAGTTCAGCTCGCCCGGATCCGTCTCGGTCACCCAGATCAGAGGGACCGATGAGTGCGGGCTCTAACCGGTAGGCCGAAGCGGACATGAGGGGACGAGGATCCCTTTCCCGGAGGGCCCTTCTTGTCTGCGGCCTCTTCCTGGTGGAGTTGGGAGCGCCCTGGACCTCCTCCGCGGAGCTAACAGGGGAGGTCCAGGCGCTGCTGGCCAGCCCCGATCCCGACCGGTGGCTGGATGCCGTGGAGCGCCTGGCCAAGATGGATGATGTCCCGTCCCTCCTCCGGCTCCTCCGGGAGGATCCCCGGAAGGTGGTCCGGACGGCGGCAGGCTTGGTCCTGGCCGGCTTTCAGGAGAGACGGGTCCTGGAGGCCCTGGGCCAGGCCCTGGACGATCCCGAGCAGTGGGTTCGATTGGTCGCCGTCGAGGCCCTGGCCTTTCTGGGAGGGGAGGAGGTAAACGGCCCCCTCCGTCGGGCCTTGCAGGATCAGGATCCTGAAGTGAGAACCGCCGCCCGGGAGGCTCTGGATCAGCTAGGGAGGGACAGGGAGGTGCCCTTTTCCACCGTAGACCGGGGTGTCACCAGCGGGATCAAGGAGGCGGGCTTCTTTGTCCTCAGGACGGAGGAGGAATGGCAGCGGTTCTGGAGACGCCATGCCTCCTCCGACCCTCCCGTCGTAGATTTCTCCCGGGAGATGGTGATTGCGGCCTTCATGGGGGAGCAGCGGACGGGGGGCTTTTCCATCGAGATCCAGAAGGTC
This sequence comes from uncultured bacterium, assembly GCA_964535215.1. Taxonomy (GTDB): domain Bacteria; phylum Methylomirabilota; class Methylomirabilia; order Methylomirabilales; family JACQHM01; genus JACQHM01. The sequence continues at coordinate 77,590 of CAZHST010000010.1, forward strand.
GAGGACAAGGGGGGGCTCCTGAAGGTTCTCGTCCAGAAAACCTTACCGGCCCCGGAAAGCCCTGTCCTTCAGGTGCTGACCCAACCCTATCACATCATCAAGCTGGCAAAGACGGAACTCCCGGTGCGATTCGCCAGGAGATCCCTCAAGGAAAAGCGGTAAGGGGTCGGTGGCCGGAGGAGCGGGAGTGAGGCCGGCTCGATCGGGGGAAAACGTGCAAGCCGCCCTGGGAGGGGTGGTGCTTGGCTTCGTCCTGGCCGTCCTGGGGCCCGGGGAGGGGAGGGCCGTCCAGCTCCCTCCCCTCCCGTTCCAGGTCCTTGTGGACCAGGTGGGGGATTTCGACGGCTTCGGGTTCGGCCTGGGCGTCTGCCCGATCGGCTGCGTCCTTCCGAGCCCTCCCCCGGCTCAGGAACCGGACGACCCCCCCTTCACCGACAAAAACCTGGATGACCCCGATTGTGTCGCCTCCGTCACCTGGACGCATGACTTCAGGGATCAGCTTCCTCCGGGGGCGGAGGTGATAGGCGTCGTGTTTGCCCTGAACGTGGCCGGGGTCGAGCCGGGAAAGTTTGCGACCAAGGTGTTCTTCGACACCGTTCTCCCGGCCCCTTTGAATCTCGATCAGGGGGCGTTGGGGAGCGGCCTGTTCATCCCCCCTCCCCAGGTCCTCCTCGGTTTGATCCCTCTTGTCAGTGATGGGATCTTGAACGTGACCGTCGTGAAGAAAGGGAGGACCGGGTGCGATGACATCTACTTTGATGCCTCGGTCCTGATCGTTCTTGTCCAGAGGCCTTGAGAGATCCCTCGCCTTTCCCCTTGCCTGATCCTCTGGTTGACCCTGCCTCCCATGACCCAGATCCCGGCATCCCCGTCAGGTTGGTTCCCAGGATTCGGTACAATTTTTGCATATTTTTGGGTGATCGGGTCAAATGAACGCAAACCATTCATCCCGGTGGGTGCCTTCGGATTTCGGATTTCGGATTGCGAATTGCGGATTGCGAACCGAAAGGTGCCTGCCTAAGGAGGGTAAGGACATGAAAGCTGCCATAGGGGCTATGACGACCGCTCTCTTCCTGGCCGTCCTGGGGTCCGGGGAAGGGGTGGCGGCCAAGCTTCCCCCCCTCCCGTTCCAGGTCCTCACCCACCAGGTGGGGGACCTGGACGGCTTCGGGTTCGGCCTCCCCGTGGTGCCGGTGGGGGGCGAGCTGCCGGGGCCGCCGGCCGGCCCGGGCGACCCCCCTCCCTTCGATGCCCCCGATGAGCCCTGCGCCCTCACCGTCTCCTGGTCCCATGATATCACCGGCCTCCTCCCCCAGGGGGCCCAGATCCTTTTTGCCTTGCTGGTCCTGAACGCCGCCGGGATCCAGCCCGACATCTTCTCCAGCACCTTGATTGCCGACAGCACCACGTTTCCTCTGCTCCTCTTCAATCAAGGAGAGCTGGGCAGCGGGCCGGTCATTGTCCCCCTCGACCCGCACGACCTGGACGATAACCGGCTGAACGTGACGATTGTGAAGGGGCGGAAGACCCGGACCGGCACCGTCTGCGATCAGCAGTTCTACGACACCGCCGTTCTCCTCCTCCTCGTCCGGATGCCCTGATCAGGGGTGCTCTTCCAGCAGGGGGCGGAGCTTCTCCTTCAGGAGCCGCTTGCCGAAGTTGAGCCGGGATTTCACCGTCCCTATGGGGATGCCGAGGAGGTCGGCGATCTCCTGGTAGGACAATCCTTCCAGATCCCTCAGGATGACGGCGATCCGGTAGTGGGGAGGGAGGGAGGCAATGGCCCTTCGGACGAGAAGCTCCCGCTCCCGCTCCTCCAGGAGCGCCCCAGGGTCATGGGGGGAAGGGGCTGCCCCCCTGGCTTCCTCCTCCGGGAGCGGGAGGGCTGTCTGGCGGCGGAGGTGGTTCAGGGAGAGGTTGATGGTAATCCGGTAGAGCCAGGAGTACAGGGAGGATTCCCCCCGGAACCGGGGGAGGGCGCGATAGGCTCTGAGGAAAACCTCCTGGGCGATGTCCTCGGCCGTCATGGGGTTTCCCACCACCTGCTGGGCCAGGCGGTCAATCCTTCGGTAGTATTTCTCGACGAGAAGCTCGAAGGCCTTGTCCTCCCCCTGGAGGAAGCGCTGGATTAAGAGGCGGTCCTCGGCTCCTGGGTCACCGTGTGGCATTCAGCACTTCCACCCTCTGTCCGTCCTTGACCTTCCCTCGCCCCTGGTCAATGATCTTTTCCCCTGCTTGAAGCCCCGAGACGACCTCGACGACCTCCTCGTTCTTCAACCCGGTCCGGAGGACCTTCTTGCGGGCCCTCCCGTTGTCTACCACGAACACGTATTCCTCGTCCCCTTTCTGGAGGATCACCGAGGCCGGGAGGGTGAGGACATTCGCCTTCCTCGACAGGATGAAGTCGGCGGTGCCCGTCATCCCCAGCCTGAGTCGGACCCCGGGCTTTTGCAGGGCGACCTTGACCTTGTACCGGACCCTCTCCCCGATCTCCTCGACGCTGGCGAGGGTGATCTCTTTGACAAGGCCTGTGAACCGTCGGTCCGGGAAGGCATCCAGGGCGATGACCGCTTGCTGACCCCGCCTGATCCGGCTGATCTCCGTCTGATCCACCTCCACGTGGAACTCCAGGGCCGACAGATCGGCGATCTCGGCGATGGCCGCCGGCTGGAGCTGACCTCCCCCTCGGGGAGAAGCGCTCACGATCCCCCCCACCTCCACGAACTTCCGCGTGATGACGCCGCCGATGGGGGCGCGGATCAGGGTCTTCCCCAGCTTGGCTTTGAGGAGCTGGAGGGCGGCCTTCTTTTCCGCGATCTGGGCCTGGTAGAGGTTGACCTGCCCCTGAGCCGTATCCACCTCCTGTCGGGCCACGTAGCCCTTCTTGTAGAGGGTCTGGGTCTCCTCGAGGACCTTCTGGGCGTGGGCCAGGTTGGTCTCGGCCAGTTCCAGGGCGGCCTCCGTCTGCCGGAGCTGGGCGGAAAGCTCGGCATCGTCCAGCTTGGCCAGGACCTGCCCCTCCTTCACCAGGTCCTGTTCCCGGAAGTAGAGGGCCACGATCCTGGCGGTTGGCTCGGCAGGGACCAGCACCTTCCGCCCCGCCTCCACGGAGCCGGGGGCGGAGACACTCTGCTCGATGGTCCCGAAGGAGGCTTCGACCACCGTCACCGGTTCGACCGCTTCCCGGGGAAGCTTCCGGTAGAGGACAAGGGAGGCGACCAGGAGGAGGAGGGCCAGGAGGATGGCCGTTCGTTGCCAGCGCTTCATTCAGGCCTCATTCGTGACGAAGGGCTTCGATGGGATCCAGGCTTGCCGCCTTGAAGGCCGGGTAGACGCCGAAGAAGGTTCCGACCCCCATGGAGAAGAGGAGGGCCAAGGCTATGGCGAAGGGGGAGATCCGGATGGAGAAGGTGGGGTAGGAGTTGGAGATGGCGAGGGCCCCCAGGTAGGAAAGGGCAATGCCCAGCAGGCCTCCTAAGAGGGAGAGGAGGACCGATTCGCTTAAGAACTGCAGAAGGATCTCCCAATCCCTGGCCCCTATCGCTTTCCGGAGGCCGATCTCCCGCGTCCTCTCTACCACCGAGACGATCATGATGTTCATGATACCGATGCCGCCGACGATCAGGGAGATCCCGGCGATGCTCCCCAGCATGATGGTCAGGATGGAGCCGATCGTCTGAAAGGCCTCCAGGGTTTCGCCCTGGCTTCTGACGGCGAAATCGTAGGGGTCCAGGGATTTGGAGAGGATCCGCCACGCCTCTTCAACGGCCGGGGGGATGTCCTCGGCCCTGGAGACGTGGACGAAGATAAAGGAGAGGGTGTTCGTCCCGAAGATCCGCTGGGCAGTCGTTAAGGGGATGAAGACCTGGTTATCCAGGTCAAGGTCGAAGAGCTGCCCCTTCGCCTCCATGACGCCGATGATCCGAAACCGCTCGCCGGCGAGGGAGAGGGTCTTCCCCAGGGGGTCACTCCCCTCGAAGAGGGCGGCCTCGACGCTCTTCCCGAGGACGGCGACCCGCCTGGCCAGATCCACGTCCCCCGACTTCAGGAACGTCCCTTGGGCCACAGGCCAGTTTCTCACCTCGGGGAAGTTGGGGACGGTGCCCGTCACCACGACACCAGGTTTCACCTGTTTCCCGTGGCTGACCGTTGCGGGGAGGCTGAGGACGGGGGAGACCGTCAGCTGGTAGCGGCTCTGCTTCTGGAGCATCTCCGCATGCTGGAGCCTCAGCTTGTTGACGGCCGACCGCCCTCCCCGGCCGAACACTCCGCGCTCGGCGCGTCCGGGCAGGACGACGTAGAGGTTCGATCCCAACCCCTCGACGACGCCGGTGATCTCCGCCTTGACCCCGAGGGAGATGGAGATCAGGAGGATGATCGCCATGGTCCCGATGGCCACCCCCAGCATGGTGAGAGCCGAGCGGAGCTTGTTGGCCGCTATCGCCTCCAGGGAGGCCTGGGTCAGCTCGAAGGCGTCCATGGCTCCTCCAGGGAGAGTTTGGCCAGCTCCTCCTCAGCCCTCCTCCGCTCCCTCACCACCTCCTCCTTCAGGATCCTCCCATCCTTCAGGTGGATGATCCGCTCGGCATGCTCCGCCAGTTGCCGGTCGTGGGTGACCATCAGGATCGTCATCCCCTCCCGGTTCAGGCGCTCCAGGAGGGCCATGATCTCCAGCCCCGACCGGGAATCCAGGTTTCCCGTCGGCTCATCGGCCAGGATCAGCTTCGGGTGGTTGGCGAGGGCCCGGGCGATGGCGACCCGTTGCTGCTGGCCCCCGGAAAGCTCGTAAGGCTTATGGTTCGCCCACTCCTCCAGGCCGACGGATCGTAAGAGCTCCAAAGCCCTTGCCTTCCGACGGTCCTTGGGGAAGCCGCTGTAGAGGAACGGGAGCATGACATTGGCCAGGGCGCTGGCCTGGTGGAGGAGGTGGAAGGTCTGGAAGATGAAGCCGATCTTCCGGCTTCGGATGGAGGCCAGCTCGCCCTTGCTCATCTTCCCCACCTCCACCCCGTCAATCTCGACGGAGCCGCTGGTGGGACGATCCAGGCAGCCCAGGATGTTCAGGAGGGTGGATTTGCCGCAGCCCGAGGGGCCCATGATCGCGGTGAAGGTCCCCTCCTCCACGGTGAGGGAAATCCCTCGCAGGGCCGGCACCGTGACGGCTCCCAGCCGGTAGATCTTCACCAGGTCTTTCACCCTCACCATGGCCATTTCCCCAGCGTGAGATGCCACTTCATCCGGCCAACCTCTGTCAGCCGCCCCCGGATCCTCCCCCCGGGGATCACCCCTCCCCCGTACTCCTCCAGGGGGACTCCACGGTTATCCCCGAGGATGAAGAAATGGTCAGGGGGGATCGTGATCGGCGGGGTGTTGAGGCCGAGAGGGCCGACAAGGTACGGCTCGGCCAGCGGTTGATCGTTGATGAAGACCCGACCTTCCCGGACCTCCACCTTTTCCCCGGGCAGCCCGACGACCCGGCCGAGGGACCTCACCCGGAACCCGGGCGCCAGGGGGAAGAGGCCTTCCCGCCCCGGCAGGGCAAAGCCCACGACCTCCCCCCGTTTCGGGCTCCTCAGGTGATAGGTCAGGGTGTCGAAGGGGAGGGAGAGGTGCCTCCGACCCAGGATCAGCGGGGGGGGGATCGGCTCCATCGCATGGAGGGCCTTCTGGGGCACCAGGCCCCTTTCGGCGAAGAAGGCCCGCTCCAGCAGGGCAAAGGCTCCATAAAAGAGGAGGGCCAGGGTGACCACCAGCACCAGCCGCTTTCCCTCCACTTGATAGCAGACCCTCACGGCCTGGAGTTTCAGGATCAGGCCCCAGAGGGAAAGGAACAGGGCGATCCCAAGGGCCAGGAGGAGCCAGGGGAGACCGAGATCGGTCCCCACGACGGCCGGGGTCATCGCCAAGAAGACCAACGCCAGGACAGTGAGCCCGATGGTCGGCACCTGGGTATACCCCCATGCGACGAGCAGATCCCCCCACCGGCCTTTCCTGGGGGCGACGATCCGGGAGGCCAGGTGAATCAGGAGAACGACCAGGACCATCCGCCCCAGGGCCAGAGGGAAGTTTACCAGAAGATAGGCCCTCCCTCCAAGGCTTACCGGAAGCATCACCTCGCTCATCTGGAGCGTGCTCCAGTAGGAGCCGATCATCCCCAGCACCAGGGAAGGGAACAGGCCTCGCCTTGCCAGGATGCCTTCCAGGGTCTCCGAGGGGCTGACCATCAGCCCCTTTAACTCCCTCCATGCTTCCCCCCTCATCCCGGGCCTCCTTCTACCCCAAGAGGAGGGGGAGCAGGTAAGAGAGGAAGAAGGTCCATGCCTCCTCCTCCAGCTCCAGAGCGGCCAGGGTGCTGACCAGGGCCCCGAGGGCAAAGGCGACCGGGACCAGGGTCAGGACCGGATGCTCGATCACCCCCAGGAATCGTTCCCAAAGGGGGGTCCCGGTCGGGCGTGGAAGATCCTGGACCTTCACCCGGAGCTTCCGAAGGGCCTCGGGCCAATACCCTTGAGGCCGGGAGGGGGCGGGGAGGGACCGGAGGAAGACGGTCATCCGGCGGAGGCCCTCCAGCTCCTTCCGACAAGGATCGCAGGTCTGGACATGGCCCTCGACCCATCGGGCCCTCCCCGGGGTCAGCTCCTGATCCAGATAGGCGGTTAAGGCCTTTCTGACGGCTCCACACGGTTTCATCCTTCCTCCTCCCTTCCCCCGACAGACCTGGTCTTTCTTCCTGATTAAAAGACCCATGAACGCCCGGGATGGTTCGAACCCTGCCGCCTTTTGTCCAGGGACAGGTCATCTGCCTTCAAGCTTGACAACCCTGAAATTCCTATGATACATACAAGTCACTTCTTTTCAGGAGACAAATCGTGGAAGGTAAAGTCGAGCTTTCGGTCGTCATCCCGGTCTTCAACGAGGCAGGGAATCTCCCGGAGCTGTATGAGCGGCTGGCCAGGACCTTGGATAGGCTGAAACACGGCTCTTCCGATGAAGTGATCTTCGTTGACGATGGCAGCAACGACGGTAGTGACAAGATCCTAAGGCAACTCCACGAGAGGGATCCGAGGGTCAAGGTCATCAGGTTCTCGCAGAACTTCGGCCAGCATGCCGCGCTTTCTGCCGGGATCGAGCGGGCGAGGGGGAGGATCGTGGTGATCATGGATGGGGACCTCCAGTATGACCCTCAGGATATCCAGAAGCTCCTTGAAAAGATGGAGGAAGGTCACGATGTTGTCACCGGCTGGCGGGAGGGCCGAGAAGACGGCCTCCTGACCCGCCGCCTCCCTTCCTATCTTGCCAACAGGCTGATCGGGGGGGTGACAGGCATCCACCTCCACGATTACAACTGCGGGCTAAAGGCCTTCACGGCCGATGTGGCCAAAAGGTTGAGCCAGTATGGGGAGATGCGCCGGTTCCTGGGGGCCCTCCTCGTCCTCATGGGGAGATCCATCGCCGAGGTGAGAGAATCCCAACTCGAGATGACCTGGAGGGCCCTTCAGGCCCCTTTCACGATCCCGGTGCGGATGGCGGAGGCCTTGTCTCCTGGGGCGAGGCCTTCCCTCTTCAGGCTTATTCAGTCCGCCCTGCTGGCCTTCTTCCTGTGGGGGCGCCTGTGGGTTCTCCTCTTCTGTGTCAGGCGTTGGTATCGAGGAGGCGCGTTCCCTAGATCCGAGGGTCTTCTCCTCCTTTGGCTTGTCATCCCCGTCCTCACCCTGACCCTCAAAAAACAAGCCCTGATGTGGTACTACTTCGACCTGCTCTATCCCTCTCAATTTTTGGTCATTGGCCTCGCCGTGGACGGTTTCCTTCAGGCCGTGGAGCGAAAGGGCATCCCCCGCTCTCTCCAACGGGGCATTGGTTTCGCCACCACGCTAGGGATCGCCTTCGTCGTCTTTGTGCAGGCCTCGTTCCTGGAAGCCCTCCGGCAGGATGTCCTCAGCTCGGGGGCCCTGCGCCTCCCTACGGAGATCGGTCTGAGGTTCCCTGATCCCCTGTGGTGGATTAGAACTCATTTCAAAACCCTCCTCAGGGTGAGCATGGCACAGGCCAAATGAAAGAAGCCTGCGTAGGTTGTGATCAGTCGCTCATACCGTACCACGAGACGACGAAAGGGGCCCAGCCACGCAAAGGGGCGCTCCACGATCCAGCGGCGCCTGTAGCGGCGCAGCGTCCGACCATCTTGGTCCGTCGCCCGCTGGGTGTTCTGCCGGGCTGGGATGAGGGGCTCCATCCCCCGGCGTTTCAGCCGCTTCCGCAAGGGATTGCTGTCGAAGGCCCTGGCAGCGATCAGCCGCTCCGGATGCTTGCGGGGCCGACCCGGCTTCCCCGCCCTGCTCACCGCTACCGTGGCAAGGGTCTTCTCCAGGAGCGTGACTTCTGCCGGGGAAGCCGAGGCCAGGGCTGCTC
>CAZHST010000011.1:0-83341 GCA_964535215.1 uncultured bacterium
AGGGCTCCGAGGGACGTTCCACAAACTCCATCTCGGCCACCCCCGGCCCCATCCCTTTGACGTTCCCGCTGAAGGCGTCCACCAACAGGTCCTGACCGGCCCCGTAGAGCTTCAAGGCCTTTGCCACCTCGGTGCAGGCCACAAAGGTCTCCCAGGCCAGCTTGTGGATGTCTTTCTGCCCTTCCCCTCTGTGATGGGTCATGAGGAGCTGGAGGTCATCGCCACATCTCAAAACCCGGTAATCGATGAGGAGCCCCTTCGCCTTCGCCTCCTCTAAACACTCCTCGGCCCGTTTCATCAGCTCCGGATGTACCGTGCTGTGACCAGGATAGCCCCCGACATCCGCCTTGATAAGACTTACCGTGATCTCTTTCGCCATGCCCGTCTTCTCCTTCCTGCAAATCGGCTTAACGGCCCGGGTTGCGGCCGACCCTCTTCCATGCCCCGATTCCGTCCTCTACAACTCTTCAAAAACCGGTTCCTCTTCCAACGCCGTTTCGAGAGGGATCTCCCCGGGCGGCCTCGGGACGGGAGACTCCCTCCCCCAGATGTAAGCGGCCAGATCCCCCAGGCGGCAGGCATAGCCCCACTCGTTGTCATACCAGGCCACCACCTTCACAAGATGGCTGTTTAAGACCATCGTCGAGAGGCTATCCACAATCGCCGAATGGGGATTCCCCTTAAAATCCATCGAGACCAGGGGCCGATCGCAGACCTCCAGGATCCCCCGGAGTTTTCCCTCGGCCGCCTCCCGAAATGCCCCGTTGACCGCCTCCACGGTCACCTCCTGCCCCACCTGCACGACAAAGTCGATGACCGAGACAGTGGGGGTCGGCACCCGGAAGGCCATCCCGTTGAACCGCCCCGCCAAATGCGGCAACACCTTCCCCAACGCCCGCGCCGCCCCCGTGTCCGTCGGGATGATGTTCAAGGCCCCCGCCCGGGACTCCCGAGGATCCTTTGTCGCCCGATCATGGATGTTCTGGGAGTTGGTGTAGCTGTGGATCGTACTCAACAACCCCCACTGAAGGCCGAAGGCCTCATCCAACACCTTCGCCACCGGCGCCAGACAGTTCGTCGTGCAGGAGGCATTTGAGATGATCACGTGCTTCGCCGGATCGTACTGCTCCTCGTTCACCCCCAAGACGAGGGTGATGTCCTCCCCCTTGGCAGGGGCCGAGATGATGACCCGCCTCGCCCCCGCCTGAAGGTGCTTCTCGGCCTCGGGCCGGGTCGTCCCTTTTCCGCTGCATTCAAGGACGAAATCGACCCCTAGGTCGGCCCACCGGAGCTTCGTCCAGTCCCGCTCCCGGAAGACCGTCACCTTCCGCCCATCCACATACAGCGCCCCAGGAAAGCTTTCGACCCTGGCCTGAAAGGGGCCGTAGTTGGAATCGAACTCCAACAGCAACGCATTCGTATACGCCCCAGCCGGATCGTTGATCGCCACCATCTCCAGCTCTGGATGCCGGAGCCACGAAGTCCGAAAGGCCAACCGGCCGATCCGGCCAAACCCGTTGATCGCAATCCGCGCCATGGGCCGTCCTCCTTCTCCAAGCGAAGGCCCTCAGAGGCCCCCAGCCAGGCCTCTCACTCCTGGACAGGGTAGAGATCAAGTTAAAGCCGCGCCTGCCGCTCTTCCATCATCTTTTTGATGATCGGCTCGAAGATGATCTCCATGGCAAGCCCCATCTTCCCTCCCGGCACCACGATGCTATTCCGCCGCGACATGAACGAACCGTGGAGCATGGCCAGGAGGTAGGGGAAATCGATGTGGAACTTCGCAGGATCCCGAAACCGGATCACCACAAAGCTCTCATCGGGGGTCGGGATATCCCTGGCGACAAACGGGTTCGAGGTGTCCACGGTGGGCACCCGCTGGAAATTGATATCCGTCCGAGAGAACTGGGGGGTGATATAACGGATATAGTCAGGCATCCGCCGGAGGATGGTTTTGGTGACATCCTCAGGGCTGTAGCCCCGCTCCGCCGTGTCCCGATGGATCTTCTGGATCCACTCGAGATTGACGATGGGCACCACCCCCACGAGGAGATCCACATACTGCGCCACGTTGACCTTCTCGGTGACAACCCCCCCATGCAGCCCTTCATAGAACAGGAGATCCGTGCCCTTTGGGAGATCCTCCCAGGGGGTGAAGGTCCCCGGTTCCTGGCCGAAGCGCTGAGCCTCCTCCCAGGTATGGAGGTAGAAGCGGCGGCGTCCCGTTCCGGTTTCGCTATACTGCCGGAAGAGCTCCTCCAGCTCCTCGAACAGGTTCCCCTCCGGGCCAAAGTGGGTCAGGGTCCGCCCCTCGGCCTCGGCCGCCTTCACCGCCTCCTGCATCTCGTAACGGTTATACCGGTGAAAGCTGTCCCCTTCGATGATCGCCGGATTCACCTGGAGCCGGTAGAAGATGTGCTCAAAGGCGATCCGCACCGTCGAGGTGCCGGCACCGGAGGAACCGGTCACGGCGATGATTGGGTACTTTTTCGACATGCCTGATCCTCTCCCGTTGCGTGTGCCGTTCATGCCGGTTACCGCTGGAGACGCTCACACCTTCACCGATACCCGGGAGCTAGCCTTCCGGGCCGCCGGAGTCTCGACCGACCGCGCCTCCTGAAGGCGCTGCCAGTCGGCTAGGAAACGTTCGAGGCCGATGTCGGTCAAGGGGTGCTTCAGGGCCTGCATCAGCACCTTGTAGGGCATGGTGGCCCCATGGGCCCCTGCCTTGGCCGCCTGCACCACGTGCAGAGGATGGCGGATGCTGGCCGCCAGCACTTGGGTGGGGAGGTTGTAGTGGCGGAAGACCTCGACGATGTCCCGGATCACCTGCACCCCATCCTCAGAGACATCATCGAGCCGTCCGATAAAGGGGCTGACATAGGCCGCTCCGGCCAAGGCAGCCAGAAGGGCTTGGTTCACGGAGAAGATGAGGGTCGTGTTGACCTTGATCCCCTCTGATGACAGGACCCTGATCGCCTGAAGCCCCTCGGCGGTGATCGGGATCTTCACCACCACGTTCGGATGCCAAGAGCTTAACCCTCGCCCCTCCTCGATCATTCCCTCGGCCTTCAAGGCGACGACCTCGGCGCTCACTGGCCCCTCGATGATCCGGCAGATCTCCTTGATCGTTTCCTCGAAATCAGCCCCCTCCTTCGCCAGCAAGGTCGGGTTCGTCGTCACCCCGCTCACCACCCCCAGCTTCGCCGCTTCCCTGATCTCATCTAAGTTCGCCGTATCCAGAAAGATCTTCATCGTGATCCCTCCCTTTGATGGGTTGCCGCATGACTTCCGAAACAACCCTTCCACGACCCCGGGCGAGGAGGCGGAGCACCTGCTCCACGATGTTCTGGACGGTAAAGCCGAATCGCTCCGCCAGGACGGGAGAGGGTGCCGAGGCCCCGAAGGTCTCCATGCCGATGAACACCCCTTGGGGTCCCAGATACCGCTCCCATCCCAGCCTGCCCCCTGCCTCGATAGCGACCCTGAGTGGAACCCCGGACGGAAGGACCTGTTCCCGGTACGCCTCGTCCTGGGCCTCGAACAGCTCAAAACTGGGGAGCGCTACCACCCGCACCGCCACCCCCCGCTCGGCCAGGGGGCCTTGGGCCTCCAAGGCCAGGGCCACCTCCGAACCGGTGGCGATGAGGATGACATCCGGTGGGAGCCGATCTGCCTCGGCGAGGATGTAGCCCCCTCGGGCCAGATGGGAAGGATCCGCCAGCCCGGTCCGATCGAAGACCGGCACCTTCTGCCGGGTCAGGATTAGGGCCACCGGCCCCTGCCGATGGCTTAACGCCACCCGCCACGCCTCCCGCACCTCGTTGGCCTCCGAAGGCCGAATCACCGTCAGGTTGGGGATGGCCCGAAGCGAGGCCAGGTGCTCCACCGGCTGATGCGTCGGCCCATCTTCGCCCAAGAAGAGGCTGTCGTGGGTGAAGACGTAAATGACCGGAAGCTTCATCAAGGCCGCCAACCGAAGGGAGGGCCGCATATAGTCGGAGAAGACCAGAAATGTCCCCCCGACCGGGAGCACCCCCCCGTGAAGCGCCAGACCGTTCAGGATCCCCCCCATGGCATGCTCCCGCACCCCGAAGTGGATGTTCCGGCCCGAGAAGTCCCCTTTTTTGAGCGGAGGATAGGCCTTGAGGTACGTCTTGGTGGAGAGACTCAAGTCGGCGGAGCCAGTCAAAAGGTGCGGGAGCTTCTGGGCCAAGACCTGCAGGACCTCTCCGGACGCATCCCGCGTGGCCATGGCGTTGCCCGCCGGAAACTGGGGGAGGCCTTCATCCCAGTCGGCCGGAAGCCGCCGCTCCATCACCAGATCCCACAGCTCCGCCAGCTCCGGGAACACTGTGCGCCAGGCGGCAAAACGGGCCTGCCACTCGGCCTCCAGTGCCGCCCAGGCCTTCTGTTTCTCTTTAAAGAACTGAACGACCTCCTCCGGCACGAAGAACGGCGGCTCCACCGGCCACCCCAAGGCCTCTTTTGTCAAGCGCACCTCCTCCTCGCCCAAGGGCTCCCCATGGGCCGCGGCGGTATCCTGCTTGTTCGGGCTCCCATAGGCGATATGGGTCCGGCAGATGATGAGGCTCGGCCGGTCGAGCTCGGCCCGGGCCTCCCACAAGGCCTGATCAACCGCCTCCATGTCATGGCCGTCCACCTGAAGCACCTGCCATCCATAGGCCTCGAACCGTTTCCCCACATCCTCGGTAAAGGTCAGATCGGTGGGCCCATCAATGGAGACGCGGTTGGCGTCGTAGAGATAGATGAGCTTCCCCAGGCCGAGATGCCCGGCCAAGGACGCGGCTTCGGCGCTCACCCCCTCCATCAGATCGCCATCGGAGACAATGCCATACGTGTAATGGTCAACGATCAAATGGCCCTCCCGATTGAAGCGCCGAGCCAGGACCCGCTCGGCCATCGCCATCCCAACCCCGGCGGCAAACCCCTGTCCCAGAGGGCCGGTGGTCACCTCCACCCCCGGGGTCAGCCCATACTCCGGATGGCCGGGGGTCCGACTCCCCCACTGGCGGAACTGCTTCAGTCCGTCCAACGTCATCCCGGGCGCTCCGCTTAGGTACAGGAGGCTGTACAGGAGCATTGACCCATGCCCTGCCGAGAGGATGAACCGGTCCCGATCCGGCCACGCCGGATCCCGGGGGTTATGCTTTAGATGGCGGGTCCACAAGACAAAGGCCGCCTCCGCCATCCCCATCGGCATCCCCGGATGGCCCGAGTTGGCCTTCTGAACCGCATCCATGCTTAAGGCCCGAATCGCATTCACCCCCAACCGTTCAGTCCGCTTTCCCATCCCAGCTCTCCTCAAACCTTGAAGGAGACTTGCCTTTAGCTTGTTGCCCAAAAGATAACAGGGTTTCATCATGAGTCAAATTCTATGTTTTCATATATTTCATGAAATTTTTTCATGGAATTCCGAGGACTGTCAGGACCAACGCTGTTCAGCAAAGGGAAACCTAGCCTGAGATGGGCCAAAGGATACGGGGTGCTCCTCCGCCTGAGACCCCCCTGAGAGACGGGGCGGGGGATTCTGCCACCACCGACCCCTGGGGAGAGAACGGCCTGCAGTTTTTGCTTGACAGGGGGAGGGGACTTGGAAGAAGATACAGTTGGCCCCAAGGGGCTGAGCCCGGTGGACCTGATGCTGATGAGCTCTTCGGGGAAACCCGGAGGGGTCAGAAGGATCAGGAAAGCTGAGCGAGGTCCCTTGGGGCCTTTTGTTTGTCCCGCCTCACTTGACGGGCACCGTCACGGTGACCGAGCCGCCCGGTCCTAACACGGTGCCAGAGACTGCACCGCCCTGAGGCCCTACGGTTACTGACTTTACTGCGGCTTCGAAGCTCTCCACAGCGACCACAACATTGATATCCGTCTCCTCAAGAAGTTTACCGAGAACTTTCGACCTTGGATCTCGCCTTTTTCGGCCATCTCCTCTGCTCCTTGAACTCTACGGGTGTCGCAGCTTGGCACAAGAGGCGAAAAAAAGCCGGAGTGGATCCGGCCCAAGGAAGGAGGCGCTCCGGTTTCCCAGATCCTGGCCCCTGACGGGGCGACCCTGACGCCCCAGGGTGTCTCACCCTCAAAGGCCTCCCAGGCCAGAGCCGGAGGAGCTTGAAGGAGCGGTACACGGAGAGGGCCTGATGCTCTTGCGGGGTGAGGAAGGCGAAGGGCTGGGGATCCCTGGTCTGGAACGGCTCAATCGCGTAACCCACGAGATAAGCGAGGAAGTCACCATGCTAGAACCAGCCGATGAGCTCCGCCTCGTCCAGGAAGGAGCCCACCACCTCATAGGGCGCGCCCCGCAAGAGCTCGGCATAGCGGGTCAGGAGGTCGGCGTGAAATTCGGGCGTCTCTTTAAGCCGCAATGGAAGCCAGGCGACCTGTCTGCTGACAGGCAGGCAGGATCACCGGGGCACCGCGAACGCTTCTCTGGGTTACGGGAGGATCGTGAACGCCTTCCCCCGCGGAAGCCGGTACACACGGAAGTTGCGGTCCAGTGTAAAGACGGTGGTGAGGCCCCGCTCTTCGGCCAGCGCGACCAGCGACGCGTCGGCCAGATCCATCGGGAGACTCCGGTACTTGCTCATCAGGGTTGCGATCCGCTCCACCTGACCGCTTCTTGCTCTGTCGAAAACCTCCTCTCTCCGGCCTAGATGAAAAGCTGGAGGTGAGGAGGATGAAGCGAGGCGCCCTCCTGCGCTTTGCCCGACTGGCCGTTGAGGTCGCCCGGAGGCGGATGCCGGATTATGGCAGCAAGTTTGCCCCCCAACGGTTCACGCACCCCTCGCTGCGGGCCTGTCTGGGTCTCAAGGAGGCTTGGCAGCTGGACGCTCGCAGAGCCCTGAGGCCCTGGGAGCCAGCGCCCAGGCGCGGCGGGAGGCGCTGGGCCTCTGCGGGCTGGGCCTGTCCCTCCCCGCTCTGGGGATTCAGTCGCCCCCAGGGGCCCCCCCGGCGGCTGGAGCAGGGACTGCCCGAACCCCTGCGGCGGTTCCAGCGGGTCCCTGGAGAAGCGGATCGGACCATTGCCGGGGATGCGACCGGCTTCTCCCGGGACCGGGCCCGTCGCGATGCCCGGCAGCGAGCCGGGAAAGGGCAGCCCGCCCAGACCTGGCTCAAGGGATCCCTGGCCATCTGGACTGCCCCCCTACTGCTGTGGGCGCAGGTGGCCGATGGGGGTCCCAAGCACGTCTAGGATCGCTGGGGCCTGGAGCCCTGAAGTGAGCTCCCTCTGTTCTGGCTGCTACACAAAAGCTAAACTTTTCACCGGGGTCTGCCGATAACTCTTTTGAGACCCAAACCCGTATCGCCAACATCGTGAAGCAGGCGCATACATTTGTGATCGGTTAAGGTCGTGAGAGGTTGATGGCCCGCTTCTTGCGATTGACATTGGGGTCTGTCGCCTCTTGGATGAGAAGGTCTAGCAGCAGATGCCCTTCGGAGACGTTGGGGTGAAGCAACAACTGAAGAAGCTCCCTGGCAGTGCGACAGAACACCCCAGCCCCCCGCAAGGGAGGCACGAAGCGGTCTACAGGAATGGCAGCCCTGATGAGGCGGTAGAGGGCCTGGCTGGCTACCGTGGCCAGTATGGAAGCCCACACCCCGGCTTCCACAACGGCCCGGTTGCTGCTGGGAAGCTGCTCCGGCCCCCCATGGCTCTTCAAGGCTTTGAACAGGAGCTCCACCCGCCACCTCAAGGCATACACCGCCGACACGTCTTCAGCAGGCAGCCTCTCGGCCGGAAGGGTGGTGATGGAGACCTGGTCTCTCCCCGTGTCCTGGTTTCTGATGGCGATACCCTTGAAGGGGCGCCGGGCCTGACTCCGATGCCCCAGGGAAGCCCTGCACCGGAACGGGACCGCTCCCTCCACGTCCAGCACCTGCCCCTTGAGCCTGGGCAGCCCCTCCTTCAGGGGCTTCCCCACAAGCTCTCTCCTCCGGCCCCGCCACTGGCGATGGACCGCCACAATGAGGGGGTTGACATGGGCCTTCAACCGGGTGAGGAAGAAGCCTCCGTTCTGCTCTATCCTGTGGAAGAGGTGGGCGCAGCAGGAGCCCCGGTCGAAGAGGAGAAGACAGCCCTTTACCCACTGGCCCACCCTGCGCCAGGGAGTCTGGTCGTGGACCCGCTCTGGGGTGAGTTTCCCTCTCCTGGGAGAGCCGTCCAGGATGTTCATGACCCCATAGAGCTTGGCCGCAGCCCTGGTGTGGTTGGTGCGACAGGCAGCATAGGCCTGGCTGAGAAGAGCATGAAGCCTCACTCCCGTGGCACCCAGGGCCAGCAGTTCCTTGAAAGAGGCGAGGATGGGGGGAGGCCCTCCCCCTGGAGCCCCCAGGGAGGCCATGGCCTCCTGGGCCAGGGTACGCCGCAGGGTGACCAGCTGGGGAGTGAAGCGGTCGGAGAAAGAGGACCTGGAGCGGGAAGGGTGGGCTGCTTTCTGGGAAGCCCCGTAGAGGGCAGTGATGGAACGGCGGGAGCCTTCCTGGAAGGCCAGGACCAGGGTCCAGACCGGGGCGTAGATGTCCACGGTGCGTCGTCTTCCCAGGACACCCAGTCTCTGGGCCTCTTGCTCCTCTTCTCTCGAGGGAGGAGGGTTGTCAGGGGCTCGGTGATGGTGGGAGAAGGGAGATGGGCCATGCGTGTGACCTCCCAAAAGGGGTGTTGGGTGCAACCCAAGGGAATCACTCCTCTTGGCCCTTTTCACCTCCCTGCTCACCTCTCCATCCTTAACCGATCACATATGCAGGCGCATACTGTGGAATGATCCCGCTACTTAAGGGAGGAGTTCAAGTCACCCCTAACGCCTTTCAAGAATTGACCCTGGCAAGAGGCCCACCCCGAGCGGATGATGCCAACCCCTCGAGCAGTCCGTCTTTTCTCTCTTCAACGAGGGTCCCCAGAAGGAGGGATTGGATGGATCTCGGCATCGTCATCGGCCTGGCCATCGGCCTCGCCGGCCTGATCGTCTCCTACCTCATCGATGGGGGTGAGCTGACCGCCCTCTTAAATGTGTCAGCTTTTATCCTCATTTTCGGCGGCACCATCGGGGCCACGATGGTCAGCACCTCCTTTAAAGAGATGGTGAAGGTGCCAGCCCTGCTCAGGAAAGTCCTCTTCGGCAATGACCAGATGGAGCCGGAGGCCATCATCGCCCCGCTGGTGCAGTTCGCCCAGAAGGCGCGGAAGGAGGGGCTTTTAGCCTTGCAGGAGGAGATCAGCCGGAGGAAGATCCATCCCTTCCTCGTTCGGGGGCTTCAGCTCGTCATCGACGGGGCTGATGAGCAGAGCGTGAGAAACATTCTCTCAACCGAGATCGAATCCATGCGACACCGCCATCAGAAGGGGGCTGAGATCTTTGCGACCATGGGTGGCTACGCCCCCACCATGGGGATCATCGGAACAGTGATGGGGCTGGTCCACGTCCTGGCCCAGTTGGGCGAGGGGGCGGATACAGCGAAGCTGGGGCAAGGCATCGCTGTTGCCTTCATGGCTACCTTCTACGGGGTCTTCAGCGCTAATCTCCTTTTCCTCCCCTTAGGGGGCAACCTGAAGGCGAAGAGTGACGAGGAGCTATTCCTGTATAAGGTCATGGTGGAGGGGATCCTGGGTATCCAGGCAGGTCAGAACCCCAGGATGCTCGAGCAGAAACTCCGGTCCTTCTTCCCCGGCTCAGGGAAGGGGAAATACTAGGAGGAAGGCGTATGGCAGGCAGAGGACATGATGGGGGAGGGAATCTTCGGTGGCTCCTCACCTACGCGGATATGATCACGCTCCTTCTGGCCTTCTTCATCATCCTCTACGCCACCTCCAAAACCGATTCGCAGAAGTATCAGCAGTTGGTCGAGGCGATCCGCTACGCCTTCGGGATAAAAGCGTCAACCAGCCGGATCGCCGACACCGGCCTTGGGGGGGAGAAGCCGCTTTTGGCTCCCGACCTCATGACCCAGCTTCAGGAGGAGATCACCAAGAGCCTCGAGCCGGAAATCCAGCAAGGGGGCGTGCAGGTGGAGAAGACCGAGAAAGGGATCGTCCTCCGCTTCCAGGACGCGATCTTTTTCGAGCTGGGCCGGGCTGACCTGACCGAAGAAGCCAGGGGGATCCTCGGGAAGGTCGCCCCGATCCTCAAGCGGATCGAGAACCCCATCGAGGTGGAAGGGCATACGGATAGCCTCCCCATCCGCTCCCCCCTCTTCCCCTCGAACTGGGAGCTGTCCACCGCCAGGGCTACAGCGGTCATCCGTCACCTGATTGGGGTCTACGGGGTCTCGCCACTCCGGCTGACGGCCCGGGGCTTCGGCGAGTATAAACCGTTGGTGCCGAACGATCCGGTGAGAGGCGCCCCCCAGAACCGCCGGGTGGAGATCCACATCCTCCGGCAGCCGTAGGCAGAATTTTCCTACCAAGGCCTCATTTGCCTCCTTCCCGCCTCTCCTCCCTGAAGATCCCACCAGGGAACTCCCGATGCGCTGAGCGAAGAACCGGCTGACCCTTCCGGCTTTCAATTGGCACGGTCCTTGCCTCCCCTCCTGACAGGAGCCCCGGTTGACTCGGGGAGAGCACGATGCAGACGAGCCTCTACCTCGCCGCCTCCGGCATGGTCAGTCAGTTCCACAAACTCGACGTCCTGGTCAATAACCTGGCCAACGTCGAGACCTCCGGATTTAAGGGGGATGTGGTTGGCCTGGAAGGGGTGAGGCGGACAAAAGGGGGATGGTCCCCCCCGATGGTGGTTAGCCGCCCGGCCGCGGATCTTCGCCCCGGTCCCCTCCGTCGGACCGACAACCCCCTGGACCTGGCCCTGGACGGCGAAGGGTTCTTCGTCGTTGACACTCCGCAAGGCCTCCGCTACACCCGGGCCGGGAACTTCAGCCGGGATGGGGAGGGGTATCTCATCACCCAAGCCGGATACCGGGTGATGGGGAGAGAAGGTCCCCTCCGCCTCCCTGACCGGGAGTTCACGGTGGATTCCGAGGGGCGGATCCTCCAGGGAGGGAATGAGGTGGGGGCCTTCCAGGTCGTCCAGCCTGAACGGCCGGAGGACTTGGTCAAAGAAAGCGGCACCCTCTTCGCCTTGAGGGAAGGGGCTGCTGAACCGGGGGAGGCCGAAGCCTTCGAGGTGAGGCAGGGGTTCCTCGAAGCCTCGAACGTGAACGGGGTCGAGACCTTGAGCCGGATGCTTGCGACCTTACGGGCCTGTGAGGCCTATCAGAAGGTGATCCAGGCACTGGATCAGACCATGGACAGGGCCATCAACGAGTTGGGGAAGGTGTGAAAGGTGATTCGAGCATTGTTCACAGCGGCTACCGGAATGACGGCCCAGCAGCTCTATCTCGACACCATCGCCAATAACCTGGCGAACACCAATACCGTTGGCTTCAAACGGAGCCGGGTCGAGTTCCAGGATCTCTTCTACGAAGGGGCGCGCCAGGTGGGAACCCCAACGGCCGGAGGTGCCCGGGTGCCGACCGGGGTCCAGATCGGGGCCGGTGTCCGCCCTGTGGCTACCCAGAAGCTCTTCCTCCAGGGGGACTTTCAGCAGACGGAGAACCCGCTGGACGTAGCCATTGAAGGCGAGGGGTTCTTCCAAGTCGCCCTGCCCGATGGGGGCATTGCCTATACGCGGGCCGGCGCCTTCAAGAAGGATGGCGAGGGCCGGATCACCACTTCCGATGGCTTCCCGCTTCAGCCGGAGATCGTGATTCCATCTGAGGCGACCTCGATCACCATTGGCCCGGATGGGACGGTCTCGGTGACCTTGGCCGGCTCCCCCGAGCCCGAGCAGGTGGGGACCATCGAGCTGGCCCGCTTTGTGAACCCGTCGGGCCTCCTCGCCATCGGCCGGAACCTCTTCCTCCCCACCGCCGCCTCCGGCGCTCCCATCACCGGCACCCCGGGCACCCAGGGCTTTGGCACCTTGGGGCAGGGCTTTATCGAACTGTCCAACGTGAGGGTTGTGGAGGAGATGGTGAACCTGATCGTCAGCCAGCGGGCCTACGAAGCCATGGCCAAGGCGGTCCAGGCCGCGGATGAGATGCTCCAGATCGCGAACACGATCCGACGCTGAAAACGTCTCAGGGTTCCACGCTAAACCTTGAACGCTGCCTTTGCACCGATGAGAACAGGTGGGGTGCTGCTTTTTGGTGCAATCCTTGCTTTGGCCGGGAGGACCTGGGCGGAGGAGAGGGGTCCCGTCTCCATCGTTTTGAAGGAGTCGGCGGAAGTGCGGGGCCCAGGGATCCTCCTCGGGGAGATCGCCACGATCCGGGCGGAGGAGCCAGCCTTCGTCGAAAAGCTCAAGACGGTGGAGATCGGCAGGGCGCCGCTTCCAGGCTTTCACCGGATCCTGAATCGGGACACGATCTTGTTTCGCCTGAAACAACACCGGATCACCCTTCAACGCCTCCTGATCGAAGGGCCGGAGACCATCCGGGTGACGACGGAACACGGTCGGATCCGGGGGGAGGAGCTCTTCCAGACGGCCAAGGCGTATCTCTTGGAGAAACGAAACGGAGACCACCTCTTGATCACACCGGTCTCCCTGCCCCCCGACGTGCTCGTGCCTAAAGGGGAGGTCCGGCTCAAGGTCAGGCCCGTGCTCAATTCGGATCCGGTAGGTTCAACCCCGCTGGTTGTCGAGGTCTGGGTGGATGGGAAACGGGTCCGGCAGGTCAGCGCCGCTCTCCGGGTCTCGCTCCTCGGGGAGGTGGTGGTGGCCGCCCGGGCACGCCCCCGCCATGCCCTGCTTCAGGCTGAGGACCTGAAGATGGAGCGGAGGGATCTCAGCGCCCTCCCGGATCGGCCTCTTATGGATCTCGGACAGGCCCTGGGTCGGCGGACCACGAAGCCTCTTTTCAAGGGCGAGGTGCTCCTTCGGGGGTCGGTCGAGGAGCCCCCGCTGGTAAAGCGGGGGGATCTGGTGACGCTCATCGCCGAGGCCCCTGGCCTCACGATCACAGCCCAGGGGAGGGCTCAGGGGGAAGGGGGGCCTGGTCATCTGATCCGGGTTAAGAATGTGAGCTCGGGGAAGGAGGTCTATGGCCGGGTGGAAAGCCCGCAAGTGGTTAGGGTCGGCTTTTAAGCCTTCAGCCGTTAGCCGTCGGCTAAGAAGGAGGAAATCAAAGGAGGTTGCTGGGTTGAAGCTTCACGCTTCCTTGGGAGGACCCATCATGGGGATGAGAGGAGATATCGCTTTCCTATCTCCGGTCTCCGGTCTTTGGTCTTTGGTCTTCCGTCTGGGGTTTGGGGTTTTGTTCTCAATCCTGCTCTTTTCACCCATCCCCGCCCCGGGAGAATCCCTCTGGCAGGACGGGGGGCGGGGATTCCTCTTTACGGATCTTAAGGCCGCGAGGGTGGGTGACATTGTCACCATCGTGGTTCAGGAAAGTTCCAGTTCAAACCGGCAGGCTGAGACCCAACTTCAGAAGGAGGCGTCCACCGGAGCCAGCGGGGCTTTCTCAGGCTCCCTTGATCTGAACGACCTCTTTCCCGGGATAAAGGGGAACGTCGAGGGAAGCGGCCAATTCAGCCTCAAAGCCGACAACGCCCACAAAGGGGGAGGGAGCATCAGCCGGACGGACCGGGTGACCGCCCGGATCCCGGCTCGGGTCATGAAGGTCCTGGAGAACGGGTACCTCTTGATCGAGGGGAAGCGGGCGATCGCGGTTAACGATGAGACCCAGCTCTTGACCATCAGCGGGATCATCCGGCCGGAAGACATCTCGCCCGACAATACCATTAGCTCGGCCCAGATCGCCGATGCCGAGATCACCCTCCAGGGGAAAGGGGTGATTGCCGACAAGCAGCGGCCGGGGATCCTCACCCGGATCTTCGACTTCCTCCGGCTCTATTAAAACTATCAATCCTCAGCCGTTAGCCATCAGGCTGACGGCTGACAGCTCATAATGAGACGGCCCGTTTGCATAGTCCTTCTCTTCGGTAGTCTCATCCCAGTCCTGGCTCAAGCAGAGGTCAGGGTCAAGGATATGGCCCGGGTCCAGGGGGTGAGGGAGAATGAGCTGTTCGGCTACGGCCTCGTCGTCGGCTTAAACGGCACGGGGGACAAGCAGGGGGCCTTCTTCACCGTCCAGTCGGTGGCCAACATGCTGCTGAAATTAGGGATCAGTGTCCCAAGGGAGCGGCTCAAGGTGAAGAACGTGGCTGCTGTCATGGTGACGGCCACGCTCCCCCCCTTCGCCAAGGCCGGAAGCCGGGTCGATGCCCTGGTCTCCTCCCTCGGGGATGCCACCAACCTCCAGGGCGGCACCCTCCTCCTTACCCCCCTCCAAGGCGCCGATGGGAAGATCTATGCCGTCGCCCAGGGGCCCGTCTCCATCGGGGGCTTCAATGTGGAGGCGAGGGGGACGGGGGAGAAGGTCCAGCGGAACCATCCAACCGTGGGAAGGGTCCCCAATGGAGCCACCGTCGAGCGGGAGGTGCCGATGAGCCTCCTGGAAGGGCGGACCCTGACCCTGACCTTGAACAGCCCGGATTTCACCACAGCGGTCCGTCTGGCGGAGACGATCAACAAGGCGCTAGGCGAAGGACGGGCCCGGGCCCTTGATGCGGCGAGCGTGAAGGTGGAGGTGTCCCCGGAGGAGGACCCAGTGGGACTTGTCGCCCGGCTGGAGCACCTGACCTTCACCCCGGATGCCGTAGCCAAAGTGGTCATCAACGAGCGGACCGGAACCATTGTCATGGGGGCTCACGTCCGGATCTCCACCGTGGCGGTCTCCCACGGCGGCTTGAACATCCAGATCCGCTCCGCCTTCCAGGTCTCCCAGCCTCAGCCCTTCGCCCCGAAGCCCCCCCCCGGGTCCCAGCCCCAGCAGTTGGAGGAAGGGGGCCCTATCCTCACCCCAGGAGGGGCTACGGCGGTGGTCCCGAAGACGGAGACCAGCGTCCAGGAGGAGCGGGGAGGATTAGTCGTCCTTCAGGAAGGGGTCACAATCGGGGAGCTTGTCCGGGCCTTAAACGCCCTGGGGGTCACCCCCCGCGACCTGATCGCCATCCTCCAGGCGATTAAAGAGGCCGGGGCCCTTCAGGCGGAGCTGGAGATCATCTGAGGTCAGCCATCAGCCGTCAGCTTTCAGGCTAAGAGGGGAATGTGGGAATCGAGTCGGTTGGACGCGGGGGACCGGTCTCCCCTCCTCCCTCCGAGTCCCATCGCGAGAGGGAGAGGCTTCGCCAGGTCGTCCAGGATTTTGAAGCCCTCTTCTTAAGCTATCTCCTCAAAACAATGCGTCAGGCCCTCGGCAAAAGCGGCTTCCTCGATGGAGGGCTGGCCCAGGAGGTCTACGAGGGGCTTTTCGACTATGAGGTCGCCCGAACGCTGGCAAAGGCCGGAGGGATCGGTTTGGGACCCATCCTGGAACGGCAGCTTCAGCAGTCTCTTCCTTCAGGGGAGCCTGGGCAATTTCCCTCAAGGACACCAAGGATCCGCCGATAAATAGAGGGGAGGGGGTCCTGGAGATGGAGAAGATCCAGGGGGGAATGCCACCTTTGAAGCCGACTACTGGCTCATCGAGGAACCCGATGGGGGCATGACCTCCGTGTTGATCCCTGAGACGCTCAAGCCCAAGGCAACCGCTGATCGCTGACGGTTCCGAAGGAGTTTCCTGTCTGCCACAGGCAGGGAGGAAGGGGATGGCCCTTCGACAACAGGTCATGACAGGCCGTACAGCCCTGCCAAGGGATCGCCTCAAGGGGCTGACCGTCTGGCTCCCCACGACCTTCGGGGCTCTCTTCCTCGCCTTTACGCTGACCTTCCACCACACCCTCCCGATCTGGCTCGTCGTCCTCCTGGTCCTCGGCGCGAGTGCCGCCGGGGCTTTCCTGTTTTCCCGGTTCGTCTTCATCCAGCTCGAGCGGCAGGAGCTCCTCGGTCGTGTCGAGCTTCTGACCCAGTGGCGTCATGCCTCGGCCAAACTGATCGAGAACGGGCTGGATCTGACGAAGGGGGCGTCGCTTTCGGGGCTCCTCCAGAAGATCGTGGACCTGTCGGCCCAGCTGGCCCAGGCCCGCTACGGGGCGTTGGGTGTCCTGGACGAGACAGGGAAGATAGGCCAGTTCTACGTCACCGGGGTGGAGGCCGAGACCGCTGCCAGGATCGGCCGGCCGCCGGAGGCGATGGGCAACGTCCTGGGGGCGCTCCTCCGGGAAGGTCAGGTCCTCCGCCTGAAGGACCTCACCCAGCATCCCCGGTTCTCCGGCTTCCCGCCGCATCATCCCATCGGCCGGTCGTTCCTGGGCGTCCCCCTCCGCTTTCGGGACACGATCCTGGGCGGCCTCTACCTCCTGGAGAAGGTGGGGGCTGACGAGTTCAGCGAAGAGGACGAGGTCCTCCTTCAGGCCTTTGCCGCTCAAGCGGCCCTGGCGGTTCAGAACGCCAAAGCGTATGACCAGCTCCACCACCAGCAAGAGGTGCTGATGGCGCTCTACCGGGCAAGCCTCAGACTCCAGGAGCCGCTCGGGTTGAACGAGCGGCTTGACCGCCTCCTTGAGACGGCCCGAGACGTCCTCCACCTGGACCGGATCAACATCCTTCTCGCCGATCCTGAAAGCCGGTGGCTTCAGGCGGTGGCCAGCCTGGGGAGCGAGGAGCCGTTGGAGGCGCTTCGGGTCCCGATAGGCCCTGAAGGGGGGAGCCTGGCCCAGGCCTACCTCACGAAGCGGATGATCGTCTGGGAGGGCCGGGGACCGGTACCGGAGGAGCTTCGACTCAAGCCCCCTTACGACCATATCGAGGCCTTCCGCTCCCAGAACTTTGCCGTCGTCCCCCTGGTGGTCCAGGGGAAGGTGATCGGGGTCCTGGGGGTGGATCGGAAGCGGAGCCGGCAGCCTCTCGATCCAACCATGCTGAACCTCCTCCAGCTCTTTGCCACCCAGGCAGCCCTGCTCATTGAGCAGGCCCGCCTCTACCAGCAGGCGAAGGAACACACCGCGGAGCTTTCGGCCATGAACTGGGAGCTGGAGCTGGCCCGGCGGGCGGCCGAGGAGGCGAACCGGCTCAAAAGCGAATTCCTGGCCAATACCTCCCACGAGCTCCGGACCCCCTTGAACGCCCTGATCGGCTTTCTCCAGCTCCTCCTCCATGGGCTCTGCGACAGCCCCGAGGAGGAGCGGGAATACGTCCAGCGGGCCCTGGCCGCTTCTCACCACCTCCTCACCCTGATCAACGATGTCCTGGACATCGCCAAGATCGAGGCGGGCCGACTAAAGCTCCACCGAACCCGGGTCGGGCTGGCTGAGCTTCTGGACGAGCTGGCCCGGCTGACCCAGGTGCAGGCGACCGAGAAGGGGATCCGGCTAGCGGTCGAACCGTGTGAGGAGACGATCACGGTGTGGGCCGATGCGGATCGCCTGAAGCAGATCTTCCTCAATCTCCTCAGTAATGCCCTGAAATTCACGCCCCATGGCGGGGAGATCCGGGTGAGGGCCCTCCCTCAGCCGGAGCAGGGGTATGCCCTCTGTGAGGTCATCGATACCGGCATCGGGATCCCGAAGGCGAAGCAGCAGCGCATCTTTGAGAAGTTCATCCAGGGGGATGGGGGCACCACCCGGCGGTTTGGGGGCACAGGCCTGGGGCTGGCCATCGCCAAGTCCTTGGTGGAGCTTCAGGGGGGCTTCATCGGGGTCGAGAGCGAGGAGGGGAAGGGGTCCCGGTTCTTCTTCACGGTCCCCCTCTGGCACCCAGAGTCCGACCGCCTCTTCCAGGATCACGGGAGCCGAACCCCCACGGTGGGAGGCGATCCCCGCTGTCCCCTGGTCCTGGTCGTCGAGGACAACCCCGGCTTTGGCCGCTTCCTCACCTCCCTCCTCCAGAAGCACGGGTTTTCAACCCTCTGGGCCATTACCGCCGACGAGGCCTATCAGCTCGCCCAGACGTTCCATCCCCGGGTCGTCACCATTGATTACGGTCTTCCATCCGGGGAAGGGGCAGTCCTCCGCACCGGGTGGGATCTCCTGGTGGCCCTCCAGAAGACGCCGGAGCTGGAGGACATCGGCCTTGTCATCATTACCGGGTATGACCGGACCCTCTGGGAGCGCCTGGCCGTCCATGCCATCCCGCCGGGGGTGATCCGGCTGGAGAAGCCGGTTGAGGCCGGGCTCCTCATCGACACCATCCACAAGGTGTGCGGCCTCGACGGGGGATCCCTGGTGCGGGTGCTGGTAGCGGGCGATGACCCGGCCATCAGCAGGATCGTCCGGCAGGCCTTTCCCCCCAAGGCCTTTCAGGTCACCGTTGTGCCGGACGGCCGGAGGTGTCTGGAGTATCTCAGCCGCCAGTGGGGGAGGGTGGACCTCCTGCTCCTCGACCTCCGGCTAAAGGAGGTGGACGGTCTCCGGATCCTCAGAGAGCTAAAGCTTAAGGATCTGATGCCGGATCTCCCGGTCCTGGTCATCGCGGATTCCGATCAGGAGCCGGAGGTTCGGCGGCTCCTCGAGGACGGAGGGATCGTCAAGGTCTTTTCCAAGCTGGAGGTCTTGAAAGAGCCTGAGATCCTCACCCGGTATATCCGGGAGCTCCTCAGGATGAAGCAGGAAACAGGTTATGGCACGAGTTCTGATCATGGCAAGGGCAGAGGACCATGCACTATGACCTTGGAAGGGTAAAGACCTCGAAAGATCACCTGGGGGCTCTTGCCACCCAGATCCGGGACATCTCCACCCTTCCTCACATCGCCATCCAGGTTATCAACATCGTAAACGATCCCCGCTCCTCGGCGGCTGATCTGAAGGCCGTGGTGGAGAGCGATCCGGCTTTGGCGGCCCGGGTGCTCCGGGCTGTCAATTCAGCGGCCTACGGGCTAAAGTATGAAGTGACCACCATCCTCAACGCTATCAGCCTCCTGGGATTTCACGAGGTCAAGAATCTCGTGCTGGCCGCCTCCGTGGTCAACCTCTTCCAACAGGATGTCAGGATCGGCCCCTACACCCGTCAAGGCCTCTGGCGTCACCTGGTCTCTGTTGCCATAGCGGCCCGGATGGTGGCGGCCCGGGCCGGATCGGTCCGGTTCGAGGAAGCGTTTCTCGGAGGATTGCTCCACGACCTGGGCCTCATCCTGCTGGATCAGCACTTCCATCGATCCTTTGCCAAGATCCTTGGCCACCTTCAACCTGGGACCTCCCTGTGTGAGGTTGAGCGGCACCGGCTCGGCTTTGACCATGCGGAACTGGGGGCCCGGGTGGCTGAGACGTGGGGCTTCCCGGGGGCCATCGTCGCAGCGATCCGCTACCACCACCGGGCCGAGAGTTATCGGGGGGAACACCGGGTGATCGTCCAGGCGGTGGAGACGGCCAACTTCCTCTGTGCGTTCAAAGGGATCGATTCCATCGGCATCCCCCATGTGAATCCCCCGAGCGGGTCAATCCTGGAAGCCCTGTCCTTTGACCGGCATGGTCTAAAGGTCTTGTGTGAGGACCTGGATCAAGAGCTGGTTAAAGCCCAGGCTATGATCACCCTTTAAGAGATCGTTACCGTGGAGCGGCTCGAGCGGCAACTGGATGAGATCTTCGGTCCGGAAAGGGAGCAGACCAGTGCTCAGGTGAAAGCGCTCCTTGAGATGGAGACCCGCTTAAAGCAGCTTCAGCGAGAGCACGAGGTTGTTAAGCGGGAGTATCAACGCCTCGTCACCGCCATCCTCGAGGAGCGGGAGACCAGGCTCACCGAGCAGAGGATCCATCTTCACCGGCTTGAGCAAGAGGTCACGGCACGAACAAAGGCGTTACAGGAGTATGCCAAGGAGCTGGAGGTTACTAACCGGGCGTTAGAGCAAGCCAAAGGGGAGGCTGAAGCGGCCAACCGCCTCAAGTCCGAGTTCCTCGCCACCATCTCCCACGAGCTCCGGACCCCCTTGAACGCCCTGATCGGCTTTCTCCAGCTCCTCCTCCATGGGCTCTGCGACAGCCCCGAGGAGGAGCGGGAATACGTCCAGCGGGCCCTGGCCGCTTCTCACCACCTCCTCACCCTGATCAACGATGTCCTGGACATCGCCAAGATCGAGGCGGGCCGACTAAAGCTCCACCGAACCCGGGTCGGGCTGGCTGAGCTTCTGGACGAGCTGGCCCGGCTGACCCAGGTGCAGGCGACCGAGAAGGGGATCCGGCTAGCGGTCGAACCGTGTGAGGAGACGATCACGGTGTGGGCCGATGCGGATCGCCTGAAGCAGATCTTCCTCAATCTCCTCAGTAATGCCCTGAAATTCACGCCCCATGGCGGGGAGATCCGGGTGAGGGCCCTCCCTCAGCCGGAGCAGGGGTATGCCCTCTGTGAGGTCATCGATACCGGCATCGGGATCCCGAAGGCGAAGCAGCAGCGCATCTTTGAGAAGTTCATCCAGGGGGATGGGGGCACCACCCGGCGGTTTGGGGGCACAGGCCTGGGGCTGGCCATCGCCAAGTCCTTGGTGGAGCTTCAGGGGGGCTTCATCGGGGTCGAGAGCGAGGAGGGGAAGGGGTCCCGGTTCTTCTTCACGGTCCCCCTCTGGCACCCAGAGTCCGACCGGGAGAGGGGGCGGAGCGAGCAGGAGGTAGGGTATGGCACGGATCCTGATCGTGGAAGATGATCCCGATGCGGAGCTGATCATGGAGCGGGTGCTTCGGAAGATGGGTGGGCACCAGACGACGGTCACGGAGGATCCCGAAGAGGCCCTGAAGCTGTGCCGGGCCGGCGAGGTGGATCTGGTCTTAATGGATGTCTCCCTCCAGAGGAGCAGCTATCAGGGGAAGCCTGTGGATGGGCTCGAGATCACCCGGCTCCTCAAAAGCGACGACCGGACGGCCCACCTTCCGGTCCTGCTGGTGACGGCCCACGCCATGCGGGGGGATCGGGAGCGATTCCTCGAAGCGAGCGGGGCTGATGGTTATGTGACCAAGCCGATCGCCGACTACGACAGGTTCCTGAAGACGGTGAACGGGCTGCTTTCCAGAGGAGAAACCAGCGACCGGAGACCAGAGCCTCCAGTCTCCGGTCCCCAGTCTCCAGTCTTTTCCCATGAGGCGGGAAAGCTCCTCTTTTCGGTGAAGGGGGCTCTCACGCTGATGGGGGAGCGGGCCGATGCGCTGGAACCTTCTCTCCGGGAGCTCCTCGCCATCGCCGAACGGGGGGTGAACCGCCTGATCTCCCTTCTGACGGGAACCGTCACCGGAGTCATCCGCCCCGGCCCCGGGTTTGACCCGACTCAGCTCCTCGCCTCGCTCGAAAAAAGGGCTGACGGAGTGAGAAAGATCCTTGTGGCCGATGATGAGCCGGACGTGGTGCGGGTCCTGACATCGCTGCTCGAGGCCAGGGGCTATGAGGTCATCCAGGCCTTCGATGGAAAAGAGGCCCTGGAGCAGGCCGCGAGGGAGAAACCGGACCTGATCCTTCTCGACCTCGACATGCCTGGGATGGACGGCTATGAGGTCCTCTTTTACTTAAAACGCGATGAGCGGCTGAAGCAGATCCCTGTCATCGTCTTCACCGGGTGCACCTGGGGGGAGGAGCAGGCGGCACGGGGCTTCGGGGCGGACGGGTTCTTGAGCAAGCGGTCCCGGCCGGAAGCCTCAGGAGACGGCTGATGCCGAGGAAGGTGCTGATCGTTGACGATTCCTCGACGATGCGGAAGATCCTCATCCGCTCCTTAAGGCAGGCCGGCTTTGAGGACGTGGAGGTCCTGGAGGCCGGGGACGGGGCCGAAGCCCTGAAGCAGCTCGGGGCCGGCGGCGTCCATCTCGTCCTGCTGGATGTCAACATGCCCGTCATGGATGGCTTCACCTGTCTTCAGCAGATCAGGGCCACCGACCACCTCCGGCAGATCCCGGTGGTGATGATCACGACCGAGGGAGGGGAGGAGATGGTGGAGGAGGCCAGACGCTTAGGGGTCGGGGGCTATGTGCGGAAGCCTTTCACCCCCGATTCGATTCAGGCAGTACTTGGCCGCTTCCTGTAGAGGAGGATCGATGGACCAGCTCCCAAAGCTCGTCGGTGAGGCCACCAATGCTGTGTTTGAGACGATGATCGGCCTTTCTCCTCAGGTCGGGATCCCCCGGTGGCTGAAAGAGCCGGCACCCCCCACCGACCTCGTCGGGATCATCGGGCTGGCTGGACGGTGGACCGGAGGCCTCTCCTTCCACGTCAGCCGGGGCTTGGCCGAGCGGATCTTAGCCGGGATGCTCGGACTCGGGATGGGGGAGGAGGTCAGCCTGGAGGAGGTCCGGGACGCCATCGGCGAGGTCACGAACATGATCGCCGGCCAGGTGAAAAGCCGGCTTCCGGAGGGAGACGGCATCGCCCTCTCCCTCCCCTCGGTCATCGCCGGAACCGATTTCCTCCTTCAGCCCCCGGCGGAGCCCCCAACGCTTCTGACCCCTTTCTCCTTCGAAGGGATCGCCTTTTATGTGAGCGTCACCTTAAGGAAGACCGATGGCCAGTCTCACCTCTTTCAGCGGTCCGACCGCTGACATCCTGCAGTCGCTGGCCTGGGCCTTTCAGACAGCGCTTCAGCAGGACTGTCGGAAGCTCCTGGGAAGGCCTGTTTCTTTGAACAAGCCGATGATCGGCCTCCTCCCGCCAGGGGGCATCCTCGACCCGAACCCTTGCGCCTTTGTGGAGGGAGAGATCGAAGGCTCTTCTGCTGGTCCTTTGGTTCTGGCCCTTGACCTCCGGATGGCGGTGACGATGAGCGCCCTGCTCCTCATGATGCCGCCGGACCAGATCGAGGCCAAACGCAGCCTCTTGGAGGTGAGTGAGGCGGATGTCGATGCCGTTGAGGAGATCGGGAATGTCTTGTGTGGAGCCTTGAACCGGGTCCTCCAGCGGGAGGCAGGCAAACACTGGCACCTGAAGAAGCGTTCGGTCCAGGTCTCGGGTGGGACCATCCCCCCGGGGGAGTACATCATCGTCACCTGGCCCCTTCGCGTCGAGACCTACGACGGAATCTGGCATCTCCTGGTCCCGGTCGCCATCGGCGAGGCCCTGGCGGAGGAGATCCGGAAGGCCAAAGGGGAAGAGGCCGAAGTTAAGGAGCCCCTTGACGGGGAGAGGACTGCCGGGATCGCGATCATCGAGGGGAACGAAGCTGATGGCATCCTCTTGTGTCAACTGTTAGAGAGGGAAGGCTTTGCCACCGCCCTCTTCTCAAAACCCGGTGAGCTGATCCAGCCGACGAAGGCTTCGTTCCCCCAGGCCATTATCCTTGATGTGGACAGCCAGCCGGCGTGGGGAGTGACCACCTGCCGGAAGCTCGCCCTTGATGAGCGGACCCGGGAGATCCCGGTGATCGCCGCGTCCAGGGCCCCCACGGCGGAGATGGTGGTGGCCCTCGCCAGGGCCGGGGTCCGGGCGTTTCTTGTGAAACCCTACACGAAAGAGACGGTGCTGGAGAAGCTCACCGCGCTAGGAGTGACGGCGAGCCGGGAGACGAGGGACTAGAGAAGCCATGAACGGCACCATTCTCATCGTCGAGGACTCGAACGCTATGAGGGGGATGGTTCGCACCACCCTCCGGTCCGCCGGCTTCGAGGTCGTCGAGGCTCAAGATGGCCTGGAGGCCCTGGGCTGGTTAGAGGGGAGGGGGGTCGACCTGATCATCACCGACGTCAATATGCCGGTGATGGATGGACTGACCTTCACCCGTCAGGTCCGGGCCATGGCTTCTTACCGCTTGACCCCCATCCTCATTCTGACCACCGAGGCAGGCCAGGAGATGAAGGAGAAGGGGCGGGCGGCCGGTGCCACCGGCTGGATCGTGAAGCCCTTCCACCCGGAAAAGCTCCTTCAGGTGGTGGACCTGGTTCTTCAACGGGTTCGTAACGATGGATGACCTCTACCGGGACCCAAGCCTGATCGAAGGCTTCTTCGAAGAAGCTCACGAGCTTCTCCAGGATCTGGAGCAGTGTCTCCTGGCCCTGGAGGCCACCCCTGGGGACCCGGAGGTCCTCAACCGGGCTTTCCGCTCAGCCCACACCATCAAGGGGAACAGCGGGATGCTGGGATTCGAGGAGATCACCCAGTTCACCCATGCCCTGGAGGAGGTGCTGGACCGCCTCCGGAAGGGACGGCTGGCCTCCTCCCGGGCCATGGATACCCTCCTCGCCTCGGTCGATGTCCTGAAGGGACTGCTCGCTTCGGCCCGGGGGGAGGGAGCGCCTCCTAAGGGGCGGGATCAGATCCTCACAGTGATGAGTTCCTTGAGTTCCTTGATAAGTTCCTTGGGTTCATCGGGTTCATCTGCTCTCGAAGAACCCCACAAACCCAATGAACCCCACAAACCCGATAACCCAAGCGAGGAGGATGGGTTCGGCCTCTTCGGCCAGACGGGTGGCCCGGGAGATGGGGAGCTTAAGCCTGGGGTCTTCAGACCGGAGGCCTCGGTCTCTGGTCTCCCATCTCCAGTTTCCATGGACACCGGTTCCATACGGGTCTCCCTAGAGAAGGTGGACAAGCTCATCAATCTCGCCGGGGAGCTGGCCATCGCCAATTCCATGGTGGTCCAGCTCGTCTCCCGGTTCAGCCTCGACAAGCTCCCGCTCCTTCAGCAGGCCGTGGCCGAGGTGGAGCGGCATGCCCGGGAACTCCAGGAACGGATCATGGGCATTCGGATGCTCCCGATCCGAAATGTCTTCCACCGGTTCCCCCGGCTGGTGCGCGACTTGGCCGGTCAGCTCGGCAAACGGATCACCCTGGTGGCAAGCGGTGAGGAGACGGAGTTGGACAAGTTGGTTATCGAGAAGATCGTGGATCCCCTCACTCATCTCGTCCGCAACGCGGTGGACCACGGCATCGAACCACCTGACGTCCGGCTGAAGCAGGGCAAACCCGAGCAGGGCACCATCCAGCTTCACGCCTATCAGCAGGGGGGGAGCATCTTCATCGAGGTGGCCGATGACGGGCGGGGCTTAGACCGGGACCGGATCCTCCGGAAGGGGATCGAAGCCGGCCTGGTCACGGCCGATGAGGCCCTGAGCGATGATCGGGTCTTTTCCCTCATCTTTGAGCCGGGGTTCTCGACGGCGGAGCAGGTGACCGAAACCTCGGGGCGGGGGGTGGGGATGGACGTCGTGAAGCGGAACATCGAGGCCCTGGGGGGGTCGATCGCCATCCAGAGCCAGCCGGGACGGGGAACCCGCTTCACGATCACGCTGCCGATGACGTTGGCCATCCTGGACGGGCAGTTGCTCCAGGTAGGGAGAGAGGTCTACATCCTCCCGCTGGTCAACATCGTGGAGTCGCTTCGTCCCCGGATCGAGGAGGTCAGGACGGTGTTCGGCCGGGGGGAGGTCCTCCGCGTCCGGGGGGAGGTCGTGCCGATCCTCAAGCTCTACGAGGTCTTCGGCGTTGAGCCGGTGACCCCGGATCCCACCCGGGGGCTCCTCGTCATCGTGGAGAGCGACCGGGGGAAGGTCGCCCTCCTAGTGGATGAACTCCTGGAGCAGCAGCAGGTGGTCATCAAAAGCCTGGAGGCTAACTTTCAGAAGGTCCCGGGGGTAGCCGGGGCCACGATCCTGGGGGATGGTCGGGTGGCCCTGATCCTCGATGTGCCGGGGCTTCTCGCCCGGGCCAGGATGAACGGTGGGCAGAGGAGGGAGAGCGATGATGGGATGGTTTTCTAACATGGGGATCCGCACTAAACTCTTCGTCGGGGTTGGAGCCCTGATCCTCCTGGTCATCTCGGTCGCCGGGGTAGGCTATCAAGGGCTCAGGGGGGTGAACGGCTATTTGACCAGGATGCACGACGAGCATCTCACCGTCGCCCTCTCCCTGGCGGAAACAGGCTCGAACCTGAACGCGGTCCGGGCGTCCTTGCTCGCCATGATGGCTGCTAAAGACCGGGAGACGCTGGAGAAGCAGCATGCCCGAATCAAGGAGCTGACGCGGGAGATCGACACATCCTTCGAGCAGCTCCTGGGCGGGTCGTTGAGGGGGGAGCTTAAGGCCAGGATCGGGAAGGTGAAGGAGATCTGGGAGGCGTTCCGGGACACCCGGGACACCCAGCTCATCCCTCTGATCTATAAGGGGCACCTGGAGGAGGCCCGGGCCCTGGCCACAGGGATCCAGGCGGAGCAGTTCCAGGCCTTCTCCAGCGGGGCCGCCCAGCTCATCCAGGAAGCCCGGGAGCAGGCGGACCGCTTCAGGGAAGAGGGGGCCCGACGCTATCGCTCCTCGGTCCTCCTCTTCCTCGGGCTCTCCGGCCTGGCCCTGTTTCTCGGGATCGCCATGGCGCTCCTCTACATGCGGGTCATGGCCGGCCCGCTGATCTCGCTGGTTCAGGTGCTCGGGCGGGTTGCCGGTGGGGATTTGACGGTCTCGGTGGAGGCAAAGTCCAAGGACGAGGTGGGCCAGGTGGCCGCCGCCGTCCGGCAGATGGTCGAGAAGCTCAGGGAGATTTTAAGCCATGTCGGGGCCGCGGCGGCCCAGGTGGCGACGGCCTCCCAGCAGCTCTCGGCGGCCACCGAGCAACTCTCGAGCGGGGCCCAGGAGCAGGCCTCGAGTCTGGAGGAGACGGCGGCCTCGCTGGAGGAGATCACGGGTACCGTCAGGCAGAATGCGGACAACGCCCGGCAGGCGAATCAGGTCGCCATCGGCTCGCGGGACGTGGCCGAGAAAGGCAGGCAGGTGGTGGTCGCCGCTGTGGAAGCCATGGGAGAGATCAACCAATCGTCCAAGCGGATCGCCGACATCATCACGACCATTGACGAGATCGCCTTTCAGACGAACCTCCTGGCCTTGAACGCCGCGGTGGAGGCAGCCAGGGCGGGGGAGCAGGGGCGGGGGTTTGCCGTGGTGGCGGCCGAGATCCGGAACCTGGCCCAGCGGTCGGCTCAGGCGGCCAGGGAGATCAAGGTGTTGATCCAGGACTCGGTGGGGAAGGTGGAAACTGGCTCGGAGCTGGTCAACAAGTCCGGTCAGACCTTGCAGGAGATCGTGACCTCGGTCAAGCGGGTGACCGACATCATCGCCGAGATCGCCGCGGCCTCCCAGGAGCAGGCGCAGGGGATCGAGCAGGTGAACAAGGCGGTAGCCCAGATGGATCAGGTGGTCCAGGCCAACGCGGCCCAGACCGAGGAGCTCTCTTCGACGGCCCAATCCCTCGCCGCCCAGGCCGCCGAGCTCCAGGCCCTGGTGGGGCGGTTCAAGCTGGATGTCAGACCCCAGACTGAAGACGCCAGACGCCAGACCCCAGGGGTGGCCCCTCGCCCCTTGGGGGAGGGGGGCAGGGTGAGGGGGAAGGCGAAGCCGGTCCTGGCCAGCGTCCCCACCGGGGACGGCTCAGCTCGGACGAAAGAGGACAACGGCTTCGAGGAGTTCTAGAGACGGAGGAACCGGTAGGCGGTCATGAGGAGAGCCAGCAAAGCGAACCAGATGTTCATCTGCCAGAAAAGCTGGCCGGAGCGGCGGTCGGTCTCCTGGCGAAGCTGGGTCAGCTCCTGGCGGAGCTGGGCGAACCCGGTGGTCATCTCCTGGCGGAGCGCCGCGTCGCCCTCCCGCAGCTCCTGGCGGAGCTGGGCCATCTCCTGGCGGAGCGCCGCGTCGCCCTCCCGCAGCTCCTGGCGGAGCGCCGCGTCGCCCTCCCGCAGCTCCTGCCGGAGGGCGGCATTGCCCTCTTTCACCTCCTGGCGGAGCTGGGCCATCTCCTGGCGGAGCTGGGCCATCTCCTGGCGGAGCTGGGCCATCTCCTGGCGGAGGGCGGCATTGCCCTCTTTCACCTCCTGGCGGAGCTGGAGGCCATCGGCCCGGAGGTCATCGAGCCGCCGATGGACATCGTCAATCCGTTTCGACAGTTCATCCTGAGCCATAGGTGCTCCCACGATAGCACCATAGCGATGGCACTGTCAAGACTGGAGAAAGGGGGAAGCGATGGAACAACTGGATGGGCTTTCTAGCCAGATCAGCTTTGCCACCGACGGGAACCAGTACCTGACCTTCACGCTGGGGCAGGAGGAGTACGGCGTAGAGATCCTGAAGGTCCAGGAGATCAAGGGGTACTCGGCGATCACGCCGATTCCGAACACGCCCCCCTACATCAAGGGGGTGATGAACCTTAGGGGGACGATCATCCCGGTGGTGGACCTCCGGTCGAAGTTCGCCATGGCGGAGGCGGAGTACAACCAGTTCACGGTGATCATCGTGGTGAAGGTGGGCCCGAAGGCCATAGGGCTGGTCGTGGACGCCGTCTCCGATGTGCTGAACATCCCCAAGACCGACATCCAGGCCCCGCCGGACTTCGGGGCCCAGGTGGAGACCCGGTTCATCAGCGGTCTGGCCAAGGCGGGGGAAAAACTCGTCGTCCTCTTAGACATCGACCGGGTCGTGAGGGATGACGAGCTGGCCGCCCTCGGCTCCACGAATTAGGCGAACCTCGGACACACCATAACCTTTTACCCAGGAACTGTCCCTGCAGGGAAGGAAGGGAATGGGTGGTCAAACACGGATATGGGAAGCCAGGGGACAGCCAGCAATCTCCCTCAGTTCGGCGTTACGGCGGGATACGCGTTGAGCGACGAGGAGTTCCTCCTGTTCCGGGGCCTTATCAAAACCCAGACCGGGATTGCCCTGAGCGACTTCAAGCGATCCCTAGTCCAGGCCCGTTTGAGTAAGCGGCTCCGCCAGCTCGGCCTTCGGACCTTTCGCGAGTATTACGATTATCTCATGAAGCGAGATCCCACGGGGGAGGAACGGATCCGGTTCATCAACGCTATGACCACCAACAAGACCGAGTTCTTCCGGGAACCGCACCACTTTACCTATCTCAAGGACGTCTGGCTGCCTTCTGTCCGGTCCCGCGCCGCAAAGACCGGCGAGCGGCGGATCCGGATCTGGTCTGCCGGCTGCTCCACGGGGGAAGAGCCCTACTCCATCGCCATTACCCTCTGGGAGGGCCTCCAGACCCTCCTGGGGTGGGACGTCCGCATCCTGGCCTCGGACATTGATACCGAGGTGTTGGCCAGGGCCCAAGAGGGGGTGTATCCCCTGGATCAGGTCCGGGCTATCCCTCAAGACATGCTCTGCCGCTACTTCCAGAAGGAGACGGGGACCCAGGCAGACCTCGTCCGGGTTCTCCCGAAGCTCCGGGACCTGATCACCTTCCGCCGGATCAACCTCCTCGAGGAGCCCTGGCCGATCCGGACCCGGTTCGACGTCATCTTCTGTCGGAATGTGGTGATCTACTTCGATAAGCCCACCCAGCACCAGCTGTTCCACCGGTTTGAGGCCGCCCTTCAGGAGGAGGGGCTCCTCATCCTGGGCCATTCCGAGAGCCTGCTGGGGAGTGGGGCCCGGTTCCACCACCTGGGTCAGACGATCTACCAGAGGCTGAGCTGATGGCTGAGAGCTTCTTAAGAGAGCGGCCCGAAATCGCGATCCATATTGGCGGCGTCCATGCCAGCCGGGAGCCGGTGGTCCTCAAGACGCTCCTCGGCTCCTGTATCGCTGTCTGCCTCTACGACCCTGGGGTCCGCATTGGCGGCATGAACCACTTCCTGCTGCCCGAATCCACCGACAACTCCGACCGTGACGCCCCGTCCCGCTTCGGCATCCATGCGATGGATCTTCTGATCGGGGCCATGCTCAAGCTGGGGGCGGTCCGGGACCGGTTCGTGGCCAAGGTCTTCGGCGGAGGTCACGTCCTCCAGATCGCCGAGTCCCAGAATGGCGTCCCCCAACGGAACATCGACTTCGCCCACCGGTTCTTAAAGGTCGAGGCGATCCCGATCCTGGCCGAGGACGTGGGCGGGTATCAGCCCCGGCATGTCCGGTTCGAGACGGACACCGGCCGGGCCTTCGTCAAGCGGATAGGCGACAGGCACCTTGTCGCCCGCCTTGCCGAGGAGGAGGCTGCAATCCGACGGAAGCCGGTTCCTTACGGCGACATCACCCTCTTTTGAGTCAAGAGGGTTGATTGAGTTTATCGGGTTTTTGGGTTTTCGAACCCAATGAACGCAACAAACCCAATGAACGCAACAAACCCAATCAACTCAACAAACCCTAAAATTCGGGTGCTGATCGTTGACGACTCGGCCTTCGTGCGGCAGGTCCTGACCAGGCTCCTCCTCCGGGATCCAGGGATTGAGGTGGTGGGGGTGGCGGCCGACCCTTACTTTGCCAGGGAGAAGATCCGGGCCTTGAAGCCTGATGTCCTGACCCTGGATGTGGAGATGCCCAGGATGGACGGCCTCACCTTCCTGGAGAAGCTCATGCGCGCCCATCCTATGCCTGTGGTCATGGTCTCGTCCCTGACCCAGGAGGGGTGTGAGACGACCCTCCGGGCCCTGGAGCTTGGGGCTGTGGATTTCGTGGCCAAGCCGAAGCTCGACCTCCACGACCGGATGGAGGAAGTAGCAAGGGAGGTGATCGAGAAGATCAAGGCCGCGGCCCGGGCCCGGGTCCGTCCTCTGAGGATGGCCATCCGGCCAAAGCCGATCGGGCCGATCCGACCCCTGATCACGACCACCCACCAGGTGATCGCCATCGGGGCTTCCACGGGCGGGACGGAGGCCCTCAGGGAGATTCTGGAGGCGATGCCTGCCGATGCGCCGGGGATCGTGATCGTCCAGCACATGCCTGAGAAGTTTACCAGGGCCTTCGCCGACCGCCTTAACCACCGGTGTACGGTAAGGGTGAAGGAGGCGGAGGATGGAGACCGGGTCCTGGCAGGCCACGCCCTCATCGCCCCCGGCAACTACCACCTCAGGCTCTTTCGGGATGGGGCTAGCTACCGGGTGCGGGTGGACCAGGGACCTCCGGTCAACCGGCATCGGCCGTCGGTGGACGTCCTCTTCCAGTCCACCGCCCTGGCGGCAGGGCGGAACGCAGTCGGGGTCATCCTGACCGGCATGGGGGATGATGGAGCCCGGGGGCTTTTGGCCATGAAGCAGGCCGGCGCCCACACCATCGCTCAGGATGAGCCGACCTGTGTTGTGTTCGGCATGCCGAAAGAGGCCATCGCTTTAGGTGCCGTGGACCATGTGCTTCCCCTTCCCGAGATCGCACGCGCCGTTCTTAAACTGGCAGGAGGTTAAACCGATGCCCCGTGCGGAGGAGACGATAAAGACCCGCCCGATCCTGGTCATTGACGACGATCCCCGGTCGTGTGAGCTGGTGGTCTCCATTCTCGAAGGCGCATGGTTCAAGGTCCTTTCGGCTCCGGATGGCCCGTCAGGGATTGAAACGGCCCGGGCGGCTCAGCCCGCCGTCATCATCCTGGATATGATGATGCCTGGGATCAATGGGGTCGAGACGTGCCAGCGGCTGAAACAGGATCCTATCCTCAGGGATATTCCCGTGGTCGGCGTCACAGCCTCAGCAGACCCGACGTATACGGCGAAGGTCTTTCGCGCCGGGGCCGAGTTCTTTCTGCCGAAACCTTTTAGTGCGCATGGCCTGATCCATGTGGTGAAGTTGGCCGAGGAGTTAGCTCAGAACGATCCGAGGCGGCACCGCCGCGGACCTCATCCCCGTTTCCCGGCTGAGCTTCCTGTCCGGTGCCTCGCCGGCGGGGAGGAGGGTGCGACCCGGGAGATCGTGGGTCGGACGGGGAACGTAAGCTTGGGTGGCCTCCTGCTCCTTCTGCCCGAGAGGCTGGCGCCCGGTACCGTTTTTCGCCTCTGGCTGAGGCTCCCCGAAGGGGCAATTCCCGCCGAGGGTGTCGTTGTCTGGCAGAATCCCCAGCCGATGGGCGACGGGAGGATCCGCCATGGCACCCGGCTCCTCGGTTTCGCGAACAACGCTGATCTCGTCCGGTATCGACGCTATCTCAGCCAGATCGCGGCAGGCCGTTTTTAAATAAAGCTCAAGGAAAGCGGGTTGGCTGCCGATAACCATAGAAGGGGACGTGTTGCTTGTCACGTTCAGATCTCATACCCCTTCTCCCCCTCCCCTTCAAGGGGAGGGAAAGGGTAGGGGTGGGGAGGTGACCCATGAAGATCCAGGAGCCTACCCTTCCCGAGGGCATCCCGCCTTCCGCCGGAAAGGTCGGGGAGGTGGCCCCCGGCAAGGTTAGCCCCCGGACCCCCGGGGCTGGTCCTCCGCCAGCAGATCAGGTGGAGCTCTCCCCGGGGGCCCGGGAGCTCTACCTGGCCCGGACTTTGCTTCACCAAGTGCCGGAGATTCGTGAGGAGCTGGTCAAGGACCTCAAACAGAGGATTCAGGAC
This sequence comes from uncultured bacterium, assembly GCA_964535215.1. Classification (GTDB taxonomy): domain Bacteria; phylum Methylomirabilota; class Methylomirabilia; order Methylomirabilales; family JACQHM01; genus JACQHM01. Next base: position 32,147 of record CAZHST010000011.1, read on the forward strand.
GGCAGCTATGAGATCGACGTGATGAAGGTGGCAGAAGAACTCCTGCGGGAGATAAGGCTCTATGGATGAACGCCTGTTCGATGAGCTCCTCCAGGTCCTCCGTCAGGAGATGGGTTGCTATCGGCAGCTTCTTGACCTCCTCCACCGGGAGAAGGGGCTCCTGGTCAAAGGCGATCTGGAGGGCCTGACAGAGCTTCTGAAGCGGAAAGAGACCCTGGGGTTGGAGGTCAAGGTCCTGGAGGAGGCCCGCCTGGGTCTCCTGCAAAAGGTGGGGGCTGCCCTGGGGTTGGAGGAGCGGGATCTCACCTGCTCCAAACTGGCCCAGCTCGCCCCGCCTTTCTACGCCTTCCGCTACGGGGCTCTCCTCGGGGAATTCAGGGAGCTGATCGGGCAGGTTGCCGACCTCAACAAGCAAAATGGAGTGCTCCTCGAAGGGGCTCTCCAATGGACCAGGAACCTCCTCCACCTTTTCACCACGGTAGCCTGGGGCCCCACGTACCGGGAGGATGGTGCCCTAGAAGGCGGCCGGCCGGGCGCTCCTCTTTTCACTTTCAATCAGTGGGTGTGAAATGACCATCTTTGGCCTCTTGGAGCTGGGACGACGGGCCCTTCAAACGCATCAGGCGGCGATCCAGACCCGGGGCCACAATGTGGCCAACGCTCAGACTCCCGGCTACTCCCGCCAGCGGGTAGAACTTGCTGCCAGCCTCCCGGAGAATTTGTTGGCGGCTGGGCAACTGGGGACCGGGGTCTCCCTGGAACAAATCATCCGTATTCGGGACCAGTTCCTCGATCTCCAGTTCCGGCGGGCTGCCTCCCGTTTAGGGGAGGCCGAGGTGGAGGAGGCCACCTTCCGCCGGATCCAGGCGCTGCTTGATGAGCCGTCGGACCGGGGGTTGGGCCAGACGTTAACCCGCTTCTTCTCCTCCTTCCAGGACCTGGCGGTCCATCCCACCGATCTTTCGACCCGATTCCAGGTTCGGGAACGGGGACTGGAGCTGGTTTCGGCCTTCCGGCGGCTGGACGGGGAATTGGATGCTCTTGCTGGAGAGCTGGAGGGGGAGATGGATCTTCGGGTCCGGGAGGTGAATGACCTGGCCGGGCGGATCGCCGAGTTGAACCAAAAGATCCGGAGTCTGGAGGCAGGCGGCGCCTCGGCCAACGATCTTCGGGATCTTAGGGACAGGCTGATAGATGACCTTTCCCGTCTTGTGGCCCTCTCGGTGAAGGAGCAGCCGGATGGAACGGTCCAGATCACAGTTGGCGGGAGCCTCCTGGTGGATGGCACGGAGGTTAACCCGATGGCCTGGGAGAATCAGGAGGGCCAGATCCAACTCCTCCTCGGGGGGAACCCCATCCAGATTGAGGGGGGCCGGCTGAAGGGGCTCCTTGAGAGCCAAAACGACCTGGTGCCATGGGCCCAAGCTACCCTTGATAAGCTGGCCCAGGGGATCATCCTGGAGGTCAACCAGGTGCATAGCAACGGGTTTGGGCTTCAGAATCAACAGGGCCCCTTCTTCTCGGGAACAGGCGCAGCCGATATTGGGGTCGATTCCCAGATCCAGCAGGATGTCAATCGGATCGCGGCGGCAGCCATGCCTTCTAGCCCCGGCGACAACACCAACGCCCGGGCATTGGCCGGGCTCCGCCAGGCCCTGACCATGGACGGGAACACCTTAACCTTCGAAGGGTTCTACAGCGCCTTCGTCGGGGAGGTGGGGCTTCAGACTCAAGGGGCCGGCCGCCTCGTGGAGGCCCACCAGGCGATGGTGGACACCCTCTCAACGCGCCGGGAGGAGGTTTCGGGGGTCTCGGTGGACGAGGAGCTGACCCATCTGATCGAGCACCAGCGGGTCTACGAGGCCATGTCCCACTTCGTCAGGATCGTGGATGAGCTTCTAGAGACCCTGATCCGGGAGCTCGGCTAAAGTCGGAGGGCTGGAGTGCGGATTACGAACAGCCTGATCGCCCATCGGCTTTTACAGGACATCTCTCGAAACCTCGAGCGGCTGAGCAAGGTCCAGCTTCAGCTTTCGACGGCGAAGAGGCTGAATGAGCCCTCCGACGACCCAGTCGGAGCGGCCCGGACCATCTCTTTACGCTCAACCCTTGAGGCCCTTGAAGGATGGAAACGGACCGGGGAATGGGCTCAGGCGCTTCTCAGCGCCACCGGCCAGGCCCTCGATCAGATCCGGGAGATCCTAGCTCAGGCGAAAGAGGTTGCCCTTCGGGGGCTCGATCCTTCCATCAGTGCCCAGGACCGGCAAGTCCTGGCCGGTCAGGTGAACCTCCTCCTGGAGGGGCTCCTGGCCCTGTCCAATACCCGCTTCGCCGACCGTTATCTCTTCGGCGGGATCCAGACCACCTCTCCCCCCTTCACGGCCACGAGGGATGCCCAGGGGGAGATCGTGGCGGTTGTGGCCAACCCTCTCGGGGTTGAAGGGACCATCCCCTTCGAGGTGGCGGAGGGGGTCACCCTCGCCGTGAATGCCCCAGGGGATGAGGTCTTCCAGCAGCCTGTCGATCTCTTCCAAATCCTGGTAGATCTCCGCGAGGATCTGGTCGCCGACAACCCCTCCGGGATAGGGACTGCCCTGGATCGGATCGAGGCCGGCACTGACCAGGTCCTGGCCGCAGCCGGAGAGGTGGGGGTCCGGATCGGGAGGCTGGAGGGAATCATGGCCGGCCTCGACCAGGACCTCCTCCTCGTCAAGACCCTCCTCTCCCAGACAGAAGATGCCGATCTCGCTGAACTGTTTGTCGTGCTGTCCCAACGGGAGCAGGTCTATCAGGCCTCTCTCTTCGCCGGGGCCCGGCTCGTTCAGCCAAACCTTCTGGATTTCCTCCGGTGAACGCGTATCCAGACTTGACGGTCCTGGTGGTGGATGACGATAGGAACTGTCGGGAGGTGCTGGCCCGCCTTCTCACAAAGGTGTCCGGCTGTCGGGTCATCGAAGCGGAAAATGGGGTGGAAGGGCTCAAGATCCTAGCGGAGGAGCGCCCTGATCTGATCTTCCTCGATCTGATGATGCCGAAGATGAGCGGCCAGGAGATGCTGGCTGAGATCCGGAGCCGTCCTGATCTTCGGGATATCCCGGTGGTCATCTGCTCAGCCGTGGACGAATTGGACCAGGTGAAGGCCATCATCGAGCTGGGCGTCACCGACTACATCTTAAAGCCTTACGCCTTCGACACTCTCTTCGTCAAGTTGACGGCGGCCCTGAAGAAGATCCCCCCACGGCCCTCCCCTCGTCCCTCTGGACCCCAACCGGCCCTTCGGAAGCTACTCCTCATCACCGAGGATGTCCAGCTCCTGAGATTCATTCAAGCAAGTACAGGCCCCGACTTTTGCGTCCTCCATACCAAGGACCCTCTCACAGCGATCCGCCTTGCCACCGCCGAGCGCCCCGAAGCAGTCTTCCTCGTTCCCCCGCTTTCCGGCGGAAGTGACGTCGGTCTCGCCCGGAAACTCCGATCCCTTCCTGAAATCGGTCAGGCCAAGCTCATTCGGCTCTTCCCCGATCTTTCCACGGCCCTTCGGGCCGATCACCCGGAGGCCTTCGACGGTTCGTTCGTACTGACCGCGGATCCCGTGCGTTTCTCTGAGTGGCTCCACCAGGTCTTGGGTCCGGGTCCATTCAGGATAAAGCAGGAGCCGGGGACCCTCATCGTCGAGTTGTTCGATCCCGACTTCGACCGGTACCGCGATCGGCTGCTTGAGGCCCTGGACCTCAACCTCCGGACGAGGGGGAATCGACACCTGATCTTCGACATCACAACCTGGCGGGCGTCGGACCCCTCTGGAGGAACGGGACTTTCTCCCGTCATCGCCCAATTGCGGACCCTCGGGTTTGAAGTGACCCTTCTCGACAATCCCAGCTCCCACCCTTCCCCCCCGGAGAGAGATGAGGTATAGCGGCGCCGGTTCGCCCACCGGAAAAAATTGCCCACCCCTTTACCCCGTGTCCTCACCCCATCCTCTCTGGAGATCCGTAAACCCTTGAGGAATCAGGCGATCCACTCCGCTCCCCGAGATGGCATGGCCTTTGCTCCCCCCTTCAGCGAGGAGGTTCCTTATGAAGGGCCGGTGGCTGTTGTTGCTCTGGGGTTGCCTGGTGCTTTTTGGGGGGGTCGGGTGCGCCGCGCTTTCGGCGGTCGGGCCTGCTGTGAGCCTCGGCGTGGTGGGGGTGCACTATCTGGCGAACAGCAAAGTGGAGCGGACGTTCTTTTCCCCCTGGCCTGAGGTGCGGGAGGCCGCCCGCCAGGCCCTCCGCCAGTGGGAGATCCCTGTCGAGGAGGAGGTGGTTGAGCAGGATCACGTCGAGTTTCGGGCGGCTGTTCCGGATCTTCGCATCACTTTGACCCTCTCCGCCCTCACTCCCAGGACCACCAAGGTGAGCGTCAAGGCCGGATCCGGCCTCTTTCGGGATCGGGCCACGGCCGAAGCGATCCTTACCCAGGTGGCCGGGAACCTGGCCCTCTCTCCTCCCTCCCCCTCTGCCGTTTCCCCTCGTCACGGTCCTTGGGGAGGGCTTGTCCCCGCCTCGGGGACCCTCCCCTCTGCTCTGAACGGGGGCAACATTGTCCCGGTTGTGTTCCCCCCGGCGGAGGCGTCTTCGGCCCTCAGCCTCCGGTCCCCGATCCCTGAGGGGGGAGATGACCGGAAGTCCTCTCCGATTCCCCGCACCCCAGGCCGGAACTCGGAACCCGATGGAATTCAAGCTCTGAACCCTGAGCCTCGAACGGTGAACGCTGAACCCCTGGAACCGGGGGAACCCAACGAACTCCTGTACCGGCAGGCGGTTGAGGCCTACACGAAAGGGGAGTCCGAGCGGGCCATTGAAGGCTTTCAGCAGGTGATCCGGCGCTGTCCCGGGGACGACCGCTGCCCCAGCGCCTACTACCTCCTGGGGGAGAGCTATGCCCTTCAGAAGGACTATCTGCAGGCCATCCTCGCCTTCGAGATGGTGATCCGCGAGTATCCCTCCAGCCAGGAAGTCCCGAGGGCCTTGTACCGGGAGGTCTTGATCTACCACACCATCAGGCAGCCCAGGCTGGCGAAGGCGGCCTTGAAGAAGCTCCTCACATCCTTCCCCCACTCCCGGGAGGCCCGTCTCCTCAGACCCAGGCCCAAGGGAGGGTAGAGGGGATGTCCATTGATACGGTCGTCTTGATCAGTTTGGACTGTGTCCGGCGTGAGGCCCTGGGTTGCTACCCCGTGCGCTTCTCGAACGCCCTTGAGCCGTGGACCCCGAACGTGGACCGGCTGGCCCGTTCCGGTGTAAGATTCGATCAGGCGATAACGCAGGCTCCTTACACACCCGCCGCGCACGCCTCCGTCTTCACAGGGCTGAACCCGTATCATCACGGTATCCGCGCGATCATAGGCTACCGGCTGGCTGCGGGAGCCCTCCCACTGGCCGAGCGTCTCCACACCCACGGTTTCGCAACGGCGGCCTTCATCGGCTCCCACGCCCTTTCCCGGGGATACGGGCTTGACCGGGGCTTTGAGGTCTACGACGACCAGTTTGCCGAAGCCACCCCTAACTGGGTGCTGGGGTCCCGGCGTCCTTGCGAAGAGAGCACAGACCGGGCCCTCGCTTGGCTTGAAGGCCACCCGGGGCCGGCCCTGCTCTTCCTCCACTACTTTGACGCCCATGATCTTGCCGGAGACCCGATGACGGCGCAGCCCCTCCACCAAATTACCCAGATGGCCCGGATTGATGTGCAGATCGGTCGGCTGTTGCGTTTCCTCGACCGCACCGGCCGTACCGAGCGGACCCTCTTCGTCGTCTTTGCCGATCACGGCGACGCCTTTGGTGAACACCGTGAATACAACCACCGTGAATATCTCTACGACACGACGCTACGGATCCCGTTGATTCTTTCAGGCGGGATCTATACCGGCGGACGGGTGATCTCCTCCCAGGTCCGAGCTATAGATCTCTTACCGACGGTTCTCGAAGCCCTGGACCTCCCCCCGGACCCGCCCATGGACGGGGAGAGCTTAAGCCCGCTGCTCACGATGTCGGTGGATCGCCCGGCCTATGCGGAGACCTGCTACGAGGTTTCACCAGAGGATTGGAGCCGGCTGAAGACCTCCTTCGCCGCCCTCCGCCAGGATAGTTGGAAAGTGATCCTCAACCGGCTGACCGACGAGTGCGAGTTGTATGATCTCGTGGCTGATCCCGGCGAGCGGCGGAATCTGGCGAGCGTTCAGCCCTCCCTCTGTGACGCACTCGCCGCCAAAGTGAAGGCTCTCTCGGAGACACCGCCGCTCACCGCTAAGGTGATGGCTCTAGGGGAAATGGCCGCGGTGGTGAAGCGATTGAGGGATCTGGGGTATGTGGAGGGCTTCTAAGATGGTCACGCGGACGATGGTTCCTGACCTCAGCGTCATCCTCTGTAGCTACAACCGCGCTGCCACGCTGAGGCGTTGCCTGGAGGCCTTGGAACAGCAGACGCTTGGTAAAGAGCGGTTTGAGGTGATCTGCGTCAACGACGGTTCTACCGACGATACCCGCCGGGTGATGCAGGAGGCCCTGAAGCGGTTGCACGGGAGTTATCACGAGCATCCGGAGAATCGGGGCCTGGCCGCCGCCCGCAACACCGGCCTAAAGGCCGCGCAGGGGCGGCTTGTGCTTTTTATCAACGATGACACCTATCCTGAACCGGACTTGCTAGAGCAGCATAGACAAGCCCACGAGAGACACGGGAATGCGCGTGTAGCAATTCTGGGTCATATCGCCTTTGCCCCGGAGCACGCCGAACGAATCCTTTCACAGGCCCTCCATCAATACAATCTGCTTTTTCCGCTGGTGGGGACGCGCGAGGGGGTACCCTACGGATTTGACCATTTTGTCACGGCCAACCTTAGTGTCGCCCGCCAGGCCTTTGTTTCAGGAAAAGTGTGGTTTGATGAAACCTTTCGCCGCTATGGATGCGAAGATATCGAGGTCGGCTACCGTTTGTGGCAGTGTGGCTACCGGGTCTATTACCACCCGCAGGCCAAGGTGATCCACGATCACAGATTGACCGTATACGACTATGTGCGTCGTGAAGTGGCGAACAATTCGAATCTGGTTCAATTCGTAGACAAACACCCCGAACTCATACCGCATTACTTTGGTACCCTTCGGCTGACTGAGGCAACTCTGGCCGAGTGGCGTCAAGGGGTGCAGCAACTCTCGCCATACATCGAAAAGTTGATTAAGGAGATAGCCACCATCGAAGATCTCCCTCCACGCCAGTTAGCTCATTTCACCGGTTCGGTCTCCACTCCCATGGCCCTCGTGCGGCAGGTTGGTGAGGCTCTCGTGAGCATCCGCGATCATATCAAGCGACAAGCTGTTCTGCAGACCCTTGACGAGTTGCCCGAGGTGCGATACCGCCTGGTCGCCGGTGGGATGACGCCACGCGTTTCGGTCATCATCCCCTGCTACAATTACGGGAGATACCTGACCGAGGCTGTCGAATCCGTCATCCAGCAGACGTATCAGGATTTCGAGATCATCATCGTCAACGATGGGAGTACGGATAACACGCAGGAGGTTGCCGAAGCGCTCCTTCACCGGTATCCCCACCATCACATCCGACTCATCAATCAGGAAAATTCAGGGCAGCCGGCCATCTCCCGCAATCGAGGCATCGCCGAAGCCCAGGGCGAGTACATCCTGTGCCTGGATGCCGATGATAAGATTGCCCCTCATTTTCTCGAAAGCTGCGTGAAGGCCCTGGAGGACGATCCTCGCATAGGGATTGCCTACCCCGACCAGCAAAATTTTGGGGATCGTAGCAACTTCGAGCCCCATCCCGAATACAACTTTACTCTATTGACGCGCTTCAATTTTATCCCCTCCTGCTCCCTGTTCCGAAAAGGGGTATGGGAAGAGGTGGGAGGATTTGCCACCAACGTCATCGGCTATGAGGATTGGGACTTCTGGATCAGCTGTGGTGAACGAGGCTACAGGGGCCAACACATCCCCGAAGCGATCTGGTATTACCGTATCCATGGTGATGGGCTCTACGCCAGGCAAAAAGCTCATGACCAGCGTTTAAAAGCCCAGGTGGTGCTCAATCACCCCCGCGTGTACACCCCGGCTCAGCGGCGCTGGGCAGAAGAGGTTCTGCGGGGTGAGCCCCGGGCACTAGCCCTTGACGGAGGCTTGGGTGTCGTGCCCGATCTTCCCGAGAATACCTTGCTACCGGAAAGGGCAGAACAGGGCCAGGAGGAGCCCGGTGAAGGGTGTTCCCTGCACCAGGAGCAACCATTACATATTCTTTTCACCATGTACGGCTGGGCTGAGGAAGGTGGCGGGACCATGCTTCCTCGGCAGGTGGCGAAGGCCCTGGTCAAAAGAGGCCATCGGGTGTCGGTGATCTACACGCCAGCTCGGCGACGCCCCGACAAGCCGGCCTATTACGTCGAGGAAGGCCAGGAGGACGGGGTCCGCCTCTTTGGGATTTACAACCGGCCTGCCCTCTTCTATGACCTGGAGCATCCCGAACGGGAAGTGGATGATCCAGCGATGCGGCGCATTGTGGCCGGGCTGATTGCCGATCTGAAGCCGGATATCGTCCACTACCACAGCCTCCTTAATTTCTCCATGGGGGTCCCAGAAGAGGTCAGGCAGGCTGGAATTCCCAGCGTGTACACCTCTCACAACTACTGGCCCCTCTGCCCCCGTATGTACCTCCTTCAGGATGATCTGACCCTCTGCAGCGGCCCTTCCGCCGACGGCGTCAAGTGTGCCGCCTGCATCGGACGGTTCGACAAGCAGGCCGACTATGCCCTGAGAGCAGAACGAGGTCGTCTCATCCTCAGCCACTCTATTGATCGCCACTTGGCTCCATCCCAGCGGGTTCGTCAGCTCTTCATCCAAAACGGCCATGAGGCCTCTCGCATCCATGTCCTCCCCCAGCAGCCGGAAACCGTGGATAGGATCTGGCAACAGGTCGGGGCCGTGCGACAGCCAAAAGGTCCGCTGACCTACCCCCTCAAAGTCGGCTTTTTGGGGAGCTTACTTCCCCTGAAAGGGGTTCACATTCTGGTGAAAGCCCTTCAGGTCTTCCAAGCCGGCCAGGTCGAGGGCCATCTCTACGGCACCGGCCCGGAAGGGTATGTGAACGCCCTGCGGCAGATGGATCAGAAAGGTCTCGTCTGGTTCCACGGCCGGTATGAGCCGGTCCAGCTCCCTCATCTGTTGAGCCAGCTAGATGTTGTCGCCATCCCCTCGCTATCAGAGGACTGCGCACCCCTGAGTGGGGCGGAGGCCTTGGCCGCCCGTGTCCCCGTCGTCGGAAGCCGGATCGGCGGCATCCCGGAGTTCATCGAAGACGGGGTGAACGGGTTTCTCGTGGATCCCCGTGATGCGGCTGGCTTGGCCAGCGTGCTCTACCGCTTTCTCAGCGATCCCGCACTCCTCGGCCGGATGCAACAGAGGATCCAACCCCCCAAGGGATTTCACGCCTACCTGGACGAGCTGCTCACCCATTATTATCAGGTAATTGCTGAACACTGCCAGAAGCGAAGTCAACCCCTCTGCGTGGTCTGGGAGGGCTCCCAGTTCGTCCACCACTCGTTGGCCCTCGTCAACCGGGAGCTTTGTCTGCGACTCATTGACGCTGGCAATGAGATCTCGATCCTCCCCTATGAACCCGACCAGTTCGACCCTGAGACGGACCAACGCTTTCACAAGCTTGCTGAGCGCATCCACGCCCCCCTCTCCCGGCCGGCCGATGTCCACGTGCGCCATCAGTGGCCCCCCACCTTCACCCCGCCGCCAGAAGGCCATTGGGTCATCATCCAACCCTGGGAGTTTGGGAGTCTTCCGAAGCCGTGGGTGGAGGTGATGAGCACCCAGGTGGACGAGATTTGGGTGCCGAGCACCTACGTGCGAAACTGCTATATCAAGAGCGGTGTGCCCGCCGACCGGGTCCACGTCGTCCCTAACGGGGTGGATCCGGAACGCTTTCACCCCGAGACCCCTCCCCTCGATCTTGCCAGGTTCGGCCTCCCACCCAAAGGGTTCCGCTTCCTGTTTGTAGGGGGGACCATCTGGCGGAAAGGGATTGATCTTTTGCTCCAGGCATATCTCAAGACCTTCACCCGGACCGATGATGTCTCTTTGGTCATCAAAGACATGGGTGGCCGGAGCTTCTACCGGGGCCAGACCTTCGAGCAGGAGATCCGCCGGCTCCAGGCGATGCCGGAAGCACCCCCGATCCTCTACCTCGATCAGGACCTGCTCCCTGATCAGCTTCCCGGCCTCTACACCGCCTGCGACTGCCTGGTCCACCCCTACCGGGGTGAGGGCTTTGGCCTCCCTATCGCCGAAGCCATGGCCTGTGGGCTTCCCGTCATCGTCACCAACTACGGTGCAGCCCTCGATTTCTGCGATGCTGAGGTCGCCTACCTCATCCCGGCCCCTCCAAAGCGCCTGCCGGAGCGGCGCATCGGTGATCTGGAAACCGTAGATTTCCCCTGGCTAGCCGAGCCGGACGGGGAGGCGCTCGCCCGGCTGATGCGGGAGGTCTACGAGAACCCTGAGGGGGCCCGTACAAAAGGTAGGAAGGCCAGCCAGCGCATCCGGACCGACTTCACCTGGGAGCGGGCCGCTGAGAAGGCGATGGTCCGGCTCCGGGTTCTCCGGGACCGGCCGATCCGCCGGTATCAACACCCGCCGACCTCGGTGCCGAAGGTTCTTCAGGAGGTGGAACGGCTGAAGGCAGAGGGGGATGGAAAGCTGGAGAACGGTGACCTGGAAGGGGCCATCCGCTCCTACCGAGAGGCACTTCGCCGCAACCCTTCCTCTTGGGAGGCGGCCCTGGCTTTGGGAGCTGCCTTGATGAAGCAAGGAGCGCTTCAAGAGGCGGCGGAACAGTTCCATCAGGCCCTTCGTCTGAACCCCTCTTCACCCGATGTCCTCAACAACGTCGGCTGTCTGTTTCTGATCGCCGGCCGAGTCGATGATGCCGAGCGCTGCTTCCGAAACGCCCTGTCGCTTGATCCAAATCATCCCGATGCCTGTTGGAACCTAGCGGTGCTCCTTCAGGAAAACGGAGGGAGATGCGGAGATGGGCAAGAACGATGGACGACGGCCCCGACTCAGCCTCTGCATGATCGTCCGGAATGAGGAGGCGAATCTCCCCCGGTGCCTGGAGAGCGTCCGGGGGGTGGTCGAGGAGATCATCGTTGTTGATACCGGCTCCACCGACCGGACGGTCGAGATCGCCCAACATTATGGGGCCCGGGTTTATTCCTTCGAGTGGTGCGACGATTTTGCCAAAGCCCGGAACGAGTCCTTAAAGTACGCCACGGGAGACTGGATCCTCGTGCTGGATGCGGACGAGGCCCTCGATCCCCGAGATCGAAGCCGCCTCCGGAAACTCCTCCGGGATCGGGAGGCCACAGCCTTCCTTATGAGCATCCACAGCCCGGTGGACGATCGTCCAAGTAGCCGGGCTGTGATCAACACCTTCCCCCGCCTCTTCCGAAACGGCCTCGGCCTCCGCTTCGAGGGGAGGGTCCACGAGCAGCTCTTCCCGTCCATTGCCAGGGTGGGGGGCCTGGTCAAGGCCTCTCCCCTTCGGATTCGGCACCGGGGCTACCGGGGGACACCGGCGGATCTTCAAGCGAAGCGGGAGCGGAACCGAAGGCTCCTCGAGCTTCAGCTCACGGAGCATCCTGACGATGCCCTCGCCCACTTCCACCTGGGGGAGGTCCACGCCCTGGAGGGAAGGTGGGAGGAGGCGATCCCGTGTTACCAAAAGGCGCTGGCCCTTCCCGGCCTTCCTCCCCCGAACCGGGCGGTGGCCTACCAAAACCTGGCGAACTGCTATTTGTTCAAAGGGGAGAAGGTCCTTGCCCTCGAAGCCTGCCACCGGGCGCTCGAGGAAGATCCGAGCGCCGCCATCCCCCATTTCTTGAAAGCCCAGGCCCTGGCCAGGATGGGGCGGTATCCAGAGGCCCTCCAGACGGTGGAAACGTATCTGAAGAAGGCAGGAGAGGGGGCCTGTCGTCCTCTCGATGTGGATCCTAACCCGGTGTTTGTCCTCACCTTTGTGGGGAACTGCTACCTGGCCATGGGGCGGCCTTCCCAGGCGGAAGGGGCGTACCGGGAAGCGCTCGCCAGGGATCGGACTTTCCCCGAGGCCCTCCTGGGGCTGGGGAAGGCCGCCTTTGCCCAAGAGAAGTGGCAGGAGGCCTCCGCCTCCCTCCGGGCATTCCTCCAGACTTCCCCCGGCCACCTGGAAGGGATGGAGCTGCTCGCCCAGTGCTCTCTCAAACTGAAAGCCTATGACGAGGCCTGGGTCCTCTATCGGGAACTGGCCGAGAAGGCCCCGTCCGCCCGGGTCCACTTCGCCCTGGCCTGCCTGGCCGATCACCGGGGGGAGCCCGAAGCGGTGATCGATTACTGCCGGAAGGCCCTCTGGGAGGATCCGGAGGATCCCCGGATCCATTTTCTCCTGGGGAAAACGCTCTTTAAGCAGAGCGCCTTCGAGGAGGCGGAGAGGTATCTCCTTCATGCCCGCACGCTTTCCCCTGAGACCCCCGAGATCCTGTACACCCTTGGCTTCCTCTACGCGAAGAAAGCCGATTATCCTCGAGCAGCGGACTGCTTCCAGAGGATAGGGAAAAAGGGGGAGTGAGGGTAGGAAAAAAATGCCGGATTCGGATCCGGCCTTTAGACCTCAAACCCTTGAGTCTAGGGTCTAGAGTCTGGGCTTTATCCTTCAGGAGTTTCCGGCGGTCAGGACGGTGGCACGGCTTTTGCTTGTTGAAAGGAGCCAGAACCTTTGGAAGGAGGGACCCGCTTATGGCGTTAGCAGATGGCAACCGGATCAACACCAACATCGCGGCGTTGAACGCCCTGAACGCCCTTCTCGCCGCCAACCGGCAGTTGAGCGTCCACCAGCTCCGGCTCTCAACCGGCCGACGGATCAACGAGGCGGCCGATGACCCGGCGGGGTTCTCCATCAGCACCCGGCTCGCGAACCGGGCCCGGGGGTTAACCATCGCGTTAGACAGCATTGGGACCGCGACGAACACCCTCTCGGTGGCCGAGGCCGGACTCCAGAGCATTAACCAGATCCTGGGGCAGATGCGGGACCTTGTCCTCCAAGCCATGAGTGATACGCTGGGGACGGATGAGCGGACCGCCATTGAGCAGCAGCTCGATGATCTGGCGGCCGAGATCGACCGGATCGCGTCCCAGACCTCCTTCAACGGAGTGGCCCTGCTGGATGGGACCTTCACCGCGAAGCGGTTCCAGACCGGCGATACCGGCACCGACTCGGTCACCTTCAGTATCTCCCAGAACTTCAGCGCCGCCAGCTTGGGGGTCGCCGACACCAATCTGGATGTGAGTACCGCGGCCCTGGCGTCCACCTCGTTGGGCTCCGTGAATACCGCCATCAGTACGGTGCTGACCCAGATCCAGCAGATCGGCTCTATGGTGCAGCGGCTGCGGAACGTGGAGGATAATCTCACGGCGGCCATCACCAACACCGAGGCGGCCAAGGCGCGGATTCTGGATGCGGATGTGGCCCGGGAGCAGCTGGAGGCCACCCGGTTCCAGATCCTCCAGCAGTTGGCCACGGCCCAGCTCGCCCAGGCGAACGTCGCCCCTTCAAGCGTCCTGGCCCTCTTCCGGTAACCCCTGAGACCGGAGACCGGAGACCGGAGGCTATGACCACACCTGGTCTTCCGTCTCGGGTCTCTCGTCTCCAGTCTCCGAACGAAAGGAGGCAGCCATGAGTCATCTCCAGCTTGAAGCGATTGAGCAGCAACTCCGCGAAATCAACCCCATGCAGCTGATCCTCCTCCTCTATGAGATCGCCATTGCCGCCTGTGAGGGGGGGGACGGCGAGCAGGCCAGGCGGGCCCTCCTCGAGTTGATCGGGGCCCTAAATTTCGAGGCCTCCGGGATGGCGCTGAACCTGTTCAGGCTTTACGACTATGCCCTCCGTATGGTGCGCCAAGAGAACTTCGAGGAGGCGGCTTTCATCCTCAAGGGGCTCAAGGAGGCCTGGGAGCAGGCCCTCGCAGCGGAGACGAACTAGGTAAGCACCCGAGCCCTCTCCCCTTCCCCCGGCACCCCTGAGATCCTCCATCACCTCGGCCTTCTCTCCCTGAAAAAAGCCGACTCCCAACCTCCCTCCCCCTAGACTCCAGCCTCCAAACCCCAGGCGGGCAGGGTAGAACCCTGCCCCTCTGTAGAGGAGGGCTTTATGTCTTCCCGGCATCTGGGTCTTTTGTCTGGAAGCTAACGGCTGATGGCTAATCGCTGGCCGCTCACAAAAGGCTAAAGTTTTCGGCCGCTCAGCCGATGGTATCTGCAGAACTCTTTAATGCGGGAGTGGGATCAACCTTCACGGGCAGAGAGGTGTGCCCGGGAGAAACAGCGGCACCTGGTGCCGCCACAGGGAGGGACCAGCCCATGGCGTTAGCAGATGGCAACCGGATCAACACCAACATCGCGGCGTTGAACGCCCTGAACGCCCTTCTCGCCGCCAACCGGCAGTTGAGCGTCCACCAGCTCCGGCTCTCAACCGGCCGACGGATCAACGAGGCGGCCGATGACCCGGCGGGGTTCTCCATCAGCACCCGGCTCGCGAACCGGGCCCGGGGGTTAACCATCGCGTTAGACAGCATTGGGACCGCGACGAACACCCTCTCGGTGGCCGAGGCCGGACTCCAGAGCATTAACCAGATCCTGGGGCAGATGCGGGACCTTGTCCTCCAAGCCATGAGTGATACGCTGGGGACGGATGAGCGGACCGCCATTGAGCAGCAGCTCGATGATCTGGCGGCCGAGATCGACCGGATCGCGTCCCAGACCTCCTTCAACGGAGTGGCCCTGCTGGATGGGACCTTCACCGCGAAGCGGTTCCAGACCGGCGATACCGGCACCGACTCGGTCACCTTCAGTATCTCCCAGAACTTCAGCGCCGCCAGCTTGGGGGTCGCCGACACCAATCTGGATGTGAGTACCGCGGCCCTGGCGTCCACCTCGTTGGGCTCCGTGAATACCGCCATCAGTACGGTGCTGACCCAGATCCAGCAGATCGGCTCTATGGTGCAGCGGCTGCGGAACGTGGAGGATAATCTCACGGCGGCCATCACCAACACCGAGGCGGCCAAGGCGCGGATTCTGGATGCGGATGTGGCCCGGGAGCAGCTGGAGGCCACCCGGTTCCAGATCCTCCAGCAGTTGGCCACGGCCCAGCTCGCCCAGGCGAACGTCGCCCCTTCAAGCGTCCTGGCCCTCTTCCGGTAACCCCTGAGACCGGAGACCGGAGACCGGAGGCTATGACCACACCTGGTCTTCCGTCTCGGGTCTCTCGTCTCCGGTCTCCGGAAGGAAGGAGGTGGATGTGATTAACCCCCATGCGGAATACCTCGGGCAGCAGGTTCTCGGGGCCGGCCCCCTCCAGCTGGTACTCATGCTCTATGAGATCACCATCGCTGCCTGCAGGCGAAAGGACGGCGAGCAGGCCAGGCGGGCCCTCCTGGAGTTGATCGGGGCCCTGGACTTCGAGGCCTCTGAGATCGCGGTGAACCTGTTCAGCCTCTACGACTATTGCCTCCGCCGGATCCGGGAGGGGAACTTCGAGGAGGCGGCTTTCATCCTCAAGGAGCTCAAGGAGGCGTGGCAGCGGGCCCAAGAGGTCGGCAACAACTAAACAATGGCCACCGTTGACCCGACATCGCTCTTTCGGATTGACATCGAGGGGTTGGTCAAGGCCATGCTGGCCAGGGAGCGGCAGCCTATCACCCGGCTCCAGCAGCAGAGAAGCAGCCTGGACCTCCGATCGGCCACCCTGAATGATCTCCGAACCACCCTGAACACCCTCCGCTCGAAAGCCCAGGAGCTGCTTCAGATAGGCACCCTCTCCCCCTTTCAGGCCCGCTCGGTCAGCGTGAGCGATGGAAACCTCGTCTCCGCCTCCGCCGACGGCTCGGCCCTCCCGGGGGTCTATACCCTCTCCATCCAGCAGCTCGCCAAGGCCAGCACGATCCTGTCGAATCAGCTCATCAAAGATGGGACCGACGTCGTGACGGTGGAGGGAACGGGGACAAAGACCTTTCGGGTGAGTGTTGCCGGGGTCAATTACGACGTGACTGTGACCGTCAACCCCGGTGACACCAACAAAACCATTCTCCAGAATATCGCCTCGGCTATCAACGCCTCCTCAGCCTCCTCCCAGGTTGTGGCCTCGGTCGTGGACGATACAACGACAACGAGTCGTCTGACCCTCACCAGCAAGAGCACCGGCTTGGCCAACAAGATCACGCTGGCCGACACAACCGGCACCCTCCTTAACACCATCGGGTTAAACAGCGGGATCCAGGCCTCCGGAACCCAGGGAGGGTACGTCTACGCTGACAATGAGCTTGATGCCCTTTTCACCCTGAATGGCGTCCAGATCACCCGAAGCCAGAACACTATCTCCGATGTCCTCCCGGGGGTGACCTTCACGCTGAAGGGCACGACCGGGGGCACGCCGGTCAGCCTCACGGTCTCCGCCGACTCTAACCAGATCCGGTCTAAGGTGGAGGCCTTCTTAAACGCCTACAACGCCGCTATCCGGTTCCTGAAAGAGAGGACGACCGTCACAGTGAACCGGGCCCCGGCTTCTTCCGGTTTGGAGGCGGTTTCCGTTGTCCGGGGAGCCCTGGCCGGGGAGCCAACGTTTGTGAACCTCCTTCAGCGGCTCAGGACGGCCATGGGCAACCCGGTCTCCACCGTCCAGCCGGGGAACCCCTCCCGTCTCTCCGAGATCGGGATCAGCGTGGCCGCCGACGGGACCTTGGGCCTAAGCAACACCGCTGCCTTCGAGAGCGCCTTGGCGGACGATGTGGCGAAGGTGGCCGATCTCTTCGCGACCGGTGATGGCACAGCCAGCCGGGTGAACGATCTCTTGGCCAGCTTCGTTCAGACAGGAGGGATCCTCGACGGCTCCTTAACAAACGTCAGCTCCAGGGTGAAGGATGTCAACAATCAGATCGCCTCCCTGGAGGCCCGGCTTACGCTCCGGGAACAGGCCCTCCGCCAAAAGCTCAACGCGTTTCAGCAGGCCCTGGACATTTTGAACCAGCAACGGTTGTTGCTCCTTAGCGGAACTATGCTACAATGAGCCTGACTCACGACCAGGCCTGGGAAACGATCCTCCGCCTCACCCGGGAGATGACCGTGGTCATCCAGGAAGGGGATGGGGAACGGCTCTTAACGCTCCTTCAGAAGAGGGGAGAGCTGCTCGGGACGCTCGATCAAGCCGGGAAGGTCCCTGAAGGGCTCTGGAGGGAGCTCCTTACCCTCGATGAGGCGAACCAGAGAGGGATCGAGGCCCAACGGCAGCGGATCAGTCGGGATCTTCACCGCCTTGCCCAGGGCCTTCAGATGGTGTCCGCTTATGGAGAGGGGTTCCGCGAGGCTGTCTTCGTTGATCATGCTCTCTAACGGGCCCCCGGCCAGGAAGATCCTGATCGTGGAGGATGCCCCGGATCTCCTCACGTTCTTTCAGGAGGCCCTGGAGATGGAAGGCTACGAGGTGATCGTCGCCACAAGTGGGGAGGAGGCGCTGGTGAGAGCGGAGGAGCAGCCGCATCTGATCTTGATGGACATCTTCCTGCCCGGAGAGATCGATGGCCTGGAGGCGACAAGGCGGCTAAAGGCGGACCCCCGGTTTCGGCGGATCCCGATCATCGGGATGACGGCCGGCCTTGTGAAGGAGGAGGTCATCAGAGGCTTCGACGACTTCCTCTTTAAGCCCATCGAGGTAGATCACCTGACCGCCGTGGTTGAACAATGGCTGGGAGGCCCGTCGGCCAAGGAGCCCGCTCCGGAGTGAGGAGGGAGATGGCCGGCTAAGGATCCAAGGGAACGACCACAATGACCTGGGGGAGAACCGGCCACCACAACCAGGGGTACCAGGGCGACGGAGGCGGACAGGGAGGGGCAGATCCGTCGCTGAAGGACCGGGGGAGGCCGCCTTGATCCCTCCTGGGCCAGAACGCCACCTGCCTGGCCTCCAGCGAGGGGAGGGGTTCGCCCTGGCGCTCCTTCTTCCCGCGCACCTCGCCCACAACGGTGACCAGGCTCCCCGGCTCCGGGAACCGCTGCCCAACAGATGCCGGGACAAAAACCAGAAAGCGGCCCCAAGATGGCCGATAGGGCAGGGGGCGGTAATCCGCCGCAAGGGGTCGCTGGAGGATTTCCAGCGTGTTTCCGTCCTGGCCTGGGGTAACCCGGATCAGCTCCCCGCCGAGGAGGACCACCCGTCCTGTGTAGCTTTCAGGGTCCTGGAGGAGCTGGGCAAAGGTGACGCCGAGGTCGGCCTGATAGGGGGCGGTGAGAGGCCCCGCCACCGCCGGCGTGAGGCTGAAGGCTCCGAACAGGAGCCCGGTCAGCCCCCTAATGATGCCCCCTGGTATTTCGCATCGCCGCAGCCTCGAGAAGCCCCAGTCCCTGAGGGTGACCGACCCACTCCGATCGTCGCTCATAAACCGAAGACCTCCAATGATCTCATAGCGCTGCTTCATCTCCGGCATCGCGAGATAGTCTTGGTACGTGAGCTTCTTCACTTGGACAGCCATGGCATCCCCCAATTCCTCCCATGCTGGATTCTACGTCGGAACTGCCCCGGAAGCAAGAAGGATCAGCCATCCAGAGAGACGGCCCACTTTTCCCTTGACACCGCTTACCAAGGAAACCTAAAAATAAGCCTAGCAGCCCTGAAGGCTAGGGATGCCCGCCCGTGGGTCCCGTGAGCGAGGGCTTCGGCCCTGGGAGCTGACGTCATGACCTTGTCAACCCGTCTCCGGTGGCTGACCGTCTGGGCTCCGGTGGTTTTCGGGGCCCTCCTCCTCACCTTCGCCCTGACCTTCCACCATCTCCTTCCGTTGTGGCTCGTCACCCTTCTGATTCTTGGTGCAAGCACAGTCGGGGCCTACCTGTTCTCCCGGTTCGTCTTCGCCCAGATCGAGCGGCGGGAGGAGACGATCCTCCGCCGCACAAAGGAGCTGGAGGCTCTGAACCGGATCGGGACAGCCGTCAGCAGCTCTTTCGCTCTCCCTGAAATCCTGGACCAGGCCCTGGACACAACCTTAGCCGTCCTGGACTTCGAGGCAGGGGAGATCTTTCTTTTGGACGAAGCCAGGGGCGAGGTCGTCCTGGCCCGGCATCGGGGGCTGGTTCCGGAGGCCTTCCGGGAGATCTCCCGATTCAAGCTGGGGGAGGGGTTCCCGGGCCGGGTGGCTCAGACCGGCGAGGTCTTGATCACGTATGACCTGGCCAAGGACCTTCGCTTTCTCCGGAGGCAGGTCATTGAGGCAGGCTTCCGCACCTTCGTGTCACTACCCCTAAAGACCCGCGGGAAGATGGTCGGCACCCTGGATGTGGCGACCCGCCAGCCTCGGGTCTTCACGGAGGCGGACCTGCGGCTCCTGACCACCATCGGCACCGTGATCGGGATGGCCGTGGCCAACGGCCTCCTCTTTCTCCAGGCCGAGGAACGGGCGGTTAAGCTCCAGGCCCTTCTCCAGACAACCTCGGCCCTCCACGCGGGACTGGGCTCCGAGGCCGTGGTGGAACGGATCCTGCAGGCCGCGGGCCAGCTCTTCGGCGAAGAGACCGTCTCGACCCTCTGGCTCCTGGACGAGGCCACCGGGGCCCTGACCCTGAGGGCGGCCAGCGGGCTCCGCCATCCTCCGGAGCGGCCCACCCTCCCCCCGGGAGAAGGGTTGGGCGGCTGGATCGTCACCCACCGGCAGCCCCTGGCCGTCGCCGATGTCCAGCAGGACCCCCGGTTTGGCAACCCGGGGTGGGCCAAGGTCGAAGACGTCCATGCCTTTCTCGGCGTCCCCTTGCTGCTCGGGGAGCGCTGCCTGGGGGTGATGGATCTCCTCCGGCGGGGGACCACCCCGTTTACCCCGGAGGAGCAGGCGATCCTGGAGGCCTTCGCCCAGCAGGTGGCCATCGCCTTCGAGAAGGCCCAACTCTTCCAGCGGATTTTGAAGAGCAAAGAGGAGTGGGTGCGGACCGTGGATGCCCTCCCCGAGGGGATTGTCCTGCTCAGTCCAGAGGGGGTGATGATCAGGAGCAACAAGACCTTCAGCGAGTTATGGGGGATCTCGGTGACCGAGATGGTCGGGACCCCCTGGCACGATCTCTGGACGCGACTGCAGGGTTCAGGGCCCTGCCCCCACTGTGAGGTGGGGAGGACGGGGGCACCTTTCTCGGTGGAAGTGGCCTCCCCGGATCGGATCCTTCAGGTCACGGCTTTCCCCTTGGAGGAGCAGGGGCCGGAGACGGAAGACCGCCGATCCCGGAGTATCCTCGTCCTCCGGGACATCACCGCCGAGCGGTGGACGGAGCGGCTGGTCCTGCTGGGGCAGCTGGCCGCCGGGGTGGCCCATGAGCTGAACACCCCTTTAAGTGTCATTTTGGGGTATACCCAGCTCCTCCTCAAGCGGGACGATCTGACCCGCGAGGCCGCTCACGACCTCCGGCTCGTGGAGAAACATGCCAGGGCCGCTCGGCGGATTGTCGAAGGCCTCCGGCACCTGGTCCATCCATTGCCCCTCCGGCGGGAGGTGTGTGATGTGAATCGCCTGATCCAGGACACGCTGGCCGCTGTTGAACCCGATTGGGCGTCCCGGAAGATCCGGCTCCACCTCTCCCTCGATCCCTCCCTTCCTCCCCTCTTCGCCGACCCCCTCCGCCTGGGCCAGGCGCTTCGGAACCTGATCGACAACGCCGTTGACGCGATGCCCCAGGGGGGGACCCTGACGATCACCACCCGAGGTGTCAAGGGCCAGGGGGAGCCGGAATCGCTACCGACCCCTGATCTCGTGGAGGTGACTATCACAGATACCGGGGTGGGGATCCCGCCGGAGCACCTTCCCCGGATCTTCGAGCCCTTCTTCACCACCAAACCGGCCGGGCTGGGGTTGGGGCTGGGGTTCATCGCCCGGATTGTGGAGGAGCACAAGGGGCGGATCGAGGTCGAAAGCCAGGTTGGCCAGGGCACCACCTTCCGCCTTCTCCTCCCTGAGACCGGGGACATGAGCCGGGAGGGCCGAGACTGATGGCACGGATCCTGGTCATCGACGATGACGAAGACTTCCTTCACCTTGTCCGCCGGATCCTCACGGGAGCCGGGCACGAGGTCTTCACGGCGGCCTCAGGTGAAGAGGGTCTCAAGGGGGCCGGCGAGATGCTCCTCGACCTGGTCCTGCTCGATCTCAAGCTTCCGGGGATAGACGGCCTCGAGCTGCTTCAGGCGATCAAGGCCGCTGCCCTGGAGCTGGAGGTCCTTGTCGTCACCGGCTTCGGGAGCATCGAGACGGCCGTCGAGGCCATGCGCCGAGGGGCCTATGATTACCTCACCAAGCCCTTCGAACCGGACGAGCTGCTGATCCGGGTCGAGCGGGCTCTGGAGCGGGTGCGGCTTTTGAATGAGCGGCGCGCCCTGAAGCGGGAGCAGGCCGAGGGAGAGGTGCTTCAGGGCCTCATCGGCCAGCATCCGGCTATGGTGAGGATCCGCACCCTGATCCGCCAGGTGGCCCCGACTTCTGCCCCTGTCCTGATCACCGGCGAGACCGGAACGGGCAAAGAGCTGGTGGCCCGTGCCCTCCATGCCCTCTCCCCTCGACGGGAGCGGCGGTTTGTGGCCGTAAACTGCACGGCCCTGCCGGAGACCCTCCTGGAGTCGGAGCTGTTCGGCCACGTGAAGGGGGCCTTCACCGGCGCCATCAGGGACAAGCGAGGCCTCGTCGAGGAGGCCGATGGGGGGACGCTCTTTTTGGATGAAATCGGCGATGTCAGCCCGGTGTTTCAAGGGAAGCTCCTCCGGGTCCTCCAGGAGGGGGAGTTTCAGGCGGTGGGCGAGACCCGGGTGAGGCGAGCGGACCTTCGGATCATCGCCGCCACCAACCAGCAGCTTCAGGACAAGATTGAACGGGGCACGTTCCGGGCCGATCTCTTCTTCCGGCTCTGCGTCATCCCGATCCATCTCCCCCCCTTACGGGAGCGGAAGGATGATATCCCCCTGTTGGTCGATCACTTCCTGAAAAAGCATGCCCAGCGCCTGGGGAAAGAGGTGCCGGAGCTTTCTGCCGAGGCGCTGAACCAGCTTCTCCACTACGAGTGGCCGGGGAACGTCCGGGAGCTGGAGCATGTGATCGAGCGGACCCTGATTCTTAGTCGGGGACGAACCCTTACCCCGGAGGACCTCTTCCCCCCGGCCCTCTCCCCTGTCAGGGGTTCCTCCCTCAACCCATCCCCTCCAGGGACCCTTCATCTCCCCTATCGGGAGGCCCGGAGGAGGGCGCTGGACGAGTTTACCAAAGCCTACGTGGCGTCCCTCCTTCGCCAGACGGAGGGCAACGTCACCCGGGCTGCGAAAGCGAGTGGCCTTGAACGACAGTCCTTTCAGCAGCTGATGCGGCGGGCCGGGATCCGCTCGGAAGACTACCGCTAGGTGCCATCAAAAATCTGGCATAGGTCCTTCTCGACCTGTCTGGTCTAACCCTTAAGATCTTTAGGATTTTCCTTCCCATCCCCATCCAACTGCCATCAAATTGATAGCAGGAAGGTTGGCCGGCCCTTTTTAGATGGACGAGAGGGGACCGGCGGCTAAACCTCTCCTCGACCGAACTTTTTTTCAGCGGGGAAAAGGCTTTAGACCCTCCCAGGAGACCCGTGTTTCCAGACTCTAAAACGGTTGAAGATTCATGGCACACTCTGTGCTTCTCAAAGAGGCTATCGGAGGGAAGCGGGAAAAACTTGAACGATCCCGGCATTCTTTTCCTCCCTGCTTTCCCCCCTCCCGGCTCTCCTGTCAGGATAGGCTGTCAGATCAAGCGGTTTCGCTCGCCAAGCTTCCAGTGGTCTGGCATGGATGTTGCCATGATCCAGCAGGAAAAAGAGCTTTTAGAGCGCTTCCGGGTTGGGTCTGCCCTGGGGCAGATGGCCATCACGATCGCCCATGAGATCCGGAACCTTTTAGGTGGCATTGAGCTCTGTGCTGAGATGCTGGCTTTGGAGCTCAAAGACGACCTCAGGCGGCAGGAGCTGGTTCAGGGCCTCCTCGAGGGAATCCAGGCGTTAAACGGGATCGTGACCAATCTCCTGACCTTTGCGCGTCCGTGTCGGCCCTCTTTTGCCAGGGTCAGCCTTCACACCCTTCTCGAGGAGGCCCTCGTCTACAGCCGATATGCTTTAAGGGCAAGGGGGATCACCCTGGTGAAAGCTTTTTCCCTGACGGAACCCGAGATCCTGGCGGATCGGGAGCTGTTAAAGCAGGTCTTTTTCAATCTGATCCTAAACGGCGTCCAGGCCATGCCCCAGGGGGGCACGCTCACCATCACCACCCACGTCAAAAGTCTGGAGTCCGGACCGGTGGAGGTGGAAATCGCCGATACCGGCTGCGGCATCCCGCCGGAGCACCTTCCCCGGATCTTCGAGCCCTTCTTTACCACCAAAGCCAGGGGGACGGGGCTGGGCCTGGCCCTTGTCCGGCGGATCCTCGACCACCATCGGGCCTCCATTCAGGTGACGAGCGAGCCGGGCCGGGGTACGGTGTTCACCGTCGTCTTCCCCGACCCCATGGCCTTGGAGGAGGTCATCCATGTTCGATGAAACCTTGTGGCTCTTGAGCCAGGCTATCCGGGCCACGACGCTTCGCCATGAGGTGATCGCCCGGAACCTGGCCAACATCGAGACGCCCGGGTTCAAGGCCCAGGACGTGGAGTTCCAGGAGGTCCTCCGCTCCGCCCTGGCCTCAAGGCGCGACCAAGGGTTGGCGGTCGAAACCCCCTGGGCTCCCCAGGCTGAGATCCGCCTCGTCCGGGATACCGACGGGGTCCCCCGCCAGGATGGGAACACGGTGGATCTGGAGCGGGAGATGGTCAAGTTGACCCAAAACACCCTCTTCCACAGCGCCCTGGTTCAGCTCTTGAACGCCAAGCTCCAGATCCTCCGGATGGCTTTGCAGGATCGCCTCTAAGGGGAGGGAAGATGGAGGGATTGTTTCAAGCGATGGCGATCAGCGCGACGGCCCTTTCGGCCGAGCGGCTCCGCCTGAACGTCGTGGCGGAGAACCTGGCCAATGTGGAGACGACCCGGACCTTGTCAGGCGGGCCCTATCGGCGGAAGCTGGTGGTCTTTGCCGCCGAACCGATCCCCTTCCTCCAGCTTGTCGCTGAGGCCGGCCGGCGGGTAGGGGGGGTGAGGGTAGAGCGGGTGGTGGAGAGTCAGAGCCCCCCCCGGATGGTCTACGATCCTGGTCACCCTGATGCGGATGCTCAAGGGTTTGTCGCCATGCCCAACATCAACCCGGTCCTGGAGCTCGTGGATCTTCTGGCGGCCACCAGGGCCTACGAGGCCAACATCGCCGCCATCCAGGCGGCCAAAAGCATGGCCACGAAGACCTTGGAGATCGGTCGCTAACCTCTGGAGGCTTAACGCATGGGCGAGCTTTCCCCCATCTCTATCCCACCGCTTTCAGCGAAGGTGCAAGTTGCGGGGGCCCGGTCCTCTTCAACGGAACAGACCGGCCCCTCCTTTACCCAGGTTCTCAAGACGTCACTGGAGCGGATGGCGGAGGTGCAACAGGAGGCCGATCAGGCCATTCAGGCCTTCGTCCTGGGACGATCCGATGATCTGGTGGAGACGCTTCTTGCCGTGGAGAAGGCCAGGCTCGCCTTCCAGACCCTCGTCCAGGTCCGGAACAAGCTCCTCGAGGCCTACCAGGAGATCATGCGGATGCCGGTGTAGCCCCTTCAAGGGGAGGAGGGAAGGGACGCCCGATGACTGCCCCATGGTTCGCCCAGATGAAGCTCCTCTGGTTGGGCTTCAGCCGCCCCCAGCGGGTGGCCCTCGTCGGCCTGGGGCTGACCAGCATCCTCACCATCCTGGGCCTCGCCTACTGGTTCAGCCGGCCTGATTATACCACCCTCTTTGCCCAGCTGGACCCTTCCGATGCCGGCGCCATCGTCCAGCAGCTTAAGGCCCAGAAGATCCCTTACCAGTTGGCCGACAACGGGTCACGCATCCTGGTCCCCTCCCGGGTGGTGCACGAGACCCGTCTCCGCCTTGCCAGTCTCGGTCTTCCCACGCAGGGGGTGGTGGGCTTTGAGATCTTCGATCGAGGGAGCGTCGGGATGACCGATTTTGTCCAACGACTCAACTACCAGCGGGCCCTCCAAGGGGAGCTGGCCCGCACCATCGCCCACCTCCAGGGAGTCAGCCAGGCCCGGGTGCACCTGGCCCTGCCCCAGCCCTCCCTTTTCACCGAGCGGGAGCGGCCGGCCACTGCCTCGGTGGTGGTGACCCTTAAACCCGGGGCCCGGCTTTCCCCTGAACAGATCCAGGGGATCGTTCACCTGGTCAGCTCCAGCGTTGAAGGCCTTTCCCCGGAGGGGGTGACGGTTCTGGATCAGCAGGGGAAGCTCCTCTCCCGGCGATCCGAGCCAGGCCCCTCTTCCCTTTCGAGCGCCCAGCTCGAGTATCAGCGGGCGGTGGAGGCGGAGCTGGAGCGGCGGGTCCAGAGCCTCCTCGACGGGGTCTTGGGGGTCAACCAGGCTCAGGTCCGGGTGGCGGCCCAGCTCGATTTCGAAAGCGTCGAGCGGACAGAGGAACGGTTCGATCCCAACGCGGTGGTCCGGAGCGAGCAGCGGACGACGGAGCAGACCGAAAGCTCGACCCGGGAGGCGCCGGCGGCAGCGGGGGCCGCCTCGAATGCCGAGGCTGAAGAGCCGGAGGGCCCCTCCCCCATGACCCAGACCCGCTCTGCCAGGGAGACGGAGGCGGTCACCTATGAGGTCGGCCGGACCGTTGAACGGCGGGTCTCCCCCCCGGGGGCGGTGAAGCGGTTGTCGGTGGCGGTCGTCCTGGCCGGTCCGTCCGAGGCAACAGGAGGGGAGGGGGGCCGTCAGGGGGCCGTCCCCCGGTCCCCGGAGGAGCTGGAGCAGATCAAGGCGCTGGTCATGAGCGCGGTGGGCTTCAGCAGCGCCAGGGGGGATGAGGTCACGGTGGTCGAGCTGCCCTTCGACAAAACGGCCCTCGAGAAGGGAGGGGTTGAGGCCTCCGGCGAGGGCCGGCCGTTTTGGGCCGATCTCGTCAAACCGGCGGGCTTTATGGCAGGGCTCCTCCTGGTTCTCCTCCTGCTGGTCCGTCCCCTCCTGAAGCTCCTCCGGGGGACCGTCTCCTATCCGGCGGTCCAGGGGGAGGTACTCGAGGCTGCCCTTCGGGGGAGGGAGGCGGCCCGGGAGCTAAAGTCGGCAGCGACCCCGCTGGGTCTTCCCGGCCCCGGAGGGTCGGAGCCGGAGCAGAAGGAGCTGGAACAGCAAGAAGCCTTGAAGCAGCAGCTGGTGGAGCTGACCCGCCGGAACCCGGAGCGGGCTGTCTCTGTGGTCCGGAACTGGATGGCCTCACGATCGGGTTAAGGGAGGGGGCCTTTCGATGAGCACCCCACTGAACGGGTTGCAAAAGGCGGCGACCCTTCTGATCTCCCTCGGGACCGAGGTCGCAGTCCAGGTGCTCAAGCACCTGACTCCCACCGAGGTCGAGCAGCTCACCGCGGAGATCAGCCGCCTCCACCAGATCCCGGTGTCCGTCGCCCGCTCGGTCCTGGAGGAGTTCCAGCAACTGGCTGGAACCCCCACCGCTACTCTTCAAGGGGGGCTGGGCTACGTCCGAACGGTCCTGGAGCGGGTTGTGGGTCGGGATCGGGCGGAGGAGATCGTCGAACGCTTAAGTGCAGGGCAGTCCGGGACCCTCACCGTGGTGAGGAGGATCGATCCCCGGAACCTCTTGAACTTCATCAGGCGTGAGCATCCCCAGACCATCGCCCTGATCCTGGCCAACCTGGAACCCTCCCGGGCCGCCAAGCTCCTGGCCGAGCTTCCCCCCGACCTTCAGATCGAGGTGATCCGGCGCATCGCCACCCTGGACAAAACGGGGCCGGAGATTCTCAGCGAGATCGAAGCCGTTTTAGAAGAGCGGCTGGCCTCCCTCTTCCAACCGGAGGTCTCCCCCCAGGGGGGAGGGGTCAAGGCAGCCGCCGAGATCCTCAATCAGGTGAGCCGAACGCATGAGCAGAACATCCTCGAGGGCCTGGAACAGGTCGATGGGGCTTTGGCCGAGCATATCCGGAACCTGATGTTCACCTTTGAGGATCTGATCCTTGTGGACGATCGGGGCATCCAGCGCGTCCTCCGGGAGGTGAACCAGCGGGATCTAGCCATCGCCCTCAAGGCGGCGGGAGAAGAGGTCAGAACCAAGATTTTCAAGAACATGTCCGAGCGGGCCCGGACCATCCTCAAGGAGGAGATCGAGGATCTGGGACCCGTCCGCCTCCGGGAGGTGGAGGAGGCCCAGCGAAAGATCGTCACGATCGTTCGGGCGCTCCAGGAGGCGGGGGAGATCGTCGTCCAGGGACGGGGCCGGGAGGATGGAGACATCCTTATCTAGGATCATGGGGGAAGGCCAGGACGGCTGGCCGGAGGCCTGTTTTGAGCGCTTTGAGCCTCTGGAGGGGAGTGTCGAGAGCCGGGAGGTCCTTCAGGCCTATCAAGAGGGCTACACCCGGGGCCGGGAGGATGCCCTCCAGGAGATGGAGGGGCGTCTCCTCCCGCTGGAGACCCTCCTCCAACGGGCCCTTCGAGAATGCGCCTCGCTCCGGGCTATGCTGCTTCAGGCGCTGGAGCGGGAGGTGGTAGAGCTGGTGGTCGAAATGGCCGAGAAGGTCGTCGGCCAGGAGCTCCAAATAGCCCCCGAGGCTATCCTGGCCGTGGTGCGGGCGACACTGGAGAAGGCGGTGGATCAGGATGATCTGGTCCTCCGGGTCCATCCCCGGGATTACGAGATCCTCACATCCCGGGTGGAGTTCCATCGGGAGTTGGAGAAGATTCCGGGCCTTCGGCTCATCCGGGATCCCGGGATCACACCGGGCGGATGCCTCCTGGAGATCGGGTCCGGCTTCATTGACGCCCGGCTGGAGAGCCGGCTGGCCGAGGCCCGGAAGGCCCTGCTGGGGGAGGAGAACGGTGATTGATCTTCAACCCTATCGGGCCCGCCTGGTCCGGGCTGACCTGATCCGGCCCCTGGGTCGGGTGAGTCGGGTCGTCGGCTTGGTCATCGAGGCGACGGGGCTGAAGGTCCCGGTCGGGGAGATCTGCCGGATCCGCACCAGCCGCGGATCCCTTCCCGCCGAGGTGGTCGGCTTTAAGGAGGATCGGCTGTTCTTGATGCCCTTCGGTGACATCCAGGGGATCAGGCCGGGGAGCGAGGTCATGGCGACAGGCCGTCCATTCCTGGTTCCCGTCGGGAAAGGGTTTGCGGGGCGGATCTTCAACGGCCTTGCTCAACCCATCGATGGCCGGGAAGGGCCGGCCGTGGAGGCGGAGGTCCCCCTTCACCGCCAACCTCCCCCTCCCCTGGAACGGGCCCGGGTCTGCGAGCCCTTCGCCACCGGGATCCGGGCCATCGATGGACCGCTCACCACCGGCAAAGGCCAGCGGGTCGGGATCTTCTCCGGAAGCGGCGTCGGGAAGAGCACACTTTTAGGGATGATCGCCCGCTATGCCGCGGCCGATCTCAACGTCATCGGCCTGATCGGCGAACGGGGCCGGGAGGTCAACGACTTCATCGCCAAAGACCTGGGCCCTGAGGGGCTCCGCCGCTCGATCCTGGTGGTGGCCACCTCCGATGAGCCTCCCTTGATCCGCCGGCAGGCCGCCTATGTGGCGACGGCCATGGCCGAGCACTTTCGGGACCTGGGGCTTGACGTCCTCTTCCTGATGGATTCCCTCACCCGGTTTGCCATGGCCCAGCGGGAGATCGGCCTGGCCACCGGTGAGCCCCCGACCACCCGGGGCTATCCCCCTTCGGTCTTTGCCCTCCTCCCCCGGCTGCTGGAGCGGGCGGGCCCCGCTCCCCGCGGGAGCATCACCGGTTTTTATACGATCCTCGTTGAAGGGGATGACCTGAACGAGCCGGTCACCGATGCGGCCCGGGCGATCCTGGACGGCCATATCGTCCTCTCCCGGGAGCTCACGTCCCAAGGCCACTATCCTCCCGTGGACATCCTCCCGTCGGTCAGCCGTCTGATGCCGGAGCTGACCGACCCGGCCCATCGAGCGGCGGCTTCGAACCTCAGGGATGCCCTGGCGGCCTTAGAGGAAGCCAAGGATCTGATCAACATCGGAGCCTATGTCCCAGGCTCCAACCCCCGGGTGGATCGGGCCCTTGAGCTTCGGGACCGGATCAACGCGTTTCTCCGACAGCCCGTCGAGGAGCGGGCCGATTTTTCAGAGACGCGGGAGCGGCTGATCAGCCTCTTCCAAACGAAGCCTTCTGCCATCAGCGACCAGCGGTCGGTACGGCGAGGAAAAGCAGGCTGAAGGCTGATGGCTTACCGTGACCCTGGAGAGGTGCCGGATGCCCCGATACCGCTTTCCCCTCCAACCGGTGCTTAAGGAGCGGAAGATCCGGGAGGATCAGGCCCGGATGGCCCTGGCCGAGCAGGAGGCGATTGTCCAACGGCTCAAGCATCGCCTGGCCGAAGCCAGACGCCTTCAGGAGGAGTACGGCGAGCGGTGCGCTCAAGCGCTGGTCTCGCAAGCCTCCGGATCCGCCTTCAGCCTCTACCACCGGTACCTTGAAAGGTTGAAGCAAGAGGGGGCCCGGCTCCTCCTCCACCTGAGGCGGGAGACGGAGGCGCTTCACTTCCTCCGGCTGACCCTTCAGGATCGGTCCAGGGCCCGCCGGATGGTGGAGCGGTTGAAGGAGAACAGGTATCAGCGGTTCCTGATGGAACTCCGGGCCGAGGAGCAGAAGGGTCTGGATGACGTGGCGGGGATCTTCCACCGTCGGAACCGGGGAAGACCGGAGACCGGGGACTAGCCCTGAAGCCCAGGGTTTCCCAGGGAGACATGGTCAAGCAGATCGGGCTGTTCGGCTTCTTCCTTCTGATGCTGATGGTCGCCCTCCTGACCACGGGGGTCTGGCAGCAGGGGATCCTCCCCCGCCTGAAAGGGATGGGGGGGCGGACGGCTCCCCACGTCGCCGTAGCTTCCTCCGAAGCTCCCCGACCCGCTGGATCCGCCAACCCCCCCCAGCCCCAGGAATCCCCCGAACCCCCCACCCCCCGTGAATCTGAGGCGGAGGAGGATCGGCGGTTGAAGGAGCTGGAGGAGAGGTTGAAGCGGGAGCGGGAGATCCTGACCACCGAAGGGAGGCGACTTATGCAGCTGAAGGCGACCATCGAGAAGCTCCTGCAAGAAGAGCAGGCCAAGGAAGAGGCCCGCCTCCAGCACCTGGCCAAGCTCTACGAGCGGATGAAGCCTAAGGAGGCGGCTGCGGCCGTTGAAAAGATGGATCGGGCATTCGCCGCCCGGCTCCTCAGCCTGATGGGGGAGCGACCGGCGGCCAAGATTCTGGAGGCCCTGGACAGTCCCATCGCCGCCGACTTGAGCCGACGGATGAGCGACCTAAAGGAAGGGACGGGGAGAGCCTTATGATCGGTTTCGCCTTTCTGCTTCAACCCCCTCAACTGCCCAGCCTTCAACCTCCAGCCTCCAGCCCCGAGCCTCCGGAGGGAAAGGAACCCGAAACCGACCGGAAAGCGGCGTTTGCCGACCTCTTCACCCTGGCCCTTGCAGGGGGGCTGCAGCCCCTTTTGAGCCATCTGCTTTTAGACCGGCGGCCGGAGACCGGAGCCCAGAGACTCCAGGGGGAGGGAGGGGTAGGGGAAAAGCGCCCAATGCCCGCTGCTCTCCCGTCCCCACTTCCGGTTCCCGCAGCCGATCCGTCTGAGGCCCAAGGGCCCGAGGGCCCGCCTGGTGCCACGGCGGCCCCCCCGGTTCACCCCATCCCTCCGAGGGTCCAGGGGTTTTCTCCGGCGCTCGAAGCCGATGGGCCAGGAACCTCCGAGGACGATGCCCCCAGGAAGGCCCTGGCCCCTCTGCTCCGGCCGGAGAGCGTTCCCGAGGCGAAAGCGGTCGAGGAGGCTTTAGCGATCGAGCACCAGAGATGCGACCAGGGGCAGAGGATCCAGGACCTGAACCCCCGGGCGCCTGTCGAGGGAACCGCCAGTCAGCCCTTCGCCGGGCATCCGAGGCCTGATGCTGGATCCCGGCCCAGGGACCGGAGCCTAGAGACCCAAGAGGCCACCCTCTTGGGTGTTGAACCCCGAACCTTCAGCCTTGACCCCGCGGCACCGGGAGCCCTCAAAGGCCTGGATGCACCTCAGGAGCCCCTGTCCCCGACAGACATCAGCACCGGTCCCACGCTGCCAGACCTGAGGCCGGAAGGACAAGGCAAGGGGCTCAAGGCTAAAGCCTCACCCCGCGAGACCCTATGGGTCTCTGACCTCCCCTCTCCCCCCTCCCGTCCCAACCCGGAGGGCTTGCCGGAGAGTTCCGGAGGCCCATCCGGCTCCGGACCGGCGATCCCCCCCCAGGCCCTCCATCGGATCGTCGCCGCCGTTCAGCGGAGCTTAAGAGCCGGCGGGGTTGCGGTTCAACTGGAGCTTCAGCCGAAGACGCTTGGTCGGGTGAGGGTTCAAGTCACCCTGGAAGACGGCCTGGTGAAGGCCCAGGTCCAGGTCGAGGTCCCTTCGACCAAAGCAGCTCTGGAGGCAAGCCTGCCTTCCCTCGAGCAGGCCCTTCTCCGACAAGGGCTTTCAATCGGACGGTTCGAGGTGGCGGTGGGGCCGGACGTCTTCGCAGGGGGAGGGAGGGGAAGGTCTTCACGGTCGGAAGCCTGGGGCTTTTCGAGGAAGGACCTCGGACGGGAGGCCCGAGACCAGACCCTTCCTCCCCTCTTCAGCCTCCAGTCTCCGACCTCCGGTCTCCCCTCTCTGGTCGATGTCACCATCTAGAGGAGGAAGGCAAGCATGATCGCTCCAGTTCCAGCCTTAAAAAACGGCGGGATGACCTCGGGGGCTCCGCAGGGCACCCTGGGCGCGGATGCCCTTCTCCAGCTCTTGATCACCCAGCTCAAGCATCAGGATCCTCTGGACCCCCTCGACAGCACCCAATTTCTCGCCCAGATGGCCCAGTTCACCATGATCGGGGAGCTGGACAACCTGAACCGGAACATGATCCTGACCCAGCGCTCGACCAACACGGCCTGGGCCCTGTCCTTGATCGGGCAAGAGGTTGAGGCCAACGGCAGCGCATTCGACTATCCAGGATCCGGACCGGTCCCGTTGACCTACTCCCTCCCCCAGGCAGCCAGGAGTGCCACGGTCGAGATCCTGAACCAGCAGGGCCAGGTGGTCCGGACCATCCAGGTCGGTGCTCAAGAAGCAGGGGTCCAGTCGATCGAGTTCGATGGAAAGGACCAATCAGGGAGGCTCCTCCCGCCGGGCCGGTATCTGTATCGCGTCACCGCCGCCGGCTCCGATGGGAGGGGGCTTTCCGGCGTCACCACGTCCTCCGGGACGGTCAGGGGGATCGAATTTTCAGGGGATCCTCTTGTCCTGGTGCTCGACGGGGCCCTGGTCCCGCTCACGAGCGTGATCCGGGTCTCAGCTCAGGCCAAAGGGTAGAGAGGGCTATGCCCTTTGCGCCATGCCCTATGGCGATAGAAAGGAGAAAATTCCATGATCACTTCCTTAAACACCGCCATCACCGGCCTTCGCGATTCTCAACTGTTGCTGAGTATCGTCGCCAACAACATTGCCAACGCCACCACCCCCGGCTTTAAAAAGAGCCGGGTCATCTTCGCCGATCTCCTCCTCCAGACCCTCCAGGGGGCCACCGCTCCCAGCGGCAACCAGGGAGGGCTCAATCCGAAGCAGATCGGCCTGGGGGCGCTCCCCGGGGCTCTGGCCCCCGTGTTTGTGCCGGGAACCCTCCAGGTGACCGGCCGGCCGACCGATGTGGCCATCCAGGGGAACGGCTTCTTCGTCCTGACCGATGGATCCGACAACCTGTTCTACACCCGGGCCGGGGCCTTCACCTTCGACGCCGACGGCAACTTTGTTGATACCGTCACCGGGTACAAGGTTCAGAAGGTAAACCCTCTCCCCGCTAACGCCGAGTCGGTGTTCATTGACGCCAGCGGAAACGTCTTCGCAGTGGTGGACGGGCAACAGCAGCAGCTTGGGACCATCCAGGTGGCGACCTTCTCCAACCCGGAGGGGCTCCTCATGGTGGGACAGAACCTGTATCGGGAGTCTCCCAACTCGGGGACGGCGAACCCCGGCAACCCGGGAACGGATGGCCGGGGGATCCTGGTCGCCGGGGCCCTGGAGGCCTCAAATGTGGACCTGGCCGAGGAGTTCACCAATCTGATCGTGGCCCAGCGGAGCTTCCAGGCCAACGCCCGTCTCATCACCACCAGCGATCAGGTCCTGGAGGAGCTGGTCAACCTTAAGCGATAAGGGGAAGTTCGTTTCACGCCTCACGATGGCTCTGCTCAAAGCTGGCGGCTGAGGGCTAACGGCTGAAAAAGGAGGGAGGCGCGATGACATCCCCGCAGGTTTTGGTGGTTGACGATGAGCCGCTTCTCTGCCGATCCCTCGTCCAGACCATCCAGGGTCTGGGGTATGAGGCCACCTCGGCCGGAAGCGGTGAAGAGGCCTTGCGCCAGCTCGAGAGGTCGCCGAGCCGGCTGGTCTTCTCCGACATCCGGATGCCCGGGATGGACGGCCTGGAACTCTTAAAACAGGTGAAGACCTTCTGGCCGGAGACCTGCGTTGTCATGATCACCGCCTACGGATCGGTGGAGGTGGCCGTCCAGGCCATGAAGGAAGGGGCCTCCGATTTCCTGATGAAGCCCTTTTCGATGAAGCAGGTGGAGGAGGTCCTCACCCGCGTCTTCGGCACCCCCGAGGCCAGAAACGGGCACCTCGCGTTTCACCCGGGTCGCCGGTCGCCGGTCTCCCCTCTGCCGTCCCAGGTGGGGATCGTCACCCAGGATCCTCGGATCCTGGAGATCCTGAGGATGGTCGAACGCGTCGCCCCGACCCCTGTTCCTATCCTGATCCAGGGGGAGAGCGGAACCGGCAAGGAGCTTCTGGCCCGGGCGGTCCACCGGTGGAGCGGGCGGGGAGGCCCCTTTGTCGCCTTGAACTGTGCGGCCATCCCGGAAAGCCTCCTGGAGTCCGAACTCTTCGGCTATGAGAAGGGGGCCTTCACCGGGGCTATCGCCCGTCGGATCGGGAAGTTCGAAGCGGCCCACCGGGGCACCCTCCTCCTCGACGAGGTGAGCGAGATGCCCCTTTCGCTTCAGGCCAAGCTCCTCCGGGCGCTTCAGGAGGGGGAGGTGAACCGACTGGGCGACTCAAGGCCGGTGAAGGTCGACACCCGGGTGGTGGCCACGACCAACCGGAACCTCCGGGAGGAGGTCCGGGCGGGCCGATTCCGCCAGGATCTCTTCTTCCGGCTGAATGTGGTCACCATCACCCTCCCCCCCCTCAGGGAGCGGCGGGGGGACATCCCTCTCTTGACGGCCCATTTCCTGGTCAAGCACAGCCCGGGTGGTCAGTCCTTCAAGCTTTCCCATGCGGCCCAGGAGCTCCTCATGACGTATCCGTGGCCGGGGAACATCCGGGAGCTGGAGAACTGCCTCCAGCGGGCCATCCTCCTCTCCTCCGGGGGCCCGATCCAACCCAGGGATCTCGGTCTGGACCTGGAGGCGAGACTCCGGATCCCGGACCAGAGAGCCAGGGGAGGGGCCCTCCATGAGGTGGAGCGACAGGTCATCCTGGATACCCTGGCTCAGGTAGGGGGGAATCGGACCCGGGCGGCCAGGGTCCTGGGGATTTCGGTCAGGACCCTCCGTAACAAGCTTCGGGAGTACCGGGCAGAAGGGGCCTTCAGCCATCAGCCGTCAGCCGTCAGCCAAAGCCAACCGCTGTAGGCTGAAGGCTGGAGGCTTGACGCTGACAAGAGGGAAGCCATGGCGGAGATTGAGCGAAAAGATGAGTTCACCCCCTCCACGGGGGGGGAAGAGCAGGGGGGGAAGCCCAAGAAGGGCCGAACCCGGCTTCTCTACGCGGCAGCCCTCCCGGCATTGGCGGCCCTGGCCTTCGCCCTGGTCCTCTTCGTGGTGAAGCCGCTCTTCCCCCCGCCGGAGGCCGGGGAGGGGGTGAAGGCGGCTTCCGGGAAAATCGTCCCCCTTCAGCCCGTCATCGTCAACCTGGCCGGAAGCGAGGGACGGCGCTATCTCAAGGCCAGGGTGGAGCTGGAAGTCTCCGCTGATGAGAGGGGCGTGAAGGAGATTGAGGAACGCAAACCTCTCCTCCTCGATCTCCTGATCGAGACCCTGTCCCGGAAGCGCTTTGAGGAGGTCAGTGAAGCCGAGGGACGGGAGCACCTCAGGAAGGAGATCCTGGAGCAGTTCACCAGGGAGCTGGGGGCTGGCAAGGTCAGGCGGGTCTTCCTCACGGAATTTGTCGTCCAGTAGGGGCAGCGTTTCCCCCTGCCCCTTGAGGGGACGGGATGACCAAGATCCTTACCCAAGAGGAGATCGACACCCTGCTTCAGGCCGTCGCCCGCGGAGAGATCCTCACCGTGGAAAGGAAAGAGGAGCCACGGCGGGATCGGACGATCCTCCCCTACGATTTCCGGAGGCCCAATCGGATCTCCAAAGACCAGCTCCGTATCCTTCAGACCCTGCATGACGACTTCGCCAAGCTCTTGAGCTCCTCCCTCTCCGCGTACCTAAGGAGCCTTGTCGAGATCCGGCTTCAGACCATTGGAGCGATGACGTTTGCCGAGTTCCTCGCCTGGATCGTCACCCCCTGCTGCCTGGGCCTCTTTGGTCTGAAGCCGTTACGAGGGGAGGCCGCCGTCGCGATCGATCCCCATCTGGTCTTCGCCTTGATCGATCGTCTCCTGGGGGGGACAGGACGCCCCTCCATCCCGGTCCGGGAGTTCACCGAGATCGAGCGGGCCATCATCCGAAAGCTCATTGAGCGGTATCTGGTGGAGCTCCAACAGGCGTGGTCCCGCATCGGAACCTTTCAGGCCCAGCTCCTGAACATTGAGACCAACCCCCAGTTGGTGCAAATCGTCTCGCCCAACGAGCTGGTGATCGTGATCGACTTCGAGATGAAGATGGGGGAGGTGAGCGGCTCCGTCCACCTCCTCCTCCCTGTGGCCCTCCTGGAGCCGATCCTTCCGAAGCTCACAGCCAGCCGGTGGTTCTCCAGTGCCTACGGCGAGCCGTCGAAAGAGACCTCCGCAAGCGTTGAGGCCGAGCTGATGAAGACCAACCTCCATCTCCGGGCCGTGCTGGGGGAGATCTCGGTGAGTGTCCAGGAGCTGGCGCTCTTGAAGGAGGGCCACATCCTGCGCCTGAATGCCGGACCGGGGAGCCTGGCCGTTGTTGAGGTTGAAGGGGTCCCCAGGTTCCTGGCGAAACCCGGCTTAAGCCGGGGGAAGCGGGCGGTGAAGATCACCAACCTTGTTCAGGATGGAGTCCCAGCGCATGATCGAGCGAGGTAATCCAGGGGAGGGGCGGGGAACGGGAGGCCGCGAAGCCTTGAGCCGCTTCGCCGGAGAGCTGGCCCGGATCATCTCCTCCACCTTAAGCGCTCGCCTTTCTCGAAAGGTGGCCTTGAAGCCGCTCCGTCCTCAAACGGTAGGGGTGGAGGAGCTCCCCCTTCCGGCGGTTCTGTGGAGGATGTCGTTCACCCGGGGCCTCTCCGGCTGGGCCATGGTGCTGTTTCGAGCCGCCGATGCCCTCACCCTGGCCCAGCTCCTGTCGGGCCAGGAGGCCGGCTCAGCCCCCCTCCCGGTTGAAGGCCAGGATGGGCTCCGGGAGGCAGCGGCGCAGGTGGCCGGGGCTCTGGCCTTCTCCCTCGGGAACCTGGGGGGTCGGTCTATCGGCTGCGAGCCTCCCCAGGTGGTCTGGGCGAAGGGGGAGGGAGAACTCCGCCCCCTCTTCGAGGGAGAGAAGGCAGAGGCCATGCTGGCCGGGTTCGAGGTCGAAGGGGTGCTCAAGAGCGAGGTCCTTGTCATCCTTCAACCTTCGCTCCTCCTTGAGATCCAAGAGGTCTTCGCCCCTTCCGCCGGCCCGTCTCGATCCTCCGGGGACAACCCCTTCCCCTCCCTCTCCGAGGACCTGAATTCCTGCCGGCCCCAGGGGATCGACCTCCTCCTCGACGTTCCCCTCGTCGTTACCGTAGAGCTCGGGCGGGCCCGGATGCCCATCCGCGAGGTCCTCCAGCTCTCCC
The DNA here is from genome assembly GCA_964535215.1 of uncultured bacterium. Lineage (GTDB taxonomy): Bacteria > Methylomirabilota > Methylomirabilia > Methylomirabilales > JACQHM01 > JACQHM01. The sequence goes on from CAZHST010000011.1 coordinate 69,350, forward strand.
CCGGCTCCGTCATCGAGCTGGACAAGCTGGCGGGGGAGCCCGTGGACATCCTGGTCAACGAGAAGCCCATCGCCCGGGGTGAGGTCGTGGTCATCGGCGAGAGCTTCGGTGTCCGCCTGACCCATATCGTGAACCAGGCGGAGCGGGTTCAGAGCCTCCGCGAACGGAATTGAGGTCGGAGCAAAGGAACACGATGGAGATCGATATCCTTGGAACGACGCTGCGGATGCTCCTCTCCCTGGGGGTCACCCTCGGGATCACGGGGGTTCTGCTCTACCTCTTCCGACGGTCGCCCCTTGCGATGAGGTTCGGGCAGCCCCGGAAGGACCTTATCCAAGTCCTTGCCCGCTGCCCTTTAAGCCCGAGGGAGGCCCTATGCCTGGTCAAAGTGGGGGAAGAGGTGGTGTTGTTGGGGCTTTCAGGGTCTCAGATCACCTTGCTCCTCCGCCTCCCGGAGGGACTCCAGACCCCGGACTCCCGGTCCCGGACCCTGGAACAGAGAGACAGAAATGGCCAGGTCCTCCTCGAAGGATCTTCCTTCCCCATCGAAGGGGAAGGGTCAGGGTGGAGGTGGAAAGCATGAGGATCCCGGGGGCCTGGACCCTTCTGCTTATAGCCGTCATGGTCTTCATCCAAGGGGAGGCCGTCTCGGCCCAACCCCTGAAGGGGGGCCCCTCCTTGACCCTTCCGAAGGTCAGCCTCACCTTCCAGGAGACCAGGGATCCCAAGGCGGTGGTCCCGGCCCTCCAGCTGACCCTCCTCCTCACCATCCTAACCCTGGCCCCGGCCCTCCTTATCCTCCTCACCGCCTTTACCCGGATCGTCATCGTCCTCTCCCTCCTCCGCCAGGCGATGGGAACCCCCCAGATCCCCCCGAACCAGGTCCTTATCGGCTTGTCCCTGTTTCTGACCTTCTTCGTCATGGCCCCGGTCCTCTCCGAGATGGACCGTCAGGCGCTTCAGCCCTATCTCGCGAAGAAGATCTCAGGGGAGGAGGCCTTGGAGCGGGCGGCCGGGCCCCTCCGGCAGTTCATGTTTCGGCAGACCCGGGAGGAGGATCTGGCCGTGATGGTCCAGCTCGCCAGGCTCCCGCGTCCGAAGGACTTAAGCCAGGTGCCCACTTCCACCCTCATCCCGGCCTTTGTCCTGGGGGAGATCCGGACCGCCTTTCAGATCGGTTTTGTCCTGTTTCTCCCTTTCCTGATCGTGGACATGGTGGTCACCAGCATCCTCCTCTCCATGGGGATGCTCTTTTTGCCCCCGGCCATGATCTCCCTTCCCTTGAAGATCCTCCTCTTCGTCATGGCCGATGGATGGACCCTGGTCGTCAAGTCCCTGGTGGCCGGATTCCGATGAAAGGAGGCAAAAGACCGTGACCCCGGAGATGGTCATCGATCTCGGTCGGCAGACGATCCAGCTCATCCTCCTCCTCTCCGCCCCGCCCCTTCTGGCCGGTCTGGCGGTCGGGGTGCTGGTGGGCCTCTTTCAGGCGGCCACCCAGCTCCACGAGATGACCCTGACCTTCATCCCCAAGATCCTGGTGGTCTTTCTCGTCCTCTTCCTCCTTCTGCCCTGGATGATGAGGACGCTCATCGACTTCACCACGACCCTGCTCCTGGGTCTGGCCCCTTCTCCAAGGTAGGACGATGAGCCTTGAGTCTGGTGTCTGGAGTCTGGAGTCGGGAATCCTCAAGGAGGTGCCCCTCTTCTTCCTCGCCTTCCTCCGGATCGTGGGCTTCCTCTTCGCCTCCCCCATCCTGGGCAGCCGGGAGGTTCCGCCCCAGATCCCTGTGGGCCTGAGCCTTCTCCTCACCTTCCTCCTTTACCCCCTCCTCCACGGGAGCACCCCTCCGGGGCCCCAGGATCTCACCGGCTTTACCCTGGGAGCGGTCGGAGAGGTGGTCGTCGGACTCACCCTGGGCTTTGCCATCCGGCTCCTCTTCGCCGGGGCCCTCATGGCGGGGGAGCTGATGGGGCTCGAAATGGGGGTGAGCTTGGCCTCCGTCCTGGACCCCCAGTTCCCCCATCCGACGGGGGAACTCTCCCGGTTCCTGCATCATCTCATGGTGCTGGTGTTCTTTGCCTCAAACGGCCACCACCTGATGCTCCAGGCCCTTGGGAGGAGCTTCCAGTGGGTCCCCCTCTTCGGGCTGGGGGCCGGAGGCTGGGGAATGGGAGCTGAGGTTCTGATCCGGCTCTTCGGCTCGGCCCTCCACCTGACCCTCCGGCTCTCGGCCCCGCTGCTCGCCGCCCTCTTCGTCGCCCATACGGCCCTGGCGCTCCTGGCCAGGGCCGCCCCCCAGATGAACGTGGGGATCATCGGGGCCCCCCTCATCCTCTACCTGGGCTTTCTCCTCTTCCTGGCCTCGCTTCCCATGATGGTGCGGCTTTTTGAGGTCGCCTCTGGATCCCTCGAGGCGGGTCTCCTGCTTCTTGTAAAGAGGATGTCCCATGCCCTTCCCTGATCAGGAGCGGACCGAAGCGGCCACGCCCAGACGGCGGGAGGAGGCCCGGCGTCAGGGGCAGGTGGCGAAGAGCGGAGAGCTGACCGCGGCCGTTGTCCTCGTCGCCCTTGCGGCCGCCTTCTACCTCGCGGGCGGCGGACTCCTCCGGACCCTCCTTGAGGCAATCCGGGTGAACCTGGCCAGAGCGGGAACGGGGCCTGGCTTCGCGACCCTTGCCAGCCTTCTCCTCCAGGACGCCTGGCTCTTCGCCAAAGCGGTCACCCCCTTCCTGGCGACGGCCCTGGCGGCGGGGATGGCGGTGAACCTCCTCCAAACGGGTTTTCTCTACACCCCCTTGGCCGTGGCCTTCAACTTTGCCCGGCTGAACCCTCGGACCGGTTTGCGGAACCTCCTCTCCGGGAAGTCCCTGGTGGGCCTGGCCCTCTTATTCCTGAAGCTCCTCCTCCTCGGCCTCATCGTGTATTCCACCATCGCTTCTGAGTGGGACCATCTCCCCTCCTTGGCCGACGCCGACCTGGCCGATCTTCTGACCTGGCAGGGCCGCTGGGCCTTCACGCTCCTCATCCGGGTCAGCCTGGCATTCCTCCTCCTGGCCCTCCTGGACTATGGGTGGCAGCGGTGGCTTCACGAGAAGGGCCTGAGGATGACCAGGGAAGAGGTCAAGGAGGAGCTCAGGCAGACCGAAGGGGATCCCCGGATCAAGGCCAGGATCCGGAGCCTTCAGCAGGAGATGGCCCGGCATCGGATGATGAGCCAGGTCCCCCGGGCTACCGTCGTCATTGTTAACCCTATCCACCTGGCGGTGGCCCTCCGCTACGACCGGGAACGGATGCCGGCCCCCGTCGTGATCGCCAAGGGGAGGCGGCTCGTCGCCGAGCGGATCGTTCAGAGGGCCAAAGAGCGGGGGATCCCCATCGTGGAGGATCCTCCCCTGGCCCGGGCCCTCTTCTACGGGGTCCAGGTGGGGGAGGCGATTCCCGTCGCCCTCTACCGGGCGGTGGCCGAGGTCCTGGCCTATGTCTATCTGGTGGGGCAGCAAGAGACGAAGGCCGGGACCACGTTGGGGGAGGCCGATGCGGTCGCCTGAACGATCGACAGGGAGGATGCCGAAGACAGGAGACCTCACCGGGAGGCTGATCCGGCAGAGCGATCTCTTCACCGCCCTCGCCATTCTCGGGGTCCTGGCGGTCATGCTGATCCCCTTGCCCCCCTGGCTCCTGGACCTCCTGCTCACCTTCAACCTCACCTTCTCCATCCTGGTCCTCCTTGTGTCCTTGTTCATCTTGAGGCCGCTGGAGTTTTCGGTCTTCCCCTCCCTCCTTCTCATCGCCACCCTCTTCCGCCTGTCGCTGAACGTCGCCTCCACCCGGCTCATCCTCCTCCACGGTGACGAAGGGCCTACGGCGGCCGGCCGGGTCATCGGGGCCTTCGGCCACTTTGTAGTGGGGGGAAGCTATGTGGTGGGCGCCGTGGTCTTTTTGATCCTGGTCGTCGTCCAGTTCGTGGTCATCACGAAGGGGGCCGGCCGCATCGCCGAAGTCGCCGCCCGGTTCATCCTGGATGCCATGCCCGGCAAGCAGATGTCCATTGACGCCGATCTGAACGCCGGGTTGATCGACGAGGCCGAGGCCCGGGCCCGCCGCCGGGAGATCGCGCAAGAGGCCGATTTCTACGGGGCCATGGACGGGGCCAGCAAGTTCATCCGGGGCGATGCGGTGGCGGGGATCCTCATCACCCTTATCAACATCGTGGGGGGGTTGATCATCGGGATCGTCCAGCAAGGCCTCGAGCCGATGGAGGCCCTCCAGACCTATACGCTCCTCACCATCGGGGATGGCCTGGTGACCCAGATCCCGGCCCTGGTGATCTCCACCGCCGCCGGCATCGTGGTCACCCGGGCTGCTTCGGATTCCGACTTCGGGCGGGCCTTTGCCGGCCAGCTCCTGAGCTCTCCCCGGGCCATGGCCATCACGGCGGCGCTGCTCCTCCTCCTGGGACTCATCCCCGGGCTCCCCCATCTCCCCTTTTTCCTCCTGGCCACGGTCACGGGCTCTGTGGCCTTAAGCGGCTACAAGGCTCACCCCGTTTCCCTGGGGAAGGAGCGGGAAGAGGCCGCTGCGGCAAGGCCGGAACGGGTGGAGCAGGTGCTTCCGGTTGATCCGCTGGAGCTGGAGGTCGGGTATGGCCTGATCCCGCTGGTCGATGAGAAACAGGGGGGCGATCTCTTGGAGCGGATCAGGCGGATCCGCCGCCAGTTTGCCGCCGATCTGGGGTTTGTGGTCCCCCCTGTTCGGATCCGGGATAACCTCCGGCTGCCGGCCGAGGGCTACGCCATCAAGGTCAGGGGGGTGGAGGTGGGCTCGGGGGTGATCCGGATGGGCCACTTCCTGGCCATGGACCCCGGCACGGCCTCCGGGCCCGTCGAGGGGATGGAGACCCGGGAGCCCGCCTTCGGCCTCCCGGCCCGATGGATCCCGGCGGACCAGAAGGAGCGGGCCCAGGTGCTAGGGTGGACGGTGGTGGATCCGCCCTCGGTGATCGCCACCCACTTAAGCGAGGTCATCCGCCAGCATGCGAGGGAGCTGTTGAGCCGGCAGGCTGTTCAGACCCTCCTCGACACCCTGAAAACGACCCATCCGGCCGTCGTGGAGGGGGTCGTGCCGAACCTCCTCCCCCTGGGGACCGTCCACCGGGTCCTGCAGAACCTTTTGAGCGAAGGGGTTTCCATCCGGGACCTCCCGACGATCTTAGAGGCGCTGGCCGATGCGGCCTCCATCACCAAGGATCCCGGTCTCCTGACGGAGCAGGTCCGGCAGGCCCTCGGCAAGGCCATCTGCCGCACCCACCTTCCCCCCGACGGGGTCCTGAAGGTGCTGACCTTCAGTCCCCGGACGGAGACCCTGATCCTCGAGGCGTTGGGGAGTCGGGAGGAGGGGGTGCCCTTCGCCCTGGAGCCCCGACTGGCCCAACGGCTCATCCAGGCCATCGCCCAGGTGCTGGAGCGACTCAAACCCCAGGGGACGCTGCCGGTTCTCCTCTGCTCCCCCTCCATCCGCCGGCACGTTCGGAGCCTCCTCGAACAGAGCCTTCCGCACCTTCCGGTCCTCTCCTACGCCGAGATCGCCCCCCAGGTGAGCATCCGGTCCGTCGGGATGGTGGAGGTCACCGATGGGGATTAAGGGGTTCAGGACCATAACCCTCATCGAGGCGATGGAGTCGGGCAAGCGGGAGCTGGGTCCCGGGGCGGTGATCCTGGAGACCCGGGTGGACGGGCAAGACCTTTCCCTTCACCCGGAAGGGGGTGGAGGTTGTGGCCGCCTCCTCGGGAGACCGGGGACCGGCGACAGGGGATCAGGGACAAGAGGTGTGGCCTCCAATTTGAGTCCAGCGGAAGGACGATGAAGGACATCAGGGCCCTTTGGCGGGGATACCGCGAGACCGGGGACCCGCGCGTGAAGGAGAAGCTCGTTCAGCACTACATCGACCTGGTGCGCTTCGTGGTCGGGCGGATGCGCCTCCACCTCCCCTCCCATCTTGAGGTGGAGGATCTGGAGAGTGCAGGGATCCTGGGCCTCCTCTCGGCCATCGAGGACTTCGATCCGGAGCTTGGGGTCGAATTCTCGACGTACGCCCGGGCCCGGATCAAAGGGGCGATCCTTGACGAGTTGAGGCAGCTGGATCCGCTCCCCCGCTCGATCCGTCAGAAAGCCAGGGAGATCGAAAGGGCGCTGATGACGCTGGAGCAGAAGCTCGGCCGCCCGCCGGAGGACGAGGAGGTAGCGGCCTATCTGGGCCTGGATCTTAAGAGCTACTATGATCAGCTCGGCCAGGCCTGCGGCTTCGGCCTCCTCTCGCTTGACGAACCGGGATCCGATGCCGGGGAGGAGGAGCCCTTCCCCCTCAGCCATCGTCTGGGGGATTCCCACGCCGGTGATCCCCTCCAGGATCTCCTCGGGAGGGAGCGCCTGGCTCTCCTCGGCCGGCTGATTGCCACCTTGCCCCTTCGGGAGAGGGTGGTGATTGCCCTCTACTACCAGGAGGGTCTGACGCTCCAGGAGATCGGGGCGATCCTGGAGGTCTCCGAGTCCCGCGTCTCCCAGCTCCACAGCTCGGCCCTCCTCCGCCTCAGGGCCCGCCTCCGTCGTCTGGGGATCGGCCTTCGGGATCTGGCCCTCGAAGACGATCGGATTCCTGTGGCGAAGCTAAGCGGTCTGCGATGAAGGAGAAGAAGGGGAGGATCATGGCCGTCAGGGTTCTCCTGGCCCTCTTCATTGCTTCCCTCCCGGCCGGAGGGTGCCTGGGGGAGCGTCAGGCCTTCCTTCACCTGGGCCACGACCGTTTAGAAACAGGAGCAGCCGTTCTGGTGCTCCCTGTCTGGTCCGATGAAGCGAACAGGGCGGTCGCCGAGCGGATGGCTCGTCTCCTCGCCCAGGAGCTCGGGGCCCGGTGGGGGAATGTAAAGAGCCATGATTGGCTCCGAGAGACCGGGGCCTGGACGGTCACAGGAGATGGGCAAACTGGAGGTGCCCGTCTTCAGTCCCTCGTGGCTTCCCTCCAGTCTCCGCCCTCCGGAGAGGGCCTGGCCGTTGGGACGGTGGTTGTCGTGGAAGTCTCTCTTTACGAGCAGTATTGGGAGCGGCTGACCAAGATCACCCGGGTGGGGCTTGAGGCCCGCCTGATCCACCCTTCGACGGGTCACCCCCTGTGGGGGGGACGTTACGATGTCCAGGTGAAGGGCCATCCGGGGCGGGCCTTTGACGACGCCACCCGCCTTGCGATCAGCGGGCTGGCGGAAGCCTTAGATCGGGAAGCGAGAGGATGGCTTCAGGGGAGGGTCCCCTCTGGGAGGAGGTAACCATGCCATCGAACATCGCCTCGGACGGTCCCGGCCACATCCTCCCCCCGGGAAGGCCCCCAACGGACTCCAGGCCCAGGAGCCCCCGTCAGCCCCGGTCACGTCCCCGACGCCCGATGGGAGATGCCCGATCCCCGGGCCCAGACCCCGGCCACCAAGCCAGATGCCACACAGACGAAGAGACGCTAGAGGCAGGAGGCGGGGATCCGGAGTCTCCCACAGGGCAGCTCATCGATCTTACCGTTTGAGGAGGTCTTCCCATGTCTTCCCTTGGCGGTGTCAAGCCCCAATCCCCCTCGATGAGTCGGGAAGAGGCCAGCATCCTGATTAGACGCCTTGTGGACCTTCCAACTCTCCCGGTGGTCCTCTCAAGACTGATCGAGGTGGTGGAGGATGACCGGTCTTCGGCTCAGGATCTGGCCCAGGTGATTATGACCGATCAGTCGCTCACCTCCCGCATCCTCAAGCTGGCCAATTCGGCCTTCTATGGCCAGCTCCGGAGGGTCAGCTCGGTGACCCAGGCCGTGGTCCTGCTGGGGTTCGATCTGATCAAGAGTCTGGCCCTTGGGATCTCCGTCTTTGATGCCCTCTGGGGGAAGGGGGCCAAGACTTCCATCGAGCGGGAGCGGCTGTGGCGGCATTCCCTCACCGCGGCCATCGGCTCAACCATCGTCGCCGCCTCCGGGAAGGTTCGGGAGCGGGAGACCGCCTTTGTCGCCGGGCTCCTCCACGATATCGGCCGCGTGGCCCTTTATCGCGTGTTCCCCGACCGATACCACGTCGTCTGTGAGCTGGCGGCCATGGAGGGCTGCCCGCTCCACGAGGTCGAGGCGGCGATGCTGGGCTTTGACCACGCCGAGGTGGGGGGATGGTTGAGCGATCAGTGGAAGCTGCCGCCTTCCCTTGTGGAGGCTATCGCCTTCCACCACCGGCCCGGTGCGGCCCCTCCCGCCGAGACCCTTCTCGTCTCCATCGTCCACATCGGCGATCTCCTGGCGAAAGGGGCAGAGGGTGGGGGAGAGGACTGGACTCTGCTCCTCGATCCTGCCGCCAAAGCCGTGGTGGGGCTGACCGAGGCTGAGATCCGCCGGTCCGCTGAGGAGCTCAGCTCGAACGGAAAGATCCTTCAGACTCTTTTTGCCGGATGACGACCCGATGAAGGAAACACCAGCCCCCAGACTGGAGACACCGACCCCGCACCTCCCAGGCCCTCAAAAGGTGGAGCCTGATGAGGTGATCGCTAGGTTGGAGCAGGAACGGGACCTCTACGCCAAAGCGTTGGCCGAGGTCTCCCGACGCTACGAGGAGAAGATCGAAGAGCTCTCCCTCATCCGCCGGACGTCCGATGCCCTCAGGGAGGCCCTGGATCTGGAGAGCACGTGTCGAGCCCTGGTGGAGAGTATCCTGGAGGAGATTGGGGGAGGGGGGTGCACCTTGATGCTTCTGAACCCCGCTTCCGGCTCCCTCGAGGTGAAGGCCACCCTCAACTCCAGCCTTCAGGCTCCAAACGTCGAACCCCAGGTGGCTGTTGGTTGGGCGGCTGGCGCTGAAGAGGGGCCGATCCAGCAGGCGATGTTGGAACGGCGGCCGATTCTCACCTCGGATGGGTCCATCGCCTCCCTCTACCTCCCTCTCGTCGGCCGTGAGGGGGTCATCGGCCTCTTCGTCCTCTCCTATCCCTCCCCGTCTGCGTTGAATGACAACACGGTCCGGATCCTGACCATCATCCTGAATCAGGCCGTGATCGCCATTGAAAAGGCCCGGTTCTACCAGAACCTGAAAGAGTATTCGGAGAACCTGGAGCTCAAGGTGAGGGAACGAACCCAGGAACTTCAGATGCTTATCGAACACCTGGAGGAGGCCTCTCGCCACAAGTCCCGGTTCTTAGCCAACATGTCCCATGAGCTCCGGACCCCGTTAAACTCCATTATCGGGTTCGCCGAGCTCCTCAAGTCCCAGACCTTCGGCCCTTTAAACGAGAAGCAGTTAAGATATGTGAGCCACATCCATACAAGCGGCCTGGACCTCCTGGCGCTCATCAACGATATCTTAGACCTCTCGAAGATCGAGGCGGGGAGGATGGTGCTTTCCCCCACAGAGGTCATCCTGGACGAGGCGTTCGGGGCTTACATCACCATGGTCAGGCCCCTTGCTGAGAAGAAAGGTTTAACCATCGACTTGAACGTTGAACCGGGGCTTAGCCGGATCCAGGCTGATCCGGGCAAGCTCCGGCAGATCATGTATAACCTCCTCTCCAATGCCATCAAGTTCACCCCCGAGGGAGGCCGCGTGGTCGTCGCCGTCCGCCGTCCGCCGTCCGGTGAGTTCGTGGAGATCAGTGTGGCCGATACGGGAATCGGGATCAAACCGGAGGATCAGGAGCGCATCTTTCTGGAATTCGAGCAGGTGGAGGGCCCCTATCAACAGAAGCAGCAGGGGACCGGCTTAGGGTTGGCCTTGACGAAGCGGCTGGTCGAGCTCCACGGCGGCGAGATCTGGGCCGAGTCCGAGGGGGAAGGCCGGGGGAGCACCTTCACGGTCCGGCTCCCCCTGGTTCCTCCAGGGGGTGAAGGAGGGGAACAGGCCCTCGGAGACGATCCTGGTGGTGGAGGATGAGCCGTTCGTCGCCCGGCTTGACAAGAACTCTGGTTTCATAAATACCTTTGCCTTCGGAGCAGCCCATGCTACTCTGGGTTCCTGAGGCCCTGAAGGAAGCACCTCCGGCTAGCGGAGGAAGCGTCGATGGCCTTAGGACCCCTCTTATGCCCAGGGGGCGAAGATCGAACTACTCCTGCCCCCGTTACCCCGCCGCCAGGATGGCCGAGGGCGGCCCTGGCGAGACAACCGCCTCAAACGCCATGGGCCGTGCGCCGACTTGTACGTGTTCCAGGCCAGGTCGCGGCTCACCCCACGGTTCCGGAGTTCCCGGTATCGCCGTCGCCCCCATTGCTTCCAAAGGTAGCACCGAAGGCGGCGTCGGATCCAGGAATCCAACTCCTTGAAGACGGACGGGGCTTCCGCGTAGCCAAAGTAAGCGTACCACCCCGTGCATACCGCCGCACTTCCTGCACCACCTGGGGCAATGATACCCCACGCGTGCGGTGCGTGAGTCGACGGATTTCCTGCTTGAACGTCTTGAGCGCCTTTGCGCTCCCTTGGCGCCGGTTCGGCTGGCGCGCTGTGAAGCTAAAGCCCAAGAACGCTCGCCGCCACGGCCGGTCGACCGCCCTTTTGGCCGCATTGACCGCCAGCTTCAGCCTCCCCTTCAAGGACCGTGTCCCACTCGCCAGGACTCGCGCCCCCGCCCGCGCACTCCTCACATCGATGTGGCCATCATCCGCGTAGCGCCCAAAGCGGTGGCCCCGCTTCTCCAACTCCTTATCCAGCCCATCCAGCAGCAGGTTCGCCAGCAAGGGCGACAGCGGCCCCCCCTGCGGCGTTCCCTCCAGAGTGGCTTCGAAGCCGTCCCCCGTCAGCGCTCCGGCCTTCAGGGACCGGTCAATGAGCTTCAACACCCGTCGAGCCGTGCCCGCTCCTTGACCAGGCTCATCAGCTTATCGTGATTCACCCGGTCAAAGAACTTCTCCAGGTCACGGTCCACGCCCCAGCTATAGCCCGCCTCCAGGTACCTCTGGGCCTGGGCGATGGCTTGGGGGGCCGATCGCCCTGGACGAAAGCCGTAGCTCCCGTTGGAAAAGGTCCTATCCCATTCCGGCTGTAGGACCTGCAACAGGGCTTGCTGGATGAACCGGTCCAGGACCGTTGGAATCCCCAGCTTCCGTACGCCGCCTCCGGGCTTCGGGATCTCCACCCGCTTGACCGGGGGCGGCTGGTACGTCCCGGCCAGCAGGGCTTGGCGGATCTCCAGCCAGTACGCCTTGAGATAGGCCGGCAGCTCTTCCACGGTCCTGCCGTCAATCCCTGGGCTACCGCCATTCCTCTTCACACGGGCCAGCGCAGCCAAGAGGTTCGCCCTCCCGACCACGCGTTCCCTCAGGCCGTCGCCCTCAACCGGGGTTGCCTGTCCAGACGTTCCAGCCGGACCTTCGCCCCTCGTTTCCAAGGGCAGCTTAAGCTGCGTTGCGGGCGCCTTGCCCCGGCTCAACACCTGGAAGCTCCCCCTCGCTTTTCATCCCTTGCGGGAACCGTTCAGGCCTTCCCTTGGCTGGTGCCAAGCCACTATGCCCTCTGCTGACTCCTGCATGCCGGTCGGCGATGATTCCTCCTCGCCCAGTCCCCACTGGGACAGTATGCAGGCCTCCCGGGGTAAGTCTTGGGACCGTCGACGCATAGATGCCCGATTTACAAAACACGCCCTCAGGGAGTAGAGGACTTCATTGTTCCGTGCCCACTCGTCCCGGACGGGTCACGCCTCCTATCGGGTTCCTGTTCGTCACCCCGCGTCTTCGTTCCACGCTTCGACCATGTGAAGTCGACCGTCTTCCCCTTTTTGATGAACCTCTACCAGAAACCAATACCCCTGTCGCCAGACAGAGACGGCGACGTACAATTTCTCCTCCTGCTCCCAGAACGAGAGACCAATCCACACGTGCATCTTGGCATGCTCAAGCCAGAGCGGGAAGAGGTCGTCGAGGGTTGGCGGCTTGAGCTTCAAAAATGGGAACAGAGTCGTCCATCTCTGGCGCTCGAACTCTTTATCGGGACCGGAACCGGCATGATCGAAAAGAGCATTCTTCAAGCTCACCGGCTTCACTGGAGGATAATGGAGTGCCAACCATTCTCGCTCCAGCGCATGGGCTTCTCCCTCGATCTTATAGCTCCAATACGACGGCCATCTCTTCAGATGGACTTGAGCCCAATGCGCGAGTTCGTGCAGCAGGACGGCTTCGCAATACAGCAGCGGAGCATCCGGCAGGGCTTCCCGGCAGGCCGGGGAAACGTATATCTCGTTCATCGAATTGTACGCACCGAGAACCGAGGAACCGAGCGGTTGGATAAAGAGAGTGGGCCGGGTCCAATCGGAGGAGATCGGCCACTTCGTCATCTGTTTCAAGTCTTCGATGAGCGGCTCCATCCTCGATGAGAGATGACGATGCAGAGCCAGGAGCTCCTGATTCTGGGGGTCCTCAACACCGGGAAGCGGCGGCTGAGGGACCGTCGCTCCGGGAGGTGGCTGCTGTTCCCATGCCGGGGAGACCGTCCCGAACGCCGTCGCTTGTGAAACCGGCATCCATCCAGCCGGGACTGTGATTTTCACCTCTTTGCAGCCGGAAGTAGCAGACCAGCGACTCAATCGCTCGCTCGTGCCAGCCTGCGGGGACCCTGGCGTTCCAGCCCCTCCCGTCTTCCCAGATATGCGGGCTGAGATAGACAGTTTTCTGCGCGTAGTGGACCGACGCGCAGGCGGCCCTGCACAAGTCCCCGAGCCAGACCGGAAAGAGCGTCTCAGGATTCAGCGCCATCTGGGGCCAGGCTGGGGGAAGCAGGAACATGAGTCCTGTCAGAATGAGCCCTGCTGCAACGATCCAGACATGTCTTTTCATCGGGTCCTCCATGTGATGGCCTTCACAGGCCGTTCGTGAGAGTTTGTCCTTGACACGGCATGGTCCGTGTGACAGACTTGTCTCGAACCATCACGTTTCGAAAGGGCGATGCTCAGAATCTTTCTGGTGGATGACGAGAGACTCACCCGACGCCTTCTTCGCGAGATCGTCGAAAATCATCCAGCCCTTCAGCGAAGAGTGAGGATCGTTGGAGAGGCTGACGATGGAATATCGGCATTGAACTTCCTTTCTAAACATGGCTCTGACGTTGATCTCCTCATTACTGATCTGATCCACCCTCGTCCCGATGGTCTGGAACTGGCGCAATCCCTCCGTCAACTTTCTCCACACATCAAAATTCTCATTCTCACAGCTGGCACCCTCCTACCTCATCAGGCTCAGGAACGCGGAGCGGATGCGCTCCTTCAGAAGCCATTCATGATAAGCGACCTCCTTAAGATGATCCGTCTGCTCTTTCCTCAACTCGAACCTCTTGAAACCTCAGCGAAAACGCCTTAGAAACCACATCGGTATCGGCGGAGGAGTCCCTCCAAGATATTTCCATTTCATAAATTCCAAGGCTAACGATAAGACAGCCTCCGAGATCTCACCGTATTCGGTCACAGGAATCATCTTTCCTGACTCATATTCGACGAACCTGATAAACTCTTCGATAAACTCCCCTATTTCTTCGAGCCATTGTTCGTAAGTAGGGAGCCGCTCGACCGGCACTTCTCGAGCTAACGGCTTGAGAAAGCGTTCCATATAAATTTCGGCTATTTCAGCCTCAGTATACGACCTCCCTTTGAGAAACCTCTCGATCGAGGTAAGCACTCGAAGAGGAAGATGACGATGGAACCAACTGACCTTTCCCGGTATCGGACGACGGATCGCTAAAATCGATATAAGACTGAACAAATCGATCGGCGCTAGTAGCTTCCAGCGCCGTTCCGGAGTCCCGACAGGAAGCTCTATAGGCTCGAAGAGTTGTTTGATGGCTCCCCAGATGATATCCAGTAGACTGGGAGATGGCGCTTCTCGGGATCGAGCCCACTCCGGCAGGCCACGCGTCCATTCCGGGACAGACGGTGTCAGAGGGAAATCATAAGGGGCTAGAGGCGGCACGTGAGGTGTGGTCGGACCTTTTTTCTTCCCCTTCTTCTGCAAA